>JAGXRF010000082.1 GCA_018335925.1 Flavobacteriales bacterium
CAAAAAGACGACCAAACCCTAGCCCCGATTGGAGCAAACTACCATGTAGTGCGGAAAGCGGGAACATGGTATGAAAATGTACCCAAGCGTTTTGCTTCCAAAAAAAACTTATTTAATGGTTTTGGCTTTGGTAAAATTCGTAAATTTTTTTGGCTTTGGCACTACCTACTACAGCAGAAATTTGATCTAAGCTGGCTTGACTGAGTTTTTTGGCACTTTTGAAATGCTGCAATAAGGTAATTTTGGTTTTTTCTCCAATACCCGGAATTTCGTCTAACGGACTTTGCAAGGCAGATTTGCTTCGTTTGTCGCGATGGTGTGTGATGCCAAATCGGTGGGCTTCGTTGCGAAGTTGTTGTAAAATTTTTAAGGTTTCTGATTTTTTGTCGAGATACAGCGGGATTGGGTCGTTTGGGAAAAACAATTCCTCCAATCGTTTGGCAATACCAATGATGGCTATTTTTCCGCGAAGATTGAGGGCTTCTAAGCTTTTTAATGCTGCCGAAAGTTGGCCTTTGCCACCATCGATTAAAATAAGTTGGGGCAATGGTTGGTTTTCGTTGATTAAACGGGAATATCTGCGGTAAACGACTTCTTCCATAGAGGCAAAATCGTTGGGGCCTTCGACAGTTTTGATATTAAAATGACGGTAATCTTTTTTGCTTGCCTTTCCATTTTTAAACACCACACAAGCTGCTACCGGATTGGTGCCTTGGATGTTTGAGTTGTCAAAGCATTCGATATGTCGAGGTTCATCGTGCAAACGCAAATCTTTTTGCATTTGTGCCATGATGCGGTTGGTGTGTTGGTCGGGGTCTACAATTTGTTGTTGCTTCCACTTTTCGAGCATAAAGTAGTGAACGTTGCGAACAGACAAATCTAAAATCTGCTTTTTATCTCCTAATTGTGGCACTGTAACTTTGATGCCTTGGGCAACTGCCACCGGAAATGGCACGATGATTTCTTTGGCTTTTAGTTCAAACCTGTTTCGTAATTCTACTATAGCTAATTCGAGTAATTCTTGTTCAGACTCATCTAATTTTTTCTTGATTTCCATGGTGTGTGAACGAACAATGGCTCCATTGCTTAATTGTAAGAAATTCACATAGGCACTTCCGGGCTCTGATAATATAGAATATACTTCCACATGGCCGATTTTTGGATTTACTACCGTTGATTTTGCTTGGTAGTTTTCCAAAATATCCATTTTCTCTTTGATTTTTTGTGCTTGTTCAAAATCTAAATTTTGGGCACATGCCAGCATTTCGTTTTTAAACGTTTTAAGAGACTCTTTAAAGTTTCCTTTTAAAATTTCTCTGATTTCTTGGATGTATACTTGGTACTCTTGTTCGCTTTGGTAAGCTTCGCATGGCCCTTTACAGTTTCCGATATGATACTCTAAACAGACTTTGAATTTACCCGAATCAATGCTGCTTTTTTTTAAATCTAAGGTGCAAGTGCGAAGCGGATACAACTCGCGAATCATGTCTAAAATAGTATAAACTGTTTTGATGTTGGTGTAAGGCCCAAAATATTCCGAACCATCCGGAATTCTTTTTCTGGTGTGAAATACCCTCGGAAAAGCTTCTTTTTTAATGCATATCCACGGGTAGCTTTTGTCGTCTTTCAACAACACATTGTAACGTGGTTGCCATTTTTTTATCAAATTATTTTCTAATAACAAAGCATCTGACTCGGTTGCAACTACCACATGCTGAATTTGATGTATTTTTTTTACCAGTACCGCTGTTTTGTAGTTGTCGTGACTTTTGGTAAAATAAGAAGATACTCTCTTTTTTAAATTTTTTGCTTTGCCAACATACAATATTTGACCATCCTTATCAAAATACTGATATACCCCTGGCTTATCAGGAAGGGATTGGATTTGCAATTCGAGAGGTGTTTGGCTCATATTTAAAAATCTACACAAATTTAATGAATTTGTGGTAGCTAACATTTGTCATGTTTTATGTGAAACATGGAAAGTAATTTTACCTTGAATTTTTATGTAAATAAAAAAATGAAATACTGGTATAAATTAACCGAAGACCAAAGGAAAGAAAGAATAACAACTGCCTTGCACGAAAACGTAAATTTTAGTCAGGATGCCTCTTTAGGTTATCCGGCTTCAAGGCTAGATCCGAGAGTGTTTTATGATGCTCCCTTTTTAAAAGATGCTCCTACTTTACAAACCTATGTTGCCAACCCTAACAACATAGGATGTCATACTATTGGTACCTCTGAAAAAGCTTTTGTGGGAACCCAAAAAATTGAGCAAGAAGTATTACAAATTATTGCAGAAGATATTTTTAAAGCGGCACCAGAAAGTTATGACGGTTACATTTCTCCCGGTGGAACAGAAGCCAACGTACAAGCTATTTGGATGTATCGTAACTATTTTATGGATGTTTACAGTGCAAGATTAAATGAAATTGCAATTGTATCGTCAGAAGATACACATTACTCTATTGCTAAAGCAAGCAATATTTTACAGGTAGATTGGATTAAAATAAATGTAAATGAATATAAAAGAGAGGTAAATGAATCCTTTTTAAAAAATGAAATAAGCAGTGCAGTTACAAACGGAAAAAAATATTTTATCGTTGTTTGCAACATGGGTACTACTATGTTTGGTTCGGTAGACGATATAGAAACCTACCATCAAGTAATGAAAGATTTTGCAGTACAAACAAAATATCATGTTGACGGTGCTTATGGAGGATTTGTGTATCCGTTTAGCAATGCAAATTGCAACTTAAATTTTGAACATCCTTTAGTTGACTCTATCACAATAGATGCACATAAAATGTTACAAGCACCTTACGGAACCGGAATATTTTTATGCAGAAAAGGGTTTATAAGCCATGTTTTAACTGAAGAAGCTGCTTATGTAGAAGGGATGGATCTTACACTTTGTGGCAGCAGAAGCGGTGCCAATGCTGTGGCTGTTTGGATGATTTTACATACGTATGGTGCCCACGGATGGTTTGAAAAAGTGAGTATTTTACAAATGCGTACCAACTTTTTATGCAATCGTTTAAACGATTTGGGAGTGGTATATTTTAGAGAACCTTACATGAATATAGTTACCTTACATGCATCGTTTGTTCCGGATTCTATCGCAGAAAAATACACCTTAGTTCCTAAAGAACATGGTCCGGATAATCAATGGTATAAAATTGTGGTGATGGAACATGTTGAAGTAGAACACCTGGAGCATTTTTTAACCGATTTAGAAGCAAGTTTGGCTTTTATGCAATCCTAAAAATAGTATCTTGCAGCTTTACTTTTAAAGATGCTAAAAGCTGCTATCAGAAAAAAATATCTTCAGGAAAGGAGTCAACTTTCAGATAAAAACATAGAAGAATTCAGCTTGGCAATAGCCAATCATTTGCTACATATGCCTATTTGGGATAAAGATGTTTTTCATGTATTTTGTAGTATTCCAGGCAAGCAAGAAGTAGATACTGAAATTTTGATGACCCTATTGATGGGTAAAAACAAACAAATTGTGGTTCCGAAAATGCTTTCAGAAACCATTGACCTAGAGCATTACTTACTTACCGAAGAAACTATCTTTCAACCAAATAACTGGGGAATTTCAGAACCAAAAAATGGAAAACAAATAAAAGAGTCAGCCATTGAGGTGGTTTTTGTTCCTCTTTTAGCAGTAGACCAACAAGGGCATCGAGTTGGATACGGAAAAGGATTCTACGATCGTTTTTTAGCCAAGTGTTCCCCAACTTGCATCAAAATTGGTATTGGGTTTTGGGAACCTATTGGTGTGATTGAAGATATCGCACCAACAGACATTGCCTTAAACACTTATGTTTGCCCAAAAGGCATTTGGAAATTTGAATCAAACCCATTCTAAAATTTTTCATATTATACCTTAATAAGTATAATATAGATAAATTTGAATTTTTTTACGCTTTAAAGGGTATAAAACGTTCGGAAAAGTGTTAAATTATACCTTTAGTGAGATAATTTCTTGGAAAAATTGTAAATTTGAACTTTAAAAGGTATAAAAATGCGAGAAAATCTAACTGAATTAAGCAAACATATCAAATTAAAAAGAAAGCAAAACCACTTAACACAGCCTGAACTGGCTAGAAAAGCAGGGGTGGGATTGCGTTTTGTACGAGATTTAGAACAAGGAAAAACAACATTGAGAATGGACAAGGTAAATGATGTTTTGCGATTATTTGGAGAAACTTTGGGACCTGTTGCCATGGATAGAGAAAAATTATTACACCATGAATAGACGTGGAAAAGTATATTGGAAGGATCAATTTTGTGGAATCATTTCAGAAAATGAAGAAGGATATCATTTTCAATATGATGCATTGTATGTAAAAAACACCAATGCAAAACCAGTTAGCGTTACACTGCCATTAACAGAAAAAGCTTACCATAACAAAACATTGTTCCCGTTTTTTGATGGATTAATTCCAGAAGGTTGGCTATTAAATTTGGCAGAAAAAAACTGGAAAATAAATTATCGAGATCGAATGGGGCTATTATTAGCTTGTTGCAAGGATTGTATAGGAGCAGTGAGTGTAGTAAACTATGAAGAATTATAAAAAGAAATATTTGACAAATTTGTCACTTCAGGTAAACGAAGTGAATGAACCAAGCACGTTTTTTGGCAGACGTTGCTTGCATTGTTATGAGCCACTTTTTGATAGCATTACAGAAGTTCATCAAGCTTGCAATAAAAAGTTTTACGGACAATTGTACACTCCACAACTAAACTATAGGTTAGAAAACTTACAAGAATTGGCCACCAAAATAATTCAAAGCCAAATGGCAGTAACTGGTGTACAGGCAAAGGTATCGTTAAGTTTGTTTAGAAAAGAAAACAAAAACTTAACTAAAAAACTAACCATCGTAGGTTTGTATGGTGATTACATCTTAAAACCACCATCTGTATATTATCCGGAATTGCCAGAATTAGAAAGTGTAACCATGCACATGGCAAAGGTATGTGGCTTACCAACGGTGCCTCATAGCCTCATTAGGTTGCAAGATAAAACGCTTTGCTATATCACCAAAAGAGTAGACAGAACTCGAAAAGGGAAATTGCATATGGAGGATATGTGTCAATTAAGTGAGCGAATGACAGAGGATAAATACAAAGGAAGCCACGAACAAGTAGCAAAACTTTTGTTGAAATACTCCTCTAATCCTTTGTTAGACGTAACCACATTTTACGAACTGGTATTATTTTCTTTCTTTACAGGAAATAGCGATATGCATTTAAAAAACTTTTCTTTAGTAGAAAAAGAGGGACAAGGTTTTTCCTTTAGTCCAGCCTACGATTTGGTTCCTACTGCATTAGTCAATGAGGCTGATACAGAAGAATTGGCTTTGACTTTAAATGCTAAAAAAAGAAAAATCAAGTACCAAGATTTTGTTACAGCTTACGAAAATTGTGGGCTCAACAAAAAAACGTTAGATAGCACTTTAGAATTGTTTTTATATTGCAAGCCTGAAATAGAAGCTGTTTTACAAAAAAGTTTCGTTAGTGATGAATTTAAGGCTAAATACGCAAGCTTAATCCAAAAAAGGTATCGTCAATTGGATTTGTTATAACATTAAGAGACTGAAAATGTGAGGACAAAATTGTCTTCACATTTTTTAATCTTCCATAAGTTCCTCTTTTTTTGGAGGAAATGCTTTTTTGTTAAAAACAATCAAAATACCCACTCCGGTAGAAATAGCGGTATCGGCAATATTAAAAACTGCATTAAAAAATCGGAAAAACTTACCTCCCCAAATTGGCAACCAATCAGGTAGATATCCTTCAAACAAAGGAAAATAAATCATATCCACCACTTTCCCATGAAACCATGTGCCATAAGGCTGTTCAGAAAACAAAGATGCTACCTGCCCATTGCTATGATCAAAAATAACTCCGTAAAAAACAGAATCGATAATATTTCCAAAAGCACCTGCTAAAATCAATGCAATCGCAACAATTAAGTATTTAGAGGCTTTTTTTCTGCAAGAATCCCATAACCAATAAGTAATTCCGAAAACAGCAACAATTCTAAACAATGTTAAAATTAACTTGCCATAGTCCCCAGGAATTTTGGTTCCCCAAGCCATTCCTTCATTTTCAATAAAATATATTTGAAACCATTCCAAACCAAACACATGTACACTTTCGTGTAAGGTAAAATTGGTTTTAATGTATAACTTGGTAATTTGATCGAGTAACAATATGGCAAATGCCAAAATAGACGCTTTTTTCAGAGTCATGTGCACAATTTTGTTTGCAAAAATAGCAATATTAAGTGGCCTTTCAAATTTTTAAAATTTCAAAACTTTATTTCAAAAATTGTTTTACCTTTGATAACACTTAAAACTCTAGTTTTCAGTACTTAAAAATCATTTTATGCGTATTTTTAAAACTTTTTTTGTTCTTTTCATTACACTTTTTATTTCATCTTGCAGCAATGATGAAATTTTAGAAGATGTAAAAGTTGCTGTACCAATTTACAAGTCAAAAACTACTATCCGAGCAAATGTACAAGTAACAAGTGCTGTGGCAACTAATTCTGAAGGAAAAATTTACGTTGCAGAAAAGTTGTTATTTTACATTGCTCAAGAAAATGGGGTACATATTTTTGACAATGCCAATCCTTCTAATCCTCAAAACTTGGCATACCTTCAAATAGAAGGTGTTCACGACATTACTGTAAAAGGAAATTATTTGTATGCAGACAATTTTATGGATTTGTTGGTGTTTGATATTTCCAATTTACAACAGATTAGTTTGGTGCAAACGCTTACAGATGTTTTTGAATTTTATCCGACATACCCAATGGATGCTGACTACATGGCTTGGGATGTACAACCAAATGAAGGCGATGTATTAATTGGTTTTAAAATAGAAAACAGGAAAAGACCTAATGGTCAACTTGCTATTTTAGCAGGTAATGCCATGGCCATTTTTGAAAGTCAAATAGGTGGAGATGTAGGAACGGGTGGCTCAATGGCTCGTTTTCAAATAAACAACCAAGCATTGTATGTGGTAGAAAAATACAGATTAAGCGTGTTTAATATTGTACAACCAACCCAAGTATTTTACCATTCTTCTATTTATTTACATGATTGGATTGGAACAGGAGAATTGGAAACTCTGTTCCTTCGTTCGCCTTATTTGTTTATCGGAGCAACCACAGGGATGTTTGTTATTAATGCAGAAAATCCTTTTCAACCTTTTTATGTTTCTGGTTTTTCGCATGCAACTGCTTGTGACCCGGTAGTGGTAGAAAATCAAACTGCATACATTACTGTTAGAGGAGGCTCTACTTGTGGAGCAATTCAAGATCAAATTAATGTGATTGATGTTAGCCAAATCAATCAACCCACATTGTTATCAACATATTTAATATCTCAACCATATGGTTTAGGGGTAAAAAACCAAACTTTGTATGTTTGTGCCAACCAACAATTACATGTATTTAATGCCCAAAATCCACAACAATTACAATTGTTACATAGCTATCCGGTTAATGTAACCGATGTAATTCCGTTGCCAAATCAATTAATTGCAGTAGGTAACAATTTGGTAATTCAATACACTTACGGACCAAACCATACATTAATTCCGTTAAGCACATTAACACTATAAACAACAAAAGCGACCCAACAGTCGCTTTTGTTGTTATTATGTTCATGCAACTATCGTTGCATGTTTTTTGCTTCAATACTCAAAGTAGCATGAGGGACTAACTTAAGTCGCTCTTTATCGATTAACTTTCCGGTAACACGACAAACTCCATATGTTTTGTTTTCTACTCTAAACAAAGCGTTTTTTAAGTCGCGAATAAACTTTTCCTGACGAATTGCCAATTGTGAGTTTGCTTCTTTACTCATGGTTTCGCTTCCCTCTTCAAAAGCTTTGAATGTAGGTGAAGTATCATCAGTTCCGTTGTTCAAATCGTTCATATAAGCACTTTTGATTAATTCTAAATCTGTTTGTGCTTTTTCTATTTTTTTCAAAATGATTTCTTTGAACTCTGCTAAATCAGTATCTGAATAGCGAATGATTTCCTCTGTCATAATTTTTTCATTTTAAAATTAATATTCTCGTTTCAATTCCGTCAAATTCTAAATCTGTACCATTTTCTAGAGCATCTACCCAGTGTAATTCCTTTGTTAAAGTTTCTTGGGTTATGTAATCTAAATTATTTTGTACTGCTTCTTTTAATTCCGAATGATGTACCAATCGAACCTCAATCTTGTCCGTTACCTCAAATCCGGAATCCTTTCTTAAATTCTGAATTCTGTTTACCAATTCACGTGCCAATCCTTCTTGTTTCAATTCTTCGGTAATAGTAACGTCTAACGCAACGGTAATTCCTGCTCCATTTGCCACCAACCAACCTGGAATATCTTTGGTTGAAATTTCAACATCATCCGAAGTTAAAGTTATTAATTTTCCGTTAATTTCAATAGATACTTCCCCTGTCTTTTCTAACAATTGTACTTGTTCATTGGATAATTTTTGTATTCCATTGACAATCAAAGACATGTCTTTGCCAAATTTTGGGCCTAACGCTTTAAAATTAGGCTTTATTTGTTTCACAAACACTTCAGAGCTGTCGTCTAAAAGTTCGATTTCCTTTACGTTAACTTCCGCTTTTATGAGGTTGGAAACTGCTAAAATTTCCTCTCTCTGTTGCTCGTCAAGTACCGGAATCATTACCTTTTGCAGTGGTTGACGCACTTTGATCATTTCCTTTTTTCGAAGCGATAAAACTAATGAAGAAATAGTTTGTGCTTTGAACATTTTGGCTTCCAAGGATTTATCGACAAAATTATTAACAAACACAGGGAAGTCATCCAAGTGAACACTAGCCTTGGCAGGCAATCCGGAGTTTGCAGTTAAATCGCGATACAATTGGTCCATAAAAAATGGTGCCACAGGTGCTGACAATTTTGCAACTGTAAGCAAACACTGATAAAGGGTTTGGTATGCGGCAATTTTGTCTGTGCCATATTCGCCTTTCCAAAATCTTCTTCTACACAAACGAACATACCAATTGCTCAAGTTTTCTTGCACAAAATCAGAAATTGCTCTGGTAGCTTTGGTAGGCTCATAATCTTCATACGCAGCTTCTACTACCTGAATCAAGGTATGTAATTCTGATAAAATCCAACGATCTATTTCCGGACGTTCGTTTAACGGAATTTCTCCCGAAACTTCGGCATCTCCAAATTTAAAACCATCAATATTGGCATATAAAGCAAAGAAAGAATAGGTGTTGTAGAGGGTTCCGAAGAATTTTCTTTTCACCTCAGCCACCCCTTCTAAGTCAAATTTTAAGTTATCCCATGGATTGGCATTGGAAATCATATACCAACGGGTAGCATCCGGTCCGTGCTCGGCTAATGTGGTAAATGGATCAATCGCATTGCCTAAACGTTTTGACATTTTTTGACCGTTTTTATCTAAAACTAAGCCGTTAGAAACAACATTTTTATAGGTAATTCTGTCAAAAACTAACGTTCCGATGGCGTGTAAGGTATAAAACCAACCTCTAGTTTGGTCAACTCCTTCTGCAATAAAATCAGCCACTGGAGGAATTCCACCTTCGGTGGTTTGGGGGCTATTTTCAAAAGGGTAATGCCATTGTGCATAAGGCATGGCTCCGGAATCAAACCACACATCAATCAAATCAGTTTCACGATTCATAGGCTTTCCGGAGACAGAAACCAAAACTATTTTATCTACAACATTTTTATGTAAATCAACTAATTGGTAATTTTCTTCTGACATATTGCCAATTTCAAATCCTTCAAAAGGATTTTCTTGCATATAGCCAGCTTTTACAGAGACTTCTATTGCTTGGAATAATTCTTCTACCGAACCAATGCAAATTTCTTCTAATTTGTCCTCCGTTCTCCAAATTGGCAATGGAATTCCCCAATATCTGGAGCGAGACAAATTCCAGTCGTTTGCACTTGCCAACCAATTCCCAAATCTTCCTTCTCCGGTTGCTTTTGGCTTCCAGTTGATTTGTTGGTTTAGCTCAAACATACGTTCCTTAACTTCAGAAATCTTGATAAACCAAGAGTCTAACGGGTAATATAAAATTGGCTTGTCGGTTCTCCAACAATGCGGATAACTGTGCACATATTTTTCTACTTTAAAAGCTTTGTTTTGCTCTTTTAGTAAAATCGCAATTTCCACATCTACTGATTTTTCTGGTGCTTCTCCTTCAAGATAATACTCATTTTTTACATATTTGTTGGACAAAGCTCCTAAGCCATTTATAAACTTTCCTTGTAAGTTTACCAACGGAACTGCTTGTCCGTCTGCATCTAATACCAACATAGCTGGTACTTCGGGAGTAGCTTCTTTGGCTACTTTGGCATCATCAGCACCAAAAGTTGGTGCAATATGAACAATACCGGTACCATCTTCGGTAGTAACAAAATCACCCGCAATTATTCTGAAAGCATTTTCCGGGTTTTGGTATGGCAAAGCCCAAGGCAATAATTGCTCATATCGAATACCAACCAAATCTTTCCCTTTACATTCAACTAAAATTTTGAATGGTATTTTTTTATTAATTGTTTGTATATCTGAAGCTTTTAATAACTCTAGTGTTTCTTCATCCAAATCGTAACCAACTTCTCTAAACTTTTTATTTGCATCCCACTTTTTATTCCTATCCCCTGATAAAATATCAAAGAAATTTTGAAATTCATTTTCAAATAATTTTCTTCCAATTAAAGCCTCAATTCTTTCTTCCGAATTAAATTCACAATTAATAAAATTGAAATCTAAGGTATTATTTACTCTAAAAAACTTCCCAGCAAATTGTTTTGCTACCAAATTCTTGGCTAAAACCACCAAAATAGGTTCAAAAGTGTATTGGTTATAGGTTTGTACCAATACATAATCAATGTTTGGACCTACTGCCAATGCTGTATTTGAAGGCAAAGTCCAAGGGGTAGTGGTCCAAGCTAAGATGTGAATTTCTCCAAAACCTTTTAAAAATTCTGGCAAGGTTTCAGATTTGGTTTTAAACTGAGCTACCACTGTGGTATCGGTAACGTCTTTGTAACAACCCGGTTGATTGAGTTCGTGAGACGACAAACCGGTTCCTGCTTTTGGAGAATATGGCTGTATGGTATAGCCTTTATACAATAAGTTCTTATTGTAGATTTGTTTTAATAGCCACCAAACCGATTCCATGTATTTGGAGTTGTAGGTCACATACGGATTTTCCATATCTACCCAATACCCCATTTTTTCTGTCAAATCGTTCCAAACATCGGTGTAACGCATCACTGTTTTTTTACAGGCTTCGTTGTATTCATCTACCGAAATTTTAACTCCAATATCTTCTTTAGTAATGCCTAATTCTTTTTCGGTACCCAACTCAACAGGTAATCCGTGGGTATCCCATCCTGCTTTTCGGTTTACCAAAAAGCCTTTTTGTGTTTTATATCTACAAAAAATATCTTTAATAGCACGTGCCATTACGTGGTGAATACCAGGCAATCCGTTGGCAGAAGGAGGTCCTTCGAAAAATATAAATGGGGATTTGTCTTTTCTGTCTTCAATACTTTGCTGAAAAATTTGCTCGCTTTTCCAAAAATCCAATACTTCTTCTGCAACTTTCGGCAAGTTTAAACCAGCGTATTCTCTAAAATGCTTCTTCATGGTAATCAATAAAATAATGAATTTGCGAAAGTAGAAATTTTTAACAAAATAAAGATGTCAAGCACCTATTAAATAGCGGTTTTTAATCAAAAAATAACAGTTTTAAATTTACAAACATTGCACGATAAAAATCAATGTAAAAGAATGCTCACTATTTTTTTAATACCTCCAACACTTCTTGCAAAACTTCTAAGGATTTTGGGGGATAAAATCCGCTTTGATGTAATTGATAAAACTGTAATAAAATAGTTAACAATTGTTGTCTTTCTGCATAGGAAAAATTCAAATTATTTATCGCCTCACAATTTGAGATGAATCGATAAAAAAGGTTGGATTGGGACTCAGACAATGCGTTTATACTTTGAAAAGGATGAAAGGATGCATCTTGTAAATCAAAAAACGAATTTTCTGTAAAGTTATCATCCGGATAAAAACCCAAATACTTGGTTAGTTGAATTAGAAAATAAACCGGAAAAGTAGAGGGATTTTCCATTTCTTCCAGTTGATGCATCGATTGTTGTAAAAATGCAAACAACCCTTGGTTTGGAGTTTGTTCGTGCAAACTCATTTTTAATATTTCTGCTAAAAAAATAGCAATGGTGCTTTTCACTAGGTCGGAAGGAATATGGTTGTAAGCATGCCATAATCGAACTTCTTTGATGCGTTGCAAATTTTTATTTGGAAGATGGTATGCTTCTAATTCCAACCATTGCAAAGGTTGGTAAAAAGCAATTTTTGAAGCACTTTTTTTACTAGAATAAGCAGATGGTATAAAGTAAGTTTGCATGCCTAATTGTTCGGTAAAGCAGTTTACAATCAAACTTTTTTCTTGGTATTTGATAGCTGAAATAACGATGGCTAACGTTTTAACTATCATACATTAACGAACAATCATCAATTTTTTTACTTTGGTTTCAAAACCATCTTGTGAGGAGAGAAAAATCATGTAAACTCCACTTGCCACTTTGTATTTACCAAATGCTGTGGTGTCCCATTCAATGGTTCCACCTTCTGCAATGGTTTCAAATACCAAACTTCCGGAAATATCGGTAATTTTGATGTTGGCACGATTGGTAAGTCCGGTAATTTTTACGGTACCATCAAATCCTGGTCTAACCGGATTTGGATATACTTCTACATTTTGTAAATCGTCTAAAGGAGCAGTTGCCGTTCCTTGAAAAGAGACCAAGCCTTTGTCGGTTGCAAAAAAAACTTCGCCAGTTTGTTGGTTAATTTCAATTTCATACACCACATCACTTGGTAATGGTGAATTGGTTTTGGTGAACCTTTGCAAAGTTTGTTGCCCGTTTGGAGACAATAAAAACACCCCAGACTCGGCAGTTGCAACCCATTTGTTATTGGCTCCGTCTACTTCGATATCGGTAATATATTGGTTGTTTAACAATTCTTGCCCCACACCATTATCATCAATCACAATATTGGTGTTGAATAATTCTGCATCAGATAAAAATCTATCCACCGAAGTAAGAATTCTTAAACCACCTCGGGTTCCCATCCATAATTGGTTTCGCTTGTCAATAGCCAATGCACGAATGTCGTTGTAGGGAAACTGTTCGTTGTTTTGAGATCTTATTAATTTGAACCGTGGATTGGAATTTTCGTTAAACCCATACACTCCTGCACGTTGGGTAGCCACCCATTTGGTGTTATTTCTGTCAACTACAATTCTGCCATAACTTTGGGAAAAGTTATTAATCACAGAAGAAGCATCAAAGTTTTGCCATTGGTTGTTTCTAAAAACATGCAACACGTTAGGTTCAACTATAGAAGTGTTTGTCCATAATTGGTTGTTTCTGTCAAATGCCAATCCATTTACACGGTTACCCACAAATTGGTTGCCAGGATCGTTTGGCAATGCACTGTTAGAAGCATTATAAAGAATCGTTGGCACATCATTCTCTAACTTTAAAACACCATCAATAAAAGAGGTGGCATACACTTCATTTTCGTTATTTGGGTTGGAAATAATTCTGCCTAATGATCTTGCTCCTAGCAATTCTGAAAACGGAATATTTTTCCATTGGTTATTTTGAAATTTACTTATCCCTCTTTCATTCAATGGAAACGGATTGTAATCAACACTATACTCTCCAAAAACTGTCCAAATGGTTCCAGAAGGAGTAACATGCAACCCAAAAATGAAATTTTGCAAAGGGCCATCCGGTAAAATAATTTCTGGATTTTGATTAAAAGGAAGAGAAGTTTTAATTAATCCATTTTCTTGGGTTCCGATAAAACATTGGGTGTTTAACACAATTCCTTTGGTAAAAATACTTGTTACATCAGAAATTTGAGAACGAAGTATTTCTTGAGATATTTGCAAATTTTGATTAAACAAAACCGTTCTGTTTGGTGCAACAGCAATTAATTTTTCTTGGTTGGTTCGTAAATCGGTTGGTACTTCACCAGGAAAAATATATACCGGCTGAAAAAAAGCTCCATTTCTCTTAAAAACCCCATCATATCCTAAAACCACTAATTCGTTTTGATGGTTGACAATCTTCTGGAAAAAACCTGCATCAAAAGTGCTCCAATTGGCAAAATCAATCAAAAAAGGATTGTTTAAATCGGCTCTTTTAATGCCATTAAAACGAGTTAAAGCATAAATAAAATCGTTTAAAACGGTAATGCTTAATACTTCTGTTTCTGCAGCTTGGTCTCCAATAAAATAAGTATCTCCAAATTGTAAAGTTTGCGGATTAAACACCGTAACTCCAAAATCGCACCCCAAATACAGTTGGTTGTTGTGTAAGTAAAAAGTGTTGATTTTTCGTTTGTTGATAGAAATTCCGGTTTTGTTGATGATGTCAAAACGATTGGTAACGGTTTGGTTGGTAAAGTTAAAAATGCTTAACAAGCCGTTTTCGTAGCCTATGTACAAACTGTTTCTTTCTTGTAAAAAAAATACTGTAGATATGGTTTCGCTCGATAAACCATCAATGGTATTCAAAGTAGAGGTTTCACCGGTAACCACATCATGAACAAATAAGGCATTTTCTGAAGCTGCAAATACTTTTTGGGTTCCGGTAGTCAAATCTTTTATTTGACGATACGAAAAATATCCTCTCCATTGGGCTTGTACGATAGAGGTGGCAATTAAAAAACTTAAAATTAAATAGTTTTTCATGAAAGAAAATCTTTATTAAATAAAGTTGTGAGGGTATTTCTCAAAGTTCAAATATACCACAAAACGAAAAAGCAGGCTTTTTGTTATACAAAAAAAGCTGTCGAAGTGAATCTGACAGCTTTTTTGTGGTTGAATAATTAAATCTTAAACTACACCTTGGGCTAACATAGCATCGGCAACTTTTACAAAACCTGCGATGTTTGCTCCTTTTACATAGTTTACATAGTTATCTTCTTCTACTCCATATTTTTTACATTGATGGTGAATTCCAACCATAATGTCTTTTAAACGGGCATCTACTTCTTCTGAAGTCCAATTTAAACGAATGGAGTTTTGGGTCATTTCCAAACCAGATGCTGCTACTCCACCTGCATTGGCTGCTTTACCAGGGGCAAATAAAACTTTTGCATTTAAAAACACTTTAATGGCCTCTAAAGTACACGGCATGTTTGCTGCTTCAGTAACACAAATAACTCCGTTATTTACCAAATTAATGGCATCTTGTTCGTTCAATTCGTTTTGGGTAGCACACGGAATGGCAATGTCTACTTTTACTTCCCAAGGGCTTCTTCCCTTTACAAATTTGGCTTGTGGATATTTTTCCAAATACATTTCAGCTCTGTTGTCTCCACTCGCTCTCATATCTAACATAAAATCAATCTTATCACCAGAGATACCTTCTTCATCATAAATATATCCATCAGGACCAGAAAGAGTAACAACTTTACCTCCTAATTCAGCAACTTTTAAAGCAACTCCCCAAGCTACATTTCCAAAACCAGAAATTGCTACCGTTTTTCCTTTAATATCGGTGCCAATGGTTTTCAACATTTGCTCTGTAAAATAAACAACACCGTAGCCTGTTGCTTCCGGACGAATCAAAGAACCTCCGTAAGCCAAGCCTTTTCCGGTTAAAACACCCGTAAACTCGTTTCTAATTCTTTTATATTGTCCGAATAAATATCCAATTTCCCTTGCTCCAACACCAATATCTCCGGCTGGAACATCTAAATCCGGACCGATATGTCTGCAAAGTTCTGTCATAAAAGATTGACAAAAACGCATAATCTCTCCATCAGACTTTCCTTGTGGATCAAAATCAGACCCTCCTTTACCACCACCCATAGGTAAAGTGGTTAAGCTGTTTTTAAATACTTGCTCAAAAGCCAAGAATTTTAACACTGATAAATTTACCGAATGGTGAAAACGAATTCCTCCTTTATATGGCCCAATCGCAGAATTCATTTGAATTCTAAACCCTCTATTAACTTGAATTTCTCCTTTGTCATCTACCCAAGGCACTCTGAAAATTACGGATCTTTCTGGCTCTGCTATTCGCAATAGCAAGTTTTTACCATCGTATTTTTTGTTGTCTGCAATAAACGGAATTACAGTTTCTGCAAATTCTTTTACTGCTTGAATAAACTCAGGTTCGTTTGGATTTTTAGCTTCAACCAAAGCCATAAAATCCTTGATTTTCTGTTCCATTTTTTTAATGAAAGTTAAAGTAAAACAATGGTAGTTATCTTTTCATTAAGATAACGTTTTCGTAAAGGGCAAATATAACAATTAAGTAAGAATTATTCGTTAATTTAACGAAACAGCAAAAGGATTTACATTTTATACAACAATTAGCTGAAAGGTATCAAGTAAATGATAAGCCTAATTGATTTTGTTGAAAAAAGTATACGATTTTAGGTAATCCAACGTTTTTTTTTCAATGCACCAACAATATTTTTATATTTGCTAAAATTATCTCCTTATCCATATGAGCTTTAGGGTTTTTGTCGCTTTTTTGAGTTTAACTTTTTTTACTTCAAATTTAATTCAAGCTCAGTTTGGATTCTCTCATGAAATAGGTGTAATTGCTGGTCCAACCTTTTTTCAAACAGATTACGGACAAGCAGGAGATTTTGGAAACTTTATTAAAAATAATGGCTTTGGAATTGGAATTGTTCACTACTTAAATTTCTCATATAGGTCTGATTGTAATTGTTACGCACCTTATACTTATTTTAATGATCATTTTAAGCTTAGGAGTGAAATTAGTTATTATCGTTCAGGAGAGTTGAGGCACTATGGCAAATGGGTAGACCCCGACAGAACTTCAATTACAGCTGATCAATTAAGAGCCATGAGAGGAAGAACAAGTGTAACAAGTTTGGGAATGCAATTGGAATATTTTCCTTGGAGCATTAGAGATTTTTCTGCAACTGTAGGAAGCTTTGCACCGTTTGTTAGCTTGGGTGCACATTATGATAGTTACAAACCCGAAGCTTGGTCAACTATGGGAGTGTTAGGAATTCCTGAAACTACTCCAGTAAAATATAGAGATGCCTTTGACTTAGAAGGTGGCTCTACTTGGTCTGTTGTAGGTAGCATTGGTACCAGATATAAACTAACTGTTTTATCTGATTTGATGTTAGATTTTAGATGGAAATATTTTAACTCTAACTGGGTAGATGGTTTGAATCCAGATCCTGTAAGATATCCGGAAAACAAAGCAAACGAATGGTTATTCTTCGTTAACTTTGGATACATTTATTATTTGGATTAAATATGCTTTAAGCAATAATCTATAAGTTTTGCATTTATTCGTTATAAGCCAAATTAAAGGTCAAATGATTAATTTGGTTGCTTTACTACACCTATTTTTATTCATGTTTTATTCATGAAACTTATAAAAACACCTTTTTTATTAGTAATTGGTGCCTTATGTGGAATACTTTTGATTTTATCTATCCATCATTTGTTGATTGAACATAATGGTGGCAAAGCATTAGGTGGAACCATTGCTTTTATAGGATTATTACTTTTGTGTGTCATTTTATTCATTGAGCAATGGATTTTAAACAAGTACAGTATTCCAATAAAAGCAATTTGGATAATTGAAATATCTATTATAGTGTTTTTAGGGATTTACACCTACTTTGTCGGATTCTCTATTGGATAAAAAAGAGCTTAGATTAATCCAAAGCTTGATCGATATCCCAAATCAAATCTTCTACATCTTCTACTCCAACACTTAAACGAACCAAATCATCTGAAATTCCAATTTCTTTTCTTTTGTCCTCCGGAATAGAGGCATGTGTCATTAGTGCAGGATGGTTAGCTAATGACTCTACACCTCCTAAAGACTCCGCTAATGTGAATATTTTTAAGTTTTCTAAAAACCGAATGGCCTCTTGTTTGTTTCCTGATTTAAAAGTAAATGAAACCATTCCTCCAAATCCTTTTGGCATTTGTCGTTTTGCCAATTCGTGGTGTTTGTGTGAAGATAATCCCGGATAAAATACTTGTCCAATCTTTGGATGGTTTTCTAAAAATTGAGCAATTTTAAGTCCACTTTCGCAATGACGTTGCATACGTAAATGCAAGGTTTTGATTCCTCTCAACACCAAATAGGCGTCTTGTGGACCAAGAGTTCCTCCGGTTGCAAATTGGTTAAAGTGTAGTTTTTCTCCAAGAACAGCATCTTTGGCAATTAAAGCTCCAGCAATAACATCGCTGTGACCACCTAAATATTTGGTTGCAGAATGCATCACAATATCTGCTCCTAAATTTAAAGGTTGTTGCAAATATGGTGTAGCAAAAGTGTTATCTACTGCTAACAAAATTTGGTGTTTTTTGCAAATAGCTGCTACTTTTTCAATATCTGCCAGTTTCATCAATGGGTTGGTTGGGGTTTCTAACCAAATCATTTTTGTATTGGCATTAATTAATTGCTCTAACTTTTCTGTTTCATTGGCATCGATAAAATGAAATTTAAAACCAAACGGCTGGTATATTCTACTGAACATTCTGTAAGTTCCTCCATATAAGTCATCCATTGCTATGATTTCATCTCCTGGTTGAAACAACTTTAAAACACTGTCAATAGCTGCCAAACCAGAAGAAAATGCCAATCCAACTGCTCCGTTTTCAATGCTTGCCAATGCTTTTTCCAGTGCCGTACGGGTTGGATTTGCAGCTCTGCTGTATTCGTACCCAGAATGTACTCCTGGACTTTTTTGTGCAAATGTGGAAGTTTGGTAAACGGGAGGCATCACTGCTCCTGTACTAGGATCGTGTTGTTGACCTCCGTGGATAAACAAAGTATCTAATTTCATAGAAGGTTGGCTCATAGAAAAAATATCAATTAATTTCAGGCAAAATTAGCTTTTAAAATATTTGGTTTGGTATTTTTACCTAAATTTTAGGGATTTATCTTATGAAAAATATTTTGTGGCTAATCGGATTGATCTTGTTGGTTTCTTGCAACAAAGAATTGGCTTTTGAATTTAAAGAAATAAAAAACAACCCATGCAACGATGGGTATAATTGTGCACATGTACAAATAGATGTGGTTTTTGCAACCAACAAGGGAATAGTTGCAGATTCTATCAACGCCTATTTTTTAAATGCAACCAAAAACCTGATGTATTTTGATGACGAGCAACCAGATACCATTTCTACTTACGAAGGTTTGTTGAAGAAGTTTACCAAAGTTTATACACAAACCAAAAAAGAATTAGAGGTTGAAAACTTTATGCCTTGGGAATTTACTTGCCAACAGAGTATATATTTTCAGTCGGATAGATTTATTAATTTAAAATTAGAACATTACCTATTTACTGGTGGTGCTCACGGATATGGTGCAGTGCAAAGTATGGTTGTAGATGCCAAAACCGGAAAAAAATTGGGATTTGACAAACTATTTACTGATGTAGAAGCGGTGAAAAATTTGGCTGAAAATAAATTCAGAACCCAATATGAAATACCATTAGGGAAATCGCTTAATGAGTATGGATTTTTCTTTGAAAAAGACAAATTTTGCCTACCTCAAAACATCTTTTTTTCTGAAGACAAAGTGGTTTTACACTACAACCAATACGAAATTGCTCCTTATGCTTTTGGTCCAATAGAAATAATTTTAGACCAAAAAGAAATTCATAAATACTTGACTGTAAATCAGTTTCAAAATTAATACAAAAGCTGCACAATGTCTTTGGCAAAATAACTGGCAATTAAATCGGCACCTGCCCTTTTGATTGCAGTCGTTTGCTCTAACATAATGGCATCGTGGTTCAACCAACCTCTTTCTGCTGCTGCTTTAATCATGGCATATTCTCCGGAAACTTGGTAAACTGCCACCGGAACGTTCGACATATTTTTGATTTCTCGAACAATATCTAAATAAGCAATTCCGGGTTTTACCATCACAATATCGGCTCCTTCTGCAATGTCTAATTCGGTTTCGCGAATAGCCTCCAATCGGTTGTGATAATCCATTTGGTAGGTTTTTTTGTCTTTTGGTATGTTCATCCCATCAACAGGAGCACTGTCTAAAGCATCTCTAAAAGGACCATAATGGGCAGAAGCATATTTGGCACTATAACTTAAAATTCCGGTGTTTACAAAACCTACTTGATCCAAAGCAACTCTAATGGCTTGAACTCTTCCATCCATCATATCGCTTGGGGCAACCATGTCGGCTCCTGCTTGTGCGTGACTCACACTCATTTGGGCCAAAACCTCCACAGTTGCATCGTTAACAATATATCCGTTTTGTAAAATCCCATCGTGGCCAACACTGGAAAACGGATCTAGAGCCACATCGGTCATCACATACATTTCTGGCACTGCGTTTTTGATGGTTTTAATGGCACGTTGCATCAATCCGTTTGGATTAAGTGCTTCGGTACCTTTGTTGTCTTTTAAAGCATCCTCTACTTTTACAAACACCAATACCGAACGAAGTCCCATTTGCCATAAGTTTTTTACTTCTTTTTCGATGTTATCCAAACTCATTCGAAAATAGTTTGGCATGGAGGCAATTTCTTCTTTTATGTCCTTGCCTTCTACAACAAATAATGGCACAATAAAATCGTTAGGAGTTAATACGGTTTCTCGAACTAAAGAACGAATGCTTTCTGTAGTTCGTAGTCGACGATTTCTTATTAGTGGAAACATATATAAGCTTTTAGCTGACAGCAATTAGCTGTCAGAAGTTAATTATTTAGTTTTTTAATTAAGCTGTTAAGCATTTTTTTAATTTCTTCTATTTGTGACAATAATGAATTTGGTTTTTCAACTTCAATAAACCTCAGGTCTTTACTTAAGATAATTTGGTTTTCCAATTCATTAGCTGAACCAAATGCTATTATTAAAAATCTTGCAAAATCTTTATCAGTATTTCTTCCACAGCCTTCAGCTATATTTGTGAGAATTTAACTTGTGGAACGTTTCATTTGACTGACTGATCCAAATATTTCTTCTTTAGGAAAGCTTTGCAAAGTTGCGTAAACATCAAGAGTTAACTCATGTGATTTTTGCCATACTAATAAATTTTTATAATATTTCATTTAAGCTCAGAATAATTATCATCAAAAAACTTACAAAAAGGCTAATTGATGAAAGCTAACTACTAACTTAACCAATCTTTTGGATTACTTAAAACTTTCAACAACTTCTCTTCTTCACTTCCTGGCTTAGGTTGGTGGTTATACACCCATTGCACATGCGGTGGCAAACTCATCAAAATACTTTCGATTCTGCCATTGGTTTTGAGTCCGAATAAAGTTCCTTTGTCGTGTACTAAATTAAACTCTACATACCTTCCTCTTCGTATTTCTTGCCAATTTCTTTGAGCCTCGGTGTAGGATAAATCTTTTCTTTTTTCTACAATTGGCAAGTATGCCTCTAAAAATGAATTTCCTACTTCGGTTACAAAATCATACCAATTTTGCATAGTCATGCCATCTGTTTCTTTACAATAATCAAAAAACAAACCTCCTATGCCTCTAGCTTCATTTCTGTGTGCATTCCAAAAATAATTGTCGCATTGCTTTTTATACTTTGGGTAAAAATCAGGATGATGTTTGTCGCAAGCAGTCTTACAAGTTTGATGAAAATGAATTGCATCTTCTTCAAATAGGTAATAAGGAGTTAAATCTTGTCCACCACCAAACCACTGGTTGATGATGTTTTTATGTTCATCATACATTTCAAAATATCTCCAATTGGCATGCACCGTAGGTACCATTGGGTTTTTTGGATGTATGACCAAACTCAATCCACATGCAAAAAAATCTGCTTCTCCCACACCAAACATTTTTTGCATCGTATCCGGTAATTTACCATGAACAGCCGAAATGTTTACTCCGCCTTTTTCAAAAACTTGACCGTTTTCGATTACGCGAGTTCGGCCACCACCACCTTCCGGCCGAGTCCAAATATCTTCACGAAATTTTACAATGCCATCTATATCCTCCAATCCTTTACAGATTTGGTCTTGAAGGGTTTGTATGTATTGGTAGAATTTTTCTTTCATCTAAATTGTATTAAGTGTAAAGTATTAAAGAATTAAGATTTTATGTCTTTGTAATTAATACTCAAATCTTTGTACTTTATTTATACTCCTTCACCGCCTCCACAAATGCCTTTGCATGGTCAACCGGAATATTTGGTAAAATACCATGACCTAAATTTACAATGTAACTATCTTTTCCAAATTCGTCAATCATTTGATGCACCATTTTTTTGATGGTTGGAATTGGTGAAAGCAACCTACTCGGATCAAAATTTCCTTGTAAGGTGATGTTTCCTCCAGATAAGTATCTGGCATTTCTTGGAGAGCATGTCCAATCTACCCCTAATGCAGAAGCTTTAGACTTACCCATTTCATGTAAGGCAAACCAACATCCTTTTCCAAAAACAATCACTTTGGTAAGTGGAGCCAAAGCTTCCACAATTTGGTTGATATATTGCCAAGAAAATTCTTGATAATCGGTTGGAGACAACATGCCCCCCCAGGAATCAAAAATTTGAATGGCATTACAACCTGCTTTTACTTTTTCTTTAAGGTACAAAATAGTGGTATCGGTAATCTTTTGTAATAAGGTATGTGCCGCAACTGGGTTAGAAAAACAAAGTCCTTTGGCAGTATCAAAACTTTTTGAGCCTTTGCCCTCTACCGCATAACAAAAAATAGTCCATGGAGAACCTGCAAAACCAATCAAAGGCACCTCATCGTTCAACATTTCTTTGGTTAATTTCACGGCATCCATTACATAACCCAAAGATTCTTCAATATTTGGAATAAATACTTGGTTTACTTGCTCCATGGTTCGAATAGGATTCGGAATGATTGGCCCTAAATTATCTTTCAATTCTACAGCTATACCCATGGCTCTAGGAACAACTAAAATATCTGAAAATAAAATGGCTGCATCTGGTTTTACAATTCGAATAGGTTGAACCGTAATTTCTGCTGCTAGTTCGGGTGTTTCACAACGGGTAAAAAAATCGTATTTATCGCGTAATGCTCTAAATTCTGGTAAATATCTTCCGGCTTGACGCATCATCCAAACGGGTGGACGTTCTACTTTTTCTTGGTTTAAAGCTCTGAGGAATAAATCGTTTTTTATCATGAATTAGTTATTTAATAAATAATATTTTTTGACTTCCAACAACACATTTTCTATCGTTGGATTTTTTGGTAAAATTACGTTATTTGATGCTGTTTCAGAAACCTTTGCTTGGGTGGTTTCACCAATACAAAAACAAACTTTTCCTTTTAACGAATTGTTTTGTAAAAAACTTTCTACTGCGGAAGGACTAAAAAACAAAACAGCATCATAAGGTACGGAAATTTGGGTTGGATTGGATTCGTTTTCATAAACAATCACCTCACTCCAATGTATATTTTGATTAAAGTTTTGGGTTAAGTGACCTGTAGTAACGCTTCCTCTAAACCAAATAAAAATATTGTTTTTAAAATTTTTTAAAATAAAATCATTTAGTTGTTTAGCATAATTAAAGTAAACTTTAACTTTAAAATTTAAAGCTTCTAATTTAGCTTTCGTTTTTTCTCCAACACACCAAACTATTGGAAATTCTTTTTGATCATCGTTAACTTGATTCAAAACAGCTTCTACTGCATTGGCACTCGTAAAAATCCAAACGTTAGCTCGAGTTTTTGGCCATTCAAAATGAATTGGTTTGATTTGAATAAATGGAAATTCAATCAATGAAATTTTAGGATGCAATACCATTGCTTTTTGTTCCCATGTAAGAAGTTTGGTAGATAATATTTTCACTTCTTTATCCTTCATCACAATAGATGGAAATATTTTTATTAGATCCGAAAACCACCAAAATATCGTCTTCTAAAACAATCGTATCTGGGTTTGGAATGCCAATAGTTTCTTTTACAATGGTTCTTTTACCTACCAAATTTACTTTCTCTTTGTTTCGAATTATTGTAACCAAACGCAAATGATACTGGTCAATTTGGTCTAACTCAGCAACCGTTTTGCCATGAAATTCTTGTTTGGCTTTAACTTCCGATACCGTAAAGTTATTATCCAGCTGAAAGTTTTCTAAGGTTGTTTTAAAGTTGATTTGCTTGGTCAAACGGTCTGCACTTTCTTGTTCCGGATGTACTATACTGTAAATACCCATGGCTTCCAATACCGTATCGTGAATGGGTGACAATGCCCTACTGATGATTTTGGCATTACACAACTTTTTGATGATAGCAGTGGTAATG
Source organism: Flavobacteriales bacterium (assembly GCA_018335925.1). GTDB lineage: Bacteria > Bacteroidota > Bacteroidia > Flavobacteriales > Flavobacteriaceae > Flavobacterium. Next base: position 24,370 of record JAGXRF010000082.1, read on the forward strand.
ATGGCTGCACCTTCATTTTCTCCAATTGCTACTATTACTTTATCTGCATCTTTTAGAGGCAAAGCTTCGTAAGCAAACTCGTTAGTAGAGTCCATGCAAATAGCCAAGGAAATTTTATCTTTTATCAAATTAACTTTATCCATTTGTTTGTCTACACCAATAACTTCGTTGCCGGTTTCGGTTAAACTTAATGCCAAAGACATACCGAAGTTTCCTAAACCAAAAATGATGATTTTCATAGTTTTATATTATTTCAATTAAATAATCTATTAATTTTAGTTGATTAAAATGTTTTCTTTCGGATACTCATAAAATTGATGGTTTAATTCTCTCAGCATTCCGAATAATAAATTGAGCAAACCAATTCTACCAATAAACATGGTAAATATTAAAACCACCTTGCTGGGTTCTGTTAAGGTTGGGGTTAGATTTAAACTTAAACCAACGGTGCTATAGGCAGAAAAGCATTCAAAAACAACCGATAACAAATCGGTTCCTTTTGGCTCAAAAATGAGTAAAGCCAAAATAGCAAAACCGATAACAATTAATGAAATACACAAAATAGCAAATGCACGAGCAGTAGATTCGCTTGAAATTCTTCTTCCTTGCAATTGAATTCTTGATTTTCCGCGAGCGGTGGCAATAATGTTTAAGGTTGCCAATGCAAAGGTACTCGTCTTGATCCCTCCTCCGGTTGAACCCGGAGATGCTCCAATCCACATTAAAAAAATAATAAACAAAAGTGATGGAACGGTGTATTGAGAAAAATCCATGGTATTAAACCCCGCTGTTCTTGGGGTAATGGCATTAAAAAAAGAGGTGGTAACTTTCCCGAACCAAGTATCGTGTAGTAATAAGGTATTTTGGTGTTCAGAAATAGCTAAAAACAAAAATCCACCAACAATTAATGCTAAAGTAGTGTATAAAACAATCCTAGTGTTTAATGTGGTAATGTGAATTTGTTTATGAATTCTTGTTTTGTCAAAAAACTCTAAAGCAAGTGTTTTAAGATAAGTGTAGTAATTGGAGATGATGTTAAAGCCCAAACCTCCTAACACAATTAATACCATCACAACCCATTGCATGGTATAGTTAAACTTTAAAAACTCTTCGCTTAAACCACTTGACATGGTGGAAAAACCTGCATTACAAAATGCAGAAATTGAATGAAATACCGAAAAGAAAATTTTATCCTCTATTTCATCTAAGTGTTGTATGGTAGAATAAATCAAACCTGCACCAATCATTTCTACAAAAAGGGTAAAAACCACTACATTCAATGCTATTTTTAAAACATCTTTGATGTTTTCTTGGGCAATAAAATCTTTGATATTCAAACCTTCTTTAAAGGAGGAACTTCCTCTAAAAAAATAAGAGAAAAACGAAGTAAACGTTAAAATTCCCAATCCTCCTAATTGAAACAAAACCAAAATAATGGTTTGTCCGATTTGGGTAAAATCATTGGCTGTATCTAATACCACCAAACCGGTCACACATACTGCACTAGTTGCAGTAAATAAGGCATCGGTAAAGGTAATCCCGTTGGTGGTAGCATTTGGCAACATTAATAAGAATGACCCAAGTAAAATAATGGTAAAAAAACTACCCACAAAAACAATAGCCGGATTGTAATACACTTGGTATATGTATCGCACAAAAACCATCAAACGAATGAAAAAGTATAATACTATTCCAGCTTCTAGAATGGGTCGTATTTTTCTTAAAACAAAATGAAAATCTTGTTGGTAATGTACTATGGAAATTACTCCTGAAATTAACAATAAAACTCCTAAAAGAATGATTTGTGCTAAAGCAACTTTTTTTCTTCCTCTTGATTTGTAATAGAAAAACTTTGCCGTATTGAATGCTAACAATCCTAGCACAATTACCAAAAGTCCGACCAACTTTGGAATTTGGTAATCTGTTTTTACGCTGTAACCGAAACTAAACACAAAGTAAGTGAGTACGATAAGGTCGAAAAAACGATATAAAAACTTATATAGTGAGTCTTTTTCCATAAAAAACACTAAAAGCTAAGCTTTTAGCCATACAAAAATACAATTTTTTAAGTGGAAGAATTCAATTGCATTGAATTTCATCAAACGTCTTTTTTCCATTTGGCAAAGCCATCTAAAATTTCTTTCCCTCCCATTTGCAATACTTCCTCTGCCATTTCCTTACCAAAATTCTGGTAATTTGTAAGCTTGGTGGATTTATCTAATAGCACTTTTTTACTACCATCTAAGGAAAATAATCCGGCTTTTACAATCAAATCATCTTTTTTAATCTCTGCCAAACAACCTATAGGTGCTGTGCAGCCTCCCTCTAAAACTCTCAAAAACTGCCGTTCCACCCAAGTACAAATTTGTGTGTTTTGGTCGTTTAACTTTTGGGTTGCTTCCATAGAATAACTATCATTTTCCATGGCTACTACCATCATAGCACCTTGTGCTGGTGCTGGAATCATCCAATCTAAAACTTCGTATTGGTTAGGCAATAATTGGATTCTTTCTAAACCAGCTTGGGCAAAAATGGCTCCAACCCAGTTGGAATGATGTAATTTGTTTAAACGTGTATTTACATTTCCACGCAAATCTACCATAATGTAATCTGGATATTTGCTGAGCCATTGGGCTTTTCTTCGCAAACTTCCGGTGGCTAAAATTCCATTTGAAGGAATTAATTTTTGATGGGGTGCATACACCAAAATGTCGGTACTGCTTGCTCTGGTTAACACTGCAGTTTGCACCATTCCTTTAGGTAGTTGGGTTGGTACATCTTTCATAGAGTGAACCGCAATATCTATTTGCCCTTGTATCATGGCAACATCTAAGGTTTTGGTAAAAATGCCCGTAATACCAAGTTCGTACAAAGGTTGGTCTAAAATAATATCTCCGGTTGATTTGATAGGAACCAGAACTGTTTCATAACCCAAAGCCTCTAATTTGTTTTTCACCAAATTAGCTTGCCACAGAGCTAGTTCGCTATCTCTGGTGCCAATTCTGATTACTTTACTCATGAAGTTAAACTGGTTTCTAATTGAAACACCTTTTCAATCCATTCAATGCTTTCATCTACCATGGTGTCAGAATCTTTTAAATGGTTGGCAAATTGGGTGGTAATTTTATGAATGAGTCTGCTAGTGATGATTTCTGCTTGCTCCTCATCAAAATTTTGTAATTTCTTTTTCTGAAATTTAAGTTCTGTTTCTTTTATCTCGTTCAGCTTTTCTTTTAAAGCATGAATGGTTGGAGCAAATTTTCTTGCTTTCATCCATTCTAAAAACTCTTGGGTAATTTCTTGAATGATTGCCTCTGCAGCTGGAATATCTAATTTGCGTTTTTCTAGAGTTTCATCTGTTATTTGCGACAAATAATCTAAGTGTACCAAAGTAACCATAGGATTGTCTTTTACATTTTCATCTACATTTTTAGGTATCGACAAATCTAAAATCAGCAATGGCTTTTTTAAATTCAACAAAGCTTTATCAACAGTAGGATTCATAGCTCCTGTAGCCACCACTAACACGTCTGATTGTTGAATTTCCTCTGGCAATTGGGTGTAATCTTTCACGGTTAAGTGAAATTTCCCTGCAATTTTTTCTGCCTTGTCTTTGGTTCGGTTGATTAAAGTGATGTTTTTATTTTCGATGTGCTTTACCAAATTTTCGCAGGTATTTCTACCTATTTTTCCGGTTCCGAATAACAATACTTTTTTGCTATCGGCTTGTTCAAAATGATTTAAAATATATTGTACCGAAGCAAAGGAAACCGATGTAGCACCTGAACTAAGGTTGGTTTCGTTTTTAATTCGTTTGCTTGCTTGTATTACCGCATTGGCCAATCTTTCTAAAAAAGCATTCACCAATTGTTGGTTTTTGCTTTGCACAAAACTGCTTCTAATTTGAGAGATGATTTCAAAATCACCAAGAATTTGACTGTCTAATCCAGTGCCAACTTTAAATAAAAAATCGATGGCATCTTTGTTTTTGTAGATATAAGCAACCTGCTGAAACTCTTCTACAGTGCCTTGGGTATTGTCACAAATCAATTTGATTAATTGGTATGGATGCTCTGCAAAACCATAAATTTCGGTTCTGTTACAAGTAGATATTACAAATAAGCTATGCAAACCTTCTCTTTTGGCTTGCTCTAATACTTTTTGTTTTGCGGTATCATCCAAACTAAATTTTCCTCTCACCTCAGCATCTGCTTTTTTATAGCTCAGCCCAACTGCATAAAAAGTTTGGTGTTTGAAATGCTCCATAAATAAATTCTTCATTTGTCGACACAAAATTAATTCGATACTTTTAATAAAAATAACGCTTGCGGTTCTTTTTATATCTACATACGTTAATTTTTGCTAAATGGTTTTCAAGGAGGCTAAATAACCCTATATTTGTGGAAAAGAAGGTGATAATTGTCATCTTTTTTATTTAGAATGGTTCTAAATTACTCAAGTACTGGTTAGATAAAAGTATCGCTATGAGTTCCATGGAAGAAATAAAAATTGAACACGATTTTTGGGTAATTCGTTTGGAAAACGAAACCAACCAAACCGAAATTTTTACCAAAAAAATTCCATTGGGTTTGATACAATTTCATTACAATTTAAAAGGAAAATCAAAATTTGTTTTTAATGATAACTCCTACTTTTTGAATTTGTTAGAAGAAAAGTCGCTGCTGTTGTACAACCCACAAAAAGAACTTCCGATGCAGTTAGAAATTGCTCCAAATAGTTGGGTAATTTCTATTTTAATATCTATTAAAAAATTACATGCTTTGTTTTCTAACGAAACCGAAAACATTCCTTTTTTTAACGAAGAATTTCAACAAAAAAAATTGTACAAAGAGGAAGATATTCGTCCGGTGATGTCTATCGTATTAAACCAACTTTTTCACTATAAAAACAACTTTAGTGCTCAAAATTTGTACTTAAAAGCCAAGGCTTACGAATTGCTTAGTTTGTATTTTTATCAAAACGAGGAAACCAATTTAGATAAATGTCCGTTTTTATTAGACGAAGAAAACGTATTAAAAATCAAAAAAGCCAAAGAAATTGTTTTGCAGAATATGGCAGAGCCACCTTCGTTAAATGAATTATCGGAAATGGTTGGTTTGAATCTAAAGAAATTAAAATCCGGATTCAAGCAAATATACGGGAGTGGTGTATATCAGTTTTTATTTGACCACAAAATGGAATACGCTCGAAAGTTGCTCGAAAACGGATCTCATAATGTAAATGAAGTAGGATTAAAAGTTGGTTACAGTACTGCAAGCCACTTTATTGCGGCATTTAAAAAGAAATTTGGTATCACCCCAAAAAAATATTTGTTATCACTTCATATAAAAGTTAATTAAACACACCATGAAAGGAGTATTACTCGTTAATTTAGGCTCACCGGATAGTCCGCAACCAAAAGATGTTAGAAAATATTTAGACGAATTTTTAATGGATGAACGTGTGATAGACGTTCCGTATTTACTAAGAGTTTTACTGGTTAGAGGCATTATTTTAAATACCCGTCCGAAAAAATCAGCGAAAGCTTACCAAAAAATTTGGTGGGACGAAGGCTCTCCGCTAATTGTTTTAACCAAACGTTTGCAAGAAAAAATTAAACCCCAAGTAAGTGTCCCAGTTGAAATTGCTATGAGATATGGCAACCCAAGCATTCATCATGGTTTACAACAATTATATGATCAGGGAGTTAGAGAAGTTTTGTTGTTTCCGATGTATCCACAATTTGCCATGGCAACTACCGAAACCATTTTGGTTTTGGCGGAAGAAGTTCGTCAAAAACACTTCCCGGACATGCAATTTACCATCGTTCCGGCATTTTATAACCATCCGGATTATGTGAAAGATTTGTCGAATTCGATTCAAGAAAGTTTAGAAAAATTTCCAAACGATCATTTGTTGTTTTCTTACCACGGAGTACCCGAACGTCATATTCGTAAATCAGATGTTACCAAAAGTCATTGCAAAATAGATGGAAGTTGCTGCAATACACCCTCTAAAGCCCATGAATTTTGCTATCGTCATCAATGCTACGAAACCACCAAACAAGTAGCTAAGTTTTTGAATTTGCCTGAAGGAAGTTATAGCACTTCTTTCCAATCCAGGTTAGGAAGAGACCCTTGGTTGCAACCGTATACCGACAAAACTATTGAGAATTTGGCTCATCGAGGAATTAAAAATTTAGCAGTTGTAACTCCAGCATTTGTTAGTGATTGCTTGGAAACTTTAGAAGAAATCGCAATGGAAGGGGGAGAAGAATTTAAAGAAGCCGGAGGTACTGAATTTTTAGCAATACCTTGCTTAAACGATCACGATAATTGGGCCAAAACACTTAGTCGTTGGATAGACCAATGGGCAACTGCTACTGTAGCAACACAAACCGTTTAATATGGATAAAAGTGTTGGTGCACTTGGTTCTGAACCTATCGGCTTGTTGTTAAAAAAACAAGCCATTCCTGCCTCTGTAGGTATTTTATTCATGTCGATTAACATTATTGTCGACACCATTTTTGTTGGGCAATGGATTGGCTCCATTGCGATTGCTGCTGTTACTGTGGTACTTCCTTTTACCTTTTTAATTTCTTCTATTGGAATGGCTATTGGAGTGGGTGGAGCATCTATCGTTTCCAGGGCTTTAGGAGCTAAAGAGGTAGAAAAAGCCAAAACTACTTTTGGCAATCAGCTAGTACTAACTCTTGCCATTTCGGTAATTTTGATGATTATTGGAATGTTTTTTAGTACCGAAGTACTCACTTTATTTGGAGCCAAAGGTGCTATTTTAGAACCTGCAAGGGATTTTTACTTCCCGGTGTTGGCTACCATCCCTTTTTTGGCTTTATGCATGATGGGAAATAATGTGATAAGAGCCGAAGGGAAACCAAAATTTGCCATGTATGCCATGATCATTCCAGCTATTGGAAATATTTTGTTGGATATCTTGTTAATCAAAATTATTCCGTTAGGTATGTTTGGAGCTGCATTGGCCACTGCCATTTCCTACTTTTTGTGTTTTGCCTTTGTGTTTTGGTTTTTTTGGGAGAAAAGTTCCTTACAACTTTCCTTACATCATTTGCAATGGCATCGTAAAATTGTAAAAGAAATAGCAAGTTTAGGAATGGTCACTTTTTCCCGACAGGGAATGGTGAGTTTGGTTGCTATTTTAGTAAATCAAAGCTTATTTATTTATGGTGGAGAAGTAGGAATTAGCATGTACGGAATCATCAACCGAATGATGATGTTTTCGCTATTTCCAATATTAGGAATTACCCACGGATTTTTGCCAATTGCCGGATACAATTATGGAGCAGAACAATGGCAAAGAGTTCGCGAAGTGGTATATACCTCAATCAAAGTAGCTAGTATTTTATCTACCATTATTTTTATGGTGATTGTTTTGTTTCAATTACCTATTGTAAAAATTTTTACCAATGATGCGGCTATTTTAGCAGAAACCCCCTTTGCCATGGTAATTGTTTTTGCTGCAACACCCATCATTGCACTACAATTAATTGGTGCTGCTTATTTTCAAGCTATCGGAAAAGCGATACCTGCATTACTGCTTACATTAACCAAACAAGGATTTTTTCTTATTCCGCTTCTCGGCATTTTGCCTTTGTTTTTTGGTATCTTTGGAATATGGTTGGCCTTTCCGATTGCTGATACGTTGGCAACTTTAGTTACGGCCTACTTTTTGAGGAGAGAATTACAAAAAACTTTAAAAACCAGCCTTTCATAACATGTACGAATACTTAAAAGCATTGCACTTGATTTTTGTAGTAACTTGGTTTGCAGGTTTATTTTACATTGTGCGATTGTTTGTATATCATGCTGAGGCACAGCAAAAACCGGAGGCTGAGCAACAAATTTTAATTCCACAGTACCAACTAATGTGCTATCGTTTGTGGTATATTATCACCTGGCCAAGTGCTATTTTGTGTAGTATTTTTGCTTATTGGATCTTATTTTTTACCGAAGTTGGTCAAGTTTGGCTTAAAATGCCTTGGATGCATGTAAAACTAGTATTTGTGGCTTTGCTTTATTGGTATCATTGGAAATGTCACTTGATTTTTTTGTCTCTCCAAAAAAACGAGAAAAAATATTCTTCCAACTTTTTCCGGATTTTTAACGAAGGAGCAACCATCATTTTATTTGCCGTTGTATTCTTAGTTATTTTAAAAAACGCGATTAATTGGATTTGGGGAGTTTTGGGCATCCTATTGTTTTCTGTGCTCATCATGCTTGGTTATCAATTGTACAAAAGAATTCGAGAAAAAAAATCATCTTAAAATAGGATATGATGTTTCGTTGGAGTAGTCAAAAAATATCGCTTCGCAATCGCATATTTGTATCGATGATTTTTCTGACTATTATTTCTACGGTTTTAATTGCAGGAGTTTCCATCTTACAGTACCAAAACGAAGCCAAGCAATACCACAACGAAAAGTTTTTGAACCACGAAAACGAGATTTTACAACATATCAATTATGCTTTGGCAACTACTTCCTTTCCAATCAATACCCAAAATGTTCCGTATATTTTCAGAGAGAAGATTCATGAAATAAGTAGCATTCATAAAATTGAAGTCAATTTTTACGACCTCAACGGTAAACTTATCAAATCATCTGCCTCAAATTTTGCAGTAGATTCGGTAAACATGCAACTTTCTGAAGATATTTTAAAATTGGTGAATAAAAGTGTGGACAAACGATATGTAGAACGGTTTGTAAAAGACAACCAAAAATATTTGGCTTCTTACACTGAAATTAGAGATGAAAAATTTAAGCCAATTGCGATTTTAAATCTCCCATACATCGAAGATGATAAATTGTATAACGAAGAATTAGAAAAGTTTTTAATAAATGCCATCCAAGTGTATTTGTTTATACTTACGGTTTCTATCTTTTTAGCTTACTACTTGTCTAACTACATTACCAATTCTCTTAAAATAATTTCAGAAAAAATCAATGAAATTCAGCTGACCAAGAAGAATGAAAAAATTCACTTAGATAGCAAAAGCAAAGAAATAGGTTTATTGGTGCATGCATACAACGATTTGGTAGACCAGTTGGAAGAAAGTGCGAAAAAACTAGCCCAATCTGAAAGGGAAGGTGCTTGGAGAGAAATGGCAAAACAAATTGCCCATGAAGTAAAAAACCCATTAACTCCGATGAAATTAACCATCCAAAATTTTGAACGAAAATTTGATGTTAACGACCCTAAAATAGTTGAAAAATTAAACCAGTATACCCAAACTTTGTTAGAACAAATAGACACCATGAGTGCAGTTGCCAATACGTTTTCTAACTTCGCTTCTTTACCTATTCAAAACAACGAATGGTTACATGTTAACGAAGTAATTGGCAATGCTTTAAAAGTGTTTGAATCTCCTAGTTTACATTGGCAACCCGATCATAACCACCCAAAATTATTCTTTGATAGAAGTCAATTGGTACGTTTGGTTACCAATTTGGTAAAAAATGCATTGCAAGCCACAGAATCTGTTGAAAATCCTATTGTTCAAATAAAGTTAACCTCTACTAAAACTGATTTGTATTTATCCGTTTCAGACAATGGAATTGGAATTCCGGAAAGCATACATGATAAAATTTTTGAACCAAAATTTACCACCAAAACCAGTGGGATGGGATTAGGTTTGGCTATTATCAAAAACATCATTGAAAGCTACCAAGGCTCTATTCAATTTACTTCGAAGGCCTTTCAAAAAACAGAATTTATTGTACATTTACCCTTGCATTCAAACGAAATATCATGAAAGAATTTGAAAATTTATTGGTGAACATTACCAACAAAATTGGCACCATTACTATTAACAGACCTGACAAACTAAATGCCTTAAACAAAGCTACGATAGCCGAATTACACGATGCATTACAAACCTTAGACCAGAGCTGTCATGCGATTATTGTTACCGGAAGTGGTACCAAATCGTTTGTAGCAGGTGCTGATATTTCGGAGTTTGCTCATTTTTCTGCTTCTGAAGGAGAAAATTTAGCTGCTTTAGGGCAACAACAATTATTTGATTTCATAGAACATTTACCTACTCCTGTAATTGCTGCTGTAAATGGTTTTGCTTTGGGTGGTGGTTTAGAATTGGCCATGTCTTGTCATTTCCGTTTGGCTTCTGATAATGCCAAATTAGGATTACCCGAAGTTACTTTAGGTGTGATTCCCGGATACGGTGGCACCCAGCGTTTGCCACAATTGGTAGGCAAAGGCAGAGCAATGGAAATGATACTATCTGCACAAATGATTACAGCTAACAAAGCTTTGGAATATGGCTTGGTGAATTACGTAGTACCTCAGGAAGAATTATTGCCTTTGGCAAATTCTATTGCAGAAAAAATTGCAAATAATTCTGCTTCGGCTATTGCAAAGGCAATTGAAAGCGTGAATGCCAATTACCAAGACGGAGTAAATGGCTACCAAGTTGAAATTCGAAATTTTGGTGCTTGTTTTGCTACTGCTGATTTTAAAGAAGGAACCTCTGCATTTTTAGAAAAAAGAAAAGCAGCATTTGGTAATAAATAAGCTACTCGCCTCCTTCCCACTCTGCATAAAAATGCGATAAAAATTGTTCCATAAAAGCATGACGTTTTTCTGCCATTGCTTTTCCGGTTGGTGTATTCATTCTATTTTTAAGCAACAATAGTTTTTCATAAAAATGGTTGATGGTTGGTGCGGTTGACTTTTTGTAGGTTTCTTTATCCATATTCATTATCGGAGCAACGTTGGGATCGTAAAGCAATCTGTTTTTAAATCCCCCATAATGAAAAGCTCGAGCTATGCCAATAGCTCCAATGGCATCTAACCTATCCGCATCTTGAACTATTTGTAATTCTACACTATTAAAATCTTGGGAAATATTTCCTCCTTTAAATGAAATGTTTTGGATAATTTTTACCACATGGTTTATCACCGTTGCATCTACAGCTATGGATTCCATCCATTCCTTTGCTTTTAATGGGCCAATACTTTCGTCGCCTTCATGAAATTTGCTGTCTGCAATATCATGCAACAAAGCAGCCAATTGTACTACGGTTACGTTACATTCTATGGTTTGGGCAATATGCATTGCATTGCGATACACTCTTTCGATATGAAACCAATCGTGACCTGCTTCGGCATTGCTCAATACTTGTTTTACGTGAATTATAGTTGTATCAATCCAACGACTCATGAAATTAATTTTTGGGTAATGATTTGCTCTGTGTTGGCTATTAAATTTTCGATAGAATCTGAATTTACCGGATAGGCATGATGCAACTCAAATACCAATCGGTTTCCTAATCCCATAGGAAAGGAGCCAAACTGAACCAACTTCCAAGAATTTTGAATAGAAACCGGAACAATCCATGCATCAGGTGCATATTTAAACAAGGTTTTTAAACCATTTTCTTGAAACTTTTTTGGGCTTCCGTTTCTACTTCTGGTACCTTCCGGAAAAATAACTACTGCTCTTTTGGTATCTTGAATGTATTGAGCTATTTTTTCTATTTGAGCAATGGCTTGTTTGCCATCTTTCCTGTCGATTAACACCGAGCCACCATATTTTAAATTAAAAGATACGCTTGGAATGCCTTTACCTAACTCTTTTTTACTGATAAATTTTGGATGGGCTTTTCTAAAAAACCAAATCATAGGCGGAATATCGTACATGCTTTGGTGATTGGCTACAAAAATGATTGGACCTTGGCTTGGAATTTTATCCAATCCATTCATTTGGTATGTAGTTCCCAACAAATGGGTGGTTCTTACCAAAAAGAAATTCAAAACATCTACACTTTTTTTGTGTGCTTGGTAGCCAATTTTTAAACAGATCCATTGGATGGGATGAAACAGGCACAGCCAAAAACCAAAAACCAAATAATAAATGATGGATATCGGGTAAGAAATGAGTTTTTGCATGAAAAAAATTTCTTCAAAATTAAAAATTTCTGATGGAATGCTTTCAATAAAATTATTTATCGTAATATTGCAATATAACAATGAATAAAATGGGAGTAAGTAAAATAGAGCACTTTAGTGAAGTACAAAACAACACGGCTAACTTATTTAAAGCATTGGGGCATCCTGCCAGAATTGCCATCATAGAGCATTTAATTAAGGTAAATTCTTGTATTTGTGGAGATCTGGTGAACGAAATTCCGTTGGCACAACCAACCATTTCGCAACATTTAAAAGAATTAAAATTAGCAGGATTAATCAAAGGCACTGTAGAGGGTACAAGTGTTTGTTATTGTATAGATCCTGAGGCACTAGAAAAAACAATGGGATTTATTGGAAATATCCAAGGATACATAGCAAACAAAAATGAAATCAATCAAAATCAATGTTGTTAATACATCAACCATATGAAACTTTCTGAAATTAAAAAAATCTTAGCTACTGTAGATACCGTTAATTTTATGCTTCCGGATGGTAGCTTTGTACCGGAACATTTTCATGTAACCGAAGTTGGTTTGGTTACTAAAAATTTTATTGACTGTGGAGGAACTGTTCGTAAAGAAACTGTGGTTAACTTTCAATTATGGAATGCCAATGATTTTGAACATCGTTTAAAACCTCAAAAATTAATTAATATTATTGAGCTGTCAGAAAAAGTTTTAGGAATCCCAGACCATGAAATTGAAGTAGAATACCAAAGTGCTACTATAGGCAAGTATGATTTAAACTTTAACGGGACTGATTTTGTTTTAGTTAACAAGCAAACGGCTTGTTTGGCAGAGGACCAATGCGGAATTCCAAAACAAAAACCAAAAGTAAAATTATCCGAATGGGTTGCAGTAAATTCATGTAGTACCCCTAATAGTAACTGTTGTTGATATTGAAATATGGAACTAAAAGAACATTGGGAACATGTTTTTACCACAAAAAAAATAGAAGAGGTTAGCTGGTACCAGCCAAAGCCAGAAACTTCCCTTAACTTTTTTACAGAAAATAATATCCCGAAAAGTGGATCTATTTTAGAAGTTGGTGGAGGAGATAGTTTTTTAATGGATTTTTTGATAGAAATGGGGTATCAAAATCTACACCTATTAGATATTTCTGCCAATGCACTGCAAAGAATTCAACACAGATTAGGGGAAAAATCAAAAAAAGTAACTTTTATTGAGAGCAATATCATTGATTTTCAACCCAATCAAACTTTTGATGTTTGGCATGATAGAGCTTGTTTTCATTTTTTGAAAGATGAAAAACACATCCATGCTTACGTTGCAACCGCATCGAAGTTAATAACTTCTAATGGCCATTTGTTTATTGGGACTTTCTCTAAACAGGGACCATTAAAATGCAGTGGCTTAGAGATATCTCAATACGATGCAGCAGATTTAATCGCTTTGTTTGAAAAAGACTTTACACCCGTAAAATGTTTTCAAAGCAACCATCCTACTCCTTCCGGAAATATTCAAAACTTTACTTTTTGTCACTTTCAAAAAAAATAACATGTATCCAACTTTAATCGAAACCATTGCAAAGACATCTAAAATAACTATTTCGGAGGACAGAAAACAAGTCCTTTCAAAGTTAGTTAGCTACCTAAATCAAAAAGCACAAAACCAAGAAACGATCCGTTTAAACTTTATTTGCACCCACAATTCCAGAAGAAGTCATTTAAGCCAAATTTGGGCACAAACCATGGCAAATTACTTTCAAGTATCCAATATTCAATGTTACTCTGGAGGTACCGAAGCAACAGCCATGTTTTGGAAAATAGCAGAAACTCTAACAAAACAAGGGTTTCAAATTCACCAACTTAGTAAAGGAAGCAATCCTGTTTATGCTATTAAGTTTGATGCTAACGAACCGGCTGTTATTTGCTTTTCTAAAGTTTATTCTGATGCATTTAATCCGACAAACAACTTTGCAGCAATAATGACCTGTGGTAGTGCCGATGAAGGTTGTCCGTTGGTATTAGGTGCAGAAGCTCGTTTTCCAATCAAATACGACGATCCAAAAGCATTTGACAACACGGAACAAATGACCGAAAAGTACATGGAAAGAAGTTTACAAATTGCCTCAGAAATGTCTTTTGTTTTTTCACAATTAATACAAATTAACCAATAACAATAAAATGTCTTCCAACCATTGCACTCCAGTCATTGAAAATAAAAAACTAAGCTTTTTAGATCGCTACTTAACCTTATGGATATTTATTGCTATGGCATTAGGAGTTGCTATGGGTTATTTATCTCCCAACACCAGCAAATACATCGAATCGATGTCGAGCGGTACTACCAACATTCCATTAGCCATTGGATTAATTTTAATGATGTATCCTCCATTGGCAAAAGTCAACTACAGTAAAATGGGGGAAGTTTTTAAAAACACCAAAGTTTTAGGCACCTCCTTGTTATTAAACTGGGTGATTGGTCCTATATTGATGTTTGTTTTGGCAATTGTTTTTTTGCCAAACTATCCGGAATACCAAATGGGAGTAATTTTAATTGGTTTAGCCCGATGTATAGCCATGGTGGTTGTTTGGAACGATTTGGCCAACGGTAATCGTGAATATGCAGCCGGATTGATTGCCTTAAACAGTATTTTTCAAGTGTTTTTTTATAGTTTTTTTGCCTACTTATTTATCCAAGTGATTCCGAATTGGTTAGGTTTACAAAGTCAGGAAATTGAAATTAGTATGGTTCAAATTGCAGAAAGTGTAGGTATTTATTTAGGAATACCTTTTACTTTGGGCTTTTTAAGCCGATATTTTTTGATTAAGTGGAAAGGAGAACAATGGTTTCAGGAAGTGTATGTGCCAAAAATTTCACCAATTACTTTAATTGCTTTGTTGGCAACGATTTTATTGATGTTTAGCTTAAAAGGAGAGCTAATTGTGCAAATTCCGATGGATGTGGTGCTTATTGCCATTCCGTTGGTAATATATTTTAGCATCATGTTTTTTGTGAGTTTGTATCTAGGTAAGATGTTTGGAGCAGACTACTCTAAAGCTACAGCCATTGCCTTTACTGCAACCGGTAACAATTTTGAATTAGCCATAGCAGTTGCAATTGGGGTTTTTGGTTTACAAAGCGGACAAGCTTTTGCTGGTGTGGTTGGACCATTAATTGAAGTCCCTGCATTAATCTTACTTGTGCGAGCAGCAATATATTTGAAAAACAAATGGTTTACTACATAAGAAAAGCTCCCGTTTCCGGAAGCTTCTTTAGTACTAACTCTAATCAATCTTTTATATGTATTGAAATTGCAGATTAAATTCAATTTCAATCATTTCGTTTAAAACAACAAAACCTAATAATTTTTTGGGTGTTTCCAGCTTAAAATCTTTGATGCTAAACTTTAAAGTGCCATTTACCAAATTGGTTTTACTTTGGTGGGTTACCGGAATATCATAAGTGTTTTTAACTCCGGCAATTTCCACTTCTACCGTAGCAATCATGTTTTGATTTTGTTGGTTAATTTGTTTAACCTCTAAAAAAACATGGTTGTATTCTTCAGCTTTAATAGTAGTTTTCAAATCTTTGGTTATCATTTTGTGACGACAATCAAAACCTTTGCTACTGATGCCTAATTTAGCTCCTTGTAAAATAAGTTTTGGATTGGATTTAGTAGCAACTATGGCAACTTCCTCTTGTAAAAACTTACCATTATAACGGCATTCAAATTTGTTAACATTCGATTTTCCACGAATCACAACTTCGCTTTCCGGCTGAATTTTCACCTTGGTCCTTATAGTTGGGTTGCTATTAAATCCGACTAAAAGGAACAACAATAAAAAAACTAGAGGTTTCATGGTTTTAGTGTTTTAAAGAAAGACGATAAACAAATCATAATATAAAGTTACAAAAAGTTTATCGTCTTTCCAACTATTTGGTTTAGAAGCTAATTACAGCCTCCGCAGTAAATCCGTTGAACTTACCATCTCTTAAGATACTATTGGTTGGATAGTCGTTATATTTTTGGCTTACATATTCAATTTTAGTTAATATGTTTTTAGTTAAGAACCAACCAGCTGCCATTTGAAATCTACTTACACTAATATCGGTTTTAGCAACTGTTTGTGTAGCTGCTAAAGTTCCATCCACAGTTGTGTATCTACCAGCAACATAAAACTTGTCTTCTTTACCAAATCTGTATAAAAGTTCTCCACTAATTTGTGACCAGTTTCTTCTTTCTGTTTCTGCGGTTGTTCTACCTGAAATAGTTTCGTACATACCAAAGAACTCTAATCCTTTATATTTTAAGAAAGGGTTAATCATGATGGCATTTAACTTGTTAGTCAACCCAGGGTTTACCAAACCTGAAGAGAAATTACCCGCAGATGTAGCATTGGTAGGCTCCATTACAAAATAGTATCTAGATCCTGCTCTGTCGCCACCAAATAAATAAGTTCTGGCAGATTGTGCACTTTGGTACATAGATCCTGTTAAACGCAAACGGAAATCATCATTAATTTGTTTGTCATAACCTATTTTAGCAACAATAGAAGGGCTGGTTGCACTTGGAGCATTTGCTCCTTGGTTTAATTTACCATTGGTTACCCCAAACATCCCGATGAAACCATTTCTTCGGTAGTAAATCTCCATACCAACTTCAGTTGTAAAATCATCTAAAATATAAGTTCCAACAAATGGGTTATAAATTGCTTGTGCATTATCTGTTCTTCTAAAGTGAGCATCCCCATAGTTAATTTCCATGTGACCAAATTTAAAGGTTACATACTTCATCAAATTTTCTGCAAAGTTTTCTTTAATAAAATCTAAACGGTCAATCAAAATGTATCCCCCTTTTACATAAGGTTCTGGATGGTGACGAGAAGACAAATAGGTTCTTAAATGCATACGTACCCCATGATACAAAGCAACGTCTAAATCTAAGTTAGCAGTAGCAAGGTTAAAATTATTTCCAATTGCAATTAATGGAACTGCTCCAGAGTTTTGGTGTTCTAATGCTTGGTATTGCAACGTAGAAGCTCCACCAATTCGTACTTTAACTCCATCAAAGGTAGATTTTTCATCTTTAGGGTCTTCAAAAACGTTGATACCCCTTTGGTCTGGTTGACGGAAATTGTCTAAATTCCTGTCTTGTTGTGCTTGAACTCCGAAAGATAATCCTAAGGCAAGCAAGGCTAATTTAATGGTTGTTTTCATGATAGTCAAAATTTATAAAAAGGTTATTTATTGGTACATTACTTTAAAATTCACGGTAACTTCTTCACCGGTTTTGATGGTTCCCATCAATGCTTTTGGGGGTTCTACCCCATAATGTGTCATATTTAATTTGTGTTTTCCGATTAACACAAGTTTGTTTCCTTGCACTTGAGCTGAAGCAACTAAAACAATAGTTTTGGTTGTTCCTGCAATGGTTAAATCACCAGACAATTCTAATTGGTAATTATTATCAGATAATTTGGTCATTTTTTGCACTTTGGTCATTTTAAAATCGATGGTTTTAAACTTAGTGCTGTTTAATGCTTTGTAGGTGTTTTTGTCCATCCCACTTTTCCCACTTTTTAATTGTTCTACTTCAACAGAAAAAGTCAACTGATTAATTTTTAAAGCGGTTTCTAATTGAGCGTTCATTTTTCCATTCATCACTTTTGCTTCCACAGTCCAATCGTGTACATTAGAAGTTCCATCTACAGTAACTTTAGAATCGTTAGTATTCAATTTTAAATCTTGGGCAAAAGAGGCAACAAAGAAGAGAGATATAAAGACTCTTAAAATTTTATTGGCTTTCATAATATTTGTTTTAAAATTATACTGCAAATTTCTGTTGTGTATTTTTCAAAAATCATGACATTTGTCATTTTTGTTAATGAACGGTTAATAAGTCGTGTGAGAAAACACACGTTTTTCATTTTATTGCTCTCATTTTTAGTGTATTATAAAAGATATTTGTTGGTTTAAATTTTTTTTGTTTGGAAATTATTTTTTCTTTTTTTCAAGAAATAACGATTTTAGATTTCGTTTTTGTGCTTTTTTTCTCGCTAATTGCAGGATTTATGGACGCCATTGTTGGTGGAGGTGGACTTATTCAGCTACCTGCTTTGATGATTAGTTTACCGCAAACTTCACTACCAACGCTTTTTGGCACAAATAAAATTGCAGCTATTTCAGGAACTAGCTTGGCTGCTTATCAGTATGCCAAAAAAATAAACTTTCATTATAAATTATTATGGATAATTGGTTTTTCGGCATTAATTGCTTCTTGGTATGGTGCTACAGTAGTCAGTAAAATTAATCCTGAAGTACTTAAGCCTTTGGTATTGGTACTGCTGATAGCCATGGCTGTTTATACTTTTATCAAAAAACAAATGGGAAACCTTTCTAATCAAAGTTTTATCCAAACCAAAACATTTGTAATTGGCATACTTTTAGGAATAGTGATTGGTTTTTACGATGGCTTTTTTGGTCCAGGAACTGGAAGCTTTTTAGTATTTGGAATGGTGTTGTTTTTGCGGTTTGACTTTTTACATGCTTCAGCTTATGCAAAAATCATCAATATTTTAACTAACATTGGAGCTCTTTCTTTTTTTATTTACCACGAAAATTATCTTCTAATTATGGCAATTGGAATGGCTATTTGTAACATAGTTGGCAATTATATTGGCACTAAAATGGCATTTGAAAAAGGAAATGAATTTATACGGAAAATATTTTTGGCCATTTTATGTTTAATGATTTTTCGTTACGGTTGGGAGGTTTTTACATCTTAAAAATTTTAAATTCGTTTTTTTTATAATTTTATAAAATTCAATGGGATAGTAAAACTTCAGGCTTTTTATGGAAAAATTTAAAAACGATTTCGTAATCAAAGCATTTTGGTGCTTTCTTTTATTCTTTCCAATTATTTCACATGGTCAAAATTTCGGGCAATTTGCAAGTGCTATTATCATGGATACCAATGTGGTAAACCCAAATGATGGTCCGCAAGGGATTCAGGATTGGTTTTGTTTAACACAGTGTGATCCCAACAACCCAAACACCATTTTTGTGAATAGTGCCAACTTAAATGGTGCCAATTTTGGTAATAGAATTCAGTTTACTAACTCACTTCAATTGGATGGAGCAGAAATTAAAACGTTTAAAAATCCTGGTGCAAATGTGTGCGGAATTGATATTTATTATCGTTTTTATTTGTCTACCTCTACCCCTCCTCCATTCCAAATGATGAGTGTAAACACTGTTAAAGCAGAATGCTCAGGTGGTGTTTTTACTGATGGATTGGGACCATGTAGCGGAAGTGATCAAAAATGGCAGGTAGGAGAAAGTTTTCCGGGGAGTGTTAGTCCATTTAATATTGATATTACTGGAGTTTGTGGTGGCATTCATTTTTTTGAAGTTTATTTTACAGTGAGAGGCAGCAATACCTCTACCTCCGCTTGCAACGAACAAATTGTTGTTAATAATAACGGTAACAATTTCATTGCAACTTACAATATCCAAAGCTCTCTAACTGCAAATATTAGTGCCATAGTGCCTACTTGTGCGGTTGGCAACATCCAATTACAGGCTTCCAATATTCAAAAAACCCATCCGGGTAATGTTTCGTTTTTGTGGACAGGACCAAATAATTTTCAAAGTACCGATCAAAATCCATCAATCCTTGCTAATACAGGTGCCAATGGCACCTACACTTGTGTAGTCACGGATCCCTGTGGACTCACTTACACCAATTCGGTGCAAGTGTTCGTAAACCCCTTACCCGAAGTGCCAAACTCTGTTGGGAATCAGCAAATTTGTGAAAGCAACCCTATTACCTCCATCACTGCAACAGCAAACAACTCTGATGGTGCATCTATTGTGTGGTATGATGCACCCAGTGGAGGAAATGTCGTTAATAATCCTATCTTAACAACTGTTGGAACCATTACTTATTATGCCGAAGGTGTTTTCTCGTCTACTGGATGTGTAAGTCCATCGCGAACAGCAGTAACTTTAACTATTACTCCAGCTCCAAGTGCTCCAACAGGAAATATTACACAAACATTTTGTGCCATTAATAGTGCTACTATTGCAGATTTGTTGGTAATAGGGAATAATATCCAATGGTACGAAAGTCCTATAAGTACTTCACCTTTACTACCGTTCGAGTTATTGCAAAACAACACCACTTATTTCGCAAGCCAAATCGTTAATGGTTGTGAAAGTATCCAAAGATTAGCCGTATTGGTTATGATTGACGACTTAACTATACCTGTTTTTCCATTTAATAATGCCCTGACCATTTGTACAGGAAATAATGTTCCTGATTTGCCCAACAATTCACTAAATGGGATTTCCGGCACCTGGTTGCCAAGTTCTATCAACAACACCCAAAATGGCACCTACCTATTTACTCCAAATGTGAATAGTTGTGCCCAAACTTATCAATTAAACGTTACTGTAACTTCCCCTCAAACTCCAATATTTAGTTTTTCTAATAATTTATCGTTTTGTTCTGGTGCAACGGTGCCTAGTTTACCCAATATTTCTAATAATACAATTGCCGGAACTTGGGCTCCATCTACCATTAACAATACTCAAAATGGCACTTATGTGTTTACTCCCAATGCAGGAAGTTGTGCCAATACCTTTACTTTACAAGTAACCATTACTCCACTTCAAACACCAACATTCAATTTTGGAAATCAATTAAGTATTTGTCAAGGTACCATTGCCCCTATTTTGCCAACTAGTTCTATTAATGGTATTCAAGGAAATTGGTCTCCAAATGTTGTGAATTCCTCTCAAAGCGGAACGTACACGTTTACTCCCAGCAACAACCAATGTGCGGGTAGTTTTACCTTAAACATGCAAATTATCCCAACTTTTGATTTTGAAATTGGTTGGAGATGTAACGGAAAAAAATTCGAACTTTTCGCTACTGATTTCTCTGGAAATATTACTGCAAGCCAAGCTAATTTTTCATGGACATACCAAAACACATCGGTTGGAAACAACCAATCGGTTTTAAATGTTACAGATTTAATTGGAGCTACTAGACCTATTGATTTTCCTTTAGAATACCAATTAATAGTAACTAATAACCAAGGATGTAGCGTTACTAAAACGTATGAAGTAACCGCCATTTATTGCGATATTCAAAAAGGAATTTCTCCAAACGGTGATGGCTTAAACGACTTTTTTGATTTACAACTTTTAGAAGTTGACCATCTTAGCATATTTAATAGATGGGGAGTAAAAGTTTACGAAAAGCATAACTACACTAAAGAGTGGCTCGGACAATCCAATAATGGTTCAGAATTACCTGATGCCACCTATTTTTATCATATTCGTTTTAAAAGTGGGGAAGAAAAAACAGGCTGGATTTATGTAAATAGAGAGTCGAGATAAAAAAATGTTAATCTTCCGATTCGTTTTAAGTAAAGTGTTTAGATTTACGAATCGTAAAACACAAAAAAATATTTTAAATTACTGTTTTTCAGTTTTTTAAATTACTAAAATGAAATTCTGAATGAAAACAAAAATTATTTCCGGCATGCTTTTACTTACCTTATTTGCCCAAGCACAAGAAGTAAAAAAAACCAGTTTAGACAATCCTTTTTTTCAGCCTTACAAAACTGCTTTTGAAGTTCCTCCTTTTGATTTGATTAAAGAAGAGCACTTTAAACCTGCCATGGTGAAAGGAATGGAAGATCAACAAAAAGAAATTGATGCGATTGTTAAAAACAAGGCAGTTCCGACTTTTCAAAACACCATTTTAGCTATGGAAAATTCCGGGAAATTGCTTTCTAAAGCATCTACCGTATTTTCCAATTTAAACTCTGCCAATACCAATGATGAAATTCAGAAAATAGCAAGAGAAATTGCTCCTCTTACCTCTGCTCATCGTGATAATATTTATTTAAACGATTTGTTGTTTCAAAAAGTTAAATACGTTTGGGACAATAAATCCAAAGAAAAATTAGGAAAAGAAGAGCTTAAAGTTTTAGAAAATACATACAAAGCTTTTGTAAGAAGTGGTGCTAATTTATCTGCTGCTGACAAAGAAAAATTAAGAGCCATAAACGCTGAATTGTCTGTTTTAACTTTAAAATTTAGCCAAAATATATTAGCGGAAACCAACAAATACGAGCTAATTGTAGAAAACAAGGCCGATTTAATTGGACTTCCTCAGGAATTGATTGAAGATGCAGCAAACAATGCCAAAGCCAAAGGAAAAGAAGGCAAATGGGTGTTTACCTTGTCAAACGCTTCCATTATGCCGTTTTTACAATACAGCGAAAACAGAGAGTTAAGAAAAACCATTTGGAATGCATACAAAAACAGAGCAAACAATGGCGGAGAAACCGATAACAATGCCAATGCCATTAAAATGGCTAACTTGCGTAGAGAGAAAGCAAAATTATTAGGATACGATAACCATGCTTCTTATGTATTGGAAGAAACCATGGCAAAAACTCCGGAAAAAGTTTTAGAATTTTTAAACCAATTATGGACACCAACCCTGAAAAAAGCTTTACAGGAAGAAGCAGAAATTGCTCAAATGATGCAAGCTGAAGGAATTACTGGTAAAGTTGAACCTTATGATTGGAGATTTTATAGTGAAAAAATTCGCAAAGCTAAATTTGATTTAGACGAACAAGAACTAAAACCATACTTTAGTTTAGACCAAGTAACCAAAGGAGTGTTTTTAGTATGTGAAAAATTATATGGTTTAAAATTTAAACCAATTGCAAACATCCCATCCTATCATCCTGATGCCAATGCTTGGGAAGTTTTAGAACAAGACGGAAAGCATGTAGGAGTGGTTTACATGGATTTTCACCCAAGAGCTTCTAAAAGAGGTGGTGCGTGGATGACTTCTTACCGACCACAAGAAATGGAAAACGGCAAGAGAAAAGCTCCGGTAATTTCTATCGTTTGTAACTTTAGTAAACCAACCGCTAATGCACCTGCATTGTTTACTTTTGACGAAGTTTCTACTTACTTTCACGAATTTGGTCATGCGTTACACGGCTTATTGTCGGATGTAAAATATCGTAGCTTAGCTGGAACTAGTGTTCCAAGAGATTTTGTAGAATTGCCAAGTCAAGTAATGGAAAACTGGGCATCAGACCCAGAAGTGTTAAAAATGTATGCCAAACATTACCAAACCGGAGAAATCATTCCGGATGCTTTGATTGAAAAATTAGAAAAAGCCGGAACTTATGGGCAAGGTTTTGCAACTGCAGAGTACTTAGCTTCTGCCTTTTTAGATATGGATTTTCATACTTCTACTGCAGAAATTACCGGAACAGCAGAAGATTTTGAAATCGCATCTATGAAAAAAATTGGATTACCAAATTCTATCATTCCTCGTCACAGAGCCAACTATTTTAGCCACATTTTTGCAGGAGGATATTCTGCTGGTTACTACAGTTACATTTGGTCTGGAGTATTAGATACCGATGCGTTTGACCAATTCAAACAAACCTCACTATTTAACCAGGAAAAAGCACAGTCGTTCCGAAAAAATATTTTAGAACGTGGAGGTACCGAAGATCCAATGGAATTGTACAAAAGATTCCGTGGTTCTGAACCAAGTGTAGAACCATTGTTACGTAAAAGAGGCTTAGATCAAGTACAATAATCGCTTACTTAATTATAAATTCGCTTAAAAAGCTGTCTGAATCAGGCAGCTTTTTTTGGGTTTTACACTACCTTTATCCTAACTAAAAAGAACTATGTTAGCAACCATCAACCAACGTCTTATCCACCTAAATGAACCCATCGACATTTCGATTCCGTTAAGCAATACTTCAGAAAACCCAATAGCATGGTATCAAGACTTGCCTAAAATAGAACCTGTAATAATGGGTGATTGGATAGGAAAAGTTTCGGAAGGGAAAAGTTCTACCAATTTTAACAATGTGTTTTTTAACCCACATGCTCACGGTACCCATACCGAATGTTTAGGGCATATTACCCATGAATTTTATAGCATTCAAGATTGCTTGAAAAAATTTCACTTTTGGGCACAGCTTGTCAGCATCACCCCTGAAAAGATAGGAGTAGATTTGGTTATAGATAAAGAATTAGTCGAATTAGCTTTGGAAGGTAAAACTCCCGAAGCTCTAATCATTCGAACTTTACCTAATTCAGAGAATAAAAAACATCAAAATTATTCCAATACCAACCCTGCCTATCTTACGGAGGATGCAGCCTTATATATCAAAGAAAAAAACATCCAACATTTATTAATTGACCTACCAAGTGTGGACAAAGAAAAAGACGATGGCTTGCTCTTGGCACATAAAGCATTTTGGAATGTAAAAAACACTAAAAATCTTAATGAAGATGCCAGAATGCATTGCACTATTACCGAAATGATTTACGTGCCAAATCATATTACTGACGGTGAATATTTATTGCAATTACAAATCACATCATTAGTAAACGATGCCAGCCCAAGCAAACCCATTTTATACGCAATCAAATCATAAAAATGAGCGGTATTTACTTACATATTCCATATTGCAAACAGGCTTGTAATTATTGCGATTTTCATTTTTCTACCACTACCAAAGGAAAAGAAGATTTGATCCAAGCAATGCATCAAGAAATTATTTTGCGTAATGATTATTTGGGTAATCATCCGGTAGAAACCATTTATTTTGGAGGCGGAACTCCTAGTATTTTAAGTATATCCGAACTGGAAAGTTTATTAGAAACCATCGCTAAAAACTTTTCTATAGCTTCTTATCCAGAAATCACCTTAGAAGCCAACCCTGACGACCTCAACCTTGAAAAATTAAATGCTTTAAAAAGTATTGGAATCAATCGTTTGTCAGTTGGTATCCAATCGTTTCACGACAACGAATTAAAAATGATGAACCGAGCACATCAAGCAAAAGATGCTTTGCGGTGCTTAGAACAAATTTCGCAATTATTTAATAATTACTCCATTGATTTAATTTACGGCATGCCCGAATCCACCACAAAATCTTGGGAAGAAAATTTAAAAATGCTATCCGCATTTTCTATTCCACATTTATCAAGTTATGCTTTAACGGTAGAACCAAAAACAGCTTTACAGCATTTTGTAAACCAAGGAGTCATTACTTTATTAGAGGAAGAAAAAGTACAAGAGCAGTTTGAATTATTGGTTGACTTTGCAGAAGAAAATCATTTTATTCATTATGAATTGAGCAACTTCGGAAAAGAAGGTTATTTTTCTAAAAACAACACTGCCTACTGGTTAGGAAAGTCCTATTTAGGCATTGGACCAGCAGCACATAGCTTTAATCAAACCGAACGAAGTTGGAATGTTTCCAACAACCCTCAATACACAAAAGCCATTCAAAAAAACACATTGGATATAGAAACCGAAACCTTAACCAAAAAAGACCGATTTAACGAATATATCATGACAGGTTTGCGAACCATGTGGGGAGTGTCTTATGAAAAAATTGCTTTGGAGTTTGGAGAGAGGTATGTAACTTATTTAAAACAAAATGCCCAAAAACATTTAGAAAATCACTTGTTATACGAAGACAACCAAACACTTCGAACCACTCGAAAAGGAAAATTTTTATCAGATGGAATTGCTAGTGATTTGTTTTGGATTGTGGGCTAAATAGAATGTTCATTAATTTTGAATAATTATTGAAAAAATAAAACAGAAAACCTTAATTTTACGATTCGTATAATGACAAAAAATTGGATATGAGTGCAGAAAAAGATGCCAAATTAAAGGCCCTACAACTTACTTTAGACAAATTAGATAAGGCTTACGGCAAAGGAACCGTAATGAAAATGGGAGATGCAGCCGTAGAAGAAGTAGAAGTAATTCCGTCCGGTTCGTTAGGATTAGACATAGCCTTAGGAGTAAACGGTTACCCAAAAGGAAGAATTATCGAAATTTATGGTCCGGAATCTTCGGGTAAAACCACTTTAACCTTACATGCCATTGCAGAAGCACAAAAAGCAGGAGGTATTGCAGCGTTTATTGATGCGGAACACGCTTTTGATCGTTTTTATGCCCAAAAATTAGGAGTAGATATTGATAACTTGGTGATTTCGCAACCTGACAATGGGGAGCAAGCTTTAGAAATTGCAGAAAATTTAATTCGCTCGGGTGCCATTGATATCGTAGTAATTGACTCCGTTGCTGCATTAACTCCAAAAAGTGAAATTGAAGGAGAAATGGGAGATTCCAAAATGGGATTACACGCTCGTTTAATGTCGCAAGCTTTGCGAAAATTAACTGCAACTATCAGTAAAACTCATTGTACGGTGTTTTTCATCAACCAATTACGTGATAAAATTGGTGTGATGTTCGGAAATCCCGAGACTACTACAGGTGGAAATGCCTTAAAATTTTATGCTTCTGTACGATTAGACATCCGCAGATCTTCACAAATTAAAGAGGGTGACAATGTGTTAGGGAACCGCACCAAAGTAAAAGTGGTAAAAAACAAAGTGGCTCCACCTTTCAAAGCTGCGGAATTTGATATCATGTACGGGGAAGGAATTTCTAAAACAGGAGAAATTTTAGATTGGGCTGTAGAGTTTGAAATCATCAAAAAAGCTGGTTCGTGGTTTAGTTATCAAGAAACCAAACTCGGTCAAGGTAGAGATGCGGTTAAATCGCTCATCAAAGACAATCCGGAATTAGCAGAAGAACTAGAACAAAAAATTAAAGAACATTTGCAACAAGCATAAATTTGAAAACCCGATTTTTTCGGGTTTTTTTGTAAAATTACTTTTTTAACGCAACCTTTTTTAAATGCTCACATCTAAACTTTTGTAGCAATGAACCAAAATAGATTTCAACCTAACATGGAAACTAAAAAGCTAAACGTTCTTACTTTTTTTAAAAGCCTATTTTTAGGATTGGTTTTATATTTTATAGCAGGTTGCGAACCGGACGAACCTAATTTTCATTTAGAATTATTACCCTTTGAAAGTGTAGAATTTCCCGAAAATTTTCAATTAGGCCAAACCTATTCCATTCCTTTTACGTACTTTAGAAAAAGTACTTGTCACGCACATGACGGTATTCAGGTAAATAGTTTTTTAAACTATCGCACCTTGGCAATACAAAACTCGGTGTTTCACAACAACGATTGCTTGCCTTTAGAAAACCAACTATACGAAGGTACATTTGATTTTAAAGTAATTTACCTAAACACTTATGTGTTTAGAATTTTTAAAGGAAGAGATGAAAATGGTACTGCCATTTTTGAAGAAATTGAAGTTCCGGTAACCGACTAACTATAGCTAAAGCCTGTGATAATTGAAGACCTCTTAGATGGTTGCAAAAACGGAAATACACAAGCACAAGAACAATTATTTAAGGCATTAGCCCCTAAATTATTTGGTTTGTGTTTGAAGTATTCGGGTAACTATGCAGAGGCAGAAGATCACTTGCAAGATGCATTTATGGTTATTTTTCAAAAAATAGACCAGTTTAGCGGTAAAGGAAGTTTAGAAGGCTGGTGCAAACGAATAACAATCCATGTTTGCTTACAAAGCTTTCGAAAAAATAAAAAATTAGAATTGGTTTCAGATTATATTGAAGCTGCTTCAGAAGAGGAAGTGTTTTTGGAAGAAGAAAGCGAACAAATACCTAAAGAAGTTTTGTTACAAATGATCCAAGAGCTTCCAAAAAAATACCAAATGGTATTTAATTTATATGTGTTTGAAGAATATTCGCACAAAGAAATTGCAGAAGTATTGCAAATTGGAGAAAGTGGATCCAAATCCAACTTATCAAGAGCACGACAAATATTAAAACAAAAAATAGAGGCTTATTTGGCCAAGCAACAAGTAAAAGCCAAATAATCTTAAAGACAAATGAAAAGGAAATTAGATCAACATTTTAAAAGTCAATTACAGGATTGGGAAGTTTCTCCCGATCCTGCAATATGGCAACAATTAGAAGCCAAACTAGCGAAAAATAAAAAACGAAGAGTAATTCCGCTTTGGTGGATTCCTACTGGTATAGCTGCAGGCTTGCTGCTATTATGGACTTTTTTACCAACCAATGATGCAATTCCAACCACTCCGAACTCAAGTAGAGAAACTCCTTCAGAAACAATAGTAGTTGAATCAGAATCAGTGAATAAAGAGGTAGAAACAATTGAAATAGAAAAAGTTGAGGAGATTATGGTTTTGAAAAATCCATCTATTCAGCAAAAAATGCCTAAAAGTAGTGCCAAAAATGAAGCATTGGTTTCTTCTGAAAAAGAACAGAATAACAAATATTCAAATAAAAAATCTGATAAAAATGCAACCAAAAAAGATGGTTTAATTGACCCTATTAATCCAATAGACATTTTGAATTCTACCCAAGAAAAGACATTGGTTCAAAATAATAACACCGAAAGTACCACCCAAAAAATGGTAGATAAAAACAACCCCTCTTTGTTCCAAAACAAAACCACTAATACTCCAAATAAAGGAATTAATACTGAAAATAGTGTGGCCCAAACCACACCAAATCCCGAGTTAGAACGATTGGAAGAATTGCTAAAAGAAAAAGAAGAAATTACCGAAACTAACTCCATGAAATCCAGGTGGCAACTGTCTTCCAATGTTGCCCCTGTTTTTATGAACTCTCTCAGTCAGGGTTCTCCAATTGACCAAGAATTTGCCCAAAACAGCAAAAGTTTTGAAACCTCTATGAGTTATGGATTTGGTGTACAATATGCGGTAACGAATCGTTGGTCAGTAAGAACAGGTATTCAAAATGTACAAATGAGTTACAATACCAACGATGTGATGTTTTTTGCAAGCATGCGTGGTGTATATTATAAGAACATCAATTACACTATGAATATCGATCAACCAAGTATGGTGGTTATGTCTAAAGGCTCGGTAGTAGCTACAAGCATTGAAAATATGTCTAGCATGCAAGCGGGAGTAATCAATCAGCAATTTGGATTTATTGAAATTCCGATGGAAATCAGCTACAAATTAGTAGACAAAAAAATTCAAGTGAGCTTGATTGGTGGTGTGAGCTCGTTGTTCTTAAATCAAAACCGCATCTTATTGAAAAGCATGGAAGGTGGAGTTACTGAATTAGGGACTGCCAACAACATACAAGACATGCATTGGAGTACCAATATTGGTATTGGGATGCAATATTTATTTTCTCCACAATGGTCGTTTCAAATGGAGCCAATGTTTAAATACCAATGGAATACCTTTCAGGAGAATACCAACTTCAGGCCTTATATCCTTGGATTACAAACAGGTTTGAGTTACCGTTTTTAGTTAGGTTTTTAGTTTTAGTTAGGTTGGTGCTAATTTTTGCTTCGTCATCAGTTAACACCAGAATAGAGCACTCTGGCTAAGTGCTCTATTTTTTTTGTATTTACTTCAAATGTTCATACATCAACTGCCAAGCTTGGTCTCTTAAACGTGATTTATCTTCTAAAGGCAAACCAATAGTGGCTATTTCAGGATGTACCACTGCCCTTAATTTACCCGGACTTCCGCTAAAAAAAGTATAGGAAAATCGTTTTTTATTATCTAGAAATGTAATTGGCACTATCGGTATTTGGTGTTCAATAGCCAAGCGAAATGCTCCATCTTTGAATTCATCCAGAACAATTTGTTCGTCATCCGGAACTTTTCCTTCCGGAAAAATACAAATACTCAATCCTTGGTTCAATCTTTTTTGGGCTCTGGCATATACTGCATGTCTGCTTTTAGAGTTGCCTCTATCTACCAATATACAAGTTCGTTTATAAAAAAAGCCAAAAATTGGATACTTAGCCAATTCTTTCTTTCCAACAAAAACAAACGGATTTTTTACCAACACCAGCATCAACATGATATCCATCATGGAGGTATGGTTGGCAATTAACATATAACTTTTGTGGTTGTCTAACTTTTGTAAAAAAGTGAAATCCGGATAAAAACCCATACCGTATAGAATGATTTTCCCCCACAACCGAGCAATTTTAAAAAAATACGGATACCAGCTTTCTTTTAAAATACTGAAGATTAAAAATGGGAAAAACACCAAAATAGGCACCAAAACCAATAAATAAAACCAAATTCTCCATAAAATCCATAACAGAAAAGCCATCCATCGTAGCATAAGCAAATCAATAATTTTGGTAAATATAAACAAATATTTAGCTAAGATATTTCTTAAAAATTATACATAAACCAAGTACCCTACAAGAATAAATCGAAAAGTTTCATTTATTTTTGTAGCCTTTAATACAAGCATTATGGCCAGAATTTTAACCGGAATTCAAAGTACAGGTACTCCACATTTAGGAAACATCCTAGGAGCAATTCAACCTGCTATTCAGTTAGCAAACGAACCTAACAATACCTCGTTTTTATTTATTGCCGATTTGCATTCCATCACTCAAATTAAAGATGCTGCTTTTTTAAAGCAAAGTACCTATAGCGTAGCAGCAACTTGGTTGGCTTGTGGATTAGACACCAATAGAGTAATATTTTATCGTCAGTCTGATGTGCCAGAAACAGCAGAGCTAAGTTGGTACTTAAGCTGTTTTTTTCCGTACCAACGATTAACCTTGGCACATAGTTTTAAAGACAAAGCTGACCGTTTAGAAGATGTGAATGCCGGACTTTTTACTTATCCGATGTTAATGGCTGCTGATATCTTATTATATGATGCAGAAATTGTACCGGTAGGAAAAGACCAACTACAACATTTAGAAATAACAAGAGACGTTGCTTCACGTTTTAACCACCAAATGGGAGAGACTTTTGTTCTGCCAGATGCCAAGGTACAAGAGGAAACCATGTATATCCCAGGAACAGATGGGAATAAAATGAGTAAATCCAGAAACAACATCATCAATTTGTTTTTAGAAGAAAAAGCATTGAAAAAACAAGTGATGAGTATTGAAACCGATAGTACACCATTAGAAGAACCAAAAGACCCAGAAACTTGTAAAGTATTCGCTTTGTACCAAATTTTAGCTAACAAAGAGCAAGTTGCTGAAATGAGAAAAAATTATTTGGCTGGAAATTATGGTTATGGTCATGCCAAAACTGCATTATTTCAGTTGATTTTAGAAAAGTTTAGTGCCGAAAGAGAGCGTTACTTTCATTACATGAATCATTTAGAAGAAGTAGAAGCTGCGTTACAAGAAGGTGCTGAAAAAGCTAGAGTAATTGCCAAAGGGGTATTACAAAGGGTTCGAGAAAAATTAGGATATTAACCCAAACCAACGTCTAACAGCATCATTACCACAAAACCAAAAATAAATCCGAGTGTAGCAATATCAGTATGATTGGCTTGTTGGGTTTCCGGAACTACTTCTTCAATTACTACAAATATCATTGCACCTGCAGCAAATGCCAAAGCATAGGGTAAAAGAGGAGTAAAAAAACTCACTGCCAATGCTCCAATTACACCAGCTACTGGCTCTACCAAAGCAGAACTTTGTCCTAATAAAAAACTTTTTTTTCTGCTCATTCCCATTCTGCGTAAAGGCATGGCTACAGCAATACCTTCCGGAAAGTTTTGAATGGCAATGGCCAGTGTTAATGCCACAGCACCAGTGATTGTTGCCTCCGGAATTCCAGCTGCTGCACCCCCAAACATCACTCCAACAGCCAAACCTTCCGGAATGTTGTGCAAGGTAATGGCCAACACCAATAACGTAGTTTTTTGAAATGGCGATTTTACACCTTCTGTTGATTTTAAATTGATGTGTAAATGGGGTAAAATTTTATCTAAACCAAACAAAAACAAAGCTCCTAAAACAAAACCAATACTTGCAGGGATGGCTTTTTGCAAACCTTCTCCTTCACTCATAGCAATTGCTGGTGCCAACAATCCCCAAAAACTAGCTGCTATCATCACACCTCCAGTAAATCCCAACATGCCATCGAGTAACATTCTATTCAAACTTTTGAATAAAAAAACCACAGATGCTCCTAATGCAGTCATCCCCCAAGTAAACAACGTTGCATACAAAGCTGCCAATACCGGAGATATTTCTTTAAAGTATTCGATCAAATCTGTTAGCATATACTGTTAAAAAAACCGAAAAGAGTTACATAAGTGTAACACACCTATCTATTTTTGCACAAATTTAACGCGAAACGATTAATTTCTGGCACGATATTCTCGGAAAATATTCGATAAATTTTTTACTCTATGAACAAAATTACGATAGTGTTTTTATGCTTTTTTAGTCTGATTTCTGCCCAAGAAAAGGGTACTGTAGTTGGACACGTTTTATCCAATAAAATGACAGTTCCGTATGCCAATGTGTTGGTTAAAAACACCAAAATTGGAACAAGTTCTGACGAAAATGGAAACTTTTCATTAAACCTTCCTGAAGGAAAACAAACCATTGTAGTGCAAGCTGTAGGGTATAAAACCCAAGAAAAAACAGTAAGTGTAGTAGTTGGCAAAAATGTGCATGTAGATTTTAATTTAGAAGAAAGTGTATTTGGATTAAACCAAGTAGTAGTAACTGCATCTCGAAATGGCCAAAAACGTACAGAAGCACCTATGATTGTTAGTGTTACTAATGCAGAAGTATTACAAAAAGCTCAGGCCATTAGCTTGTCAGAAGGGTTGAGTTTTCAGCCAGGACTTCGTTTAGAAAACAACTGCCAAAACTGTGGTTTTACACAAGTAAGAATGAATGGTTTAGATGGGGCTTATTCTCAAATTTTAATGGATAGCCGTCCGGTTTTTTCGGCACTCAACGGGGTGTATGGTTTAGATCAAATTCCGGCAAATATGATTGAAAGAATCGAAGTAGTTCGAGGTGGTGGCTCTTCTTTATACGGAGCCAATGCTATTGCTGGTACCATCAATATTATTAGTAAAGATCCGGTAACCAATAGCTTTGAAATCAATTCTAACTACGGATTAATCAACGGCAAAGTTCCGGATAGAGCTTTGAGCATGAATGCTACTGTAGTAAATGAAGACCAAGACCTTGGAATTCAATTATACGCTTTAAGCAGAAGCCGAGGTGCTTTTGATGCCAATAACGATGGTTTTACAGAATTAACCAAAATTCAAAACCAAACTTTCGGCTTCAAAACTTTTTACAAACCACAAGAAAGAACCAAAATTACTTTAGATTTTTTTAATTCAAACGAATTGCGAAGAGGTGGAGAAGACCGGTTTGATTTACAACCTTTTGAAGCTTTAACCACCGAGCAAATCAGAAGTAAAATTTTGGGTGGAGGCTTAACGTTAGAAACTATTTCTGCCAACGAAAAAAACAGATATAGCATTTATGCCAACGTGCAAAACTCTAAAAATGATAATTTTTATGGTGGTAGAGTGGATGATGAATTCGGTAATATTGATCTAGAGGAAAGTATCAAAGGATTTGGAAATACCAAAGTAAACACCTTTGTAACCGGAGGTCAGTACAATTTAAAACAAGAATCCTTTTTAGGAGGAAGCGGAGCCTTGGTTACTGGTTTTGAATACAAAACAGAGAAAATGGTTGATGAAAAACCAGGTTTTGATGCTTTTGTAAACCAAACATTAAACATTTTCGGGTTTTATGCACAGCAAGAATGGAGGGTAGTTCCGAAATTTAAAATCATGGCAGGATTTAGAGCAGATGCTCATAATGCCACCAAAGAAGACATTATCATCAATCCTCGATTAAATTTGTTATACGATATTAAAAGCAATTTGCAATGGAGAACCAGCTATGCCAAAGGTTTTAGAGCTCCTCAAGTTTTTTCTGAAGACATTCATGCTCGAATTGCAGCCGGTGAAGTGGCTTTGGTAGTACTAGCAGATGGATTGGTTTCAGAAACATCGCACAGCTTTTTAACATCATTAGATTGGAATAAAGTAGGAGAAAATAGCGAAGCTGGATTTACTTTTGAGTTATTTTACACCCGTTTGCAAAATCCGTTTATTTTAGAACAATTAACCGAAACTTTTTGGGAAAAACGAAATGGTGCAGGTGCTAATGTGTATGGAATTAATTTAGAAGGTAAATATGCTCCAGGACAACAATGGCAGTTTCAGGGTGCCGTTACCATCCAACAAGCTATGTATGACGAAGCCGTTCAATGGAGTGAAAACTTTACCAATCAAAATAGAAACTTTTTTAGAGCTCCTAATTTTTACGGAAACATCTTAGCTACCTATGCTCCGGTAAAACAATTTCAAAACAACTTATCGTTGGTATATACCGGAAGCATGTACACCCCACACTATGCCGGATTTATTGATGAAGATACCTTAAAAAGAACCCAAGATTTTATGGAAGTAAACTGGAAGTCTTCCTATACTTTTTCTCTAAAAAATCAGGTACAACTGCAAGTAAATGCTGGTGTGCAAAACATCTTTAACAGTTTTCAACGCGATTTTGATTTTGGTGTAAACAGAGATGCCAGCTATATTTATGGCCCTAGCAGACCAAGAACTATTTTTGTTGGTTTAAAAATCGGTTCGGATTTGTTGTAAAAAAATTAAGGTGTCCGAAAACTTATTTATAAGCTTCATTTGTTTTAGCTTACATAATTACTTGTTTTTCGGGCACCTTTAAAAATCAACTCATGAAACAACTTATTTTATGGAAGATAAGAATATCCGTTTCGGGTTTTCCATAAAAAATATTTTTCAAACAATACTTTATTAAAGTCGCACAAAACATTTGGAATCATAATTGCGAAAGTTCTTGGTTTAAACAAGCTGCTAGATAATAATAATACTTCTTTTTTTCCGGCATCCATAATACATAAACCAGGAATTCGACCCCAAGCTTTTTTCACTAATTTTTGCTCTCCTTTTTCAACTCTTAAAATATTTTCAGCTACAATTTTTCCGGTTTCATCAGAAGGATATCCTGTTTTTGGGGATCCGTAAGGTACTTTTCCAGGAGTAAACGGCAATTTAACATCTACTGCTATACCTGCTGCCCAGATATTCGGAAAATCAGGATGACGATAATCCTCTCCTACAGGCAAATATCCGGTTGGTGTGGTAGGCAATTCAGGTGAATTGGTAAGTAATTCCACTCCAACAAACGGAGGCATCAACATGGTAAAATTACTTTGTAAAACTTCTCCGTTGGTCAAGTAAACTTCGTTTTCTGTCACTTTTTCTACCCCAACTTGTGTGTGGTAATGGATGTGAAACATTTTCATGAATGCTTTTAACATCGTTTCTCCCATGGGCATGCCATCAATTCCGAAATGACCAAGGTAATCTTCTGGAGTAATCCAATGTAAGTCTACTTTTTTTCGAATATTTTGGCTACGAAGCCATTCTTCTACATTAAATAAAAACTCATAAGCAGCACCCATACATCCTGCACTTTGGGTAGCTCCAATTACAATTGGCCCTGGATTCTTTTTAAACTCTTCTAAAGCTTTTCTTGTTTTCATGGCACCATCAGGAGTGCCAATATAATAAGCATGCTCTGCTACCCCAGGAGCTACATCGTACTTCACTTTTGGTCCGGTAGCAATTACCAAATGATCATACGCAATTGGCTCTCCTTTTTTTAAATAAACTTGTTGCTGGTTGGGATCTATTTTAATGGCTTCGTCATGAATAAATTCAATGCCTTTTTTATGCAATAATTCGTCTTTTCTAAATGAAATATCTTTGATTTCTCTTCTGCCAAATGGCACCCAAATTAAAGAAGGAATAAATAAGAACAAAGGAGATTTATCCACCATTACTACTCGGTGCTGATTTTTGCCTTTTCTTTTTAATTCTAAAGCTGCGGTGATTCCTGCAAAGTTGCCACCAATTACTACGGTTGTTTTCATAAGAATTATTTTATACTTGCTGAAACAAGAGGTTGATTTTCAAGTATAAAATTACAAACTATGAAACAGTTGTTTTGTGACTTATGTCACACAAGAAGAAAAAACTACAAATACTTTAAAATTTCATTTTTCATGGCATCGTACTCGCCTTGTAAAATGAGACCATTGTCCAACAATTTTTTATAGTTCTGTAATTTTGCAAACAACTCGTCTTTACTCAAACTTTGTAGTGGAGCTTCGTTGTTTAAAAAACCATTTTCCGTTGCAACCGGGTTGATTTCTTCCACCTCTGGTGTTATGATTTCTGCTTCCAAAAAAGTTGATACCACTAAAGGCTCTTCTGAAGTAATTTCTATCGAAGGTGGAATATGAGTTGCTTCCGGAGTATTTTTTGATGTCTCTAGCTGCTCTTTGGTAAAAGTATATAATTTCCTTGCCTGGTTTTTAGGCAAGTAATCCATGGTTTGGGTCAAGTCAGTCTGGGTGGTAAAGGTAAACTCTGCTCCTAAAATTCCTTCTTTCATAAAACATGCTTTTACATCTTTCCAATCAAAGTCAACAAACTCCATTGACAGGCCTAAATTTTTAGGCTTACAAACCAACAACCTTTTGTTGGTTGCTACTATGGCATCGGGCAATAAATTTACCGCAGGTTTTTTTTGCACTGCAATGTATCCTACTTCCTCGTTGCTCATCATCAGATTTTGCAATTTCGAAGTAATTTTTTCAATAGCCTTTGGGTCTTGGTCTTCGTTTAAAATTTTCTTTAAGGAATCTAACATGACGAATTTTTTTTCAAAAATACTATTTTTGATGGTTGGTTATATCTAATTTCGAACTTTTGCAGGGAGACTTTTCCAAACCAAATCATACGACAATTGTATCCATTCAAAAATTTGACGATCAGTTGCATCTTGGTTTAAATAAACGGTATTCCAATGACTTTTATGCATGTGGTATCCGGGTTGCACTGCATCAAAATTGGCCCGCAATTCTTCTATTTCTTCTGATGGATATTTGATATTCACACTTGGTTTTCCGACCTCCCAATCGTGTAAAGTAGTCAAACAAAACATTTTTCCGTGTACTTTAAACACCAAGGTATCTTGATCGAAAGGAAAATGCTCCGTTACAAAAGGTTTGGAAAGACAATATTGGTAAAGTTCTTCTAAATGCATGCTATTTGTTTACACGGTTTTCATTTTGCTTGATAAATGCTTCCCAACCGGTATATTTTTTTCCGAGTTCGGTTTTTCCGGAATTAAAAAAATGACACACTGCTGCGGCCAAACCATCGGTAGAGTCTAAATTTTTTGGCAGTTCTTTTAAGCCTAATAATTGTTGCAACATTTTTGCCACTTGCTCTTTGCTTGCATTTCCGTTACCGGTAATGGCCATTTTTATTTTTTTTGGTTCGTATTCGGTAATTGGAATTTGTCTGGATAATCCGGCTGCCATAGCCACTCCCTGAGCTCTTCCTAACTTAAGCATCGATTGTACGTTTTTTCCAAAAAAAGGAGCTTCGATGGCAATTTCATCCGGATGGTAGGTATCGATTAATTCTATCGTACGTTCAAAAATGATTTTTAATTTTAAGTAATGATCATCGTATTTGTGCAACAACAATTCGTTGAGTTGCAAAAATTCCATTTTTTTATTCCATACTTTAATCAATCCAAAACCCATGATGGTAGTTCCCGGATCAATTCCTAAAATGACTTTTTCGTTGGACATTGGTACTAAATTGGGACAAATAATCCCTTTTGAATAATTACTTTTGAAGAAATTTTGAACCTTTTGCAAGGCTATGAACTTTTCTTCTTACAAATCTAAAGAAATTTGGGGCACTATTTTAAAAATATTGATTATTGCTTTGGCAATAACTGTACTAGTAAGTAGCTTTAAAGACAAAACAGCTGGAGATTGGAAAAGTTTTGTAGAAAAAGTAAACAATCATTTTTCATATAAAATCTTGTTGGGTTTACTTGTTTTGGCATTTTTTAATCGGTTTTTAGAAATTTTAAAATGGAAAATACTGGCAAATCATATACAAGCAACCAATTTGTGGCAAGCAACCAAACAGGTAATGAGTGCGATTGCATTTGCAGTAATTACCCCAAATGGTATTGGAGAATATGCAGCCAAAACTATTTTTTTTAAAAAAATATTCGCTAAAAAGGTGGTGTTTTACAACTTTGTGTGCAATGGTATGCAAATGATTTGCACAATATTATTTGGAATTGTAGGATTGTGGATGTTGCATTTTAAAATGGTGGTTGGAATTATTTTAATGGTAATTGTACTTTTTTTATTGGTATATGTTTTGATTAAAAATTTTAAAGTTAAAGGTTATACTTTAGCAAGTTTGGTGCAAAAATGGAAACAAGTCCCAAGCAACATGCAACAAAAAGTATTTGGTTTATCTGTAGGTAGATATGTGTGTTTTTCTCACCAATATGTCATGATTTTTTACGTTTTAGGATCAACCACTGTTTACCCGGAATTGATGGCAGCCATTGCAGCGATGTATTTTATATCGAGTAGTTTGCCAAGTTTTCAGTTTTTAGATTTTTTAGTAAAAGGAAGTGTGGGAATTTTTATTTTCGGTAAAATTCAAATTCCAGAAAGTGAAGTGCTTTTTGCCAGTTTGATTATTTGGTTGTACAATGTGGTATTACCTATTTCAGTAGGATTAATCGGGATTGTAGGTTTAAAAATCCCTTCCAGATCATGATGTGGGTGGTTTTATTCCTTGTTTGGTACTTGCCATTAGTGGTATTTTGGATGGTACCATTATACCAAAAACGAAATAAAGCTTCCCAATATGTTTCTCCAAAAAACAGCTTTTCTGTAATTATTGTGCACAGAAAAGAAGAGAATTTACCTCAATTATTGGCAAATTTAGAAGCTATTAATTATCCTCGAGATTTATGGGAAGTCATTTTAATAGAAGATGGAAATCAGGTTACTCCTTACCTCCCTCTAATCTCAGTAAACCATCATTACATTTCTGCGGAACTGACCTCTGCTTCTCCTAAAAAAGAAGCTATTACCAAAGGAGTACAACTTGCTAAAAACGATTGGATCCTAACCACGGATGCTGATGTAGTACTGCAAAACAGTTGGTTACAAACTTTTGACCATCATTTACAACAATTTTCAAATAGCATTTTAGTAGCTGGTCCTGTGTTAATTGTTGCCAAAAATAACTTTTGGAACCAGTACCAACAATGGGATTTTATTAGTTTGCAAAGCATGACTATGGCTGGATTTTATTGGAACAAACCACTCATGTGCAACGGGGCAAATTTGTGTTTTTCTAAAAGTTTTTTTCTTGAACATCACGGCTACCAAGGAAGTGAACATTTGGCTAGTGGTGACGATGTATTTTTACTGTTCAAAGCTTTGGAAAAACACCCAAAACAAACTCATTTTTTGTCAGACTCCAATGCTTTGGTACAAACTTTTGCGGTAAAAAATTGGAAAAAAATCTTACCACAAAGGACTAGGTGGGCAAGTAAAACCAAATTATACCAAAATTGGTTTCCGAAGGCAGTAGGATGGCATTTGGTAGCTACCCAAATAATGTTTTGGGTGGCTCTTTTTCAGTTTTTAGGTACTTATCAATTCCAATGGCTTGGAATTTTAATCTTAAAATTTGTTATAGATGGATGGTTACAACACAAAAGTGCTCAGTTTTGGAAACAATCTCCTAATAACTTTTTCCTAAGCTGGTATTGTTACCCGTTAATTACTTTAAGCGTTTTTGTATTGGCTGCTCGTGGGAAGTATACTTGGAAAGGGAGAAAATACCCGTAAATGCCAATCACGGCTTGTAACTCTTTAAGTAATCCTATCAAGTTTAAACTCAAATTAAGATATTGTATAATTTTCCTAACGGTC
Source organism: Flavobacteriales bacterium (assembly GCA_018335925.1). Taxonomy (GTDB): domain Bacteria; phylum Bacteroidota; class Bacteroidia; order Flavobacteriales; family Flavobacteriaceae; genus Flavobacterium. Next base: position 63,969 of record JAGXRF010000082.1, read on the forward strand.
GACAAAAATCTTCGATTTTGTAGAAATTAATCCTGACAAAAATTTCCAAATAAGCAAATTTTTCATCGATTCAGTATCAAACGCTGCATTTGGATTAATTAATAAACAAAAAAGCTTTAAATTTGTATATTAATTAGTTACAATATTTGTCTAATTAATTTTTTAAAACGTAAACTATGAACGCAATTAGACAGTTTGTAGAGGTTAACGACCATACATTTCAAGTATCGCTGCCAAAAGATTTTAATGCAAAAAGCGTAGAGATTATCATAATTCCTAATGATAATAAAGATTTGTTGGAAATTTCTGATGCACAAAAAAAAGTACTTGATAAGGCATTAGAACAAGATAAAATGACATTTATTTCTAGAAGTGACATCAACAAAAAGCACAACTTATAACATACTGTTTTCAGACATAGCTGATTCGGATCTTGAAAAAGCTATAGATTACTATAACCGTAAATCTGAAAACGGTGCAAATACCTTCAAGCAAGAACTTAATCAAGTTTTAGATACATTAGAACTAAATCCTTTTTTTCAGTTTAGATACAACAAGATTAGAGCCGTACCTTTTAAAACTTTACCCTATTTGGTGTTTTTTGAAATCTATGAAAGCGAAAAACTAGTATATGTTTACTCAATATTTCATACCGCACAAAACCCCAACAAATATCCCCTATAAAAATCAAAGACATTTAATAATTGAATCTTTCATAGATTTCAAAAGTGCATTTTGCCTATTTATTTTGTTGTATAGATATATTAAAATTTCTGAAGTTTAATTCTACTATTCTTTTTTGTTCATCATTCAATTTTGAAAAATCAATATCTTCAAAAACACTAGCATCTCCTAGTAAAAAAATGTAACATCTTAAAAAAAAGTCTTCATTAAAATCTAATGGATACCTTTTTCTGATTAAAGGAAAATACTTTTTACTTTCTGAAGGGAAATTTTTACAAAAATCTTCAATATCAGGTTCTTCAATTACAAATTTTTTAGGGTCTGAATTTTCATTATACCAAATAAATTTAGAGGAGATGATTTTAACAGAATCCACCACGTTCTCTTTTTTATCTTTATTTGTTGTGGTGTTTTCAGTTGATTCTTTTAATTCATTGTTAATTGAATTGATTTCTCTTACTTTTTCTTTACAACTTACAAACACCATAAAAAATAAAATGAATGCGATTTTCATAAACAATCATTGGTTTTATAACTCCTTGGAATTAAAAAATTATCTTGTAACTACCAACCCTAGTTTTTCCATGACAAAACAATCGGAATTTGCCACTGAATTTGTACTGGAATTCCTTCTTTTTGAGCTGGTTCTTTTACCGGAATGGTTTGTAGTTTTTTTAGCAACGCACATTCCATTTGATAAAAATCAGAATTGGCAGGTTGGGTTTGTAAGCTCCATTCGCCTTTAGCAGAAATACCAACCAACATTTGCATGGTATCTATTTCTTTCATTTGCAAATGCGATTCTTGCAATAAATATTTTTGCAAACTATCATGCACGGTTTGCAACAAACATAATTTTTGGGCTTCTTTTTGTTCCAAAGTGTCACAATTGGCCAAAACAGGATAAGCTGTAAGCGATTTCCAATTGACTTGTTGGAGTCTTTTTTCTAACAACTCTTTTTCATTCGGAATATCTTTTTGTAGGTAATCACAAGAAAAAAAAGTGATCCCTATAAAACCGTAAAACGCTATCCGTTGGTAAAAAAGCATGGTCAAAAATACAAATTTTTATACAATGCATCTTGTAACTAAAAGCAAACCTAATTTAATGAAATCTTCATGTTACAAACCAATCGTAAAAAAAGGGGATGATTATCTTTGTACAAACTACTAAATTCCTTTTTAATGAGAAGATGGATTTCCTTTTGTTGGATACTTGTGAGCTTTACAACTTTTGCACAGGCTGATTTATTACAATCCGGTCCAATGTTGGGCTATTGCGAAATGACAGAAGTATTGCTTTGGGTACAAACCAAGGAAAGTGCCACAGTGCATGTAAATTACTGGGAAGATAAAGTTACATCTGTTAAAAAGGATTCAGAGAAAAAGATTACTTCTGAAGAAAACGCTTTTACCACTAAATTAATTTTAACTGGTTTAAAACCCGGTACCAAATACCAATACGATTTATACATCAACCAACAAAAAGTAACTTTTGCCTATCCTACCACTTTTCAAACAAAAGTTTTATGGGAATGGAGAACTTCTGCTCCTGATTTTACGGTTGCCTTGGGGAGTTGTACCTATGTTAACGAACCGGAAGTAGACAGACCTGGTAAACCTTATGGAAGCGGATACGATATTTTTACCAGTATTTACCATGCCAAACCCGACTTAATGTTGTGGATGGGAGATAATATTTACTTACGCGAAGCCGATTACAATTCAAAAAGTGGAATTTACCACCGATACACCCATGCTAGAGGCATCAAAGAACTACAACCTTTGTTGGCAACTGCACAAAACATTGCCATTTGGGACGACCACGATTTTGGACCAAACGATAGCGATAGAAGTTTTTATTTAAAACATATTTCACAGCAAGCTTTTAAAGATTTTTGGGGAAACAAAACCTATGGCATGCATCCTAACCAAACCGAAGGTGTTTTTAGCGTGCATGCTTGGGGTGATGCAGAATTTTATTTATTGGACAATCGTTTTTTTAGAAGTCCTAATGATCGAAAAACCGGAGATAAAACCTTGCTTGGCAAAGAACAATTGCAATGGTTGATGGATGCTTTAAGTGGCTCCAAAGCCAATTTTAAAATTATTTGTATTGGTGGACAAACCTTGAATACTGCTGCTACTTTTGAAAATTATGCCAATTATACAGAAGAAAGAGCTACTTTGTTAGAAGAAATTACCAAAAACCAAATCACCGGAGTTATGTTTTTATCGGGTGACCGACATTTTTCAGAACTTTCGCAATGGAATCGAATAGATGCTTATCCTTTGTTCGATTGGACGGTTTCTCCGCTAACCTCTGGGGTAAGCAAAAGTGCTGAGAAAGAAAATAACCAAAACAGAGTGCCTGGCAGCTTATTTCAACAACATGCCTTTGGGTTGATGCAATTTTCTGGAGATAAAAACAACCGAAAAATCACCTTGCTTTTGCAAGACAAAGAAGGTAAAAACTTGTGGAAAAAAGAAATATCTTTGAGTGAATTAAAATAAAGCCATGCTCACCCTCACCCTTCTCGTTTTAGCATTTATGTTGATTATTTTTGGCATTCTAGGAAGTGTTTTACCTGCTTTACCCGGACCTCCACTTGCATGGGCTGGATTGTTGTTGTTTTTCTTTATTCCGGGAATAGAAATGTCGTATTGGTTACTCGGAATCACGCTGTTTTTTACGTTGTTAGTTAGTATTTTGGATTATGTGATTCCTGCTAAAGGAACCAAAAAATTTGGAGGAAGCTCCTACGGAGTATGGGGAACCAATATTGGCTTGGTAGTTGGCTTGTTTTTGCCACCATTCGGATTTTTAATTGGCCCTTTTTTAGGAGCTTTTATTGGAGAGATTTACCACAATGCTAACAATCCGAAAGGAGCACTCAAAGCAGCTGTTGGATCGTTTGTTGGTTTTTTGGCTTCCACTTTTATGAAGGTATTTTTCTGTATGATTTTGTTTGGAATATTACTTTATAAAACCATTCTAAACTGGGGATTACTTAACGGAAATGTGTTCGGAAATTAACCATCCTCCGGTCCAGCAATTTTGAAAATTATACCCCCCGGTAATCGCATCAATATCCAACACTTCTCCTGCCAAATACAATCCTGGTAAAATTTTGCTTTCTAAAGTTTTAAAGTTAACTTCTTTTAATTGCACACCACCTGCGGTGACAAATTCTTCTTTAAAAGTGCTTTTGCCATTTACTGTAAATGTAGCTTCGGTAAGTTGAAACACCAATTGATTCATTTGTTTTTTGTTGGTATCTGCCCAAGTTTGGCCCTCTAAAATTCCTGAAGCCAATACCAACTTTTCCCACAATCGTTGGGTGAGTCCGAAAATAGGATTTTTGGTAATTTTCTTTTTAGGTTGGTCATTTTTAATTTGTAGTAATTGTTCTCTTAGCATTTCCTGTTTCAAATCAGGTACAAAATTGATTTGAATTTCGAATTGGTAGTTTTTTTCTGCTAAAATTCTGGCTCCCCAAGCAGATAATTTTAAAATAGCCGGACCACTCATTCCCCAATGGGTAATTAACATCGGACCATTAGAAACTAAATGACTCCCTTTTACTTTAATTTCCACCAAATGGGAAACTCCCATCAAATCGCTAATTCTTTCATCTTTGATATTAAAAGTAAACAACGAAGGAACCGATGGTACTATTTGATGCCCCAACTCTTGTAACATATCCCATATTTTCGGATTGCTCCCGGTTGTTACTACAACTTTTGAAGCAGTAAACAATCCGTTGGTGGTTTGTACTTCCCAAGATGGTGGATTAAATTGTATGCTTTGCACCGAATGATTGGTTAAAATCGGAATTTGTAATTGGGAACAGGCCTCTAAAAAACAATCGATGATTGTTTGGGAATTATTGGTAGTAGGAAACATTCTTCCATCTGCCTCTGTATGGGTTTTTACCCCTCTTTTGGCAAACCAATCCATGGTATTTTGTGGATGAAATTGATGAAAAGGTCCACGCAATTCTTTTTCTCCTCTCGGATAATTCTTTACTAAAACATTTGGTTCAAAACAAGCATGGGTTACATTGCATCTTCCTCCTCCAGAAATTTTTACTTTGGTAAGTACTTCTTTTCCTCTTTCTAAAATAGCAACTTTTAATTTCGGATTCTTTTCTTTTACATTAATTGCAGTAAAAAATCCTGCAGCTCCACCACCAATAATCAACACATCCCACATAAATTTGATTTTTTGTGATGCAAATTACAAAATAAGAACGTTTTATATTTTTAAAAGTTTGTACTTTTACTTGGCTTTAGCATAAAACCAAAAAAACATCCAATGAAGAGCAAAGCAACCCTCAAACAAATTGCCAATGAACTTGGAGTAGCAGTTTCTACTGTTTCCAAAGCGTTGAGTGATAGCCCTGAAATTAGCGAATCGACCAAACAACGCATTCAAGAGTATGCTACGTTGCGTAACTACAAACCAAATGCTTTGGCACAACGACTTAAGAGTCAGCAAACCAAAACCATTGGAGTAGTGATTCCGAATATTTTGAATCCTTTTTTTGCGAAAGTTTTTAGTGGTATTGAAAAAACAGCCAACGAAAGAGGTTACACCGTGATTACTTACATTTCCAACGAATCGTTTGTGAAAGAAAAACAAGCGTTAGATTTGCTAAGCAATGGTGTGGTAGATGGTTTTATTTTATCGGTTGCGGAAGAATCTCAACGAAAAAATTTAACCCAACATTTTCAGCATGTTTTAAGAGACGGCTTGCCAATTGTGATGTTTGACAGAGCTTTACCAGATGTAAAGTGTAGTTTGGTAGTGGTGGATGATGTAGAAGCTTGTAAAGAAGCGGTTACTTATTTGGTACATTCTGGTTGTAAAAACATTGCGTTTTTATCGTGCATCGAAAACTTAAGTGTTGGGCAATTAAGAGCGGAGGGTTACTTGCAAGCATTGAAAGATTTGGGTAAAGAAATTCATGCCAATCAAATTATTCGAACCAATTCTGAAGAAAGTTTTAATGAGCGGATTGAAAAGCTGTTAAAGGAAGAAAAATACGATGCTTTTTTATGTGCTGATGAACATAGTTCCACATACGTAATGAAACGTTGCTTGCAAATGGGCAAGAAAATTCCAGACCAAATTTCTGTAATTGGTTTTGCAGATGGTATTTGGTCTAGAAGATTAACTCCATCTTTATCAACCATCAGCCAGCATGGGCCAGAAATTGGAGCTGCTGCTGCCAAGTTGTTGATAGATGAAATAGAAGCCAGCCAAAAAGGAGAAAAAATTGCACCTCAAAAAGTAATTATTCGAACCGAATTACGAAAAAGAGATTCGGTGAAGAAATGGTAGTACTACAGAATAAACGGTGTAAATTGAATATAGAAATTGATTAAACACCCAAAACTATCGTTGGGTCAATGTCAAGTTTACGGCTAATATCACGTGCAGTTTTTAAAGGTGGTTCACTTTTTCCTGTGAGGTATTCGCTTACCCGAGAAGTGCTAACTCCTAATAATTCAGACAAGCGTTTTTGATTTAATCCGCGTTCATACATGCGTAATTTCATGGCTTCTACAAGTGTTGGCAACCCAATTGGTTCATACTTTTCCTCATAGTCAGCTACCATATCAGAAAGCAAATCTAACTCAATAAAGTTCTTGTCGTTTGTAGGAGTTTCGTTATTTACAATTGCCAACAACTCTTCAATACGATCGCAAACTGCTTGATATTCTTTTTTTGATTGAATGTTTCTCATCTCATTTAACAATTTAAGCAATCTATTTTATCATACGCTGCATGTGTTCCAATAAACCGAATGTAAACTTTTTTGGAAGCAAAAATAACAATAGCAACTAACCTAAAATCATTCCCTTTTATATTGAAAACAAAACGATTATTTCCAACATTATCAACAGAGTTAAACGTTCTTTTTATGTCATTAAAATGATCCCATTCACTCCGTTTTGTTTTATAGTACCAATCTCTCAAAGCAACATCTGCACTAGGATGTTGCATTACAAATTCTTTTATTTTAGAAAAAGTTACTATTCGCATGTTTTCCAAAATGATTACAAATATAAAAACAATTTTGTTTTTTGGAACTATATTACAATTAACAAAATTAAATAACCGTTTACTCCACGGAATAAACGGTTATTTAATTTGAAAATTTGCGGTTGATTTACTTACTCATCTCCACAAAATACTTATAAAACAATGGGATAGTTTCAATTCCTTTTAAGTAATTAAAAATCCCGTAGTGTTCGTTTGGTGAGTGGATAGCATCAGAGTCTAACCCGAAGCCCATTAAAATAGTTTTAGATTTCAATTCTTTTTCAAACAAAGCAACAATTGGAATACTTCCTCCGGAACGAACCGGAATAGCAGGAACTCCAAAAGTTTCGGTATACGCTTTGTTTGCAGCTTGATAACCTATACTATCAATAGGTGTTACATAAGCTTGCCCACCGTGGTGAGGTTTTACTTTTACTTTTACGGCTTTTGGTGCAATACTTTCAAAGTGTTTTTGGAATAACTCCGTAATTTCTTCCCAGTTTTGGTCTGGCACCAAACGCATCGAAATTTTCGCATAAGCCTTGCTAGCAATAACTGTTTTTGCTCCTTCTCCGGTATAACCACCCCAAATTCCGTTTACATCTAAGGTAGGACGTATAGAGTTTCTTTCGTTGGTTACATAACCTGCTTCTCCATACACATCCTCTATATCTAAAGCTTTTTTATAGTTTTCTAAACTAAAAGGTGCTTTGGCCATTTCTGCTCTCTCTTCGGTTGAAAGTTCGATTACTTTATCATAAAACCCGGGAATGGTGATGTGGTTGTTTTCATCGTGCAAAGAAGCAATCATATTAGCCAAAACATTAATTGGGTTGGCTACAGCTCCACCATACAATCCGGAATGTAAATCGCGATTTGGTCCGGTAACCTCCACTTCTACATAACTTAACCCACGCAATCCAGTGGTTATAGATGGTTGTTGGTTAGAAATCATTCCGGTATCGGAAATTAAAATCACATCATTGGCTAATTTTTCTTGGTTTCTTTCTACAAACCATCCTAACGATTTTGAACCAACTTCTTCTTCTCCTTCAATCATAAATTTAACATTACAAGGCAAACAGTTGTTAGCTATCATGTACTCAAATGCTTTTACATGCATGTACATTTGTCCTTTGTCATCGCAAGAACCACGTGCAAAAATTGCTCCTTCCGGATGTATCGGTGTGGTTTTGATAACAGGTTCAAAAGGTGGAGAATCCCACAAATCTATAGGATCCGGTGGTTGTACATCGTAATGCCCATATACCAGTACCGTTGGTAAATTTTTGTCGATTATCTTTTCTCCATATACGATAGGGTATCCGGGTGTTTCGCACAATTCTACCTTATCGCAACCTGCTTTTTCTAAACTAGTTTTAACTGCTTCCGCAGTATTTATAACATCTTGTGCATAAGCTGGATCTGCACTTACCGATGGTATTTTTAACAATTCAATTAGTTCGTTTATAAAACGTTCTTTGTTCTGTTGAACATAGGAAGATCTATTATCCATGGATTAAAATTTAAAACGTAAAAATAGGGATTATGGGGAGAATTTTATCCAAAAAATTGTGAAATAAGAATCATTACGTATATTTGCACACCATTACTTGCGGGTGTGGTGAAATTGGTAGACACGCCAGACTTAGGATCTGGTGCCGCAAGGTGTGTAGGTTCGAGTCCTATCACCCGCACGAAAAGCTCAAACTTTAGTTTGGGCTTTTTTTATTCAAAACGATTCTCTCCCTTACCTTTTTACTAAATTCATCTTAAATGTTAAAAAGGCTCGTTACAGACTTTTTTGTCAAAATTTCAAACGATATCGTTTTCTTTCAGGGCTGCTTTTACCTATACAAATCCTATACGAAAAGGTTATAGATGCCAAAGTTAAGCAGGTTAATTTTTATTTATTGTTCTGAATTTCATCTTTTTAACAAAAAAAACGCGAATTAATCCGTTGTATAGTTCTTTTTAAATGCAAAATCTTGGAAGTAGTTATTTATCCACTAAATTTATAGAAATCGAAATAAAGCGATTTTATTTTTTTGTCTTACACAATAATTGATTTGAAAAAGTAAGAATACAACAACTTTTTGACTTTTTTGTTGACATAAATTAGATTTCAAACAAAAATTAACCAAACTCAATAATTAATCACTTATGAAAAACTTTTTAGTATTTCTCTTTTGCATTTCTTTCTGTTGGAATATGCAAGCCCAAAATCAGAAAGTAGTAGTAGAAAATTCTGCTAACGGCTCCAAACTTTTGGTCAACGGAAAAGAAGTCATGATCAATGGAATGAACTGGGATTATTTTCCAATTGGAACCAATTACAGTTATAGTTTATGGAACCAGCCTGATGCTTTTGTTAAAAAAGCACTTGATGATGAAATGTCGTTACTACAAAACATGGGGGTAAACTCTATTAGGGTTTATGCCGGAATTCCAAAAAAATGGATTGAATACATTTATGATACCTATGGAATTTATACCATGTTGAACCATTCTTTTGGTAGATATGGCTTAACCATTGATGGGGTTTGGACTCCGGTAACCAATTATGCAGATGCCAAAACACAAACCGTATTGATGAATGAGGTAAAAGAAATTGCAGAAACCTACAAAAACACCCGTGGTTTGTTGTTAATTCTTTTAGGTAATGAAAATAACTATGGCTTGTTTTGGGCAGGTGCCGAAACCGAAGACTTTCCGGATGAAGAAGACCAAAGAAGAGAAGTTGGTTTAAAAAGAGGGGTGCCTATGTACCAGTTAATGAACCAGGCTTCTAAAGCAATTAAAGCAATCAACCCGAACAATCCTGTTGCCATTTGTAATGGTGATTTGTTGTTTTTAGATATCATCGCAAAACAATGTCCGGATGTTGACATCTTAGGTATTAACGTGTATCGAGGGGTTTCATTTGGTGACCTATATGACCGAGTGAAAAAAGAATATGGCAAGCCAGTAATATTAACAGAATTTGGTTCGGATGCATTCAATGCCAAAACCATGGAAGAAGACCAAAATGCACAAGCTTTTTATTTAAAAGGAAATTGGAAAGAAATTTACCAAAATGCCGCAGGAATGGGGAAAGCAGGAAACTCATTAGGAGGATATACGTTTCAATTTAGTGATGGTTGGTGGAAATTTGGTCAAACTAAAAACCTAAATATACATGACACCAATGCATCTTGGAGCAATGGTGGATATCAGTTTGATTACCAAGAAGGACAAAATAACATGAACGAAGAATGGTTTGGTATTTGTGCCAAAGGAGCTACCAATGCTGCCGGATTTTACCAATTGTTCCCAAGAACCTCATATTATTTGTTGAAGGAAATTCATTCTTTTGACCCTTATGGTCCTGGTAAGTCGCTATTAGATATCGAAAGTCATTTTGCTAAAGCACAAATTATCGATGCGGGTTTACGAGCAAGAGGCGACAAAGCTGCTTTAAATGCCGAAAACAACGGCAAAATCAAAATCAGCCGAATGCGTGCTGAATTTACTACCTTCAATACCGGTGGAAGTTTAACAACCACTCCGGAAGCTGCTGTTCCAAATGGCACTACTTTTCCAAACCAAAAAGGGTTCGATCATATGCAATCGTACTATTTTGGTGTAGAGGGCAAACCTACTGGAAACATGACGGCAAATATAGATTTTAACATCCTAGGAAATGTTGCCCAAAATCCGATTGATGAGATATTCTTTGAAAACAGGGGTCGTCCGGTATTTGTTCAAACTGCAAATGGGGAGGTTCAAATGCAAGATGTAAACCGATTACAAGTATATAGTGCAAGCTATAAATGGGATCATGAATATTTTAATTTAGATGGTTTTTACCGAACCGGTCACTACCATTGGGGCTATGAAGGAGACTTTTTCGGATTATATCCGGAGGCCAATTACGGGCCAAACATGGATATCTATAATGGTATTGCTCCTTTTGGATTTGAAATGGAAGGCAAAAAAATGTTCAAAGGTCTAAAAATGGCTTTTGGTCCACAATTATGGTGGGGAGCGAACCCTGCAATTTTGTTGAAGTACCAAAGAGATATTGCCAAATTCCGCTTTACCACTATTTTCCATGAAGATCTAGACCAACAAGATGCTTCTGAAAGTTCTTTTGCTGTACCAATGCCAAAAACCAGAAGATTGACCTTACACTTACAAAGAAAATTCAACAAATTCACTGTTGATTTAGGAGGTATTTGGGGAGGTCAGCCATTAAATGGTAGAGAATACCAGGTAATGAGAGAAAATAACGGCACAGAGCAAGTATTTGTTAACCGAATTGAAGGAAAAGACAATTGGGGAGGTAAAGTTAAATTTACTTATACTGGTGGAAAATTCAATTGGTATGGCCAAGCTGCTGCACAAGGTTTGGTTGCACAAGGTGGATTTGATGCAACACAAACATTTACCGGATGGAGGTTAAAAGATAGTGGTAGCGGTAACCAATACAATGTATTGAGTGGATTTACTTACCAAATCGGAAAATTACAAATTGCCCCTAACTTTTTATGGCAAAAGCCATTGGAAGGGCCTGTAACAGCTATTGCCAATACTCCAGCTCGTCCGAGAAACATCTTAGATGATCCATTTGTAGTAAGAGCCAACCGAGAACAAACTTCTGCTGAATTGCTTTTAACTTTCGATCCAACTCCTGGCACTTGGATGTATGAGTGGGATAATGACAGAAGTGAAGATGCACGTTTTGCATTCAGTGGTGGAGTAGTTTTCCGTCATATGCCAACTACTATGGATGCAGCTATTGGTATTTTACAAGATGGTAGAACATTATTCGCTTTTCCAGGTGCAGTTCCTGCAGCAGATTTGTGGGAATTTCACGGAAGAGTAGTTTCTAAATTAGGAGCTGATTTTGGATTGGTAGCAGGTTTGTATGCAGGAGATGCACAAGCAAATGGTGATAGTGATAGAATGATTTCAAGATACGGAATGGACTTAAGAATGATTTACAAAAAAGTAAAATTCATGTCACACGTTAAAGTAAACGATTGGGGGCCATTTGACTACCACCGCGACTTCAACTTAACTTTCCCATTGCAATTAATGGCCGACATTTCAACCGAAATAGGAAAACCAGATTGGTTTATGTTGCCTGGAACCAGAATAGGTTTGAGAGGTATGTGGAGATCGTTAGACCAATTCTCTAACAGATACAATCCAACACAGTCCATCACGCCAGGCGGTAGCTTTGCGGTAAATCCTAATGCAATCGGATTCCCTAACGGTAACGAATGGGAAATCAGAACATACATTCACATCAACATAGGAAATTAATAAAAAAATAAATGATTATGAAAAAGTTTTTTAATCTAAAACCACAGTATTTGAGCATCTTAGGGGCAATTATGTTCATAGGTTGCCAAAACGATGATGCCGATTTAATGGAGGCATCCTTCTCTAAAAACCCATATGTTTTCAACGATACTTTTGTGGGAATGAATGGAGATGAGTTTATCTTGTTTTATGGAGGTTCCAACTTTGAGTCCTTTTCTGTAGACAATACACAAGGATACAACAGCAATGCCTCTATTCGAATTGATGTTCCTAACGCAAACAACCCCAACGGAAATTATGCAGGAGCTATATTTAGAGCTATGGGAAGCGGAAGAAATTTAACCGGATTTACAGCTCTTACTTTTTGGGTAAAAGCCTCTCAAGGCACTACCGTTGGTGAATTTGGTTTTGGAGAAGATTTTATTGAAAACAAATACATCACATCAATCCAAAATGTAAATATTGGCACCAATTGGACCAAAATTATCATTCCAATTCCAGACCCATCTAAATTAACCAACGAAAGAGGTTTGTTTAGATATGCTGCCGGAACACAAGCTACCAATGGCTTGGGATACACCCTTTGGATTGACGAAATTAAATTTGAAAATCTAGGTACTATTGCACATCCACAAGCCATGATTGAAAATGGAAACAATGTAACTCGCAGCTTATTTGCAGGGGTAACCTCACAAGTTGGGGGAATTCAAACTACTTTTAACATGCCAAACGGAGCAAATCTAGCAGTTGTGGCATCACCAAACTACTTTAATTTTGTTTCTTCCAATCCTGCAGTTGCAACTGTTAACAGCAACGGATTGATTACTGCACAAAGCCAAGGGCAGGCAATAATTTCAGCCACTTTTAATGGAGTAGCAGTTCCGGGAAGTGTAACTGTGAATTGTACAGGTACTTTTTTACACGCACCTACCCCTACACGACCTGCCAACAAGGTTATCTCTATTTTTTCTGATGCTTATAATAATGTTCCGGTGAACTATTATAATGGTTATTGGCAACCTTGGCAAACTACTGTTTCAAACGATTTTGTTGTGAATAACGACAATATTTTAAATTATGAAATTTTCAATTTTGTTGGTATAGAATTTAGTTCTCCTACGGTTAATGCAACCGGAATGACACATTTTCATGCCGATTTCTTTATTCCAGGACCAATAGCACCAGGCAGACAACTTCGAATTATTGTGGTTGATTTTGGTGCAGATGGTGCTTTTGGTGGTGGTGATGATACTAGACATTCTACCACCTTTATGGCTCCTACATTGGTTTCGCAAAACTGGATTTCCATAGATATTCCATTTGCTGCAATGCCAAATTTAGCAAGCAGATCCAACTTGGCACAAATCATTTTTGAGGGTGGAGATGGCAGTGTGCTATACGTAGATAATATCTATTTCTATAACAATAACTAACAAGAAATCATGAAACTAAATAAAATAACACCTTTAGTATTCGCTGTTTTAATCGCAACTACATACAGTTGCTCAAGCGAAACTGAGCAAAAATTAGAACCAAGAAATTGGGAGTTGGTTTGGGCTGATGAATTTAACGAAGCAGCCGGAACGCAACCAAATCCAACCAAGTGGACCTACGACTTAGGTACCGGAAGTAATGGTTGGGGGAATTTTGAACAACAAACCTACACCAACCGTCCCGAAAACGTTTCTATGGATGGCAATGGTAATTTAGTTATTACTGCCAGAAGAGAAAATTTTCAAGGGGCTCAATTTACTTCTGCCCGCATAAAAACTCAAGGAATTTTTGATCAGAAATATGGCAAATTTGAAGCTCGTTTAAAAACTCCATACGGACAAGGTTTATGGCCAGCATTTTGGTTGTTAGGAAATAACATAAACGAAGTTAGTTGGCCACAATGCGGTGAAATTGACGTGATGGAATTAAGAGGGCAATTACCTTCTATCATCAACGGAAGTATTCATGGCCCTGGTTTTTCAGGAGCAGATGCATTGTCCGGAACTTATGGCCTGCAAAATGCTCGTTTTGACACTGATTACTACACTTATGCAGTAGAGTGGGATGCCAATAAAATTGACTTTTTTGTAAATGGTTTTTTATACCACCGAATTACTAAGTCAGAAGTACAAGCCAGAGGGGAGTGGGTGTTTGACCATCCTTTTTTCATGATTTTAAACGTAGCTGTTGGTGGTAACTATGTAGGAGCTCCAAATTTAGGAACTCCTTTTCCACAAAAAATGATCATCGACTACGTTAGAGTATACAAACAAAAAAATTAATCTGTCCAATTTTATCAACTATTTAGATTTTACAATGAATTTATCTGCACCAGCAACTGATTTGAATGTCGAAACCTATTATGGTGAAAATTACTTTAAAATAAGCAATGTAGACACCCTACGTCCGTTTTTTATGAGCATTGTTAGTGATTCCGATCACTGGATGTTTATATCAAGTAACGGAGGGCTTAGTGCTGGTAGAAAAAATGCAGAATTTTCGTTGTTCCCTTATTATACCGATGATAAAATAACAGAATCTGCTGAAATTACGGGGAGCAAATCGATTTTTAGAGTAACTAAAAACGGAGTAGTACATCTATGGGAACCTTTTTCTATCAGACAATCTGGACAATATTCTGTACAAAGAAATTTGTATAAAAACCAATTTGGAAATAAAGTTATTTTTGAAGAAATCAACCACGATTTACAACTAACATTTCGCTATCAATGGAGTTCATCCAACCAATTTGGGTTTGTAAAAACTTCCGAATTAATCCATCATTCTTCTGATAAAGACATTTCGGTAGAATTGTTAGATGGTTTACAAAATTTACTTCCTGCTTCGGTGAGTAGCGATTTACAAAGAGCAAGCAGTAATTTGGTAGATGCCTACAAACGAAACGAGCTAGATGCCAACACCGGCTTAGGTATTTATGCACTAAGTGCCATTATTGTAGATAAAGCTGAGCCAAGCGAAGCTTTAAAAGCCAATGTGGTGTGGAGTATTGGTTTGCAAAACGCTTCTTATTTGGTTTCTTCCTTGCAGTTAGATGCTTTTAGAAATGGAAAAGCCATTCATCAAGAAACCGATGTAAAAGCAGAAAAAGGAGCTTATTTTGTACATACTAAAATGAATCTTTCGACAAATGAAAGTAAAACCTGGCAAACCGTTGCCAACGTTAACCTCAACCATGCACAAGTAATTGCACTTATTGAAAGCATAGAACAAAATAAAGATTTAGCAAATGAAATTGCTAAGGATGTTCAATTAGGTACCCAAAACCTCATCCGTTTGAATGCAGCTGCAGATGGTTTACAATTTTCGGAAGATAACTTAAAAGATGCCCGACATTTTTCAAACACGCTTTTCAACATCATGCGTGGTGGTATTTTTGATTTTAATTACCAAATAGACAAAGCAGATTTTGTTGCCTATCTGAAAAAGGCAAATAATGAGGTATTTAAAAATCAAAATGCATTTATTCAAGGTCTTGCAGAAACATTTAGTTATACAGATTTGTTACTTCAAATTAAATCAAGTAACGATAAAGATTTCAAACGATTAGCTACCGAATATTTGCCTTTAAAATTTAGTAGAAGACACGGAGACCCTTCTCGTCCGTGGAACAAATTTTCTATCAATACCCGAAACGAAGTAGATGGTTCTAAAATTTTAGATTACGAAGGCAATTGGAGAGATATTTTCCAAAACTGGGAAGCATTAGCCCATTCCTATCCAATGTTTATGGATGGAATGGTGAGCAAGTTTTTAAACGCTTCCACTTTTGATGGCTACAATCCATATCGTGTGACCAAAGGAGGTTTTGATTGGGAAACCATCGAACCGGACGACCCTTGGTCCTATATCGGTTATTGGGGAGACCATCAAATCATTTATCTTTTAAAGTTTTTAGAATTTACTGAAGATTATTTCCCCGGAAAAGTTCAACAGTGGTTAGACCAAGAAATGTTTGTATATGCAGCGGTGCCTTATCGCATCAAATCGTATGAAGACATTTTAAAAAACCCAAAAGACACCATTGATTTTGACCATCATTGGGATACCGAAATTCGCAAAGAAAGAGAAACTTTAGGGGCAGATGGTGCTTTACTAAAAACCGGTGAAAACCAAATTTACCATGTAAATTTTTTAGAGAAAATCATGGCTACGGTTTTGGCTAAAATCTCAAACCTTATTCCAGAAGGTGGTATTTGGATGAACACCCAACGACCCGAATGGAACGATGCCAACAATGCCTTAGTTGGAAACGGAATTTCGATGGTAACCTTGTATTACTTGCGAAGATTCCTCACTTGGATGGATCGTGTTTTGGGAGAAACTTCTTTAGAGAACATCAAAATTTCCAACGAAATGGTAGAGTTTTATCATGCCATTCGTGAAACTTTGTTGGCTCATGAAACTGCACTTAATGGCAGTATTTCAAACGAACAACGCAAACAAATTGCAGATGCTTTAGGAAAAGCAGCTTCTGATTACCGAACACATATTTACCAAAACGGTTTTTGGGGTAAAAAAAGAACCATCTCTATCGATGGATTAAAGCAATTCACCAAAGTAAGCTTGCAGTTTTTGGAGCATTCTATCAAAGCAAACGAAAGAGCAGACCACTTATACCATGCCTACAACTTACTTTCTGTAAATGACCAAACATTTTCTGTTAACTATTTAAGTGAAATGTTAGAAGGGCAAGTTGCCGTGTTAAGCTCCGAGTTTTTATCAGCCAAAGAAGCATTAAAAGTACTAGATGGACTAAAAAGCAGTGCTTTGTTCAGGCAAGATCAATACAGTTATTTGTTGTATCCTAACAAAGAATTACCCGGATTTTTACAACGAAATAACATTCCAGCTGCTGAAGTACATTCTTCTGAGTTATTAAAAACTTTGCTAGAGAAAAACAACCAACAAATCATCACCAAAGATGTAAAAGGAGGATATCACTTTAACGGAAACTTTAAAAATGCAGGTGATTTGGATTTGGCTTTAAACCAATTAGATTCGGAATACCAATCTTTGGTAAACCAAGACAAATCTTTGGTTTTAGAAATTTTTGAAAAAGTTTTTAACCACAAAGCATTTACCGGAAGATCGGGCACTTTTTATGCCTACGAAGGTTTGGGGTCTATTTACTGGCACATGGTTTCCAAACTATTGTTAGCAGTGATGGAAAATTGCCTAAAAGCCATCGAAAACGGAGAAGACGAAGTTACTATTGGTAAATTATTAGAACACTATTACGAAATTCAAGCCGGAATTGGGGTGCACAAATCACCAAAATTATACGGAGCTTTCCCAACCGACCCTTATTCGCATACCCCATGGCATAAAGGAGCTCAGCAACCCGGGATGACCGGACAAGTAAAAGAAGATTTGTTGGCTCGCTTAGGAGAAATAGGATTGCAAGTAAAAGCCGGGAAAATTCATTTTCAGCCTGAGCTACTTCGTATTGTAGATTTGTTACAACAAGCAACTTCTGTAGAATATGTGGAGGTGAATGGCAACTTCCAAAAAATGGAATTACCAGCAAATAGTTTGTTTTTCACTTATGGTCAAGTTCCAGTTATCTATCAATTAACAGAAGAGAACGCAATAGAAGTGGAAATCAATGGAAAAATTATTCGTTCTGAAAACTTCGTATTAAGCGAAGACATCAGCCAAAAAATATTTGGCAGAACCGGAGAAGTAACTTCTATTAAAGTACACTTAACCAGAAATCAATTTAAAAATTAATGGCGGAATGAGGTTATTGCTTTTACAAATCCTTTTAATAACGTTCCTCACCATTACATCGTGTAAAACCAACGATATGGCAAACAACAAAACTGCTGCACAAATTTTAGGAAACCCCGAATATCCAGCCATTTGTTATGGTGGCTATCGTGAAAATACACGCGAAATTACCCCTACTTTACAACAAGTTAAAGAAGATTTATTGATTTTGAGTGCCCTGAACTACAAAATCATTCGAACCTACAACGTGCATTTGCCAGAAATTGAAGTCATTCTTCAAGCCATTACCGAATTGGAAAAAGCGAATCCTGATTTTGAAATGTATGTGATGTTAGGAGCCTGGATAGATTGCAAAAACGCATGGACCAACCAACCCACCGATCATTTTCAGGAAAGCGAACGCAATGCCATAGAAATTGCAGAAGCAGTTAGGTTAACCCAAAAATACCCAAACATCATCAAAATTATTGCTGTGGGTAATGAGGCCATGGTAAAATGGGCAACCAATTACTATGTGCAACCAGATGTAATTTTAAAATGGGTCAACCATTTACAAGAACTAAAAAAAGCAGGCAAACTTCCCAAAGATTTATGGATTACAAGCTCGGATAATTTTGCCTCATGGGGAGGTGGCACACCCGACTATCATATAGAAGCACTCAACCAACTCATCAAAGCGGTAGATTACATTTCCGTACACACTTACCCAATGCACGACACCCACTACAACCCATCTTTTTGGGGAATTTTAGAAGAAGAAAAAAATCTATCTAAAAAAGAACAAATAGAAAAAGTCATGGTTCGTTCCGTTGAGTATGCGGTGAATCAAGTAAAAAGTGTAGAAAATTACATGAAAAGCTTGGGTGTGAACAAACCAATTCATATTGGGGAGACCGGTTGGGCAACTAGTTGCCATGATTTGTACGGAAACCGAGGGTCAAAAGCGACCGATGAATACAAATCTGCCAGATATTTTCATTTAATCAATGATTGGTGCAACCAAAACAAAATGAGTTGCTTTTATTTTGAGGCATTTGACGAACAATGGAAAGATGCCAAACATCCGCAAGGTTCTGAAAACCATTTTGGGCTCATCAACTTGCAATCGCAAGCCAAATATGCTTGGTGGCAGATGGTGGACAAGGGAGTTTTTAAAGGCCTAACCAGAGATGGCAAACCCATCACCAAAACTTTTAATGGAAATGAAGAGGTATTGCTCAATGAAGTTGCTCTTCCTAATACTTTACAATTAGAACTTGCACAACCATGAAAAAACTATCACATTTAAGGGTGTTTTGTCTTTTGGTTGGTGTGAGTTGTCAATCCGAAAAACAAATGGTAGTAGAAATATACGAAACTTCTGCAGCAGGCAATCAAATGACTTTGGTACAACCTAAAGAAGTAACTGAAAACCTAACAGAATTAACCATCTTACCTGAAGATACCTATCAAACTATAACAGGTATTGGTGGCTCTTTTACCGAAGCTACCGCACATTTGCTTTTGCAACTAAGCGAAAAAAACCGTAACGAAATTCTAGAAGCTTATTTTGGAGAAAGTGGAGCCAAATACTCCCTTACCCGTACCCATATTGCTTCCTGCGATTTTTCGTTAGGCAATTACACTTATGCTCCGGTTGCTAACGATATGCAATTAGAAAATTTTAGCATCCAAGAAGACGAGCAAGACATAATTCCCATCATCCAACAAGCACAAAAAATATCCAAAGACGGCTTTCAAATCATCGCTTCTCCTTGGACAGCACCACCTTGGATGAAAGACAATAAACATTGGGTGGGAGGTAAATTGTTGCCAGAATACCAGGAAGTGTATGCTTTGTATTTCTCCAAATATCTGCATGCATACAAAGAAAAAGGCATAGACATTTGGGGAATAACCCCGGTAAACGAACCACATGGCAACGGTAATAATTGGGAAAGCATGCACTTTAGCCCGAAAGAAATGACCGATTTTGTGCAATTCCACTTAGGACCTAAATTAGAAAAAGACGGTTGGGGACACATCAAAATTTTAGGATACGATCAAAACCGAGCTGGCATCAAAGAATGGGTAGATGTGATGTTTGCTACTCCCGAAAGTTCTAAATACTATGCAGGAACTGCGGTACATTGGTACGAAAGCACTTACGATTATTTTGGAGAAGCTTTAGATTATGCCCGTCAAAAAGATCCGAGTAAACACCTCATTCAAACGGAAGGTTGCGTAGATTCCGAAGTGCCACAATGGAAAAACGATGCTTGGTATTGGAGCAAAGAAGCCACCGATTGGGGTTGGGATTGGGCAAGTCCGGAAGAAAAATATCTACACCCAAAATATGCACCAGTACATAGATATGCAGGCGATATGATAGGTTGCTTTAATAATTGGGTAGATGGTTGGATTGATTGGAACATGGTTTTAGACACCCAAGGAGGCCCTAATTGGTTTAAAAACTGGTGCGTGGCTCCAGTAATTGTAGACCCTGAAAAAGATGAGGTGTACTATACACCATTGTACTATACCATGAAGCACTTTAGCCGATTTATTCGTCCGGGTGCGAAAAGAATCGGATTTAAAATTAACCATCTGTTGCT
This sequence comes from Flavobacteriales bacterium, assembly GCA_018335925.1. Taxonomy (GTDB): domain Bacteria; phylum Bacteroidota; class Bacteroidia; order Flavobacteriales; family Flavobacteriaceae; genus Flavobacterium. The sequence goes on from JAGXRF010000082.1 coordinate 84,354, forward strand.
TCAAACCACTGCATTTAAAAATCCAGATAACAGCATCGTAGTTGTTGTATTTAATCCGGGAGAAAAACAAGAAAATGTACAATTAAATATCTCTGGCAAAACAACTACGTTTTCCATTGACCTACAAGCATTACAAACCATTATTATAAAATAAAATTGTATGGAAACCCTTCCAAAAGACAGAGTACCCTTACTCCAAAAATCGGCTTTCGGAGCTGGACACTTGGCATTAAATCTACTTCCTGGAGCATTAGGAGTATTTAGTTTTTTCTTGCTTACCGCGTTTGGGATGGATCCATTTTTAGCGGGTATTTTAGGAGGTTTGCCCCGTTTATACGATGCCATTTCTGATCCAATCATGGGATTTATTTCAGACAATACTAAGTCGAAGTGGGGACGAAGAAGACCTTACATTTTTGTCGGAGCTATTTTAAGCGGGATTTTTTATATCCTTTTATGGCAAATGTCACCAGAAAATTCACAGATGTATAACTTTTGGTATTTCTTAATTTTCTCCTTAATCTTTTTAACCGGAAATACCATTTTTGCTACTCCACTAGTAGGTTTAGGTTATGAAATGACCACCGATTATAACGAACGTACAAGATTGATGGGATTTGCCAACACAGTTGGTCAAATTGCTTGGATGATTGTTCCATGGTTTTGGGTTATTATAGCCAATCCAAAAATGTATGCAACCCAAGTGGAAGGTGTTAACGAACTTGCTATTTATGTTGGGGTAATTTGTATGGTTTTAGGAGTGCTACCTGCCATTTTTTGTAAAGGTATTGATGCTGCAAAAATGGAAAACAGAAAAGAAATTTCCTTTAAAACCATCGGCTCGAGCTTTAAAGAATTGTTTCATGGCATCAAACAAGTTTCACAAAACAAGCCATTTATGAAGCTTTGTGCGGCAACTTTTTTGGTATTTAACGGCTTTCAAATTGTGGCCTCTTTCAGTGTTTTTATCATTGTTTTTTATATGTACAATGGCAGCTATGAAGGTGCAGGCACTTGGCCTGCTTGGTTTGCCACCATTAGTGCCATGTTAACAGCATTTATGGTAATTCCGGTTGTGACCAGAATTGCCAACAAATGGGGAAAAAAGAATGCTTTTATCATTGCTTCTGTTATTTCTATTGTTGGTTATTTATTAAAGTGGTGGGGGTTTAACAACGAACTGAATACTGCATTTAACCAAACTTCTTTAGCGAAAAGCATGACAAAAGGTTTACAATCTGTTTTTGATGCTATCGGACCAACTTTAGAAAGTTTGAATATGTCATGGTTTACCATTGATACCACCCAAGGAGTGCCTTGGTTAATTTTTATTCCAATTCCGTTATTGGCTTTCGGTTTAGGAAGTTTGTTTACCTTAATGATGAGTATGACAGCAGATGTGTGTGATTTAGACGAACTGAAAAATGGTATGCCAAGAAAAGAAGGAACATTTGGTGCTATTTACTGGTGGATGGTAAAACTAGGACAAGGATTGGCATTAGTAATAGGAGGTTTTGTATTGAAATTGATTGGATTTGATGGAGGTGCAACTACGCAAACCGCTGAAACTTTATACCAACTTCGCTTAATGGATATCATCATCCCATCCGTAACAGCTGCCATTGCAGCTTGGGTAATGTGGACCTATAATTTATCCGAAGATAAAGCAAGAGACATCAAAGAACAATTAGTAAAACGAAGAGGAGAATTATAATTTAAAATTTAACCAAATATGTCGTTTCGTAAAGAATATTTAAACCATTTTATATCCACCGAAAGCAACAAAGCTTTCCAAACCTACCAAGGTTACTCGAGAGAGAAATTAATGAATTTATTTCATCAAATTTTAGAAAACGGCACCCATGGGTTTTGCTTTAGTGTGTATGAAGAAGGACAAAAACCCGGAGATGTTATTACCGAAGATCAAATTATCAGAAGATTAAATATTCTGAAACCACACACCCAATGGATTCGGACCTTTTCGTGTACCGAAGACAACGACAAAATTGCACGTATAGCCAAAAATTTAGGTTTTAAAACTTTAGTAGGTGCTTGGTTGGGAAGCGATAAAGAAAAAAACGAAGAAGAAATTAGCGGGCTTATTGGTCTAGCTAAAGAAGGTTGCGTAGATGTGGCTGCGGTTGGCAATGAGGTTTTGTACAGAAAAGATTTAACCTTAGAGGAGTTAATAAAATACATCAAAGAAGTAAAAAGTCAAATACCTCATGTGCCTGTTGGGTATGTAGATGCGTACTACGAATTTACCTTACATCCGGAATTGGTAGAAGTATCTGATGTTTTGTTGTGTAATTTATATCCTTACTGGGAAGGAACTCCTATTGAACATGCCATGAATCATGTGCAACACATGCACCAACAAGTGAAAAATGTCAGTCAAAACAAACCAATCATTATTACCGAAACTGGCTGGCCAAGTCAAGGAGAAGCAACCGGAAACGCTGTTCCGTCTGAATTATCCATGCTAATTTATTTTATCCAAGTACAATTGTGGTGTTTAGAAAACAACCATCCTTTATTTTATTTTTCCTCCTTTGACGAATCGTGGAAAGTAGGGTCAGAAGGTACCGTTGGTGCTTATTGGGGTGTATGGGACAAACATGAAACCCTGAAATTTTAAAATATGTATAAAAAAATTCAAATTATTGCGTCATTATTCCTTTCTATCTCAAGTTACAGTCAAGGAATTGATGTAGTGTATAACGATTTGGTTTGGTCGGATGAATTTGACCAAAACGGAGCAATCAACAATAGCAAATGGCACCACCAAACCTTGTTGCCAAACGGAAATAGTTGGTATAACGGAGAGGTACAACACTACACCAATTTAATTACCAATTCATTTGTTGACAATGGCACTTTAAAAATAAGAGCCATTCGCGAAAATTATACCAATCAAGGCGTAACCAAGCAATTCACATCTGCTCGATTAAATTCAAAATTTGCTTTTACATACGGAAGAGTGGATATTCGGGCAAAAATCCCTACCAATCAAGGTACTTGGCCTGCCTTGTGGTTGTTAGGAAAAAACATCAACGAGCCTGGAGGATTTTTCCAACCGCAATTTGGCACCACCAATTGGCCTGCTTGTGGGGAGATAGACATCATGGAACACGGCATTACCCCTAGTATGCCAACCGGATACATCCAAAGTGCTATCCACACGCCTTCTTCTTTCGGAAATACCGTGAATCACGGTGGTATGGTTGCACCTAACTTGGGAAATGATTTTCATGTATATACCATGAATTGGTCGCCTTTTCAAATTACCTTTTTGCTAGATGGTGTACCGTTTTACGCCTATAATCCGGCTGTAAAGAATGCCAGTACCTGGCCTTTTACAGCTGACCAATATTTATTACTTAACATTGCCATGGGAGGAGTTGCAGGTACTATTCCAAGTAATTTTACCCAAGCTACCATGGAAATTGATTACATAAGAATATATCAAAACACCCAAGTTGATACCAATGCACCAAATAATTTTGTTGCCAATGTTGGAAATATTACAAGTAATAGCATAGAGCTTCTCTTAAATGCTAATGATAATTCTGGTAGTGTTGTGTATACCGTTCAAACAGGTAGTAACGAATGGACTTTTGCACATCCGGAAGGAAGCCAAAAATCATTTATTGTTCCGAATTTGATGCCTAACACAAATTATGTATTTACAGTTACCGCAAAAGATATGTCCGGAAACCAAGCGGCTAACAATCCAATTACACTAAATGCCACTACTTTGGGAGCTACGGGTTGTTCAGGAAGTAGTAATGCGGCACAACAGGGAAGTTTTAGCATTGGTTACTCTTATGCCTTTGAAACCATCAATAACGAGGTAAAAGTAACGTTTCAATTATTGGATACAGATAAAATTGGAGTCGTTGGAATATTATGGCAACCATCACCTTTTTCAGAATTATCCATGACCAATATTGGCAACAATACATTTACTAGAACTTTATCTGGATTGGCAAATGGAACCACCGTAAATTTTGCATGTAAATTCGCTTTTGCTGGTGGATTAGCAGTAACCACATATTACAACTATGTGGTAGGAAGTAATTGCACCTTAGAAGTTTCAGAATTAGAGGCTTCCACCTTTGCCTTTTTAAATCCTGCCAAAGATGTTTTATCTATTCAAAGTAAAACCGAAATAGAACAAGTGGAAATATACTCTTTACAAGGCAAACTAGTTTTGCAAGCTAAAGAATCTTTTGACAATATACCTATATATCCATTGAGTCCAGGAGTATACTTAATCCTATTAACCCAAAATGGTACCAAAACCACAAAAAAATTGATTGTACAGCAATAATTATTATTTTAATAAAACTATACAACACCTATACGAAAACGATTTAATAACCCTTATAATACTTTTAAAATCACTGAAAACACTAACAAAATCTAATATAAAAACAAATTTATGGTTGTATAGTTTCTATAACTTGCAATTATCAGATAGTTAACAAAGTAATACTAAATTTACAATTCATCAATAATAATCTTTAAATTTTAGGAAATATGAAAAAAATTACGTTTTTGATTTCGATTTTCTCCTTCATGATGGGAATGTCGCAAAATTTAATCATCAATGGTGATTTCCAAAATGGAACAACAGGCTGGTCGGGTAATGCAGCAAATGTAGTTTGTCAGGCTAGTAATTGCTACAATAGTGCTGTAGTAAATACTGCTGGTAATCCATGGGATGTAAACTTAAGTTATGTATTAAATATTCCAACTGTAGGAGTAAATTACCAGTTAATTTTTACTGCATGGTCAAACGTTAACAGACCATTAATTGCAGGGATTGGTTTAAATCAAGATCCATGGACCAATACAACCCAAACCGTAAACTTAACTTCTGCACAACAAACTTTTACGTTAAACTTAACATCTAATTTTTCAAGTGCTACTAGTCGAATTATTTTTGATATGGGAAATGCAATTGGAGAAGTTAATATTGACAATGTCATTTTACAACTGGCACCAAGTACTCCTAGTCAATTACCATTACTTTTAGATTTTGAAACTGCTTCACAATTTACTTTTTCAGGTTTTGAAGGCTTAGCAAGTGCAACTGTTGTAGCAGATCCGGTTTCTGGTGGAACTAACGGAAATGGTTTTAGATTACAAAACCAAACAAGTGGAAATCCATGGCAAGGTGCTGAAGTAGTTTTATCAGGAAATAAAAGAGTACGTTTAACTACTAACAAAACCATGCAGGTAGATGTTTATTCTACACAAGCCTTTAATTTATTATTAAAAGTAGAAGTAGGAGCTGCTGCATCTGCAACTGCTGCATCTTATACCACACCAGGTCAGTGGCAAACTTTAACCTTTAATTTTACTGTACCTATGGATGGAACTGGAGTAGCAAATGGAGACTACCAAAAAATAGTGTTCTTTGGTGGTTGGAACGCAACGAATAACGGATTTGTAGCACCTTCTAACTTTGCTTACCATGTAGATAACATTAGAGGAGAAGAAGGAAATGTAGGCCCACCACCGGCACCAACCGTTGCTGCACCAACTCCTCCTGCAAGACCTGCTGCTGATGTTAAGTCTATTTTTAGTGATGCTTACGCTCCAATTTCAACTATTGGATATACAGGAAATGATAATACTTTCGATAACTCATGGTGTGGTGCAACTACAACTTTGGTTCAAATTGCTGGTAATAATACCCACATGGTTACAGGCCTAGGGTGTGAGGGTGTAACTTTTATTGATGGTAGATTTGACGCTACAACATTTACACACTTTCACATTGATATGTGGACTCCAACTGCAACTTTAGACAAGAGTTTTAACGTGAAATTTTCAAACTGGAATGGCGGAGCAGGAGAAGCAAATGCCATTGAATTTTCTATAAACAACGGAAACCTATTGACCAATCCTAATACTGGAAATTGGTATTCATTCGATATTCCTTTGTCAGCTTTTACACCAATCACTAATGCAAACAGAAATGATATTGTACAGTTTGTAATAACTTCTGACTTAGGAACTGTATATTATGACAACTTATATTTACACAAAAACACGGTGTTAAGTGTAAATGAATTTGATGTAAACAACAAAGTTACCATTTACCCAAATCCGGCAAATAGCATCATCAATTTAAATGCAAAACACAATATTGAACAAGTTGCTATATTTAATATCACCGGACAACAAATTTTGGTAACGCAACCAAATATTGCAGAAACTAGTATTGATGTAAGTAACTTTAACTCTGGCATTTATTTGGTGAAAACTTTAGTAAATGGGGTGGAAAACACTACCAAATTCGTGAAAAACTAATATTTCCTTTCAGTTTATATTTTTTACCCTGCAACTAAAATTTGGTTGCAGGGTTTTTTATTGTAAAAAAACTTTTAAATTAGAGGAAAATTAACTCCGTTGAAGATTAAAGTACTCTTATCCCTTTTTTTGTGTTCCTTGGGGTTGGTAGCTCAAGAACTACCTCCAATATCTAATTACGCTCCTACAGCCTATCTTGGTGGAATTCAAAATTGGAGTATTACGCAAAATGAAAATCATAAAATTTTCTTTGCAAACAACGAAGGTCTATTAGTGTTTAATGGCTCCAAATGGAAGTTGTTTCCTAGCAATAACGAAAGTATTTTACGTTCTGTACACAGTTATCAAGGGAAAATTTATAGTGGTGCTTATATGGATTTTGGGTATTGGACTAAAAACTCACATGGCTCTTGGAAATACCAAAGCATCAGTACTTCTTTCAAAAACAAATTACTAGATGATGAACAATTTTGGGGAATCATTTCTTATCAAAAATGGGTATTATTTCAGTCTCTTCAACGTATTTATATTTACAATACCGAAAAAAAATCAATAAAAATAATTGAGCCTAGCTCTGCTATTTTCAAAATGTATCAAGTAGGTGAACGGATTTTTTACCAATCTAATGAAGGAATTTTTGAAATTGAAAACGCAACTAGTAAACTGTTCTTAACCAAAGAGCAAATCCAAAACAACAAAATAGTTTCTATCTTACTGCAAAATGAACAATTAGTTTTTGTTACCCAAAACAAAGGAATGTTTGTACTGCAAAACAACCAAATAGTCCCTAAGAAAACCTTTGCAGACAATTTACTTCAAACCGGAAGTGTGTATTGTGCAACCAAATTGCACAACAACCAAATTGCTTTAGGAACCATTTCTCAAGGACTTGTAATTGTGAAAGATAATGGGGATTTGGCACATCATATTACCCAAAATAATGGCATTAGTAACAATACTATTTTATCGTTATTTGAAGATAAAGACAAAAACTTATGGTTAGGATTAGATAATGGTATTGATTGTATTAACATGAATTCAAAAATTCAAAAATATGCTAACCATACCGGGATTTTAGGCACAGTATATACTTCAATCGTTTACCAAAACAAGCTCTACATAGGAACCAATCAAGGCTTGTTTTCAAGTAGTTTATATGGGCCTGACGATTTTAGTTTGGTTAATGGAACCAAAGGCCAAGTTTGGTCATTATTTATTCATGACGGCATCTTGTTTTGTGGGCACGACTTGGGAACTTTTATCATTAACGAAAACCAAAGCAGCCATATTTACGACTATAGTGGCACCTGGAAATTTGAAATCAAAGAAGATGAAATTATTCAAGGAAACTACTACGGTTTATCAGTGCTTAAAAAAATAGATGAAAAATGGCAGTTTCACCGAAAATTAAATGGTTTTAATTACTCCTGTCGTTTTTTTGAAATAACTCCAAACAATGATATTTTGGTAAGTCATGAATATCGTGGCTTATACCGATTAGTTTTGACTCCCGATTGGACTAAAGTAAAGGAAATAAAGGTATTTACCCAACCTAAAAAAGGGAAAAATGCAAGCTTAGAAACTTTTAACAATCACATTTACTACGCTTCTCAAGAAGGTGTTTTTAAATACAATAACAACAATAAAACTTTTGAAAAATCAGAGAGTATCAGTTCCATTTTCAACAATCAAGAATATGTAACCGGGAAAATGGTTTCGGACAAATCAAAATACTTGTGGTTCTTTACCAAAAATTATTTGCACTATTTTTCTAAAAGCAAACTTTCAGAAGAATTAAACAAAAATAGCATTCCTATTTCCTCTTCATTAACCAACTCCATGCCTGGCTATGAAAATATCTTCGAGATAAGAGAAAATGAGTTTTTAATTGGCACTACAGATGGGTATTACATTCTAAAAAATGAAGATGCTAAGAATCAAAGCTATCGTGTTTATCTGAATAGCGTTAGTGCAAATACACTTGAAAATGAAGTTTTTTCGATGAGTTTGGAGGAAAAAGGTAACTTAAAACACCACCAAAACAATATACATTTTTCGTTTCACGTACCTGAATATGACAGCTATATTAACTCCGAATACCAATATATTTTAGAAGGTTTTCAGGAAAAATGGAGCAATTGGTCCCCACAAACGGAAGTGAGTTTTGAAAACTTACAACCTGGCACTTATACTTTTAAAGTTAAAGCAAAGGTTTCTAATGCAGAAACTGAAAATACTATTTCTTACAGTTTTGAAATTCTAAAGCCTTGGTATTTTAGTCATTTGGCAATTTTAATCTATATTTTACTATCTATTGCATTGGTTGCTTATGTAAACCATCTTTACAGAAGCTATTACCATCAAAAACATCAAAAAATTATTGCAGAAAACAATTTGTTGCTTGAATTAAAAGAATTGGAGAACCAAAAGGAAATCATGAAAATTAAAAATGAACAGTTGGTGCAAGATGTAGATAAGAAGAACAAAGAGCTTGCTGTTTCCACCATGAACTTGATTAAAAAAGATGAATTACTCAAAATCATCAAAGAAGATTTGAAAAAAACTTCAGAAAACAATGCCTCTAGAAATATCAAATCGGTAATAAGCACCATCAACAAAACAGTTTCAGAAGACGACACTTGGAACGTGTTTAAAGAAGCTTTTGATAAAGCAGATAATGGTTTTATCAAAAAAATTAAAATTGCACACCCTAGTTTAACTCCAAACGACCTCAGATTGTGTGCTTATTTGCGTTTAAACCTATCTTCTAAAGAAATAGCACCATTACTAAACATTTCGGTAAGAAGTGTGGAAATCAAGCGATATCGCTTACGTAAAAAAATGGACTTATCGCACGACCAAGGATTGGTAGAGTATATTTTATCAATTTAAAAATTCTTTTTTCGCGAGTTCTTTAACTCTGAAATCCGTTTTTTAGATTGTAACCGCTTTTCTTTAACTGCTTTTGGAACTTTGGTTGCTACTCTTTTTTTAGGCTCTTTAAAAGCGTTTTCAAGAATGGTAAAAAACTTTTGAATAGCGTCTTTTTTGTTAGAAAATTGACTCCTGCTATTTTGTGAGCTAATTCGTAAAACGCCTTCTTCATTAATCAAAGAAGCTACTTTAAGAAGGATTCTCTCTTTTTCTACCTCAGAAAAACAACTGCTTTTGCTTACCTCCCATCTTAACTGAATCTTAGAGGAAACTTTATTCACGTGTTGCCCTCCTGCCCCACTACTTCGTACAGCTGTAAAGGTGACTTCTTTTAAAATTGCTTCAAAATTCATGACGGTTGGTGGGCTGGTTTTAGTAAATCATTAACCGTTTTTACCGGGTTAAAAATACTCAGCGGAATTTCAACAAAAATACTAATCCAATTGGCCATAGAGCCATTCCACAAACCAGGTAGTTCATATGCCAATAACGTTTTGCCATTTTTAGATTTTTCTACCACAAAGCCTGCATTTGGATTGGTAAATTCGTTTAAGTTAAATGGAATTCCTGCATAGTTTTTCATACCACAAACCAAATCCACCGGATTAAAATGGGTAGAGGCTTCCAAAACTTCTTTTTGGTTAATTTTCGTTAAATCTACTTGGGCTTTTTCTACAATCTGTAAAGATGTGTTTCCTTTTTGGTCCATCACCCAAAAAGGCCCTCCTCCAGGCTCTCCTTCATTTTTAACCATTCCACACACCCGAATAGGTCGATTTAATCGCTCCAACAAATGGTCGATTTTGTATTCTTTGGTATATTTAAAAAAGTCTTCTGCCAATGCAATTTGTAACTGTTGGGTAATAAAACTCTCCGCTTCTTTAATCACTTGAACACTAACCTCAACCGCTTTTAACTGATTTATGTAGTGAAAAATCTTTTGCTGCCAATATAAAAGAATTCCTGCCAAAGCTTTTTTGTACAACATTTCTTGTTGCTTGTGGTTGTGCGAAACATTATCGATGTTTTTGATAAAAACCACATCTGCATCTAATTGATTTAAGTTTTGTAGCAAAGCTCCGTGCCCGGAAGGTCGAAAAATCAATTTGCCTACTTCATCTGTCAATGGTTTCCAATCTTTTCCAAAAGCTATGGTGTCGGTACTTTTTTCTTGATAGGTATACCTTATCGTGATATGTGTTTGGGTATCTCTTTCTAATTTAGGCTTCCATTCGTTGGCAACTTCTTTAAATAACTGTTCGTGGTCCTGTGTGATGGTAAAGTGCAAAAACGATCGATCTTGATTGGTAGCATACACGGTTGCTTCTACCAAATGCTCCTCCAATGGAGTAGCAAAATGGGTTGGATATTGATGAAAAGGCAAAACCGCTTTTGGCTTGTTGATGTAGTTAAATTGAGGTGCATACAACAACTCTTTTATCAAATAAAAATCTTTAAAATCCTTATCGAGCAATGCAAAATTTTCAACTACTTGCGAGGTGTGTTGTAACAAATCTTGGTAAAACGGAAATTTTTCTTTTCCTATCAAAAATATCGAAAGTTGTTGGTTGTTGCTTCTGTTAATGTATGCATTAATGGTTTCTTGGCCCAACTTAAAATCACGGATAAACTCAATTAAAAATTGAAACATTCTGCTTGCTGCTCCAGAGGCAGGGATGAATTTCTTTACTTTTAACTTTTGCAAATTTTCCTTGTAAAACTGGGCATAAAAATGAGCTTCCTCCTCATTTAAAGGATGAATCCCATCATTTATCGTAGCAGGTTTTACTAAATGTGCAGGATGAATCCCTCTTTGGATGTATTGAAAATGTTCTTTAATGTAAAAAACCGATACCCCATGAGCTTCTAACTCCAATAATTGATTTCCGTTTAATCCGATTTCTTTGGCAACTTTAACCTTTTCCAACCATTGCAAAGCTTTTTCAAATCGCTTTTCTTGGTTTCCAGATAATACTACATAAGGTTTGCTATTTTCTTCTAATTTTTGTTTAAAAAATGCGAAAGATTCACTTCTTTCATTGGGTTTGTCTCGCAAATCATCCGCTTCCCACGGCACATCTACATCGGTTAAAAAATAAAAGTCGTAATGTAATTGTTCTACTGCATCTTCTAACCAAGACTCGGCATAGCCGTAGTACATTTCTGAATAAGTTTTGGTAACCAATGCATCCGTATCTAAAAACAACCATTGGTTAGCTTTGGCTACTGCTTCATTTTCTGCTTTAAGATGACCAACAGCTATTGCTTTTAAATCTTCTATCGTACATATTTGGTTAGTTTTATCCCATTTTAGTTGCAAAAACTCTCGGGCATATTCAGGAACCCATTCTGTTTGAAAATGAGCTGCCAATTGTTTGGCTAAAGTGGTTTTTCCGGTGCTTTCCGGACCGTAAAAAACTATTTTTAGGAGTTGGTTGTTGACTTGTTTAAAAATTTCTTCCATTGTATATATCCGGCAATTGCCAGTATTAAAAACACCAAATATTGAATACTAGTAATAGTGTAACCTTTTAGAAAATAAAGCGGAATGGATAAAACATTTCCAATAATCCAAAAAATCCAATGCTCTATTTTTCTTTTGGCCATAGCCAACATTGCTACCATGAATAAACCGGTAGTAAATGTGTCTACATAACTATACCAATTGGTAAATTTATCAAAAAATAAGTAAACCAATACGATAAATACGATGGTAATACTAAAAAATAACCCATAATTAACCCATTCTTTACGGCTAGCATGTTGTATTGGGAACTCCATCTTTTTACCTTTCTTTTGCATCCACCAATACCACCCCAAAATGCTTAAAATGGTATAATAACCATTTACCAACATATCACCAAATAAACTCCATTGCCATAACAAATACACATAAATAGAGGTGCTGATAATTCCGGTTGGATATACCAAAATATGGTTTTGCTTGGCTAAATACACACTAAAAACCCCGAACAAAAAAGCTACTATTTCCAAAGTAACGGAAAGTTGGTCGTGCCCCTCATAAGCTTGAAAAAGAAAATCCCACATGGTTTAAAATTTTTGAAGTTCTAAAGCAGTTCCAATCACCACAAAAGTAGCTCCAGCTTCATAATATTGTTCAACTTCTAACTTGTTTTTGATGCCTCCACCAACCAAAATAGGCACAGAAATACGGGAAGAAACTTCTTTAACCATTGCTAAAGGAACGGCTTGACTTGCTCCGCTCCCTGCTTCTAAATACACCAATTGATGGCCAAACCAAATGCCAACCTGGGCATGCTGGTAGGCATTTTCTAAATCAGTTCTAGATAAAGGAGTCGTATTAGTTACTTGTTGAACGGTAGTAGGTTGGCTGCTTTCTATTAACAAGTAAGTAGTCGGAATAATTTCTACATTGGTTGCAGCCAACGTAGTGACCGATTGCAATTGTTTTTCGATTAAATATGACGGATTTCTGCCAGATAGTAATTGTAAAAACAAAATAGCATCTGCCTCAGTTGAAATCTGTTGGGCATCTGCAGGAAAAATTACCACCGGAGTAGTCGTATTTTTCTTTAAAAAGCTCACCAATGCATGAGGTGACTGGGTATTTTCCTGACTTCCTCCTACCAACAACATAAATGGTTGGTGTTCTTCTATTTTTTGCAGCCATGCCTGCATGTGTTGTAAATCTACCTTGTCTGGATCTAACAAAAACACCAAATGTTTTTCTCTGTTGGCATAGGCATTTTGTATTTGATGATATAATTCGCTTTTTCTCATGCTTCCCACCCCCAAACCAACACATATTTTTCTACCAAGGCAAATTGCAATAAATAATTTTTAGGTTGCTCGTAAAACTGTAAACTTACTTCCACATGCTTGCTGTTTAAATCAAAAGGCTTGGCAAAAATATGATCCTTAAAACTAATGCCTTTATGGTTTTCAATTTTAAAAATAACCTCTTTGGTTCCCCAAATAATCGTGTACATTTGGGCTGTTTGTATCGCATCATATTGTTTAGGTACAAAATGCTCGGAACAAAACCGATGTGCCAATTGGGTAACTTTGTCTCTACTCCACTCCAAATCGATGCCAATTTTTTGGTCAGAAATTGCAACAACCGAAAAATCAAACGAATGGGTAATCGACACATTTTTGGGAATAGATAAATGTGGTTTGCCATCTTGGGAATACACCAAATCTTTGTCTTCCAAGCCAATATGCTTTAAAATTTTTCTCACAGCCAAAAATCCTTTTCGGTGACTTTCCGATTTCATGCCATCCAAACGTGTTATAGAATGGTTTGTCAATTCCAAACCCTGAAGTAAATCTTCTTCGGTTTCTGTAATTTTCCAAAGATAAATTTGGGTATTCAGATTAGGTTGGATGGTTTGGTATAGAGGCATAAATGCAGTATAATTTTGTATTTCAAACATTTAACAACTGTTACAGATGATAAAAAAGTGCAAATGTTTTTAAGAAACGAAACCTATTGCCTATTTTTGCACCAAAATTTAACATACAAATATACTAATACATGAGTACAAAAACAGCACCTTACGTGGCTTACAAAGTAAAAGATATTTCTTTGGCAGCTTGGGGAAGAAAAGAAATTGAATTAGCGGAAGCTGAAATGCCGGGTTTAATGGCATTAAGAGAAGAATATAAAGCAATCCAACCTTTAAAAGGAGCAAGAATTGCTGGTTGTTTACACATGACCATCCAAACTGCAGTATTAATTGAAACTTTGGTAGCGTTAGGTGCAGAAGTTACTTGGAGCTCTTGTAATATCTTCTCTACCCAAGACCATGCTGCTGCTGCGATTGCTGCTGCTGGAATTTCTGTATATGCTTGGAAAGGGATGACCGCAGAAGAATTTGACTGGTGTATTGAGCAAACTTTATGGTTTGGAGAAGACAGACAACCATTGAACATGATTTTAGACGATGGTGGAGACTTAACCAACATGGTGTTTGATCAATATCCTGAATTGATTGCAGGCATCAAAGGTTTGTCAGAAGAAACCACTACAGGAGTACACCGTTTGTACGAAAGAATGGAAAATGGCACATTACACATGCCAGCTATCAACGTGAACGACTCGGTTACTAAATCGAAATTTGACAATAAATACGGTTGTAAAGAATCGGCTGTAGATGCTGTTCGTAGAGCAACCGATATTATGTTGGCAGGTAAAAGAGTAGTAGTTTGTGGCTATGGTGATGTAGGAAAGGGTACTGCTGCTTCTTTCCGTGGAGCAGGTTCTATTGTTACAGTAACAGAAATTGACCCAATTTGTGCTTTACAAGCTGCAATGGATGGTTTTGAAGTAAAAAAATTAGATACCGTTATTGAAAATGCCGACATCGTAATTACTACCACCGGAAACAAAGACATAGTGGTAGGTCGTCATTTTGAAAAAATGAAAGACAAAACCATCGTTTGTAACATTGGCCACTTTGACAATGAAATTGACATGGCTTGGTTGAACGAAAACTATGGGGATACCAAAATTGAAATCAAACCTCAAGTAGACAAATACAACATCCACGGAAAAGACATTTTGATTTTAGCAGAAGGTCGTTTGGTAAACTTAGGATGTGCTACCGGACACCCAAGTTTTGTAATGAGTAACTCATTTACCAACCAAACTTTGGCCCAAATTGAATTGTGGAACAACAGCGAAGCCTACGAAAACAAAGTGTATATGTTGCCAAAACACTTAGATGAAAAAGTAGCTGCTTTACACTTGGCTAAATTAGGGGTAGAGTTAGAAACCTTGTCAGAAGAGCAAGCTAAATATATTGGTGTTACCGTACAAGGTCCATACAAACCAGAGTACTACAGATACTAATCATTCCATTGAATAATTTTATACACAAAACCCTTCAAAATTTTGGAGGGTTTTTGTTTACAAAATAGTTGCAATTAAAAAACCCTGCTTTTTTGTGAGCAGGGTTTTTCTTTTCAGAGGCATCGAGCGGATTCGAACCGCTGTACACGGTTTTGCAGACCGCTGCCTAGCCACTCGGCCACGATGCCCTAAGGGATTGCAAATGTAAATAATTTTTTAATTCGTGCAAGGAATAAAATTAAAAACGGAAATAACAATTATAATTTATTCTTTAACAACCCTTTTAAAATTTGAATTTGATCATCTTTAGAAGCGATTAACTTCTCGTAAACGTCTTTATTTTCTTGATAAAAGTTTTCAATCTGCTGTGAGTGTTGATGGTACAGGTGACCAGTAGAATTATCTTTATTTGTTTGATTAAATTGATTTTCAAAATTAAAACCTAGAATATCTGCTAAACTGACTTCCAGTATAACGGCAATATTATTGGCTCTTTCTAAAGATAAAACAGTTTCTCCTCTTTCCAATTTATTGTAAGCTGATGGACTAATTCCCAACTCTATTGCCATATACTCGTGTGAGAAGCCATTCATTTTACGAATGTCTCTAATTTTCTTTAAAATTTTTTCTAAATCAAAACTATAACTTTTTTCCATATTTCGAAATTTAATTTAATCAAAAGTAAATAAAAAAGCAATAATTCGAAATAATATTTCTATTGTTTTTTATGAATTTTATCGCAATAGTAATTTTAAAATACATAGCTAGATAATCTTGGCTAGATAATCTTGGTAATTCATTTATTTAACACACTAATAATTGCCAATGAAATATGACAGTGTGGTTGTTTTTACAACACATTTTAAAATTACGGGGAAAATAAGCAGAACAGATACCCTATTAAAAATAGTAAGCAAAACTAAAATTAAAATTATGAAAATTTTAAAACTATTAACACTAGCAATTTTAATGTTCAGCTGTAACAATGAGGAACAAATAATTGAAAACGCTAAAAACAATGAACTAGAGCGAAATAGTACATTGTCTTCTAACAATTACTTAGGTATAGAGGCTATTTTCATGCCTGAATTAAACACCTCTTATTGCCAAGATGGAAACAATATTTTAGTGTTTCAGGATGAGAATCATTTTATTTCCACCCTAGAATATTTAGAGAAATTAGTAGAAGATACTGATGACTCTTTTATGGCACAATATGGATATATGAATCCTGATGATCTGGATGATTTTGAAGAAAGCATAGGATACGAAGAGCAAAATCCTTTAATAGATTTTGAAAATAACCTAAATTTTTGCTCACTTAGAAAATATATTAATAATTTAGAGAATCAATGGCTTGATCAACAAACTCAATCTTTTGACCCTACTGGGGACCCAGAAGAACAATTTGCTTTTGGTATATCAGATTGGGAAGAAATGACACTTTATAATCAAAATGGTGAAGTTATTGTAGGTAAATTTTTATATAAGCTAATTAATAATGGAGAAGGATGGGTACAAATAGATTTAAACAACCCTGATTTATCTAATATTGTATCTATAATAAATCAAAATCATAACTCAAATACAGGGCAAAGTAATAACACAAATTTAGATGCTACTACAGTAAGATTAATTGAAAGCATGGGTGCTAGTGTTATAAATGTTAACAATAATAATGTTTTTTGCAAAGATTATGTGAACAGAAGTAAATTTGAGGTTATCGATAATGGAAATAGGATAAAAGCTAGACAAAAAATGAAAGTTGGTACTTTTAACTATACCATAGTTTCTAAAACAGTTTCTTATAAATGGCGTAACAACAAATGGAAACGAAGAAGAAACAATATTGATGCAGGATTTAAAGAAACTAAACTTGTATATCCTAGTAACACACCTGCTTGTAATAATGTTTCTGATTACGATAACTCAAGAAACATTTCAAATAGGCGTTCTCGAAAATATTCTGATAGAATAAATAGAAATAACTTTGGCTGGGGCTGGAAATACAATAATACACTTGGCACTAAATCATACCATTATATTAATGGTAATGTGATTTTCTGGAACTTACCTATATAACTTTAATTGTAAAAGGTTTAGCTTTGCAAAAAGGCTAAACCTTTTTTAAAATCAAAAACAGATGAAAATTACATTTAAAACATTTTTTATATCGTTAGTTCCTTTTTTATTCTTTTCGCAAGAATTTAAAACGGATTATTTAGATAATTACACTAAAATTGGAATTAACTTACAACTTACCAATACTTTTTTTAACAACCAACCCAATCAAGGTGTCACTATTGCATATAAAGATATCAAAGCACCTGCGTTGGGGGTGAATTACAATTTTTTGAAAAGTAAAAATTTTAAATTTAACATAAATACCAATGTTAGGTTTTATACTCATAATGAAAACTTTTTCATATCAAGTCAAGAATCAGGTTTACCTTTTGATTTTGGCAAAGAAGGTGTTGAATATGGTTATTTAGACTTTTTAACCCGTTTAAAATCAGAATATGTTTTTTTACGAAAAAACAACCTTGCTTTTCATGTTGGTTTGGGAGCTAGCATGATTTATTATGAACAAGACCAAGGTTTAAGTTCAGGTTATTTGCGCTTAGACAATAGAACTATTTATACCTTTGATTGGAAGACAGGAAATACCGACTTTTATTTTGGAGGTTTGTTATCGGTAGGGGTTGACATTGCATCTAAAGGCATGTTGTATCAATTTTTTGTTGAGTATAATCATAATTTTTCTGGCCCTATGGATATTTACACTTACAACACTGTTGATTTAGTGTTATCACCTAGTACTACAGCTA
Organism: Flavobacteriales bacterium; assembly: GCA_018335925.1. GTDB lineage: Bacteria > Bacteroidota > Bacteroidia > Flavobacteriales > Flavobacteriaceae > Flavobacterium. The sequence goes on from JAGXRF010000082.1 coordinate 102,276, forward strand.
TGAAAAAAAATACTGGTCATTATTTGTCTTTTGGTTTAGCTTTACATCCAAACAAATCGTGGTTTAGGAAAAAAAATAAAATCCAATAATTTCATTTTAACATTTAAAATATAAATAATGAAAAAATATTTTTCTGTATTTTGTTTATTCATTTCATTAATTGCAATTAGCCAAAACAGTCCTGTTAATTATTTAGATAACTTTACCAAAATTGGTCTAAATCTTCAATACACCAACACATCTTTTAGAAACCAAACCAATACTGGGTTAATTTTAGACTATTTAGATGTTGAATCGCCTGTAATTGGTATTAATTACAATATTTTTCAACATAATAATTTTAACTTTAAAGCGAACAGTAATATTCGTTTTTATAATCATCAACGTTACACCTATATTGGAGCATCTGACCTTGATGCAACAAATGATATTTTAAATACCTATACTGAAAGTGGTTTGGTTGATTTGCTAACTAAGATTAAAAGTGAATATGTTTTTTCAAAAGGAAAAAATATTTTTTTAAATATTGGCACAGGCTTTAGTGTTTTATATTATAAAAAACAAACTGTATTAAATAAGGGGTTTTTTGATTTTAATGACAACAGAATATTTACTTATGATTGGAGTACTGGAAATAAAAGCATATACTTTGGAGCCCTTTTTTCTTTGGGCATGGATATAAGCACTAAAGGTATGTTGTATCAATTATTTGTTGAGTACAACCATAATTTATCAGGCCCAACTGACATTTACACCTACACAACTTCTAACTTATTGGTTTCTGAAAACAGCACTGTTGAAAAAAGAAATACGGGGCATTATCTTTCTTTTGGTATTTCATTACATCCAAAAAAATCTTGGTTTGAAAAAAAGAAAAATAAATTTAAATAATTTAAGATTATAAAGAAAAATGTCAATTTGTATAACATTATTTTTAACATGATAAAACACTTAGTTGTTGCTTTAACTGCAACCACTTTTCTCTTTTTATGGTCATGTGAGTCTGATATTGAAAAAGTATCCATAATAAACTCCTCATTATTTGGTAATTTTATAGAAATTAGTGAAATAAAAGCTAAAACAAAAAACGGTGTAAATCAATGCGAAAAATATGCTGTGGCTAATGTTTATAAAGATTCTGTAATAATTTATGGCCATCATTTAAAGGAAATAATCGCAATTATCTACCAGTTAAATTCAAATAATATTATTTGTAACCATCCTAACTGTTACAAATTTTATGAACTAAAATATCAAGGCTCTATTGATGATTTGAAAAGTAAAAACTTTGAGAAACTAATAAAAGAAGCTTTTCAATTAAACATTTTAAAGAAGTCGGTTGATTTAGATATGTATGAAATATATTACACTAATAACTTTAAACCAAAAACTGAATTAAATGGCAAAATAGAATTTTATTTGAATGATAATCAACTTGTTTTTAAAAATGCAACCGGTAAAGTATTGTGTTCCAAGTTAAGTGAAGTTTACGATAAAAATATTTTATTTAAAGACAATGTAATTTCATACGATAACTATGCAATACCAAAAAACTTAACTTTTGATAAATTAATTCCTTTTTTGGAGGATAATTATGCCTTAGAAATAAGAAAATCCAAATCTAAAAAGATTTTGATTGAGTTAAAAAATTTCTAATTATAAACCTTTCCTCCACTCCATTTCAATCACTACGCTCTCTACATCCCCACCAATAGGAGGGTTGAGTTTGGCAACCGCAACTTTGGCAAAGCTCACCAAAGGCAATTCCTTTGCAATTCGTTGTAAAATTCGTTGGGCCACGGTTTCTAATAGTTTTGCTCTAATGGCCATTTCTTCTTTTACTATAGCATTCAAATGCACATAATCTACCGTATCTGCCAACTCATCTGAAATAGCGGAAGTTACCAAATCGGCTTCTACTTCTAAATCTACCCGATAATCAGAACCTATTCTACCTTCCTGAGGCAAACATCCGTGGTACGAAAAAGTGCGAATATTTTGTAGTTTAATAGTTCCCATATTTTTTATTTGTGTAACAAAAGTAGCGAATCCAACCTTTGTACATAGTTACATTTGGGGAATAATTCTCTATTTTTGCCAAAAAAATCACCATGTCTGAGTCACGCTCGTTAAATTTTATCGAACAAATTATTGAAGACGATTTAAAAGCAGGATTTGCAAAAACCAATTTGCGTTTTCGCTTTCCTCCCGAACCAAACGGCTATTTGCATGTGGGACATGCCAGTAGTATTTGCTTAAATTTTGGTTTAGGTATCGATTACCAAGCTCCTGTAAATCTTCGTTTTGACGATACCAACCCAGCCAAAGAAGAACAAGAATATGTAGATGCCATCAAACGCGATGTTTCATGGTTAGGATTTCAATGGGATAAAGAGTGTTATGCTTCTGATTACTTTCAAGAATTATACGATTGGGCTGTAGAATTTATCAAAAAAGACAAAGCCTATGTAGATAGCCAATCTTCTGAAGAAATGGCCAAACAAAAAGGAACGCCAACTACTCCAGGAACTAACAGTCCGTTCAGAAACCGATCTGTGGAGGAAAATTTGGAACTTTTTACCCAAATGAAGGAGGGTAAATTCCCGGAGGGAACCCATGTATTACGAGCAAAAATCGACATGACCCACCCCAATATGTTGATGCGTGACCCTATTATGTACCGCATTTTACACAAACACCACCACCGAACTGCTAACGATTGGTGTATTTATCCAATGTACGATTGGGCACATGGAGAAAGCGATTATTTGGAACAAATTTCGCACTCGCTTTGTACTTTAGAGTTTTTACCTCACAGAGAGTTATACGATTGGTTTTTAGACCAAATTTTTGACGTTAACAAAGTGCGACCAAAACAACGCGAATTTGCCCGAAGAAACTTATCGCACACGGTAGTAAGCAAGCGTAAACTGTTGCAATTGGTACAAGAAGGGCATGTAACCGGATGGGATGACCCACGTATGAGTACCATTTCAGGTATGAGAAGAAGAGGATATACTCCGGAATCGATCCGAAACTTTGCCAAAACCATCGGAATTGCCAAACGAACCAATTTGATTGATGTGTCGTTATTAGAGTTTTGTGTTCGTGAAGACCTCAACAAAAAGGCTCCTAGAATCATGGCTGTTTTAGATCCGGTAAAATTGGTGATTACCAATTATCCAGAAGGGCAAGAAGAATGGTTAGATGCAGAAAATAATCCGGAAGAAGAAACGTTAACCTACCGAAAAGTTCCTTTTACGAAAGAACTTTATATTGAAAGAGAAGATTTTCAGGAAGAAGCACACAAAAAGTTTTTCCGATTGACTTTAGGCACCGAGGTGCGATTAAAAAATGCCTACATCATTAAGGGAGAAAGTGTGGTGAAAGATGCGGAAGGAAACATCACCGAAATTCACTGTACTTATGATGTAGATTCTAAGTCTGGCAGCGGTACCGAAGCCAGTCAACGCAAAGTAAAAGGTACCATTCATTGGGTTTCTATTGCCCATGCTGTAGAAGCAGAAGTACGCGTGTACGATCGTTTGTTTACCCACGAAAATCCGGATGGTGACAAAGAGGTCGATTTTAAAGCATACCTCAACCCAAATTCGTTACAAGTTATCAAAGGATATATCGAACCAAGTGTGAAAGATGCTGCTGTTGGAAGCCAATTCCAATTCCAAAGATTGGGTTATTTTTGTGTAGACCAGGACAGCACCACTGAAAACTTGGTGTTTAACAAGACCGTAGGACTAAGAGATACATGGGCCAAATTACAATCGGAATAATTCCTAATATCTGATATCAAGGTGAGGTAAAGCTTGTATCTTATACGAACCAAGCTTAAGCATATAAAATCTGAAACAAAAAAACATGTTAGATCAATTTTTTGGAGAAAATGGTGTAGCCAATGTATACATGTATGCCACACCATTACATGTAGCGTTAATTTTGTTTGAGATGTTTTATAGTTACAAACATCGCGAACATCGATATTCTACTTCGGATACTGCTACCAATTTGTACTTGGCTGTTCTAAATTTTGGCTTAGACATCATTTTAAAAGCCATTGGTATTGGAGTGATGTTTTTCTTTTACCAATATCGAATTTTCGACTTAAACACTACTGTTTGGTGGTATTGGGTTGGGGTGTTTTTACTTCAAGACTTTGCCTATTACGTACACCATTATGTAGACCATCATTCCCGTTTGTTTTGGGCTGTGCACGTTACCCACCACAATTCAGAATTTTTTAATATTACTACCGGTTTTCGCTCACCTGTTTTTCAACCTTTTTATCGTTTTGTATTTTTCTCACCCATAGCCTTGTTAGGTTTTAATCCTTGGCACATCATGAGTGCTTATGCCATCTTCCAAATTTGGGGTACTTGGGTGCATACCCAATCCATAAAAAGCATGGGCATTTTAGAGCATATTTTAGTTACTCCTTCGCACCATCGTGTACACCATGCCAGCAGCATAAGATACTTAGATAAAAACATGGGGATGGGCTTGATTATTTGGGATAAAATATTTGGGACATTTGAAAAAGAAGACCCTAACTACGAACCTATCAAATACGGATTAACCAAACCATTGGAAGACAAAGGCCCTATCAACATTGTTTTTCATGAATGGAAAGCCATTTGGAAAGATGCAACACAAAAAGGAATTGGTTGGAAAGATCGATGGAACTATATTTTTCAACCTCCGGGGTGGAGCCATACCGGAGAAGTGCAAACCTCAAGAGTATTACAACAAAAAGAAAAAAACCTCCAAGTTTGACTTGGAGGTTTGCTTTTATTTTTCTCTTTTAAAAATCAACACATGTTCTATCGGGCTAGCTCCTATTTGCTTAGGAATGGAGGAAACCAATTCCCAGCCTTGCTCACCCATTTCGTTTAAGGATTTTTCTACTTCCTCTACTTTTAATGTTGGAGGAAAAGCTCCTTTAAACTTAACCACTAGTGTTTTGTATTCAAAAGTTTTCATTGATTATTCCTCTTGGTTTTCCTCATTTTTAGGATTCTTTTTAGCTAATCTTTGGGTACTATTGGCTTTTTTCATGGCCTCACCTACTTGGTTACTTGCCGTAAAACTAGCCACCATGTTGTTTAACATGTCGCTTCCTGCTTGCGGAGAATTTGGCAACAATATTAAGTTAGAATTTGCATCTGCACCAATGGCTTGTAAGGTATCGTAATGTTGGGTTACTACAATTAACGCAGAAGCCTCTTGCGAATTAATCCCAACTTTATTCAACACATCAACTGATTCTACCAATCCACGAGCAATTTCTCTACGTTGGTCTGCAATCCCTTGTCCCTGTAATCTTTTGCTCTCTGCTTCTGCTTTGGCTTTTGCTACAATTCTAATTCTACCTGCTTCAGCTTCATATTCTGCAGCTGTTTTTTCTCTATCTGCAGCATTGATACGGTTCATAGCATTTTTTACCTGGATATCCGGATCAATATCGGTAATTAAAGTGTTGATGATGTCGTAACCATAAGTGGTCATCGCTTCGTTTAATTCGCGTTTTACTGCAATCGCAATATCGTCTTTACGCTCAAACACATCGTCTAATTTTAATTTTGGCACTTCTGCTCTTACCACATCAAACACATACGACGTAATTTGATCATGAGGATATTCTAACTTATAAAAAGCTTCGTACACTTTTTCTTGAATCACCTTGAACTGAACCGAAACTTTCATCTTTACAAACACGTTGTCTTTGGTTTTGGTTTCGATAATTACATCCAACTGTTGGATTCTTAAGTTAATTCTTCCTGCAATTCTGTCGACAACCGGAATTTTCATTTGCAAACCAGACTGACGAATGCTGCTGTATTTTCCAAAACGTTCCACCACTGCTGCGGTTTGCTGTTTTACAGTAAAAAAAGATGCTAAAATTAGAAGCACCAAGGCAACTAAAAGATAAAATGGTAAAGTAAACATGGTTTTAAAGTTATGGTTAACATTAAATGATACGAGGATTTTTGAAAAATGTTACAAAATATCTACACTTTTAATGATTTATTTACAAATAAGTAAAAAAATGCCCAATGATTGCTTGGTTAGGTTTTAGGAAAACTTTGCAAAAAGCATTTTTTGAAAAGCTGAGAAATACTTTACTTTTGATGCTTCAAATTTAATCTCATGAATTATCGCTACTTACCCAATACCGACATCAAAATTAGCTCTGTTTGTTTAGGAACCATGACTTTTGGGGAGCAAAACACAGAAGTAGAAGCTCACCAGCAATTGGATTTTGCGATTTCGGAAGGAGTTAATTTTATAGACACTGCCGAAATGTATCCGATTGCTGCTCGAAAAGAAACCTTAGGCTTTACCGAAAAGTACATCGGAAATTGGTTGGCAAAAAGAGGCAAACGTGACGATTTGGTGATTGCTACCAAAATTGCAGGACCAAACAGAGGAATGGAGTACATCAGACAACCATTAGATTTTTCAAAAAAATCGATAACCGAAGCCGTAGAATTGAGCTTAAAAAATCTGCAAACCGATTACATCGATTTGTACCAATTTCATTGGCCGGAAAGGGTGATGAATATGTTTGGAAAAAGAGGGTTGCAAGACGTTGACCACCAATGGAAAGATACTGTGGAAGAAGTTTTAGAAACTTGTCAAGAACTCATCAAAGCAGGAAAGATTCGTCATATAGGCGTTTCTAATGAATCTGCTTGGGGAGTTTTGCGGTATTTGGAATTGCATAAATTAAAAAATCTGCCAAAAATTAGCACCATACAAAATCCGTATTCCTTGTTAAACCGATTGTATGAAGTTGGCTTAACCGAAATTGGAATTCGTGAGAATATCGGATTACTTGCATATTCTCCTTTAGGTTTTGGAATGCTAACCGGAAAGCACTTAAAGGGATTACAAGCAAACTCCCGTTTGGGGTTGTTTCCTCAATTCACCCGATATACTTCGGAACAAGCCATAAAAGCTACAACCAATTACCAAGAAATTGCAACTGAACATGGCATGAGCTTAACAGCCATGGCAATTGCATTTGTGCATCAACAAAAAATGGTAAGTAGTGTGATTGTTGGTGCGACCTCTGTAGCACAACTAAAAGAAAATATCGAAGCTAGTAAAATTACCCTGAGTAACGAAGTGCTGACTGCAATAGAAAAAGTTCATGAAAAGTTTCCTAACCCAAGCCCGTAAAGGGTTTTTGTATTTTACTTAAACTAACACTTTAAGTAAAAATCCTTTCGGATAGTTGCTTGTGCCGTAGCAGTTTGTAAACTTGCGGCTTGTAACATAGGCACTTTAGTTTGCGTAGATACAAATGCTTCTTGCTCTGATTTGGTAACTGTCATCACCCAAAGTTCTCCAAAGTATTTGCCTTGTATATTGGAAAAGTACATCGAAGTAGCACTTGCAAAATCGTTGTGTTGACTTACATACACATAGCGATAATTATTTTTTGGATTGATAAAGTAATTGGCATCAATCCCCATAGCTTTTAATTTTGCTACAAACCTAGTCGCATTACTGTGTATCGCAAATACGTTTGCTATGATGTAATAGCCATTATCCATAGTGCCAACAGGCACTGCAGGACTTTCAATAGGAGCAACCCTAGCATCTACAGCATAGTCTTTTGGTGCTGGTTTTGGTGTAGCGGATATAGCTTTCACTCGTTGGGCAAGCAACTGTTGTCTTGTTGGGGTTGCACTTGCTACAGCTGATTCTTGTTCAGGCACTATTTTTTCTGGCTTTACAGATTTTACTTGAAGTGGAACTTTAATAGGTTGTAAAGCAACTTCTGCCATTTGTACTTCCCATTTAGGTAATTGGATGCCAGCACTTGCTAAAAGCAAAGGCATTTGTTCATCTGATTCCGGTTTGATTACCTCAATACTAAATGCATTAAAAAACATATAGTATCTATCTCCAAAGGTTTTCATACGCAAAGTAGCTTCTTTGGTTTGGTTGGTAATTAGTCGGTTGTTATCGTTGTTAATTTGCATCAAAAACGAATCATAGCCAAGCGTGTTTTTGCTATTAGGCGTTCTTTTTTCCATTATAGCATCATCAGTAGTAATGGTGCTATTAAAAAAGTTATTTTTCTCTCTTACTGTATTGTAAAGTTCTTCAAAATCTTTTGACTGACCTGTTTTAAATAAAATTTGATCCCCTTTTAAGTTCAAGTCACCTTCCAAAGCTGCTCCGGCAATTTTTGCTTTGATTTCTCCTTCCGGCAACATCGGAAAACCTGAAAACGGAATATCTACTGCCTTTTTGGTTACTCCAACAAATCCATCATAAGTAGTAATAAATTTTGCAGAAGCATTTGTATCCTGATATACTACAAACAAACTCCATCCTCCTGCTACTCCACCGCTAATTCTACCATTGGTAGCTCTAACATTTGCTATGGTGTATGTTCCGTTGATTTGATTTTGACTTTGCAGTAATTTGGTAACGTCTGCATATACCACATAAGGTGCGGTTTCTTTCCATTCTTTGTTTTGAATACCATCAAACAAAACTTGACCTTTAATATCTTGATAAGCTGATTGGTTAGGTAGCTTTATTTTTACTTGATCTATACGGTCTCTACTAGCATCAATGGGCACAAATTGGTTGGTTTTAGGACTCGAACCAGTATTGTATACATAAGTTGCAGACCAATACAAGCCAGCATATACAATTTTTTTGTTTTCCGGGTTATCCAACCATAAATCTGCACTACTAGAACTAAATGTAGAGGCATCCTTATCCACATCAATGTATTTCATTAAAAATTCATCGTTGTTTTTACTTTGGTTGGTTCGGTTTTGATAAGGGTCATTCGGACTAATTTTAGCGTCTGCTCGATTCACTATTTGGTTAGAAATCATCGCAACATCGCCTTCTACTACTTTTTGGTATCTAACTTTAAATGGGGTCGTAACCTGACCTTGCAGGAAACTCCCCCAGCTTAAAGTTAACAAAACACCAAACAATAGCTTCTTCATGGGACAAAGAGGTAGTTATACAAAGATTTAGCATCTATAGCTAAATCACTCTCAAAAATAAATAGTTAAACTCATAATTGTTCATAACTTGTTAATAAAGTAGAAAAACTTCTACAAAAAAACGCATTTCATCGATAAAGATGTGTAAAATCAATGCTTGCATGGTACGATAAAAAGTTTTGACAGACCACTTAATATGCTAAATTTGTAGCATGCTTTTTTCTAACATAATTGGACAAGATAAAATCAAAGAACATTTGTGGCAATCGGTAGCCCATGGCAGAATTCCGCATGCACAATTGTTTGTTGGCCCTGAAGGTTCCGGTGCCTTGTCAATGGCTATTGCCTATGCCCAATATTTGACTTGTCAAAATACTGGAGAAGAAAATTCCAACGGAAATTCTTCATGTAACATACAGTTTGAAAAACTTTCCCATCCTGATTTACATTTCTTATATCCTACAGTTACCACCAAAGAGGTTAGTAGCAAACCTAAAAGCATCGATTTTTTGCCTTTGTGGAGGGAATTTGTATTAAAAAATCCTTATGCTTCGTTGATGGATTGGTACGATACCTTACAAGTTGGCAACAAACAAGGATTGATTAGGGTGGATGATGCTATTGAAATACAGCGAATATTTAGTTTAAAATCGTTTGAAGGAGGTTATAAAGTGCTCATTATATGGATGGCAGAAAAAATGAACCTAGAATGTTCTAACAAACTGCTTAAAATGATAGAAGAGCCTCCAGCAAATACCGTAATTATTTTGGTAGCTGAAAAAACAGACGAAATTTTACCAACCATCTTGTCAAGATGCCAAGTATTGCGATTTCCTAAACTAACGGTTGAAGATATCCAGATTAATTTAATGAAAACCCAATACTTAGATGCAGAATCTGCAAGAAAATTAGCCGTAAGATGTCAAGGAAATTACCAAAAAGCATTGCAATTACTAGATGTGGATTTTCAGGAACACACCTTTGAAAATTTATTTATCCATTGGGTTCGAATGGCATTTGCTGCCAAAAAAAATCCAACCAAAGTAATTGAGCTAATCCAATGGAGTGAAGAAGTAGCTACCTACGGAAGAGAAAAACAAAAAGCTTTTTTAGATTTTTGTTTGGAATTTTTCCGACAAGCCTTACTTTTGAATTACCAAGCTGGCAATTTGGTGTATTACGAACCTTTTCAGGAACAATTTAAGTTAGAAAACTTTGCTCCTTTTGTAAATGGTTCCAACATCACCGAGATTTATGAAGTGATAGAAGCAGCACAGTACGGTATTGAACGAAATGGCAACCCGAAGTTGATTTTTTCAGACATGTCTATCAAACTCACCCGATTAATTCATAAAAAGTAAACCTCATGGAAAATACCGCATCTATTTTAGTATTGGTTTTTTTAGCCATCACTTTTATACAATCTGGTTACGACAAATTGTTTTATTGGAAAGACAATGTGGGTTGGTTGCAAGGACACTTTGCCAATACCTTTCTTAAAAACCAAGTGCCAATGGCATTAGGTACTATTTTAATTTTAGAGTTAATCTCTGGAATTCTGGCAGTTATAGGGGCTTTGTTTATTATTTTAGATAAAGGAACACATTTTGGATACTATGCAGGAGTGTTTTCTGCAATAACTTTATTATTTTTGCTCTTCGGTCAGCGATTGGCAAGAGATTATGATGGTGCCAGAACCATTGTAATTTATTTGATTCCAACCTTGTTGTTGGTATATTGGCTGAATTAATTTTTTTGGGGATGTAGCTCAGTTGGCTAGAGCACTACGCTGGCAGCGTAGGGGTCGTGGGTTCGAGCCCCATCTTCTCCACCAAACAAAACCCTTAACTTCTTTTATCAGATGTTAAGGGTTTTTTATTGCAATAATTTATTCAATAAATAATTTTAAGGTAATGGATCTCCTACTTTGATATCACATCGGTGATGAGGTTGTCCGTGAGGAGGATTCAATTTAGGTTTTGGCACTGATGTACTTGCGGTAGAAGTTTGTTGGGTAGAATTCGGTTTTTGTTTAGCAGCAGGTGGTGGAGTTTGAGGAGCTGTTTGTTGTGGTGTATTAGCAGATTGATCTGGCTGAACAGTTTTAAAGAAAGATCTTGGTGCGGTAGTTTGAGCTGTAGCAGGTGCGGGTGACCCATCTAGTGGAGCTCCAACCGGAATTTCACATCTGTGAAATGGCTGTCCGTGTGGAGGATTTAATTTTGGTGGTTGACCAGTTGGAGCATTGGTAGAAGCAGCAGGTTTTTCAGATTCTGTTTTGGTGGCTGCAGGTAAGGGTTGTGTAAAAATGGAAGGGGCGTTGGTAGCTGACGGAACAGTTTCTCCCTCTGTATTTTTACATGAATGAAAGAATATAGCACTTCCAATAAGTATTAGTAAAACGGTTATTGATTTCATGAAACGGATTTTAAAAAATTTAAAAATACTATTTATAAAGATTGCTTTTAGATTTTTAACAGTTAGATTTAAAAAAACGCTCTCAACTGCACCGAACCAGTATGTATGGTTTGGCTGGTTTCTGATTTTCTGCCTTGGTAATTGATGTTTAAATCTAAATAATCGGTTAGGTTTTTTTGCACCAATAGTCGCCAAACCAAATTTTGTCCGGGTTGCAAGCCTTCTAACATTTGAAATGCCACCGGAGTATTGGCCATTCCTGTAAATTGGTTTTGAAAATAGGAAAACTCTCCATTAATCACCATTTTTTTTGCTCCTATATAATTGGCTTGTAACCCAATGCGGTGTTGTTGCAATTGTTCAAAATCTGCCAATTGGTTGTTTTTTTGTTGAAACTCATAAAACAAATCAATATTAGCTTGTGCATCCCACAAATAACCAATTTTTGGCTGCACTTGCCACGATTGTATGGTAAAATTTCGCAATGCAAAATTTTCGGTAATCCAATCTTGTTGACTGGTTTTGGAAAGTAATTGTAACAACCATGTTTTTTGCACCAAATGGCTATACTGCAATTGGTGGCTTTGTATGTTGTTTTCTTGTGAACCAACCGACAACAACGACCGATTTTTTAAATCGTGAAAGGTGTACACCACAGTATGTCGTTGCTTGGCTCGATTAAAAAACAAACTATTCCGAAAATTAAATTGAAGACCCAATAAATTATCGTCTCCCGAAGCAAACGGATTCAAATCAAACCGATTTCCATCACGCAATACCCTTCGCTCTACCAACAACGAAGTTTGGTTATAAAACTTAGAAATAGTGCCTAAAACCCCTTTTTTGTCTTTCCATTTTTGCGGATTAAAATTTAACGATTCGCTAAACCTATTGACTTGTGTTGGTACAAAATTCCGATTGGGTAAAAAAATGCGAACGTAATTGGCTTGGTCCGGAAAGGGTGCTACTTCAAACTCTTGCAATTCCTGAATGCCATTGCCATTGTAATCAATCCACATATACACCCCTAAACCAGGCTCTACTTGCACATAGGTAAATTCTTGTTGGGCAATGGTTCCGGAAGTATTTTCAAAACTTGTGGTATTTTGTAATAATTGCCCAAAATACTGGTCTTGGTACAACAAACGCGAGTTTAACGAGCTTTGTTTTGGAGTAATGCCATCTGCAAACAACAAATCGCGATAATGCACAAACCAACTTAGTTGTTGTTGGTCTTTTTGTAGGATTCTGGATTTTAAAAAGTAGGTGTACGATTGGTTTACCCTTTGTAAATTTTGGTTGCGAATACTGTCGTTTACCCTCCAAACCATGCCAACATTTACAAAAACTTTGGTGGTGTCTCCCCTACCTACACTCGGACTCACTTCGTGAAAACGCTGACTCAATGCCGTGAGTGCTTGGGTAGCATTATTTTGTTCTTGCACATCTTCCATTTGGTACCCTAATTGTACCCAGTTTTTTTGCAAACGATACCGCAATTGGTTTTGGCTTCGTAAAAAGTTGGCATTGGAAAAACTTCCGGTTGATTTCATCCAACTACTTTGCGAAGTGTAGGTAAAATTATTTTGTTTTCCTTGCAGAAAAAAGCGATGTTTTTGTCCGGAATAGCTTTCGGAAAAATCTAATTTTTGAAATTCGTATCTATTTAATATAAAGTTAGTTGAACTATCTTTTTTAAACTGATGCTCTACAAAAAACTGCAACAAACTTTGGTTGCCTTGTACTTGGGTTAAATTCCAATCACGTTCAAATTCAATAGAAAACAATCGCTCTACGGGTCTAAAGTTTTGCTGCACCCATTGCCACGAGCTCGTGGTTTGGAACCGATGGTTTTTTTTGTCAAATTGGTGCGATGCTTCTAATATCCCGGCTACTCCGTGATTGTTTTCGTTTCCAATTTCCGAAAATAAATTGGCATCGTAGTTACTTACTCCTACATCCCATTTAATTTGGGTTTTTTCAGTAGGTTGGTATCCTCCTTGCATTTGTACCATTTGGGTTTTGGTAGGTGGAATTAATCGAATCACGGGTTCGTAATCTCCTTGCGGAATGCCATTTACCGGTGCTACATAGCCATATATTCTTCCTATGGCTTGGTTGCTAAGCAATTGGTAATTTCCTTGGTTGGCACCAACCAAAGTAAAACGCACTTGGTACAACGTTTCGGTTGCATCGGTAGAAAACTCAAATACCTCTACCCCATTTACTACAGTTTTTCGGTAAAGTATTTTGTTTTCGCTATACGCGTCTTCTACAGCCGAAACTGCAATCATTTGGTTGGGGTCGTTTCCGGCATTTTGCAAAATTTGAACTTGCTCCGGAGATAAATTTTGTTGCAATGGTTGGTTTTTGCTGTCAGATTCCAAATAAAAATTGGTTTCGATATACCATTTTTCTCTTTGGTGTTTCACCCGATTGTACGTAATTAAACGGTTGTAGTTTCGTTCGGTGTATTGGTACTCTACATTAATCCGCATTTCAGAAGAAATTGGGAATAACGAAGTAAAAGTAATTTCACCTGCATTGTAATCGATGATATATTGGTTGTTTTCACCACGTTGCAACAACACCCCGTTTACAAACACTCGTTCAGAGCCTGAAATTACCAACACAAACAATTCGCCTTGGTTGCCAATTAGTTTGTATGGGCCTTGGTTTCCTTCTGCACCAATAAAAGTGCTTCGTGCATATTGCCCTCTTACCAAACTTCCGGAAAGCATTACTTGGGTTTGGTTGTCTTCTTCTCCAAACTGAAAACTGGCTGAAAGTCCTTGCACTTTTTTATTAAAATTTAAAATTCGAGAAGTTCTGTTTTCTAAAAACAAATCTCCTCCTCTTAAATTCCATTGTTTGGAAAAAACTTCCAGATATATCTGGTCAAATTCGTCAATTCGTTGCGAATAAGCACCGTTTTGCAAGGCCAAATTGTTGTCTTGCAAAGCAGCTCTAATACCTACTTTTTCGGATAAATTCCCGCTAATTTGTAAGTCTAAATTGGAATTTACCACAGCATTTTGGTTGTTACCAATGGTTACTCCTCGCACTATGCTACCAGAAGTTTGCAAACCTTCCAATGGCTTGGTGGGAGCTCCGGGTTTGCGATTATTAAAGGTGAAAATTTTATCAACTCCAGCTTCGTTTGACACAATACTACTCGAATCAATAACCTGAATACTTTGGGTGATAAAATCGGGAAATTTTTGGTATTTCACCACTATTTTTTGGGTTGGCTTTTGGGCAACAAACCACATTTTCCCTTTCGGAAAATTGACTTGGTATTGGTTGGAAGGAATTGGATTTCCTATGGAATCGGTAACTTCAAAGTAAAAAGGATTGATTCCAGAAGTTTCTAATTGTAACGTATCGGTTGGTTTTTCGAAGATTTTTTGGGTGCGTAACGGATGGATTTCCTGGGCTTGTAATCCGAAGGAAGAAAAGAATACCAAAAACAAACCTGTCCAAAATCGATTCATCAATCCATTTGCTCAATTATAGCGAAACTACATAAAAAAAAGCATCCAAAGAGTTTACTGCTTGGAATGCTTTTAAAAACGTTATAAATGGGAATATATTTTATAAAATCTACACCGCAACCACCTGAATGGTTTGGTCCATGACTTGCTTTAATAAAATTTCGTGTTTTGCTTCTAACGATTGGATGGATTCTTGGGTAAAGTGTCGGATGGTATACAGAGAAACGTTTTCTTGGGTATGCACTACAAATTTATCTTGCAATTGGGCAGTTAATTCGTGAAAACGCAAAAACTTATCTTCTACACAAACCGAAAAACTAATGGCTGAATTTTGGATCATGTTTACTTTGATTTTGTACTGATGTAGCAAATCAAATATGTCGCGGATGTTGTTTTCCATCACAAAAGAAAAATCTTTGGAAGAAACTGACAGCAAATGTTGGTTTTTCTTTACAATAAAACACGGGGTTTCTGGCACCAAATGGGCACCTCTACTCACTTTGGTTCCGGGTAATAATGGATTTACAAACGATTTTACCAACAACGGAATTTCTTTGCTTTGCAATGGTTGTAAGGTTTTTGGGTGTATCACACTTGCACCATAAAAAGCCAATTCGATGGCTTCGCGGTAAGAGATTTGTTGTAATAATACCGTTTCATCAAAATATCTAGGGTCTGCATTCAACACCCCTGGAACATCTTTCCAAATAGTAACGCTTTCTGCTCCCAAGCTATAGCCAAAAATAGCAGCAGTATAGTCGGAACCTTCTCTGCCTAAAGTGGTGGTAAATCCGTTGGCATCTGAACCCAAAAACCCTTGGGTTACATACAATAACTTAGGTTGGACTGCCTGTTGGATGTTTTGCTCGGTTTGTTGCCAATCCACCACCGCATCGCGATAAGAATCGTCTGTTTTTACCAAATTACGCACATCTAACCAGTTGGCTTGCAAGCCAACTTCGTTAAAATAGGCATGCACAATTACGGTAGACCACAATTCACCACAACTAACCAATTGGTCGTACACAAAATTGTAGTTAGGCGATTTGTTGTGCTCTAAAAAGTAAGCCATTTCGTTAAACAATTCTTGCAATCTGTTAAATAAGGAATCCGGAACCGTGGTGAATAACTCCGAAACCAATTGCAAATGGTATTGTTTAACAGTTTCTATAGCCGTGGACAAATGTTCTTTATCGTGAAAATAACAACGAATGACTTCTTCCAAAGCATTGGTAGTTTTTCCCATAGCAGAAACCACAATCAAAGTGTTTTCGTGGCCTACTTGACGCAAAACTTCTACTACATTTTTCACTCCTGAGGCATCTTTTACCGATGCTCCTCCAAACTTAAATATTCTCATTATTTGATCGATTACTGGTTTAAAAATGCTTTTATTTGTTCGTTGGTCATTTGTACGGTTTTCCAATCGTTGAGTACTACAGCTCCTGACTTTTCGTAAAAATCAATCGCGTTTTGGTTCCAATCCAACACCACCCACTCTGCTCTTCGAACGTTTTGTTTTGCTGCTTCTTGTAAAAAAGCTTGGTACAATGCCATACCAATTCCTTTGCCTCGATGGGCAGCAGAAACAATCAAATCTTCTAAATGCAGGGTTTTTCCTTTCCAAGTAGAATATCTTGGGTAATACAAAGCCATGCCTAAAATTTGTCCGTCAACCTCAGCAACCAATGCTTCAAACAAAGGATTTTCTGAAAAACCATCTCGCAATAATTCTTCCGGAGAAGTAGCTACTGCTTCCGGTTCTTTTTCAAAAATAGCCAACTCGGTAATGAGCTGATGCACTGCATGCATGTCGTTAGGGGTTGCTTTTCGAAGAATCATTTATTTGATTTTGAGAGTGCAAAATTACCTACAAAAAAATTAATGTAGATAAGAAGTTACGCTTATCACAAAATTTAAGATATTTGTGCCACCAACACAACTACATCGATTTCGTTATGGAAGAACGCAACAAAACGCTAGGAGAATTTATCATCGAAAAGCAACAAGAATTTCCTTTTTCCTCCGGAGAATTATCTCGAATTATCAACTCTATTCGTTTGGCTGCCAAAGTAGTGAATTACAAGGTAAACAAAGCCGGTTTGGTAGATATTGTTGGACAAGTTGGAGAGCAAAACATCCAAGGGGAAGAGCAACAAAAACTGGATGTATATGCCAACGAAGTGTTTATCCAAACATTGATTAATAGAGAAATTGCTTGTGGTATTGCTTCTGAAGAAAACGATGATTTTATTACCATTGAAGGAAGCGACAAGGGGCACAACAACAAATATGTTATTTTAATGGATCCATTAGATGGATCATCCAATATTGATGTAAATGTATCGGTAGGAACTATTTTTTCGGTATACCGGAGGGTGACTCCTATAGGAACTCCGGTAACTTTAGAAGATTTCTTACAACCAGGCATCCATCAAGTAGCAGCAGGATATGTGATTTACGGAACTTCCACGATGTTGGTATATACCACCGGGCATGGGGTGAATGGTTTTACGTTAAATCCGGCTATCGGAACGTTTTATTTGTCGCATCCCAACATGCAATTTCCGGAAAATGGGAAAATATACTCGGTAAACGAAGGAAATTACATTCATTTTCCGCAAGGGGTAAAAGATTACATCAAATATTGCCAACAAGAAGAAGGTGACAGGCCTTATACTTCCAGATACATCGGAAGTTTGGTTTCAGACTTCCACCGAAACATGATCAAAGGAGGTATTTATTTGTACCCAACTAGCTCCAAGGCACCTAACGGAAAATTGCGTTTGTTATACGAATGCAACCCTATGGCTTATTTGGCAGAACAAGCTGGCGGAAAAGCTAGTGATGGTTTTCAGAGAATTATGGAAATCAAACCAACCGAACTGCACCAACGTGTGCCTTTTTTCTGTGGAAGCAAAAACATGGTAGAAAAAGCAGAAGAATTTATGCAAAAAGCTAAGCAAAACTAACCAAACTATACTTGCTTAAAGTTGCCTCGTTTCCTGAAAGAAGCGAGGTTTTTTTATCTTTGGTAAAAATTGAAATCATGAAGTATACCATGGTAAGTTTATTTTGGGTAGTTATTTCTATTGGTCAAGAACTAAACCTTGCCACTGCCAACCAATTGGCAAAACTGCCTTTAAAATGTTTGCAACAAGAATATCCAAACAAGTTAAACCAGGTAATTATTAATGGCTACGAACTGCAAAGTCCACAGCAATTACATCCAGCTTTTTACGGTTGTTTTGATTGGCACTCTTCTGTACACGGGCATTGGAGCTTGGTATTTTTAATGGATCGGTTTCCGAATTTAGAAGCCAAAGAAGAGGCTTTAAAGAAACTAGAAAGTAACATCACTCCGGCAAATATTGCGGTAGAAATTGCCTATTTTGAAAAAGCTCATGAAAAATCATTTGAAAGAATCTATGGATGGACATGGTTGTTAAAACTACAAATGGCATTAGAGCAAAGCAAAGAAAAACGCTTGCGAGCATTGGCTCCAACATTACAGCCTTTGAGCGATTTGTTGGTAAACCGATATTTGGAATTTTTACCCAAACTGATTTATCCGTTACGAATTGGTACCCACAACAACACTGCTTTTGGATTAGGTTTTGCCTACGAATATGCTCAATTTAAAAATCATCAGGAGCTAAAGAACAGCATTGAAAAACATGCCATGCTGTGGTTTGGTAGCGATGCCAATTGCCCTTTTATTTGGGAGCCAAGTGGTACTGATTTTTTGTCGCCTTGTTTGGAAGAATTAGCTTTGATGGGTAAAATACTCCCTAAAGATGCTTTTTTGAAATTCACCAAACAATTTTTACCGGAAATTTTAAAATCTAACTTTACATGGGAAGTAGCCCGAGTTTCTGACCGAACCGATGGCCATTTGGTGCATTTAGACGGACTGAACTTTTCCAGGGCATGGAATATGTACTTTTTGGCCAAACAGTACCCCAAAGAATTCGGACATTTAACCAAATTAGCCGATAAGCATCTGCAATTTTCGTTGCCAAGTATTACCGATGGCAACTACGAAGGAGAACATTGGCTGGCTTCTTTTGCATTGCATGCATTGGAACGAAAGCAGTAAAAACAGGAAAAGCCATTTCTAAACGTGAGAAATGACTTTTCCGAAGCATAAACCAAAAAACCTAAACTATTTATTCTTGAACTATCGGAGCTCTTAAAGATTCTAAAACTGTTACTACTTCGTTGATAATGGCAGTGTCGGTTACCCCGTTTTTACCAGCTGCTTGGCCAACAAATCCAACAAAACGAGTGTAATCTGCATTGGTAGATTTTTTACCCATTCTCGGATTAACTTCCGGATTGTGGGCATCTACCATATTTAATCCACTGTATGTGTTGGTAGTACCTCCACCTGTATTGGCAGCAAAAAAATCGGTCAAACTTTTGCTTAACAAAGCCAAATTGGTGGTGTTTCCAGATCCAACTTCAGCCAATAAAGGAGCAAAATGTGGGGCTAAATTTCCTTGATTTCCGGCTACGATATCTGTTACAATTAACGTAACTGTACTATCTACCACCGAACGAAATGCCAAACGACCTTTTTCAATCATTTTGGTGTTGTCGTTAGGGTCTTGCACTTTGGCAAAGCCTCCTAATTTTTCGTACAACGAAAGCATTTTGTCTTCGTCATCATTGCTACATGAAGCAATAGTTAAAGCAAGCAATCCGATGCTGGCTAATGTTTTGAATTTTAAAAATGGAATTTTCATAAGGTAAATATTTAATAGTTATTGAAAAATTCGTTGGATAAATACACTAAATCGATACTTAAAACTATCCGGATCCATTGCCGGACAAACCCTTTGATTTTGTTGCTCCGCATGTAACTGAAACAATTTGGCTTGGACTCCGGTTTTTTTAAAAAGTGTTTCTAAAATTTCTTTAGAACTTGTTTGCGTGTTGTTGTAAAAGAAAACCAACACCTTGTTTTCTTTATCTACTCTAGGATTGATTACTTGAGGCAGTTGCTTTATTTCTTGTTGAAACCATTGCATTTGCTCCAAACTTATTTCTTCCGAAAAGGTTGCAGCACTAACTTGTATATGTGCGTTATCTACTTCTAACGAAGGAGCATTGGCAATATGAACCACCAAAACAGTAAATAGTATGATAAAAATACTTGCCAAAGCAATCAGTATTTTTTGCCATAAAAAAAATCGTTTCATAGATTGGGATTTCTCTTATCTACGAAACGATTTGTGTTTTGGTTTTTAAAAACCTAATTTTTTTTAAATCACTCCTAAAGTATACAATTGTTCCATGGTTGGAACTTTGCTGCCTCCAGCATTTTCTAAAGTAATTCCGAATGCTTGGGCATCTGCTACGTTATCTAATTTAAAAATGGTTTGTCCGTCTTTCATTTCTACCAAACCAATACTGGTTGGTGTTAACGGATTTAGCTTCAAGGACCACACCTGGTAAACTTTTCCTCTTGGAGGTTCGGGCAAACCGGATACATCTACAAACACTTGTTGGGTATTTTTATCCCAAAATACATTGGCAAAAGATTGCGGAGAAACCTCTTGTCCGTTTAACTTTACTTTGATGCTTTGGTCTTGTTGCACCGTTGCAATAAATTGTTTTTGAAACAAGGTTTCTTCTATTAAACTTTCGTTTTGCTCCAATACTTGTTTTGCAGCTTCTTTTTGTTGTGCTATTTCGGTTTCTAAAGTTTTGTATTGGTTAAAATAAAAAACCGTTCCAATTAAAAACACCAACGATGCTGCCCAACCCAAATAGGAGTTCCACTTGTTTTTAGAATTTAAAGGGATCACTTTACTTTCTCCAAACAATTTTTGTTTGGTTGCTTCGTATTTGGTAATGGCAGGTTGTTTTAATGCCAAACCTTCTGCCAAGGAAAGATAAGCTTTTTCAATCTTTTCTACCTCAGCCAAAATTTCCGGATGTTGGCTACACATTTGTGCTACCTGTTGGGCTTCTTGTTCGGATAAATTTCCGGAAACATATAGCTCCAAAATGCCGGATTCGATATATTCTTTTACACTACTCATGACAATTTCAGTAATTTACGTAAATCATTGATACAGTTTCTGTTTCTGGTTTTAATGGTTCCTAGCGGAATGTCGAGTTCTTCGGATGCTTCTTGCTGGGTATACCCTTGAAAGAACAACAACTCAATGATTTTAAAACATTTTTCGGGAAGCTTTTCTACAAACGATTGTATACCAATCACGTCTATTTTATTCACCCAGTCGTTTTCGTCTTCAAGCTTATTTACGTATTTGTCAGCGGTTTGGTTTTTTTGGCTGTTGTTATACCCTTTGCTTCTAAGTTTGTCTATTGCTGCATTGCGAGCAATATTTACCATCCAAGTGTATAACCTTCCTTTTGATGGATGATACGAATCGATTCCGTTCCAAATTTTTACAAATACTTCTTGCAAAGTATCTTCTGCATCATCGGTATTGGGAATCATTTGCTGTATCACTCCTAACAAGCTCCTTGAGTATTGTTGGTACAAAATCCCAAAGGCTTTTTCGCTCTTGTCTTGCAAAAGCACAATTAGTTCGTCTTGATTCATAGCTTTTTTTAGTTCCTTTGAAATGTAAAGATAAAAAAAAAGTAAGCCGAAGCTTACTTATTCATATGATTCATTTCGTAGTGAAAGGTGTCTAAATTCACATTTAACTCTAAAAGTTTAAGAGCTTTGTCCACAATATAATCCACATTTGCCGGATTAAAGCCTAAAGCAATGGCAAATCTGGTTAACATTTCTCTTTGTTTAGCTCCTAATACATGGTCTGCATATACCATTCTTGACAAGTCGTACAAACGGTCTAAACGATGTGCGTGTAAGTAAGGTGGATTGATGGGGTATTTGTTTGGATTTTCTAAAATTTCCTCGTATTCATCCGCAGAAATTTCTAAGTTTTTAGCCAAACGATCTAAGAAGGCTTTTTCTTCAGAAGTAATCACACCATCTGACATGGCAACCCTTACAATGGCTGAGAAATGTCCTTTATTTCGGTCTTTAAATCCGCTGTCGTATAAATCAACAATTGACATAATTGGTAGTTTTAATTTGTAGTGCAAAGATACGGCAATTTTTTAAATTTTTTAACATCTAAATCATCCAAAATATGCAGAAAAAACAGATTCTGCCTAGTTAAATTTTCATAATTAAGGTTAAGTTGTATTTTTACTTCTTTAAATTAAAAATTATGCAAGAATTTTGGGTTTACTTCAACATAGGGTTAAAGCATGTTTTAGACATCAACGGTTATGACCACGTATTGTTTTTAATTGCTTTGTGTGTGCCTTATGCCTTTAAAGATTGGAAAAGAGTGTTGCTGTTGGTAACATTATTCACTGTAGGACATACTATTTCGTTAATTTTATCGGTGTATGGTGTGATTCAAGTAAAAGCAAGTTTGATTGAGTTTTTAATTCCTATTACGATTTTAATTACAGCTCTATTTCATTTGTTTACAGCCGGGAAAAGTAGCAAAAAAGAAAGCATCAGTTTTGTGGCTTCGGTAACTTTGTTTTTTGGAATCATACACGGATTGGGCTTTTCCAATTACTTTAAAAGTATTTTACCCGGTAGTAGTTCCGACAAACTATTGCCTTTATTAGAGTTTGCTTTAGGGATAGAAGCTGCTCAAATAATAGTGGTAATTATCGTGTTAATCATTTCTTACATGGTGCAAACAGTTTTTCGTTTTAGCAAACGCGATTGGACGTTGGTAGCTTCGGCATTTGTGTGTGGAGTGGTAGTACCAATGATTATAGAAAGTGAAATTTGGGGTTAATACGTTGATATATGAAAGAAAATAATTGGAAAGAAGAATTGCAACTTTTAAGAAGCATTGTTGCTAAAGTTCATTTAGAGGAAACCATCAAATGGAATGCTCCTGTTTTTATGGCAGAAGGGAGAAATATATTGAGTTTTGCTGCCTTTAAAAACCATTTCGGAATTTGGTTTTTCCAGGGAGGATTGCTCAAGGATCCATATGGAGTACTTACCAATGCACAAGAGGGAAAAACCAAAGCAATGAGGCAATGGAAAATGACTTCTATCAACGATATTAAAGAAGATATTTTGTTGGAATATATTGCAGAGGCTGTTGCCAACGAAAAAAAGGGAATTGCCATCACGCCTGTTAAAAACACTTCCTTTGAAATGCCGGAACTTTTACACTCGCAACTGCAAGCGGATGCCAAATTAAAACAAGCATTTGATCAATTGGCACCCTACAAACAAAAAGAGTTTGCTTTATACATATCGGAAGCCAAAAGAGAGCAAACCAAAGCGGAACGATTGCAAAAAATTCTTCCTCTAATTTTGGAAGGAAAAGGACTTAACGACAAATACAAAAACTGTTAAAATGGCCGAAAACAAAACCCAACCAACCGAAGCTAGTGTGTTGGAATTTTTAGAAAATGTAACACCGGAAACCAAAAAAACCGATAGTTTATTATTGTTAGATTGGCTGGAAAAAGTGACTGGTTTTTCCCCAAAAATGTGGGGACCAAGCATTATTGGCTACGGAAGCTACCACTACAAATATGCCAGTGGAAGAGAAGGCGATGCTCCTTTGATTGGATTTTCGCCTCGTAAAAATGCCCTGACTTTATATGTGACTTTTTACGAAAGCGAAAAACCACAAGACCTCTCGAAATTGGGAAAATTTACCCACAGTAAAGCTTGTATTTACGTAAAGAAATTAGAAGATATTCACCTAGATGAATTGGAAAAAATAGTGAAGCAAACCATGCAATTCACTAAAGAAAAATATCCGGATTAATTTTTTTAACCTTTTTTATGATTTTTTGGTCTTACATTTGAGAGAATAGGAACAGCTTTAGTGAAAAATTAGTTTTGCTATTTTTTATTAAAGCCATTGTTTTCAATAGTTTACAAATTAAAATCAAAAACAACCATGACTATTTCTTTGCAAAAATTTGCCCGTTTGGCAATGTTGGTAGGTGTATTAAGTTTGAGTACCTCTTGCGTGTCGAAAAAAATCTACACCGAATTAGAAGATAAATATGCCGAGTTAAAAAAGAACTACAACGGTTTGGAAGACGAAAACCAAGGCCTAAAAGCTTTTCAAAACCAAGCAGAAATCGATTTAAAAAAATTGCGTGAAGAGTTGGAAAAACTCCAACAAGAACGCAAACAATTGCAATCGGATTTGGCAGCAAGCCAAAACAGCTTAAAAAACCTACAAAATTCCTACGCTGCTTTAGAAAAAAACAGCAACGAATCGTTAGAGGCTAACATGAAGAAGAACCGCGAATTATTGGCCCAATTAGATGCAAAAGAAAAAGCATTGCAACAAGAACGTACCCGTTTAGAAAAACTTCAAGCCGATTTAAAAGATCGTTCGCAACGAGTAGACGAATTAGAGCAAATGATTGCCAATAAAGAAAAAAGTCTGCGAACCTTACGCGAAACGCTTTCTAAAGCATTAAATAACTTTGAGGGCAAAGGCTTGACGGTAGAAATGAAAAACGGAAAAGTATATGTTTCTATGGAAAACAAATTGTTGTTCCCTTCCGGAAGTTGGACCGTAAACCCAGAAGGAAGAAGTGCCATAGTAGAAGTTGGAAAAGTATTGGCACAAAACCCGGAAATTTCGGTGTTGATTGAAGGTCATACCGACAATGTGCCTTATGTTGGAAGTGGTGCGGTGAGCAATAATTGGGAACTTTCTACCAAAAGAGCCTTGGCAGTGGTGCAAATTTTACAAGAAAACAAAAATGTGGTAAAAGGCAACCTAACTGCAGCAGGTAGAGGGGAACACGCTCCGGTTACCAGCAACGAAACTGCGGAAGGCAAAGCCAAAAACCGCAGAATTGAAATTATCTTGACTCCGAAATTAGACGAGATTTCTAAATTATTGGAAGAGATTTAAACCCTCTTTTTATTTACAAATACAAAAGCCAGCTAGTGATAGTTGGCTTTTTTGTTTTGAAGAATTACGGATTTTATGAGTATGATTAGCATACTATCATTTGATACTATCAAAAAATTAAAATTAATTTTAAAACTAGGGGTGTTTTCATAAAAATACCTCCCTTAACTTTTAAAAGATAGCCTTATTTATTGTAAAATCAACGTTTAAAAACATTCTCTTACCACACCGAGTAAATAAAAAACAAACCTATAGCCACCGAAATAGGTGCAATAAACTGAAAATAAATAGGTTTTAAAACGTCTGCACATCGGTTTGAAAATTTGTGGTGTAATTGTTTTGGAACCAAATAAAGTACCAACGAAGTACCTAGCATAAACCAGCCAAATACCTCAAAAAATGTTGGAAATTTGCTGTAATTGGCATAAAAAACACATGCGGTTGCGGGTATCATTCTTATGGTTATTTCTCCGTAATGAAACCAAAAAGTGCTTCCGGCTTTTCTTAAAACATTTCTTGCTGTTTTTGGCCAAAAACCCATCAGTATACCTACACTTATAAAAAACAAACCGAATAAGATCAAGATCACTTTAGAAATAATTACTAACATAAGTACTGTTTAGTGTTGGTAAATGTACTTTTTTATCATTGAATTTTTTGCTTTTCAAAACATAACTTATTGCATTTACATAAATTCTGAGGCTGCATAATTTTTCAAAATCCATGGAGTCCAAGCTAATGTTCCAATAATTAATGGAAACGTGTCCTAGGAAATATTTGATTTCTGTTCGGCTACTGTCTGTTATAGTCAATGTTAAGACAACGAACTGAAACAAAAAAACGAACTGAAAATGACACTAAATTATAGAGAAAAACCTTTACCAACCTAGGAAGGAGATTAATAGCAATCTAATTGCGGTGAAAAAAAAGAATAAACACCGCATATTTGCGGTATTAAATTCATATATTTACCGCATAAACGATTTAAATCAATGGTAAAATACATCTATCAAAATAAAAACTGGACGGATTTTACTTGGGATGACAAAGCCATAAATGCAGTATTTGGAGAAGTTCGACTTATGCAAGGTAAAATCATCGGACAAATGAACGCAATGGGCTTTTCTGCCAAAGAAGAAGCTACACTTACTACCCTAACTTTAGATGTAGTAAAATCATCAGAAATTGAAGGGGAATTACTCAACTATGACCAGGTACGTTCATCCATAGCAAGGCGTTTGGGTATCAATACCGCTGGACTTGTTACAAGCAACCGACACATAGAAAGCATAGTAGAGATGATGCTAGACGCTACCCAACGTCACCATTTACCTTTAACAAAAAAACGATTGTTTGGCTGGCAAGCAGCACTTTTTCCAACTGGATACAGCGGACCTTATGAAATAGAAGTCGGCAGATACCGTTCAGGCGAAATGCAAGTTGTTTCGGGAGCAATGGGTAAAGAAAAAGTGCATTACGAAGCTATAAAAGCAGAACTTGTAGAGGCGGAAATGGAAAAGTTTTTGGACTGGTACAATAATGACAATCTACTTGACCCAGTACTGAAAGCAGCAATTGCACACTTTTGGTTTATCATCATTCACCCTTTTGATGACGGCAACGGTCGAATTGGTCGTGCCATAACTGATATGTTGCTTGCTCGTGCGGAAAGTAGTGGCGAACGTTTTTATAGTATGTCTAGCCAAATTTTAGTTGAACGCAAACAATATTATGACATATTGCAAAAAGTTCAACACAGTACAGGTGACATTACCGAGTGGCTGGATTGGTTTTTACATTGCCTGAAAAAAGCAATGCTTGCAACTGAAAACACTACCCAAAGAATATTGCGTAAAGCCGAATTTTGGAAACTGCACGAACAAACACTTATCAATGGAAGACAACGATTGATGCTCAACAAACTTTTAGACGGTTTTGACGGTAAATTACAAACCTCAAAATGGGCAAAAATTACTAAGACCTCTGCCGACACCGCTTTACGAGATATTAAAGACTTAGTAGAAAAAGGCATATTACAACAAACGGAGGAAGTTGGACGAAATGCAAATTACAAATTATCAGACTTCAAAATAGAATAACCGCTGGCTTTAGCCACTATTTTACATAATGCTCGCTAGTGTTTACAAACATTAAACGTCTTACAACAATAAACTAAGAGCTTAACTAACAGTGGCGGGCTCCGAACCCAGCAGTATGCAAAGTAGTATACAAAAACAAAGAATTGTCATTTAATTAGATATTACTTTTAAGTATAATTCAAAACTTTTTAATATTTTCAAAATAAACAATTAGTTCACCAATCCACAAAAAAAAAGAGCACTTGGCTCGTTTTCAAAAATTTATTTGTGATGCTTGTTTTATTTGTTTTTTTGCAGATTTGAGCTTGTTGGGTTTTTGCGAAGTCGGCTTCCGATAGCTATCGGAATTGCAGAGCATATTTTATTATTTTAAATCAAATAATTCTGCTGGATTTATTTTGAATTGAAGCATTTTTGCAGTGTCTCTCCCATTGTCTCCTCCTTTTCTTTGCATTGTTATTCTTCCTATTTTAAAATTTCCTTGCTTGGTAATTTCAATATTTCCATTACCAAAATGATTCAAACAAACATTCATTGGCTTTAAAACCCATCTTGAATTCGCTTTTACTTTTTGAGCAACCAACATCCATTCTGCTGAAAATTGACCTCGTCCTTTTAAAATATCGGATACAATCAACGATTTATTTTCATTTAGCCATTTTAGAATATTTTCTTGCTCATTTACTGAAAATTCGTTTGCAAACATTCTGCGTTTGTCTTTTGGATTAGAAATTGTAGGTTCTACCTCACCGGTATACTTTTTAAAAATAGTTGCTATTTCTAACGGAATATTCCACATTTCCGCATATTTATCCACCCATCTTTTGTCAATTTGATTAAATCCTTTTGGATTGCTAACTAATTTGACTTGTAAATTTTGAGCATCTATTGCTTCTTTCAATTTTATGGTAACTTGTACTTGCACATCTGTTTTATAGCCACTTAATTTTACTGCTTTTACGTATTCAATTGTTGCAAGTTGATACTCCATAATAATCAACCATTTTTGAGCATCTTCATCATTTTGCCAATGATTAAACTTCTCAACAATATCATCTTCGTTTAAAAAGCCGTTCTTTGCGGTTTGTGAACCTAAAATTTGTTCTTTACGCATATTTCAACTCTGTTACCTGTTTACTTTGCATTTCGTTTACGCTTAATACTTTACTAATTTCAATAAGTATGTGTTGCAAAACGTTTACAGAAACACTATTTCCAAATTGTTTGTACGATTGAATATCCGAAGCATTTAAAATAAAACTATCCGGAAAACCTTGTACTCTGGCACATTCTCTTGGAGATAATTTTCTGATTTTTCCATCTACCAAATACAATCCGGTTTTTGAACCAACACCACCACCATAAGCAGATAGTGTAATAGCGTGTCCGAGCGTATGATAAATTCTTTCTCCTTGTCCGCCTTTGTTGACTTTGCCAATTTGAATCGGTTTATTTAATAGCTCCATTTCTGAAAACAAGGAGTTGGTAACCGAATAATTCTTATAAATTACCACATCGTTCCGTTCAATTACTTTTGCGTTAGGAGGGTTGTTTTCTAAGATATCCTCTAAACAAATCGGATTATTGGGTGGATTTGGAAATTTAAAAGAGCTTGAATTTAATGACGAATGAAAAGCAACTATGTAAACTCTTTCTCTGTTTTGAGGCAAACCAAAATTACTTGAATTAAGTACTTTAATGTGTACACTATAATCTAAATCTTCTAAGGTTTTGATGATGGTTTTTAGCGTTTTCCCTTGGTCGTGTTTTGCTAAATTCTTTACATTTTCTAAAAACAATACCTTAGGTTGATGAAAATTTGCAATTCGTGCAATGTCAAAAAACAAAGTCCCTCGTGTATCATCAAAACCTTTTTGTTTGCCGGAAATAGAGAACGCTTGACAAGGAAAACCACCGCATAATATGTCGTGTTTTGGAATGTCATTTTCACTTATTTGGGTAATGTCTCCATAAGGTTTTAAGTGAAAATTTTTTTCATAGGTTTCTGCAGCAAATTTATCCCACTCTGAGGCAAAAACACAGGTAGCTCCCACAGAATTTAAAGCCAAATGAAAACCCCCTATTCCAGCGAAAAGGTCGATAAAAGTGTAGTTATGAAATATGTTTTTATCTGTAGCAATCATTTTTTAAAGGTAACAAATTTTAATTTTTGTTGTGAAATAAAACTTGTACAACTTCTTGATGTTTCAAAACATCATGTTTCCCTTAAACACAGCCACAAAAAAACGAGCCAAGTGCTCGTTTTTTTGTGTGTTATGTTAAAGATTTTTAGTGAATAAATTAATTTACTCCACTATTACTTTTTCGGTTTGTATGTAATTGTTTTGGTCAATAATTCTTAAAAGGTAAATACCTTTAGGCAAATCGCTTACCAAAACTTGTTTGTGGTTGCTTTTTTTGATTAATTGTCCGTTTAAGTTATATAACTCCAATTGTTGGATTGCTGTTTCTGATTCCACATAAATCCAATTGTTGGAGGGGTTTGGATATAGGGTGCTTTTCTTTTGGTTAGTAACAAATTCCTGATTACTCAAGGTATTATTTAAAAATAAAGAGTTGGCTTCTGCAGCATTGATTTCGTAATTAAAAATTCTCAAATCATCGAATTCCATTTCGGCACCATTCCCACCTAACAAAAAATTACTAACACCGGTATTAATTATTACTGAAGAAGTTGCAGAACCCAATTGCGTTCCGTTTAAGTACATTCTTGCTACCCCATTTTTATAAGTTAACACCACATGATACCAAGTATTGGCAACACAAGTTCCTCCAAAATTATGGTCGTTTCCAAATCGTTGAAGCAAAAAGTTGCCTGAAGAATTGGTATATAAGCCAAATGTTGCCAAACTATTATTGGTTCCATATCTAAAAATGCCGGAATTGACTGCACTAGTTCTAAACCAAAAAGAAACTGATCGCTGTAAGGATCCAAACGGTAAATTAGAAATGTTTGCCGCTGATGGTGAAGAGACATTTGTAAATCTTATGGCACTATTGGCATTTCCGTTTCTGTCGCTTACCCATTGGGTAACCGCGGGTTCAGAAAATGGTTCGTTACCACTTTGGTTGTTAAAACTGTTATTAAACGGATAATAGGTTACCTGACCGGGTTGGTTGGTGTATAAGTAATTAACTTCGGCAGGAGACAATGCATAATTATACATTCTTAAGTCGTCAAAAACATGGTTACTGATTTGAAAAGTTCCACCCGAAGTGTTATAGGTTTTGGCAGATTGTCCGATTAGCTGTCCATCTAGATACAATCTGCAAGTGGTTCCATCGTGTGTAACCACAAAATGATACCAAGTGGATAATTGTAAACTTTGTGTTACATCAAAATCGTTGGCCCAACCAAAAATTCTAATGAAATTGGCGGGTGCCCCATAGATAGTCATTCCAAATGCTTGGTTGTTATTTTGGGCACCGTACATGTAAACACTAAGCCCACCGGAATTTGCACCATCTAATCTTATCCAAAACGCAATAGAACGTGCTCCATTACCGGTTGCAGGTACGGTACCGTTTGTGCTAATTTGAAAACCGCTTGCATTAAAAGCACTTTGAGCATTTCCAAATCGATCGTTAGTAAAATTGCCTCCAGTTCCAAAAGTTGCTGTACCGGCTTCGTTACTTTTGGTGTTATCAAAAGTATAAGAATGCACTAAGTTTTGTGCATTTGAGGTTAGAAATGCCAAGGAAACAAATAATAACCCAATAAAATTTTGTAGAGTTCTTTTCATAATTTTTAATTTTAAAGTATAAAATTAGTTTTATAGAAAAAAAATATTTTGCGTGAGTTAACCAATCCGGTTTTTGGGTTTACCAATCGCGGTTTTTTTAAATGAACCCAAAATTAGAGTGTACAAAAACTAGTTAGATAGCAATGTTGTTCACATCAAACTATAAAAAAACGAGCACTTGGCTCGTTTTCAAAAATTTATTTGTGATCTTGTTTTATTTGTTTTTTTGCAGATTTGAGCTTGTTGGGGTTTTGCGAAGTAGGCTTCCGATTGCTTTCGGAATTGCAAAGCATAGGTACTATCACAAAATTAATTTTAATAGCTAGTTCTTATCTAGCAAACCAAAACTTGATGGGTTTTTGCGAAGTCGGGTTCCGATAGCTATCGGAATCGCAGAGCATTGGTTCTGCTCAATTTCAGTTGATGCTACAGTAAAATATCCTTCATCCATTTCAATCATTCCTTCTAATGTGTAACGTGCATCACGATTACCCATAGCTTTACGAAGCTTATGTACCATAGACCAAACAGGTTCATATCGTTTTAAACCAAGTTGTCGTTGAATTTCTTTTGCAGAGAAACCTTTTTTTGTAGTACTCATCAAAAACATAGCACGATACCAAACAAGAAAAGAAAGATTTGAATTCTCCATTATTGTGCCACTCCTTAAGGAAGTTCTGAAACGACAGGATTTACACTCGTAACATTCTTTATCTTTCTTCCAATAATGACAAGTACTTCCGCACTTTTTGCAAACAACGCCTTGTTTGTCCCTTTCAGTTTTAAAATGTTGACGACATGATTGTTCATCAACAAAATGGGCTGTAAATGAAAAGATATTCATAATCAAAAGGTTTTTAATCTATTCAAAGACATTAAAAATAGGTGCGATTACGGATATTCAGTTTAATAATATTTCACATTCTTTATTATACAGTTTTCTAAGAAAATATCAACTATTCACCTCAATACATTAAATATAAAGAATTCCTACCACAAATAAATTTTAAAAAACAAGTCGTGTGTTAGTTTTTATATATCTTTTTAGAAAGTAAACCAAAGCTTATTTGGTTTATTCTGAACCTATGAGACTTTTTGGTGATTTGTGATTAAGTTATTTAACTAACAAATAAATTGACAACAAAACAAAAAAAATAGAAACTATTCCTAAAAAATTAAAATAAAGGGAGATAAGTCTTCTCCACAATGGTGGCTCAAAATTTACTTTATTATATCTCTCATCTACAAATAACATTATTAAAGAAATAGATCCTAAAAACAAGTAAAAAAACAAAACTATTATGTTTTCAGTATCCAAGTTTTTTTCCAATCCTAAAATTTTTACAACAAAATCCACAATTATATTTGTGAATTTTACAATCATTGTAAAAACAAAAAGAGTTAATAATAATCCTATAATTCTTATAAAAGTTACTAATGAATTCATCCTTAATTGTTCTTTAATTTTAAATATAAAAATAACATCACTAATACAGTTTTTCTTGTTTAGAATTAGATTCAATTAAATATATAAGAAAATCATTTCCTTTTTCTGTAATTGAGATTATTTTATTTTCTCGGTCGTAGCTTATTAGTTCTTGTTTAACTAACCAATTTAAATAACTCTCGTATGAGTAATCCTTGTAAATTTCTGGAAAATATTGAGCTGCTGTATCATAAAAGTACTTTACATTTTCAGTTTTTTCAGAAGCATAATTTAATTTTTGTAGTAGCCTTATTTGACTTCCATAAATATATTGGTAAATCTTTTCAGCTCCTTTAACAATAATTAATAATTGAGCATATTTTAATAACCGTTCTACTTTTTGTTGAGCATCTTGTAATTCATTAACTTTAGTTTCGTTTTCTATAATTTGCATTGCAAATCCTTTACTTGATTCCGAAAATTTATTCAAGGTATCATCTATATAAGTAAAATCATTTCCTTTTGTTAAGATGTCTATTGATTTATCCTCCTTTTGCTTTTTTGATTGTCTTTCTATACTTGTTTCTCCGTAACTAACTTTTTTAACTTTCTTTAAAAAACTAGTAAGTGGTTTTCGTAAATGATAAAAAATTATCAAACATATAAGTGGCCAACTTATTGAACTTATAAAATTAAGAATCATTTCTAAATAGTGATACTTCATTTTTATCAAGATTAATGTGAACTAAAAGAGAATTTAATTTCCTCACACCAAATATATTAATTTCCTTCCACACATCCATAAAAAAACGAGCACTTGGCTCGTTTTGAAAAATTTATGCAATAGCTTGTTGTATGCGTTGCAGCACTTGGGGTTTGCCCAACAAAAAGGCAATATCAAATAAATGCGGGCCTTGTAAAGCACCTACCAAACTCAATCGCAAGGCTGGCATCAATTTGCCTAAGCCTATGTTTTGGTCGGTAAGCCATTGCTTGGTGTCGTTTTCCAATTGCTCTACGTTGGTAAAAGCAGCCGTTTGCAGCCAATTGTGGTATTGTTGTAGTATTTGCTTGGTTTCTTCGGTCCATTTGGCTTTGGCTTTTTCGTCATAAGCAGTTGGTGCCACAAAAAAGTAGTGGCTCAACTCCCACAAATCTTGCACAAAATGGGCTCTTTCTTTTAACAAGCCTATCATTTGTACCAATTGTGCATTGCTATAGCTATGGGTAATTTGGTGTTTTTGCAGTTCTTTTACAAAACCTTCCAGCAAACTTTCGGGAGTTTGTTTTTGCAAATATTGGTGGTTGAACCATTTGTTTTTTTCGGGATCAAATTTGGCTCCTGCCTTGTGTACTCGGTGCAAATCAAATTTTTGTACCAACTCTTCCAAAGTAAATAGCTCTTGCTCGGTGCCATCGTTCCAACCCAACAAGGCCAAAAAGTTCACCACTGCTTCAGGCAAATAGCCTTGCTCACGGTAGCCCATCGAAATACCTTCTTCGGTTTTCCACTCCAACGGAAATACCGGAAAGCCGTATTTGTCTCCATCTCGTTTAGATAATTTTCCGTTGCCTATGGGTTTTAAAATCAATGGTAAATGGGCAAACTCCGGAGCTTTCCAATCAAATGCACGGTACAATAATACGTGCAATGCCAACGATGGCAACCATTCTTCTCCTCTAATCACATGGGTGGTTTCCATCAAATGGTCGTCTACAATATTGGCCAAATGGTAGGTAGGCATCCCATCTGATTTAAACAAAACTTTGTCATCCAATGTATTGGTTTCTACTTGTATTTCTCCACGAATGATGTCGTGAAACACCAAAGTTTGGTTTTCCGGAATTTTAAATCGAACCACATAAGGCAAGCCTTTTGCTAGCTTTTCTTGCAATTCTTGTTCGGTACAATGTAACGAAGTGTTTAATTGCATTCGGTTGTGCCAGCCATACATAAAATTTTGTCCGTTGGCTTCGGCTTCTTTTCGCAAAGCATCCAAAGCTTCTGGAGTATCAAATGCATAGTAAGCCCAACCTTTGTGTAACAATTCTTGTACGTATTGTTGGTAAATTTCTTTTCGCTCACTCTGACGGTAAGGACCATATTTTTCGTTTTTGCCCAAGGTTTCATCCGGTGCAATGCCCAACCAATCCAAGGCTTCCATAATGTAAGCCTCTGCACCCGGTACAAAACGGGTTTGGTCGGTATCTTCAACTCTTAAGTAAAAAGTTCCTCCATGTTTTTTGGCAAACAAATAATTAAACAAAGCGGTGCGAACACCACCAATGTGCAATGGCCCTGTGGGACTAGGTGCAAAACGAACTCTAACTGACATATTTCCGAATTAAAATAGGGTACAAAGATACCAATTCCGAAATACTTTAACAGCCTAATTTATTGTGGCAATCTCGGATTCATCAACCAAAACCAAAGTGGTGGAAAGGCAGCCAACACCATTGAAGTAGGGTAGCCAAATGGCAATTGCGGACTCTGCTCGTAGCTTTGCAAAATTTGGTATTTTTTGTTGGCTTTGTAGTGGTGGTCGCTGTGTTGGGTAAGCTCGTACAACACCATTCTGCCTATGACATGATTAGAATTCCAGGAGTGTTTTTCGGAAACTCTTTCGTATCTGCCACTTGGCAATTTGCTTCGCATCAAGCCATAATGCTCAATGTAATTGATGGTTTCTAACAACAAAAAGCCAATGACTCCCGAGAAAAACAATACCAACCAAGCTTGGAACCCAAAGAAATAATACATGCCTCCTTGAAATCCTAACCACACCACCAACGACCAAAATTGGTAGTTGCTAAAATGCCAAAAAGAACGATTGTCTTTTTGTAAAAATTGTTGTTGAATTTGCCATGCTTTTACATAAGTCCCAAAAACCGATTGTACCCAAAAAGCATACAAACTTTGATTTTTTTTGGCAGTAGACGGATCTTCAGGAGTAGAAACATGCACATGATGTCCGTGGTTGTGTTCCAGAAAAAAATGCAAATAATGCGAGGGGAGCAACAACATTTTGGCCAAAAAGTTTTCGCTTTTTTTATCGCGATGTCCTAATTCATGTGCCACATTAATGCCATTGGCACCGAACACTATGCCCAAAGTAAATACCATGCCAACCAACTCAACATTGGTAAAGTTTTGGTTAGAGAGCAGATACAACACATATCCCATGAGGCCATACACCCACAACACATTCCCATACAATAGCACATCAAACCATTGGTTTTGCAGTCGGTTGGTTTTGTCTGTTTCAGAATAATTTACTGCAATAGCTGGAAGAAAAGTTTCTATTAAAGGCAGTAAAACAAAGGTATAAACCAATGTAGTGTACCAAAAAATTCCTCCAAATTGGGCAGAAATTAAAGCTACCATTGGGATAGAATAGGCCAACAAATAGGGGACCGCTTTTTTCATTTTTCTTTGGACAAATTTTAACGCTTCTAAAATTAAAAAAAATATATCTTTAAAAATTGAATTATACCCAAGGAAATGAGCAGTATACCAAATATTATTTTTGAAAAATTAGAAATCTTTATCCGTAAATATTACAGCAACCAATTGTTAAAAGGCACTTTGTTGTTTTTAGCTTTTGGCTTAGGTTATTTATTGTTTACTGCTTTTGTTGAATATTTTTTGTGGTTGCCTACTTCTGTTCGAACTTTGTTGTTTTGGCTGTTTGTAGTGGTAGAAGTTTCGTTGTTTTTATTCCTGATTTTGTGGCCATTGCTAAAACTTTTCAAACTGCAAAAAGGGTTGGATGCCATGGAAAGTTCCAAAATTATTGGAGCTCACTTTCCGGAAGTATC
The DNA here is from genome assembly GCA_018335925.1 of Flavobacteriales bacterium. Classification (GTDB taxonomy): domain Bacteria; phylum Bacteroidota; class Bacteroidia; order Flavobacteriales; family Flavobacteriaceae; genus Flavobacterium. Next base: position 138,212 of record JAGXRF010000082.1, read on the forward strand.
CGATAAATTGACGAACTTTTTACAGCTAAGTCAAAACACACAAAACTCCGAATTGTTATTGGCAGCTATTTCCCAAAAAGCCGAAAAATTGGCTTTGGTTCCTTTTGTAGAAGCAATTCCGTGGAAGAAAAACTGGAAGTATGTGCCTTGGGCTGTGTTGCCAATTTTGGTGATTGCCAGTTTGTATTGGTTCAACCAACAAAATTTATTACAAGACGGATTCAATAGGGTAGTGAATTACCAAACCCAATACACCCCACCGGCTCCTTATCAATTGGTGATTCAAAACCAAAAATTAATGACGCAACAAGGCAAGGATTTTACCTTACAAGTGGCTGCTATTGGAAATAAAATCCCGGACCAAGTAACCATTCAGTTGGAAAATGAAAGCTACTATTTAGAAAAAATTGCAGAAGGAAGTTTTCAATTTACCTTTACAAAACCTATCCAAGATGTTTCTTTTAAATTGATTACCAATAAAATAGAAACCAATCCTTACATTTTACAAGTTTCTAAAGTTCCTACCATTTTTGATTTTCAAATGGTATTGAATTACCCAAAATACATGCAAAAGAAATCGGAGATCATCCAAGGAACCGGAAATGCATTGGTTCCGGAAGGAACTACCGTTCAATGGAAAATTAAAGCGGAAGCTACCAACCAAATTTTATGGGAAACAGACAAATCTTATGCTTTTCAACCTAATGAAAATCAAATATTTGCATTTCAAAAAACCATTCTTGAGCCGGTGCAATATACCATAAGCACCAGCAACCAACAATGGAAAAACTTTGAAAAGATTCCTTACCAAATTCAAGTCATCAAAGACCAATACCCACAAATTCAGGTCAACAGACCTCCTGATAGTTTAAAAGTGGATGCCAACTATTTGATTGGCCAAGTTTCGGACGATTATGGTTTAACCAAATTACAAATTGTTTACTACCCGGAAAACAATCCTACCAAAATTACCAAAGCAAATATTGCATTAAAAGACAAAATTTCCGATCGCTTTGTGTATCGCTTTCCAGGAAATTTACCTGTAGAAAAAGGAGTTTCGTATGCCTATTACTTTGAAGTTTTTGACAACGATGCTATACACCAATTCAAAAGTACCAAATCGGCTGTTTTTTCGGAGAAAATCAAAACCGATATGGAAAAAGAAGATCAACTGCTAAAAGATAAAAACAACAATATCAATAGTTTAAATAGTTCGATTAAAGAGCAAAATAAAAACATAAGCGAACTGGAAAAACTGCAAAATTTACATAAACAAAAAAAGGAATTAGACTTTAAAGATCGTCAGAAAATTCAGGATTTCATCCAACGTCAAAAACAAAACGAAGAGTTGATGAAGGAATTTTCTAACAAATTAAAAGACAATTTACAAAACCAAAAAACTCCCGACCAAGACCCAATGAAAAAGGAATTGGAAAGAAGGATGGATCAGGTGCAAAAAGAATCGGACAAAAACAAACAACTTTTGGAAGAGCTGCAACGATTGTCGGAAAAATTAAACGACCAAGAATTGTTTGATAAAATGCAGCAATTACAACAAAAATCGAAAAACCAAACCAAAAACTTAGAGCAATTAGTAGAACTTACCAAGCGTTTTTATGTGGAAAAGAAGATGGAGCAAATTGGTTCGAAGTTGGAAAAATTGGCTGAAAAGCAAGAAAAATTAGCAGACGATAGCCAACAAAACAATGCCAATAAACAGGAAGAAATTCAAAATCAATTCAAAGACATACAAAAAGAAATGCGTGATTTGGAAAAGGAAAACCAAGGTTTGAAAAAACCTATGGATTTACCTAATCAAAAAGAAGAAGAAAAACAGGCGGAGCAAAACATGCAAAATGCCAAAGAAGATTTGCAACAAAACAACCAAAAACAAGCTCAACCAAAACAAAAAAATGCTGCCCAAAAAATGAAACAAATGAGCATGCAAATGAAAGGTGCAAGTGGGCAAAATAGCAAACAAACCATGCAAGAAGACGTAAAAATGTTACGTCAAATCTTAGACAATTTGTTGGCTTTTTCCTTTAACCAAGAAAACTTAATCACCCAATTTAAAAACAGCAAACGAAACGATCCAAACTATGCCAAGGGATTGAAAAAACAACAAGAACTAAAACAACAATTCCGTCATATTGACGATAGTTTGTATGTGATTTCTCTTCGAAACGCTCAAATTACCGAACGTATAACGGAAGAAGTGGGCAAAGTTCATTACAATTTAGACAAATCTTTGGAAACGTTGGCAGATATGAATACGTTAAGAGGAACCTCGCACCAGCAATTTACGATTACTGCTGCCAATACCTTGGCCGACTTTTTAAGCAATGTGATGAACAACATGCAAATGCAAATGTCGGGTAGTGGAAGCGGACAAGGCATGCCAAGTCCTGGAAGTGGAAGTGGTGAAAGTCAGTTAAAAGACATCATTCAAAAGCAAGGCAAGCTCAGCGAAAAAATGAAGGAGGGCATGGAAGAAGGAGAAAAACCTGGAGAGAAGCCTGGGGACAAACCGGGTGATAAGCCGGGAGAGAAACCCGGACAAAAAGGAGAACAAGGAAATTCTGGAGGTAGCAATGGCAAAGGAGAACAAAACGGTGGAGACGGCGAAGAGAATGCCAAATTGTTGATGGAGATTTTTAAAGAACAACGTAAATTGCGTCAGCAATTAGAAGATGCGTTGCAAAAACAAGGATTGACTCCGGATGGAAGAAGAATCTTAGATCAAATGAAGGATGCGGAAAAGCAATTATTGAACAAAGGTTTTAAAAACGAAATATTCCAAAAAATGCTGAATATTCGTCACGAATTACTCAAATTAGAAAAAGCCATCCAACAGCAAGGAGAGGACAACCAAAGGAAATCTGAAACCAATCAAAACAACTATAATAACCAAAGTGCTCCTTTACCGGAATCGCTTCAAAAATACTTAAAGAGTATTGAAAATTTAAATCGACAAAGTTTACCTTTGCAGTCTGTTTACCAAAAGAAAGTAGAAGACTATTTTAAACAAAATGATTAATTTTCATTACGAAACCAATTTTAATTTATCTCCCGAAGAATCGTACCAAGAATGGTTACAAGCCATTGCTACTTCTGAAGAGCACCATATTGCAGAACTCAACTACATTTTTTGTAACGATGCCTATCTGCATAAAATCAATGTGGAGTATTTAAACCACGACACCTACACCGACATCATCAGTTTTGATTATACCGAAAATAATGAAGTGGCTGGAGATATTTTTATCTCTGTAGAAAGGGTGCGAGAAAATGCCAACACTTTTGAAGTTTCTTTTCACAACGAATTACTTCGCGTAATGGCTCATGGTTTATTGCACTTATGTGGTTACGGAGATAAAACCAACGAGGAAGAAACTTTAATGCGTAGCAAAGAAGAAGAAAAAATAAAAATGTTCCACGGGGAACCTAATATCTAAATTACTATGTTTCAAGATGTTTATGATGTAATTGTGGTTGGTGCTGGCCATGCCGGTTCAGAAGCTGCTGCTGCTGCTGCCAATATGGGATGCAAAACTTTGTTGGTTACCATGAATTTGCAAACCATCGGACAAATGTCGTGCAACCCTGCAATGGGGGGAATTGCAAAAGGACAAATTGTTCGTGAAATTGATGCATTAGGAGGATACTCCGGAATTGTATCGGATAAAACGGCAATTCAATTTAAGATGCTAAATAAATCCAAGGGTCCTGCCATGTGGTCTCCACGAGTACAAAGCGACAGAATGCGGTTTGCTGAAACCTGGAGATTGATGTTGGAACAAACTCCTAATTTGGATTTTTACCAAGAAATGGTTTCCGGATTGTTGCTTAAAAACGGTAGAGTAGCCGGCATAAAAACTTCGTTAGGAGTAGAAATTCATGCCAAAACTGTGGTATTAACCAACGGAACTTTTTTAAACGGCTTGATACATATTGGAGATAAAAACTTTGGTGGAGGAAGAGCAGGGGAGAGTGCTGCATTTGGTATTACTGAACAATTGGTAGCTTTAGGTTTTGAATCGGGAAGAATGAAAACCGGAACACCACCTCGAGTTGATGGCAGAAGTTTAGATTACAGCAAAATGAATGAAGAAAAAGGAGATGAATTCACAGAAAAATTTTCATTTTCTGATGAAACCACCAATTTAAAACACCAAAAAAGCTGTTGGATGACATACACTTCTCCGTTGGTGCATAATTTGTTGCGAGAAGGTTTTGATCGATCTCCAATGTTTAATGGTCGAATTCAAAGTTTAGGTCCAAGATATTGCCCATCTATCGAAGATAAGATCAATCGATTTGCCGATAAAGACAGACACCAATTGTTTGTAGAACCTGAAGGTTGGGATACGGTAGAAGTTTATGTAAACGGTTTTTCAACTTCCCTTCCGGAAGACGTACAATACAAAGCATTGAAAAGTGTTGCCGGATTTGAACACGTAAAGTTCTTCCGTCCGGGTTATGCCATTGAATATGATTATTTCCCACCAACACAATTAAAACACACCTTAGAAACCAAATTGGTGGATGGCTTATTTTTTGCTGGTCAAATCAACGGAACTACCGGTTACGAAGAAGCCGCTTCCCAAGGAATTATGGCTGGCATTAATGCTGCATTACAAGTAAAAGAACAAGAAGCATTCATCTTAAAAAGAGATGAAGCTTACATTGGTGTATTGATTGACGATTTGATTACCAAAGGCACGGAAGAACCATACCGTATGTTTACCTCTCGTGCAGAATACCGAACCTTACTTAGACAAGATAACGCAGACCAACGACTTACTCCAAAAGGCTATGCTATTGGTTTGGCCTCCGAAAAAAGATTAAAAAGAATGGAGCAAAAGTTTAACGAGTCGGAAAAATTAATTCAGTTTTACCGAGAAACTTCCATTCTACCTGAAGAAATCAACCCGATTTTGACAGAAAAAGAAAGCTCTTTAATCAAGCAATCTGATAAACTTTTCAAAGTATTGTCAAGACCAGAAGTAGAACTAGTGGACTTTACCAAAATTGAAAAAATCAACCAATACTTAGCAGCAAACCCTTTGGATGATGAAATAGTAGAACAAAGCTACATACAAGTAAAATACCAAGGTTATATTGAAAAAGAAAAACAAAATGCCGATAAAATCAAAAGATTGGAAGACATCAAAATTCCTGAAAATTTTGACTACGATAAAATCAAATCTTTATCACACGAGGCTAAAGAAAAACTGAAAAAAATCAGACCGGTTACGGTTTCACAAGCTTCCAGAATTAGCGGAGTTTCTCCTAGTGACATTTCCATCTTATTAATTTATATGGGTAGATGAGGTTCCACGTGGAACCTTTTTTATTAATCATTGATTTACAATGTTTTAAACATGAATTTATATACTAAAACCAAAGATTTCGGGAAAACAAAAGAAGCGTTTGAGATTATTTCTACAGAAGTTCCTGGCATATTAAAAACCAATCCTGTTCCAGAGAACTTGGAAAAATATTATGCCTTTGATGGATATATTTCGCATCAGAAAAAAGGAAGCAATTTGGTAGAAAAGCTATACTTTGTTGCAAAACAATGGAACTTAAAACACAAGAGTAAAATTGTCCAAACCTTTCATACCAAAGGGAGGTTGTTAGATTATGGAGCAGGAACCGGAGCTTTTGCAAACTTTATGAGTCAGCATTTTGAAGTTTATGCATTTGAACCAAGTACTATTGAAAAAGAAGAAAGCACCAAAACAAAATGGATTAACACATTAAGCGAAATTCCAAAGGAGTCATTACAAGTAATTACCTTATGGCATGTTTTAGAACATGTTCCTAATCCAAAAGAATTGATTGCAGAATTAAAATCCAAATTAACACCTGACGGAATATTAGTTATTGCGGTACCAAACTATTTGAGTTACGATGCAAAACACTTTAAAAGCTATTGGGCTGCATGGGATGTACCACGTCACCTATGGCACTTTTCAGAAAAAGGAATGTTACAATTGATGGAGGGTTGGGAAATTATAAAAATTCTTCCGATGGTATTGGATAGTTTATATGTAAGCATTTTATCTGCTAAATACCAAAAAATTTCTTTGGCAACTATTTATGGAATATTGGTGGGATTGTTGTCAAATATAAAGTCAATCTTTACAAAAGAATGGTCTTCTAAGATTTATATTTTTAAAAAGTAAATAAATTCGATTTAAGCAGATTTAACCTTTGTATAGTATTATATGTGTCGTAAAAAAATAAAATCTCTTAAATCTAAAAAAAAGAGGGTGTTTTTTATTGTAAAAAATAATTAATTTCAAAAGTATTATAAGAAACATCCATGTAAAAAAATAAGTCCGAAAGTATAGTAATTTTATAATTTGTACTTTTGCAACATATCAAAACAATCAATCAAAATGAAAAAAATAATTTGGAGTGCATTTTTGGCAGTTGCCTTAATTTCATGTGAACAAAAAGAAGAAAAGAAAGTAGATGCAAAAAACAGTGAATTAAAAATTGGCTTTGTGGATACTGCCAAATTGATGGAAGAAAGTTTAGAAGCCAAAGATTTGAATGCAAAATATGAAGAGATCGTAAAAACCAAAGCAGCATCTTTACAGGCAGAGAAAAGCAAATTTCAAAACGAAGTGTTGCAAGCAGAGAAAAGTGCTCAACAAATGGGGCCACAATGGGTGCAAGCAAAAATGCGAGAGTTTCAGGAAAAAGAACAACGTTTAGCTGCAAGTGAACAACGAATTACCGTAGAAATACAACAACAAAGTGGAAAAGAAATGGATTCGTTGGTTAAGAAAATCAAAGGGATGATTAAAGACTATGCCAAAGAAAAAAAGTTTGATTATATCTTGGGTACAGGAGAAGTTTCCACCGTATTGTACGGAAAAGAAGAGACTGATTTGACCGAAATTATGATTAAAAACATCAACGAAAATTATACTAAAAATAAAAAGAAAGAGTAATGGCATACGTAGAGGTTTCGGTGGAAAACCAAGTGGCTTATGTGGAATTTTATCATCCTAAAAGCAATAGTTTTCCAACAGAACAATTACAAAAATTAACCCGTACTTTTCACGAATTATCTCAAAACGATGCGGTTACATGCATCGTTTTGTCGTCTAAAGGAAAAGTGTTTTGTGCAGGAGCATCCTTTGATGAACTTTTAGAGGTTAAAGATACAGTCGAGGGAAAGCAGTTTTTTTCTGGATTTAAAAATCTTTTGCTTGCCATGGTGCATTGCAAAAAAATCATCATCGGGTTGGTGCAAGGTAAAGCTATTGGTGGAGGAATAGGTATTATAGCTGCATGTGATTATGTTTTTGGTACAGAAGAGGTTGCTTGTAAACTTTCCGAAATTCAAATAGGTATTGGTCCTTTTGTGATTGAACCAGTAATTAGTCATAAAATTGGAAAACAAAGAATGTTTGAAATGACTTGGAATCCAAACCAATGGTATGATGCAGAATGGGCAAAAAACTGTGGTTTAATCAACGAAATTGTGTTAGGTGAGGAACTAGTCCAAAAAAGTAAAGAAAAGGCGTTAGAGCTCGTAAAATACAACCCAGAAGCTTTGTGTTCGTTAAAAGAGATTGCTTGGGAAGGAAAAGAAAATTGGGAGGAAATCATGACGAAAAGAGCATTGTTATCCGGTACCTATGTGTTAAGTGATTTTACAAAAGAACAATTACAAAAATTTAAAGAAAATAAATAACATGCAAGTAGAGCACATACAGAAAAAGCTAGAAGAAGCACCAGATGAAAGTTACCAAATAGGGGTAATTATTGGTACGTTTTTGCCTTTTGTGGTTTTGGTAATCATAGCTTATGTGTTGTTCTATTATTTTAAAAAAAGAAATGATGCATCAAATTAGAATCACCAAAAGTTTTACGTTTGAAACCGGACATGCTTTATATGGCTATGATGGGAAGTGTAAAAACGTACACGGTCATAGCTACAAATTATATGTTACCGTAATTGGAACACCTATAACCGATAGCCACCATGTAAAATATGGAATGGTGATTGATTTTGGCGACCTAAAAAAAATTGTGAAAGAGGAAATTGTAGATATATTTGACCATGCTACTGTATTTAACCAAAACACCCCGCATGTAGAATTAGCAAAAGAATTAATGGATAGAGGACACCATGTATTATTAGTAAATTATCAGCCAACCAGTGAAAATATGGTCATAGATTTTGCACAAAAAATACAAAGCAGATTGCCCCAAAATATTCAGTTGCATTCGTTAAAACTTCAAGAAACCGAAACCTCTTTTGCTGAGTGGTATGCAGCAGACCAAAAATAGAAAACCCCGCAAATTAGCGGGGTTTTTGGTGTTAGAAACCTACTTAATTAGTTAGGTAAATTAGCAGGGTAACTTAATGGAAAATCCTCTGGTTTATACATTCTTAAAGTAGAACCATAAGTCATGTTAATTGCCTCCATAAACTTGTTAGCTACATAAGAATTAGCTCTAGCAGTTAAGTGAATACCATCTAAACTAAATGCACCACCTTGTACAAAAGAAGCAGTCATATGATAGTTGCCATATCTTACTCCGGTTGAAGCTAACTGACGCATAATAGCATCTACATCCACAAAAGCCAAACCTTTGCTATCTGCAATACTTCTTATAGATGCATTGTAAGCTGTGGTTGCTGTTTTAATCATTTGAATTTCAACAGGAACCAAAACATGTTGATCTTGTAAAGGATAAGTAACTCCCCAAGTATTTAAAGGAGCTGGACCTGGAGCATTAGAAACACCAATTACGGATCTAGTTGCTAACAAAACCAAATCCTGATTGGTTGCATGACGAGCTCTACCGTAAGTACTTCCCAAGAAACCAGCCAAAGGAGCTAATTGCGGAATAGTAGAAGCAATAGCAGTAATTTGAGCTCCTAAGTCTGTTAATGACTCATCTACAATTAACAACTTATTATTGTTTCCGGCAACCAAAGGTTGGATTCTGTCACCAGCATTTAAAGCAGAAAGAATGCTTCTTAACGGATTAATTAATTGGGTATTTAATGCAGTTGCATTAGCAGCAGTCATCGGTACCGGGTTATGAGGTACTGTGGTAAAATGTGGAATGGTTGTAATATCTGGAATGTTAGCTACTACTCCTTTAGCACCATTTCCGGTTAATGTATTTACCAAAGTGCCATATACATTTGCAAATGCAGTTGGATCAGAAATATCATTTCCTCCATATGTTGCAGGGTTTAAATTTCCTAATTGGTTAACCCCAACACCTCCAGAAGTAGCAAATCCTAACACATCATTGTTTCCTATCCATAGAGAGAAAAACGTTGGATTCTGTGCCATAGCATCTTGAATGATACTTGCACTTGCAGAAGATCGGAATCTAACGTAATACGGATTGGCTTGACCTGACAATACTCCAGCTGCATTTCCGTAGCCTGGAGCTAGTAAATGATAGGATTTAGCACCTGGAACACCTAAGTTATTAAAAGGCCCTGAAAGGGTGTTTAAAATATTTGTAGTAGGTACCGCAGCCGGATTAACTGATGACAACGGCACAGGTGCTGAACCATTAAAAATTAAACGAGTTCCTTGAATTGGAGTAGTACCAAGTAACAAACCACCAATATTGTCATTCATGTACGGAACGGTAAAAGTTCCACCACCTGCTAAAGCAAACTGATCTGCCATTAACTTTGGGTATGCCATTTCCTGTCCTCTACGGAACAAGGCACCATCTGAAAAACCTGCAGTTAACGAGTTTCCTAAAGCAACATACTTAGAAAAATCAGCTGATCCTGCGGTTACTGGAATCTCAGCAACTACCGGTTCTTCAATTTCATCGCTACATGCAACAATTGCAAGCGATGCGAATAATAACCATTTAAAATTTTTGATCATAATTTTTTGAATTTAATATTAAAATTATGGGTTGATTGTCCATGAAATTAAGTATTGTTGGCCGATTCTACCAGCCCCAATTACTTGTAAATAATCGTTGTTACCAATATTAGCGGCACTTACTTTGAATACTGATTTGATACTTGGAACAGCGTAGTTAATTTGAGCATCTAACACTGTAGTAGAAGGAATGGTTCCGTCTGCAAAAGAAGATTGCCACTCATACTCACTCCACCATCTAGCTTGGATATTAAATCCGAAATTTTTGAACAATTTATCGTTAGATAACGAAGCTTTTGCTCTATGGCGTGGAGTATTGAAACCTGCAATAAAAGTTGGGTCTTTTTCTTGGTCAAAAGTAAACTGGGCGTGATTGTAACTTGCTCCTAATTCGAAATCTTTGTACACTTTTTTACCTAAGCCCAAACCAAAGCCAAAAGAAGTAACTTCTGCTGTGGTGTTGGTGAATACTTGGAATACTCTTCTATCTCCGTTAATTAAAGCTAAATATGAGTCTTGTGTACCAACCTGACCATACATAGGAGTAATTACCCTTGCAGTACTCATAAAGTCGTTATAAATATTATAGTACCCGTTTAAGTCAATGCTCAATCCGTTTTCTAAAACCGACTTATATCCAGCTTCAAAAGCTTTTACTTGTTCTGGTTTTACCAAACCAATATTAGCTGTTTGTAATAAAGCCGCTGCATCTCCTAAAGAAGCTCCTTGTTGTAATGCCGCACTAAATGCAGTTACAGAAGGAATTGTGTATGCATTGGTATAAGCATCTACACCTGTTAAAGTTGCAGTTGCTTGACCAGTGATTGCTTGTCCATTAGCACTTAATGGCAACACATCTACATATCTGCTTAAGTTATCAGGAGCAGAACCAATCAAAGCGAATGGACCTAAATTCAAACCAATGTACTGGTCTTGTGTAGTTGGGTTACGGAAACCTGTTTGGAAAGAAGCTCTAAAGTTGTGGTTTTTTCTCTCACCAGCTGAGTACACAAAGGAAACTCTTGGAGAAAACTGTCCATCAAAATTTTGGGACTTGTCATAACGTATAGAACCTGTAAATTTCAAACGATCATCTAAGAATTTCTTTTGTAATTGGGTGTAAGCACCGTACTCATCAAAGCTTAATGGTCCGTCAAAATCAGTAAAGATGGTTCCTTCTGAATTCATGATATATCTTCTAAAAGATCCACCAACTTGGATTTCAGCAAACTTGATCATATCTTTAAAATTGTAATTCATATCTGAATGCCAATATCTAGATCTGTCAATAAACTTAGCACCGCTTCTTAAATCAGGGTTACCTCTAACAATTTGTAATGCATTTGCAAACTCAGGAGTACCTGGTTCAAATCTTGGTAAACCATTAGGGGTTAAAGGTAATGGTGAATTGTTGATGTTATAGTCAGCAAAATTTCTTGCAAACCCTGCAGCTTGGTTGTTGTCAAATCCTAAGAAAATTTGCGATTGTAAAAATGCTGTAGCATAGTCGGTAAACCAAGCTTGGTCTGATTTTGCTTGACGGTTGATGTTCCAAGCAGCAAAACGCATGTCGTAAGAATCACCTGCATTTTCCCATGTTACATAACCTCTTGCAAAGAAATTTTTACCTTTTACTTCAATTTTAGATTGTTGCATGGTAAAGTTTTCTAAACGATAACGGTTAGCTCCTTGGTATATAGTATTTCCAGTTCCAATTTTATGTTGAGCGATTATTTCAAAATCGTCTTCAAAAGGTTTGAAATGTAAAGAGGCATCTACTTTTACGTTTTCTAATTGGTTATCGCTCAAATCTTGCTCTCTGTATCCAGTTCTGGAAACTTGACCCACGTTATTGATAAAAGTGGTTACTTCATCTCCGTAAGTGTTCAAACCATCATAGTTTTGGTTTACACCATGTCCAATACCTCCTGCTGTTAAGCTTCTATCATCAGCAGCAATCCATTCGGTTGCACGTAAGTAAGTGAAATTTGCTTTAGCGGCAAAGTGGTTGGTAAACTTGTGAGCAGCTCTAATCCCAACATCCCAATAACTGTTCTGACCAGCTACTTTTTGACTTGTAATTCCGTTTTTGGTGTAAAAACTAATTCCTTGGTGGGTAAATGGACTCTTACTGTTCATAAATAAAATACCATTGAAAGCATTTGCACCATACAAAGCGGAAGATGCACCTGGTAATAATTCTACACTTGCAACATCCAAATCAGATAAACCAATTAAGTTACCTAATACAAAGTTTAACGCAGGAGAAGAATTGTCCATTCCGTCAACCAATTGCATAAAACGCGTATTAGCTACCGTAGCAAATCCACGAGTATTGATGGATTTAAAGTTCAAACTACTGGTATTAAAATGAACTTCTTTTAAGTTCTCCAATCCGTCATAAAAAGAAGGAGAAGCAGTGTTTTTTACTTCTTTAATTCCCATTCTTTCAATGGTTACAGGAGACTCTAAAATTCTTTCTGGGGTTCTAGAAGCAGAAACTACAATTTCACTTAACTGAGTTTGCTCTTCTTTTAAAGTTACATTTACTTTTTGCGTTTTGTTACGAACGTCTACTTGTTGAGATTCAAATCCCAACATGGAAAATTCCAATTTAAATGGTGGATTTTTTTGGGTACTTAACGAATAGGTACCGTCCGCTCCGGTAACCGTTCCGATACTTTCTCCAACAATCACCACATTTGCTCCGGGAACGCCTTGACCAAAGTCGTCAACCACCTTTCCGGTAATGGTGCTTTGTGCATAAAAAACACCACAAAGCATCATGGCAAGTAATGAAAAATACTGCTTCATATAGATTGATTTAAGTTAGTTTATGCTACCAAATTACGACTATTTTCGAACAAAATAAAAAAAGCGAGAAAAAATCTCGCTTTTGATAATATTTTAAGGGTTTTTTTACATTATTCTACAGTAACTGACTTTGCTAAATTCCTTGGTTGGTCTACATTACAACCTCTATCTACCGCAATGTAATAAGACAATAATTGAAGAGGAATAGTGGTTAATAATGGCGATAAAGCATCTGAACAATCTGGAATTTCAATCACGTGATCTGCTAAATTGGCAACTTGTTGGTCGCCTTTGGTTACAACTGCAATGATTCTTCCTTTTCTCGATTTAATTTCTTGAATATTACTCACTACTTTTTCGTAATGTCCTTTTTTAATGGCTATTACAATCACAGGCATGTGCTCATCAATTAAAGCAATCGGGCCATGTTTCATTTCCGCAGCAGGATAACCTTCTGCATGAATGTATGAAATCTCTTTTAACTTTAAAGCACCTTCTAATGCAACCGGGAAATTATACCCTCTTCCTAAATACAAACAATTGTTTGATTCTTTAAAAGTTAAAGCAATTTCTTTCACCTTATCAGCAACCTTTAAAGTTTCCTCAATTCTTTCTGGAACTAATTCTAATTCTTGCAAATAGCGGAAATAATCTGAATTACTTAGGGTTCCTTTGCTTTTTGCCAAACGCAATGCCAACATAGTTAACACCGTAATTTGGGTAGTAAATGCCTTGGTAGAAGCTACTCCAATTTCCGGTCCGGCATGGGTATATGCTCCTGCATGAGTTTCTCGAGCAATTGATGAACCCACCACGTTACAAACCCCAAAAACAAAAGCTCCATTTTCTTTAGCTAGTTTGATGGCAGCTAAAGTATCTGCAGTTTCACCAGATTGTGAAATTGCAATGACTACATCATTTTTAGAGATAACAGGGTTTCGGTATCTGAATTCAGATGCATACTCTACTTCCACCGGAATTCTAACAAATTCTTCTATAATATACTCTGCAACCAAACCTGCATGCCAAGAGGTACCACAAGCTACAATGATGATTCTGTTGGCTTGTAGAAATTTTTCGATATTATCTTCAACTCCAGCCATTTGAATAATGCCTTTGCTAGATAACAATCTTCCTCTATAGGTATCTTTTATTACATGAGGTTGCTCATAAATTTCCTTTAACATAAAGTGATCGTAACCACCTTTTTCAATTTGTTCTAAACTTAACTGTAATTCCTGAATATAAGGGTCAACAGATAAATCGTCTTTAATTTTTCTTACTTTAATGGCTTTTCCTAAACGGATAATGGCCATTTCTTCGTCTTCTAAATAAATGGCATTGGAAGTATATTCGATAAATGGAGAGGCATCAGAAGCAATAAAAAACTCTTCTTCTCCTATTCCTATTGCTAACGGACTTCCCAATTTGGCAACTACAATTTCATTGGGTTTGTTTTTATCAAAAACAGCAATTGCATAAGCACCTACCACTTGGTTTAGTGCTATTTGTACCGCTTTACCCAATTTGACATTTTCATTTTTCTTTACCTCTTCAATCAAGTTAACCAATACCTCGGTGTCGGTATCAGAATGGAAATGGTAGCCACGCTTTTGTAGCTCAGTTTTAAGGGGTAAATAATTTTCAATAATTCCGTTATGGATAATTGCTAAATTCCCCGAATTGGATAAATGAGGATGGGAATTTACATCATTTGGTACCCCATGTGTTGCCCAACGAGTGTGACCTAAACCGATGTTTCCGGTTATATCCATTTCTTCTGATTTAGCTTCTAAATCAGAAACTTTTCCTTTTGTTTTTGATATTTTTAAATCAGACTGATCAAATAATACTACTCCGGCACTATCATACCCTCTGTATTCTAATCTTTTTAAACCTTTAATTACAAGAGGATAAGCCTCTCTATGTCCGATGTAACCAACGATTCCACACATAATAATTCAATTTAAAGTTTGGTGTAAAAAATTTCTAATTTTAATTTTTTGTCGTTAGTAGTAGTATTATTTCCATACAAAATAGTTCCGAATGGATGGATTACCGAAGAAGTTGGAATTCTTCGATTGGTAGTAGTATTTTGAAATTGAGACAAGTTAATGTTGTTCACATTTTCTGTAACTACCAAACCAAGCCTCACATTGGCTTTATTATCTCTTAAAATATTACGAATGTGGGTAGTTAATCTGATTTTGTAAGAGAATCCTCTGTTATCAACTCTCCTGATAATTCCACCAAAGGTTGATTTATTAAACTTTGGATTGGTTGGGTTAGTGGTTTGATCTAAAGAATAATCTACAATCACATTGTTGTTGTCTAAGTCGTACAATAATATTCTGTTAGGCTCTCTGCTATTTTGCATCGCATCTCTATCGACAAAAAAAGTCAAATTCGCCTCATTAATTAACCAATTTTTGTCTTTGTAATCGGTTAATTCTTGAGATAATCCATTGCCATCTCTTCCGAATAACTCTATTATAGCCATAGATCCTGCTCCGCCTTTTAGATATAATTTTTCATCTCCTAAAGTAGTATTTGGATTGTTAATCGCATTGGCATAAGTAGGATTGGTAGAAATGGTTTCCATAAAAACAGTGTTGTTTCCTGTTAATGTTAAAATCATTTCTTTTTCTCTTTTTTCGTACTCTATAGGGTCTGAACCAATTTTTGGTACCCAATCATCGTACGTAATAGTAATTCTTCCTCCACGGAAATTAATCATATTTAACTGGTTTGGGTTTGGATCTTCAGAAGAATTTTCTAAGTGAAATAAAATTCCTCTAAAATAATTTTTAAACACGTTTGGATTGCTCAAATTGCCTTGTACAAATCCATCTACAATTTTCTTTTGGAAAAAATCTTTGTTTAGGTCCATCCAAATTCCAGGTGTAAAGCGAGTTGTTGTTTCTACTCCTTCATCATCTGTTTTAACAATTCTAATCTCTTCTTTACTAAAAGAAAAAGCATCATTTTGCTCTGGTTTGTTACTATTGTTTAACCTTTGTCCTAATACAATAGAATTGCCCTGAGCATCTGATCCTCTTCTTACTTGAAAAAATTCGTTAAACTGGTTAGAGAAAAATGGTTGGGGGTCGGTAAAGTTTGGTGGCAATAAATCACGCAACAAATAACCGTTTTCGTAAACGTTTAATTTATATTTAGAGTCTGTACCAAAAATAGAATCTAATGAATAGGTGCTATTTTCATTTTCTGTGGAAACTCTTTTGCTAAAATAAGGAACGTACAATACCACATTTTTAACAACTGGTAATTGGAAACCGGTATTAAAAGCAGTACTTAATCCAGTGGCAGGTAATTCGACTTGGGTAACATAATGGGTAGTAACTTTTTCAAAAGCAGTATGGTTATAGGTACCAAATGGAACCAAATCAACATTATTTGATTGTACATAACCCAATGCTTTGTTGTATGCAACTACAGTTGCTTGGTCGTCTTTATCTAATTCAAAATTTGGCTGACCAATTACATTGGTTCCAACTTCAATAAAATCTTTATCACACGATAACAATATGCATCCAACCAAAGTAGATGCTAATAATATATTCTTTTTTAAAATCATAGGTTTGATCAAATTGCTAGGATAACATTTTTTCGTAAAAGTTTTTGTAGGGCTCTACAAAACTTTCTTTTGGCACGAAAGGTAGAAAAGGTTTAGAGCTTTGCTCAATATATTTTGTTAAATTCGAATCCAAGTCTTCCGAAGCAATAATCACAGCATCTGAATGGTCTATTGCATTTTTCATGATTGCTTCGTAAGTTGGCGTTTCAATGGTTTCAAATGCTTTTTTGGGAATACCATCAAAAGCAACTTTTGAAGACAAATTCACATCCAAAGTATCTGCAAAACCATGACTGTAAATACTAGTCACTATTTTGGTATCACTAAACAAAGCTTCGTTGTGGTAATAGTGTTTCATGTACATTGGTAACAAAGAAGCCATCCAACCATGCACATGAATAATGTCTGGAACCCAATTTAATTTCTTTACTGTTTCAATTACTCCTTTGGCAAAAAAGATAGCTCTTTCGTCATTATCTGGGAACAATACCCCATCCTCATCAGTAAAGGTAGCTTTACGTTTAAAATACTCTTCGTTGTCAATAAAATACACCTGAATTCTTTCTCTTGGTATAGATGCTACTTTGATAATCAAAGGCATGTCTACATCATTTACTACCAAATTCATCCCAGACAATCGGATTACTTCATGTAATTGGTGTCTCCTTTCATTGATATTGCCATAACGTGGCATAAAAATTCTGATTTGTCCTCCTTGGTCATTTACCATTTTAGGTACATCGTAGGACATGGTGGAAACTTCATTTTCGGCCAAATAGGGAACTACTTCTGCGGAAACGAATAATATCCTCTTTTCTTGCATGGGAAATATTTTGTATTAATGTACTTTAATTTGCAAAATTACAAAAAATTAAAGAAATTGTTGGATAAATAGTAAGTTTGCGAAATTTATAAAAGCATGAGCCGCATCCAGTTGTTTACAAAACAAGAAGAACTAAAAAAAGTTCTCCTAAAAATTAGAAATACATCCGATATGATTGGGTTTGTTCCTACGATGGGTGCATTACACAATGGGCATTTGTCGTTAATAGAGGCTTCTGAAAAAGATAATCAAATTACTGTGGTAAGTATTTTTGTAAATCCTACCCAATTTAACAATTCGGAAGATTTAAAAAAATACCCTAGAACTTTGGAAGCTGATATTCAAAAAATAGAAAAAAAATTTCCGAATGTGTTGGTATATGCACCAGAAGTAGAAGATATTTATGCAACAAAAACAGAATCAAAAAAATATTATTTTGACGGTTTAGAGCACCAAATGGAAGGGAAATTCAGACCCGGCCATTTTGATGGAGTAGGAACCATTGTACATAAATTATTTCAAATTGTACAACCCCATAGGGCATATTTTGGTGAAAAGGATTTTCAGCAATTACGAATCATTCAAAAGTTGGTAGAAAAACAAAAATTGAATGTTGAAATTATCCCATGTCCTATTTTTCGAGAAAAAAATGGGTTGGCAATGAGCTCCAGAAATGAAAGATTATCAGCTTCAGCAAGAGAAGAAGCCAAAATAATTTACCAATGTTTACAACTAGCTAAGACTCATTTTGGTACAAAAAGCATCTCTGAAATCAAATTAATGTTAGAAGAATTCTGGAAAAATCATCCAAAATTTAGCTTAGAATACATAGAAATTGCCAACGAAAAAACCTTAAAACCTGCTAGTAAAAAGCTTAAAAATCAATCTTATAGGGTATTTATTGCAGTATTTATAGAAGATGTAAGATTAATTGACACGATTTCTTTAAATTAATTACCTTTGCCCCCATGCAAGTACAAGTAGTTAAATCGAAAATTCACCGTGTAAAAGTTACCGGTGCTGATTTGAATTATATTGGTAGTATTACCATTGACGAAACTTTGATGGAAGCTGCCAATTTAATTGAAGGAGAAAAAGTTGCCATTGTTAACATTAACAATGGAGAACGTTTGGAAACTTATGTAATCAAAGGAAACCGTAACAGTGGAGAAATTACGTTAAATGGTCCTGCTGCCAGAAAAGTGCAAAAAGGAGATATCATTATCATTATTGCATATGGTATCTTAGAATTTGAAGAAGCAAAAACATTTAAACCAAGTATCATTTTCCCTAACGAAGAAACCAATACGTTGACATAGGTTTGCCAATGAAATTGAACCTTAAAAAAATAATTTCCTTATTACTCCCAATAGCCTTGGGAGTTTTTTTAATTATATACGCTTACCAAAAATTTGAGCCCGAAGAAATTGCTATCATCAAACAGCAATTTGTTCAAGCCGATTATACTTTCATTTTTCTGTCGTTACTTTTTAACTTAGTGGCATTGTGGTCCAGAGCAACCAGATGGAATATTACGTTGCAACATTTAGGATATACCTCCAAAGGAGTCAATAGATTTTTTGCCGTTTGTATTTCCTACTTAATGAACATGACCATTCCGAGAAGTGGAGAGTTAAGCAGAGCCTTATTTTTAAAAAAATATGACGATGTTCCGGTAGATAAATCTTTCGGAAGCATTATTGGAGAACGATTGGTAGATTTGATTTTTTTATTAAGTTTCATTGTTTTAGCTTTTGTAGTACAATTCGAAATCTTAAAAAAGTTTGTATTGGACCAAATATCGTTTTCTAACTTAATCATCATAGGAAGTGTTTTGGCCCTGATAGGAAGTGTTGGTTTGTATTTGTATTTAAAATCAACACACCCAAAAATTCTTTGGTTTAAAAATAAGATTAGTGGATTGGTAGAAGGCTTTTTAAGCATCACCCAATTGCAACAATGGAAAGCATTTTGGCTACATAGTTTTCTTATTTGGTTATGTTACTTTGCCATGTTTTACATTACAATTTTTGCTTTGCCCGAAACCAGTAGTTTAAGTTTAGGAGGTGTTTTAATGGCTTTTATTGTTGGTGGTTTGGCAATCACCTTAACCAATAGTGGTTTTGGAACCTATCCTTTTTTAATCGCAGAAATACTCTTTTTTTATGGCATTGCGAGTACTGCTGGAACATCATTCGGTTGGATAATTTGGACTTCACAAACTTTGTTTATTGTGCTTTTAGGAAGCTTATCTTTTATTTTAGCACCTATCTTAAACCAAAAAAACTAAATTTGTAGAGATAACCTCTATTGATTAGTGCATGAAAAAAGTAATCTTTTTAAGTTTGATTTGGTTAAGCAGTATATTTACATTTGGTCAAAACCAACGAATTAGCGAATTAGTTCCTAGTAAAAAATTAGATGGCGTTCGAGAAGTATGGATTGAATTACCCGAAGGTTATCAGAAAGACCCTAAAAAGAAATTTCCTTTAATTTTAGTATTAGATGGAGCATATTTGCTAGATGTATTTAGTGGCACTTACAAGTACGCTACTTATTGGGATGAATTTCCTGAAGCTATTTTGGTAGGAATTTCTCAAGAAAAATCCAACGACAGATTTGACGATTCCGAAGCCAATATGGCAGATGGAGGTTTGAGTGATAGAAGTGGTAAATTCTTCGAATTTATTGGTGCAGATTTGTTGCCAATGCTTGAAAAAAAATACCGTGTGGGAAATTTTAAAGTAATTGCCGGACATGATGTTACAGCCGGGTTTTTACACTTTTTTCTGTTTAAAGACCAACCTTTATTCCAAGGTTATATTGCCATTAGCCCAGAATTTCCGGATACTTTAGAAGAAAAATTAGCACAAAGATTTTCGTTTTTAAAACAGAAGATTTTTTACTACCATGCTACTTCCGATACTGATGATGTAGATATTGTTGAGAATTGCAATTATGTGGATACCGAATTTCAAAAAAACCCAAATAATCTTATCCAATACCAATACGATTTGTTAAAAGGAAGAGGACATTACAGTATTGTTCCTTTTGCAATACCTAATGCACTGTACCATATTTTTGGAAATTACCAACCAATCAGTCCGAAAGAATATCAAGATAAAATTAGTGTTTTAACCGACAACCAAACCCAATATTTGGTAGACAAATACAACGAAATTGAAAAAAACTTTCAAACCAATACCAAACCTAGATTTTCAGATTTCAGAGCTATTGAAGCTGCTATTTTAAAACATAAAAATTACCAAGAATTTGGAAGATTGGCAGAAATTGCAAAAAAACACTATCCAAAAACACTGTTAGAAAATTACTTTTTAGGATTGATGTTTGAAAAACAAAACTATTTAGACAAAGCTGCTAAAGAATACAAAAATGGTTTTACCAAATCGCCTATAGGAGATATAACCAACGAATTTTTGATTGAAAAAGTGGCCACTCTTGGCAGAAAATAATTACTTATGTCTAAAATAAAAACATCTTTTTTTTGTCAAAATTGCGGTACTTCTTATTTGAAATGGCAAGGTCAATGTACTTCTTGTAAATCATGGAACACCTTGGTAGAAGAGGTTATTCAAAAGGAAGATAAAAAGAGTTGGCAAGTAGGAAATTCATCTTCAAAAAAAACCAACAAACCATTAAAAATTCAAGAAATTGATTCAGAAAAAGAAATTCGTTTTTCTACCAAAAATCAAGAACTAGATCGCGTTTTAGGTGGTGGATTGGTAGCAGGTTCGGTTACATTGTTGGGAGGAGAACCTGGTATAGGAAAAAGTACTTTGTTGTTGCAAATTGCTTTACAATTGCCTTTTAAAACCTTGTATGTTTCTGGAGAAGAAAGCCAAAAACAAATTAAAATGCGTGCAGAACGCATCCAAAGTAACCAAGACAATTGTTGGATTTTAACCGAAACCAAAACCCAACAAATTTTTGCACAAATTACAACTTTAGAACCCGAAATTGTAATTATCGACTCCATCCAAACTTTACAGACCGACTATATTGAATCGAGTGCAGGAAGTATTTCTCAAATCAAAGAGTGTAGTTCGGAATTAATCAAATTTGCCAAAGAAACCGGAACCCCGGTAATTTTAATCGGACATATTACCAAAGATGGAAACATAGCCGGACCAAAAATATTAGAACACATGGTAGATACCGTTTTGCAGTTTGAAGGAGACCGAAACCATGTTTATAGAATTTTAAGAGCTCATAAAAACCGATTTGGCTCTACCAGTGAAATTGGCATTTTTGAAATGCAAAATGCCGGATTAAGAGAAGTAAACAATCCTTCCGAAATTTTACTTTCCCATTCAGAAGAAACTTTATCAGGAACTGCTATTGCATCTACTTTAGAGGGTGTAAGACCTTTGATGATAGAAATTCAATCGTTGGTAAGTACAGCTGTTTACGGTACTCCACAACGAAGTACCACAGGTTATCCTGCTAAAAGACTAAACATGATTTTGGCAGTGTTAGAAAAACGAGCCGGATTTAGATTAGGGGCTAAAGATGTATTTTTAAATATCACCGGAGGTATTACGGTAGAAGATCCAGCAATCGATTTGGCAGTAGTAGCTGCCATATTATCTTCCAACGAAGATATTGTAGTAGAAAAAAATATTTGTTTTGCCGGTGAGGTTGGTTTAACCGGAGAAGTTAGACCTGTGAGTAAAATTGAACAACGAATTACCGAAGCTGAAAAACTAGGATTTGAAACCATTTATATTTCTAAGTACAATAGATATTTAGAAACTTCTTCTGGAATAAAAGTGGAAAAAATCACTAAAATAGAAGAATTGGTAAGTGCTTTGTTTGGTTAATTTCGGTGGGTAAATTCTTCTACTTTTTGTTCTAACTTTTTTTTCTCCTCCGGGAAAAATCCTTGAACAATTAAAAAGAATCCAAAAATCATTAAAATAAAACTAATGATTCGTTTGATTTTATAAATGATTGCAGGAGTAAGTTTGTTTTTTAATTGTTTTGCTACCAATATTTTAATGACATCGGTGCATAAATAGGTAGCCATAATTCCGGCAAAAAACACCATAATTCTACTCGGATTCATGTCTAATTGAGGACCAAACACAATAATAATTCCCATCCAAAAACCTAGAATTCCGATATTGATAAAATTCAACAAAAAACCTTTAAAAAATAATCCAATGTAGTTGTTTTTCGGAATTTCTATTTCTTGTAATTCTTCGTCACAAATTTTTTGATATTCTTTTTTTTGTTTGAAGTAAGAAATCAATCCAAACAAAAACATCACTACCCCACCAAAAACAAACAAACTCGGATCGTCTTTTAAACGTTCTAAAATTTGATTTGTTGAAAAGTAGGCAATTAAAATAAAAACAAAATCACCAAAAACTACCCCAAAATCAAAAGTCAATGCAGCTCTAAAACCTTTGGTAACACTGGTTTCTAGTAAAACAAAAAACACAGGTCCAATAGTAAAAGCTAGTATTACTCCTAACGGAATAGCAAGTAGAATATCGTTTAACATGAGGGTAAAAATACAAACAAAAATTATTTTTTTATCATAATACTTCCACCCATCGAAGTATTTTGTGTTACAGTTTCTGGGTTTCCATCAATCATAATGGTACCTCCTAGTCTGGTTTTGGCATTTACTTTATCTTGTACAAATATAGTGGCTTCTCCTCCTGCATTACAAGTAATATTGGTTTCTAAGGTTTTTAATTCATTGGCTTCCAACACTGCTCCGGTATTTACCAAAACATCGTGAAATTTTGCAGTTCCTTTTAATGTTAAAGTTGCTCCCGAGCCAACTCTACTTGATAATTGATCTGTTTCTACAGTTAATAAAACATCTGAACCTTCTTTGTTTGATATTTTTAAGGAAGAGGTTTTAAAAACCTCATTTGAACTTAAACTTGCTCCTTCATTTACTTCTATTTCAGAAATTTTTTGATAAAACAATACTCCTACGATATCTTCTCCTTGTAGAATTTTACCAAAACGCATTCTAATTTTTACTTCGTTATTTTTTTGAACTACTTCAACATCATTTACATTAAAACCTTCTAACACCAATTTATTTTCATCAGAAGCAACTAATTGTATGGAAATTCGATCAAATACTTTTAATGTTTCAAACTTAGTTAACGGAATTTCTTTTTGTTGAGATAGCATCAACAAAGGCAATAATAAAAATAAAGCAATCCAATATTTCATAAAAATTTTGTTTTATTCTTTGGTATTTTGTCGCAAATACCACAAGTCTAATTGTTTTTTCACCAAATCAGCCGATTTCACTTTTACATATACTTCATCTCCTAATTGCAATACATTTTTAGTGACTTGTCCAACATAAGCATATTGTTGTTCGTCAAACACATAGTAATCTTCTTTAATTTCTCTCACCCGCACCATACCTTCGCATTTGTTTTCGATAATTTCTACATAAATTCCCCATTCGGTAACTCCAGAAATTACACCTAAAAACTCTTGGTCTTTATGGTCTTGCATGTATTTTATTTGCATGTATTTTACCGAATCACGTTCCGCTTGTGCAGCCAAAATTTCTCTATCGGTACAATGAGCAGATTTTTCTTCAAATACTTCTTCACTTACGCTTTTGCCTCCATCTAAATAATATTGCAACAAACGGTGTACCAAAACATCCGGATATCTTCGGATTGGAGAAGTAAAATGACTATAATAATCAAAAGCCAAACCGTAATGACCAACATTATTTGTAGAATATATTGCCTTACTCATGGCTCTGATAGCCAAAGTATCCACTAAATTTTGTTCTTTTTTACCTTTTACATCTTCTAATAACTGGTTTAGCGAATCGGAAATAGATTTGCGGTCTTTAAAATTAATTTTATGTCCGAATTTACTTATTACTCCTTGCAAGGCAAATAATTTATCTTCATTAGGTTCTTCGTGCACACGATACACAAACGTCTTTTTTTGCTTGCCTATAAATTCAGCTACTTTTCTATTGGCTAACAACATAAATTCTTCAATTAAATGATTGGAATCTTTTTGTTCTTTAAAATACACTCCAACTGGTTCTGCTTGTTCATTTAATTGAAATTTTACTTCTACTTTATCAAATGAAATAGCTCCATTAGCCATTCTATTTCTTCTGAGAATTTTAGCCAATGCATCCATTTTTAAAATAGCTTGTAAAGAAGCATCATCTAAAGTATAAGCTTGATCTGTAAACGATTTTTCTGCCGGAACTTCTGCTTGTTTGGTTTCAATTACATACTGGGCATCTTCGTAAGCAAATCTTCTGTCGCAATTAATAATAGTTCTGCCAAACCACTGATTTAAAATTTCTGCCTTGTTGTTAATTTCAAAAACTGCCGAAAAAGTATATTTATCGGTATTTGGGTTTAATGAACAAGCATCGTTACTCAACACTTCAGGCAACATCGGAACTACTCTGTCTACCAAATATACCGAAGTGGCACGGTTAAAAGCTTCTTCATCCAAAACAGTTCCTTCTTCTAAATAATGGGTCACATCTGCTATATGCACTCCAATTTCATAATTACCATTTTCTAACACTTGAAAAGACAAGGCATCATCTAAATCTTTAGCATCTTTTGGGTCGATGGTAAAAGTGAGAATATTTCTAAAATCTCTTCGTTTTTTAATTTCTTCTTCAGTAATAGAAGTGTCAATTTTATTAGCAAAAGTTTGTACTTCAATCGGAAAATCATACGGTAAACCATACTCAGCTAAAATGGCATGAATTTCGGTATTGTGTTCTCCAGGTTTTCCTAATACTTTTAATACTTTACCAAACGGACTATCGGCTCTTGCGGGCCAATCTTCCATAGTTACCAAAACTACATCACCATTTTCTGCTCCATTTAATTGATTTTTTGGAATAAAAATATCAGTGTACATTTTAGGATTGGCTGTTGATACAAAAGCAAAGTTTTTTTGCACATCTATCACCCCAACAAATTCCGTTTTATCGCGTTGTAAAATTTCGATGACTTCTGCTTCTGGTCTGCGATTGCTTCTTCGGTTGTACACATAAGCTCTCACTTTGTCGTTATGCAAAGCTTTGTTAAGGTTTACAAAGGGCACAAAAACATCATCTTCTAAATCTTCACAAACAAAATAAGCAGTTTTACGAGAAGTCATATCAATATAACCTTCGTAATAATCTTTTGAAATCACTGCTTGGTATTTACCTCTTTCTACTTCGGTGATTAGTTTATTGGCTGCCAAAACTTTCAAATCTTTGATAATTTCATTTCTCGATTTGGTATCTTCTACCTCTAAAATGGCAGCAATTTGTTTGTAGTTAAAATTCTTTTTAGAGTCTTTTGCCAGAATTTTTAATATGTCGGCACTAAAATCTTTTCCTTTTTTACTTTTAATTTTTCTCTTCTTCATTACACAAATTATATTCGGAAAAATACAAATTCTTTTTCAAGTACCTATAGCCAACTTCTAACTTTAAGTTAAATTAACCTTATAGAGCAAAAATTACGTAAATTGAACAATCAAAATGAATCATCTATGAAAGATTTTATCACCATTGCTACTTTTACATTTCCGGCAGATATTGTGGTACTCAAAAGTATTTTAGATGCTGAAGGGATTGCCTATTTTTTTAGAAATGAAACCGCAATATCTATCGATCCATTGGCAAGCATTGCCTACGGTGGCATTCATTTAAAAGTACATCCAAATGATGCAGAAATCGTTTTAAAAATTATAGAAGACTTAAACGAAAAAACAAACTTGCGTAAAATTGATTGAAGTTTTCAACAATAACTAAAAACAGAAAAAAGAAATTTTAATTTTTAAAAATATTTTGATGATGATTATAGGGTGTTAATGATGCGAATAACTTTACAACGAAAACACCGAAAATATTTTTTTACCTATTTATTCACACTTATTCACAACGTTATTTAGGTGATTTTAATTGAAAATAAAGAAATTAAAGCAATTTATAAACATTAGTTAATAACCTGTTTTTGGTAGTTTTTATAGATAATTTTTTTATTGAAAATTGTTGAAAACTACCCTTAAAACAGTTCAAAAGAATTCTAAAAAAAGAAATAAAAAACAAGCGTAAATTCATTTCAATTTTGGTTTAGAAAAAAAAGTATGCGATGGTAAAAATTCTTTCGTTTTTTTTTCAAAATAATTAACAATTCATGTTAATTTAAAGTTAACTGAAAATCAAGTAGTTGTAAAATTGAATTAACAATGTAAAAAATAAACACACATAAGTAATTGAAAAATAATTACTTATATAAAAAACGAACCAAAGCACGCATCGTAGCTTTCCAAAATAAGAAAGGTGGCATTTGCACCATGATTTGTACTTCTTTTTTAGGTGTACTTTCCTCATTTAGAAAGTCAAAAATGGAAGAAATCGCATTTTTTTGAAACAAAATTCCAAATAGTTTTGCCCCTAAATAATTGTGTTTATCCAATACCTCTAACAAAATCAAATCATACCACCAAAAACGATATTTTTTCTCCTTGAAAGGAGTTAAGTTTCCTTGAATGATTTGTTGTACCAATTGTTTTGCTTTTTTGGTAGAAGGATAAAAAGTGTACCCGGTACTTGCTTTGGTCCAGCCACCAGCAGAACCAATCGGAATAATTCGTTTGCTTTGCTGCGAAGAAAACGGAAAACACGTCATCGGAATGTTTCCTTGTTCTTTTTCGGTTATGGTGTAATTTTTTACACCTAATTCTATAAGAAAAGATTTAATGGCATTTTCATATACTTCTTCATTTAATAAATCAGCAGAAAACAGCGTATATTCAACTAAGGCTTCTGTTTTACTAAAAGGAAGCACATACATAAATCGGGTGTTTCCTTGTTGAGGAATTTTAAAATCCATAAAAGAGACTACCTCTGGATTAAAAACTTCTTCCTCTGTTTTTACAAACCAACCAATAAAGTGTTGTTTCAGGTAAGCATATTGCTTTTGTTGTTGTAAAAGAGAAGGCTGTAAAATACTATGAAATAAATATTTGCAATTTACTTCTCCTTGGTTAGTTTGAATATGCACTTCTTCATTCGTTTCTTTCCAACTTTCCGTATAAGCTTGTAAAAATTCGATATTAGGACGTTGTTGTATGGTATTCCAAATAGTTTGGTAAAAGTTTTTACTTTCTAATCGATAGTATTTGTACGGATGTAAAGGGAATACCGAAGAAAAAGAATCATTTTGAAACAAGGCTTTTTCCCAAATATTGGTTGCAGCATTTTCCCAAATACCTTGTTCTTTGCTCCAAAAACACCAGGTTCGATCGTTGGTGTTTTTGATTTCTTTGTCAATCAAGAGTATTTTTTTGTGGATAAAAAATTCATGTTGCGACATTTCATATGCCAAAAGCAAACCAGACAAACCGGTTCCAACAATAGCATAATCGTATTTGGTGTGTTTTTGCAAAAAAAAAGATTTTAACTTCCAGCTTTGCTTGGAATTTTTACCTTTGTAAAAATAGGCATTAACCCTGAAACATCCGTTAAAATCATGACAATATCTATCGGAAACGACCATGCTGGTCCGGAATACAAACAAGCCATTGTTGCTTATTTAACAGCTCAAGGGCATCAAGTAATCAACCACGGGACTGATGGAGGCGATAGCGTAGATTACCCAGATTTTGGTCATCCAGTGGCAGAAGATGTTACCCAACAAAAAGCAGATTTTGGAATAGTAATTTGTGGATCCGGAAATGGGATTGCCATGACAGTAAACAAGCACCAAGCCATAAGAGCAGCCTTGTGTTGGACCAAAGAGATTGCTGCTTTGGCTCGTCAACATAACGATGCCAATGTAATTAGTATACCTGCCCGATTTACTTCAATAACACAAGCAGTTGAAATGGTTGCTACGTTTTTACATACCCCATTTGAAGGAGGCAGACATGCCAAAAGAGTAGAAAAAATAGCCTGCTTTTAAGTTTCTAAAAATTATATTTGCCAAGTAAGAGAAATTTATGAAGGTTGCTATCTTAGGAACTCGTGGTATTCCGAATCATTATGGAGGTTTTGAACAATTTGCCGAATACTTTTCGGTGTACATGGTTCAAAAAGGACATGAAGTATATTGTTACAATTCGCACAATCATCCACACCAAGAAAAGACTTTTCAGGGAGTTCATATATTACATCAACACGATCCGGAATATAAGTATGGCACTTTTGGCCAGTTTATTTATGATTATAACTGTATTTTAGATGCTCGTCAGAGAAACTTTGACGTGATTTTACAACTCGGATATACCAGCAATTCTATTTGGTTCTTTTTATTACCTAAAAAATCGGTTATCGTAACTAACATGGATGGTATTGAATGGAAACGCTCTAAATACAACCGTGCAGTACAACAATTTTTACGTTTTGCAGAACGATTGGCTGCAGTAACCAGCGATCATTTGGTAGCAGACTCTTTAGGAATACAATCCTTTTTAAAAAAGCGATACGGAAAAGATTCTACTTACATAGCTTACGGAGCACATCCTTTTAACCAACCAGATGTTTCTGTTGTACAAAAATACCAAGTACAACCCAACCAATACCACATGTTGATGGCTCGTTTTGAACCGGAAAACAATTTGGAAATGGTATTAGATGGGGTGGTATTAAGCGGTCAAAACACCCCTATTTTAGTGATTGGAAAACACGAAACCAAATATGGAACTTACTTAAAAAATAAGTATAAAAATCATACCCACATCCGTTTTTTAGGAGCAATTTATCAAATAAACGACCTAAATAATCTAAGATATTTTTGTCATTTTTACTTTCATGGACATTCGGTGGGTGGTACCAATCCATCTTTGTTAGAAGCCATGGCATCTCAAGCATTTATCTTGGCACATTGCAATGATTTTAATAAGGGGATTTTAAAAGAAAACGCCTTTTATTTTAAAAATGCCCAAGAAGTGAAAAATTTACTTCTAACTGTGCAAAAAAATTCTAACTTGCAGTTTGTAACAAATAACTTTCAAACGATTGAGAGAGAGTTTAACTGGAACCACATTAATGAACAATATTTACAGTTATTGGAACAGTGTTTGGAGCGATATCCAAAATAACCAAAAGCAACATTTTGCTTTTATTCCAATTACTTTATATGTTATTACCATCCCTTTATCTTTAGGAATCAATAACTTGATGTTATTGCTTTTGGTAGCTACTACATTATTATCCTATAAAAAATGGCAAGTAGGAAGTCACATAGTTTATTATCTGTTTGCGGCTCTATTTATACTTTCTGCTATAAGTTATTTTTGGAGCGTAGACCCTGAAAGAACGTTAAAAACGATCCCTAGAAACATTTATTGGGTGCTTTTGCCAATACTTTTTGTGTTTTTACCAGTTTTTACCAAAGAAATCAAACAAGCTGTTTTAAAATATTACAGCTATAGTATGGTAGGATATGGTACTTTTTATGTAGTAAAAGCAATTTTTAGATTTATTCAAACCGGCAATAAAGAAGTCTTTTTTTACCATGAATTGGTTACCAAAGAGGTCAATGCCATTCATGTTTCGGTTTATTTTGCCTTGGCATTTTTTTATTTTTATAATCTTTCCGTAAAAAAAACCATTCATTGGTTTTCTGCAGCTTTTTTAGCAATTTTATTGTTTTTACTGTCTTCTAAACTGATTATAGTAGTTTTTGTTTTGTTGTTTTTGGTGAACTATTTTTTCTTTACCAAAAGTGCCCAAAAACTTCGCATGCGAAACTTGATGATATTTGTTTTGTTGGTTGGAAGCATATTGTTTTTTGGTAAAATTAAAGAGCGATTTGCGGTGGAATTGCAAGCAAATAATGAAAAAAGTATCAGTCATACCGTATTAGAAATGCAAAACCAAGGAATTCATATCGTTAGTGTATATGAAGCTTGGAACCAAGAGAAATTTTCTCCAAACGATTTTTTCCCAGGAACTGCATTTAGAGTTTACCAAGCCAGAATGTTAAAAGAATTATTAGAAGAAGAATCACCTTGGCTCACCGGATATGGATTGGAAGGATCGTATAAAAAACTGGAAGAAAAAGCTATTAAGTACAATGTTTTTTTGGGGAACGAAAACTCAGAGGGCTACCAAAAAAAGAATTTTCACAACCAGTATTTACAACTTTTAGCCGATTTAGGAATATTCGGACTCTTGTTATTAGTTTTTATATTAGTCATTTTGGTTAAAAATGCGTTTTCTTTAAAAGATTTTGTGCCAATTGCTTTCACCATCCTAATGATAAGTTTATTTTTGACAGAATCCTTTTTATGGAGACAACGAGGCATCGTATTTTTTACCATATTCACCTTAATGATGCTTCCGAAAGTAACAAAACAACAACAATGAAAAGAATTTTAATAATCGGAGCAGCCGGCTTTTTAGGCTCTCATTTGTGCGATAGATTTATAGCAGAAGGATATGAAGTGGTTGGAATGGACAACCTTATTACAGGTGATTTGAAAAATATCGAGCATTTATTTAAAGATGCTCGTTTTGAATTTTACCACCACGATGTAACCAAGTTTGTGCATGTACCCGGAAAATTAGATTACATCTTGCATTTTGCCTCTCCGGCAAGCCCGATTGATTATTTAAAAATTCCCATCCAAACTTTAAAGGTAGGAGCCATGGGAACCCATAATTTGTTGGGATTGGCTCGTGTAAAAGGGGCAAGAATTTTAATTGCTTCTACTTCCGAAATTTATGGAGATCCATTAGTACACCCGCAAACCGAAGATTATTACGGAAACGTAAATACCATTGGACCACGTGGTGTTTATGACGAAGCCAAGCGTTACCAAGAAGCCATTACTATGGCCTACCATACTTTTCATGGTTTAGAAACCAGAATCGTTAGAATTTTTAATACCTATGGTCCAAGAATGCGATTGAATGACGGAAGAGTAATTCCGGCATTTATTGGCCAAGCATTACGTGGAGAAGATTTAACGGTTTTTGGAGATGGTTCTCAAACACGCTCTTTTTGTTATGTGGACGATCAAGTAGACGGCATTTTCCGATTGTTACATTCGGATTATCATTTACCGGTTAACATTGGAAATCCGGATGAAATCACCATTCGTGATTTTGCAGAAGAAATCATCAAACTTACCGGAACGCAACAAAAAGTTGTTTACCATCCGTTGCCAATAAACGATCCGTTGCAACGTCAGCCGGATATTACCAAAGCGAGAGAAATATTAGGTTGGGAGCCAAAAGTTGGCAGAGCAGAAGGTATGAAAATTACCTATGATTATTTCAAATCGTTGTCACCGGAAGAGTTAGCCAAAGAAGAACACAAGGATTTTTCTAATTTTATTAGATAGAAAGTCAAATATGACGCAGCAGTCAAAAGGAAGATATTCTAAATACATTCGACCCATAGGAGTGGTTATCGATTTAATACTCTTGAATTTCTGGAGCTATTTTTTCTTAGATAACATGGGGTTGAATTGCTTACATTTTGGTATTTACCAAACGGTAGCTTGGATTATATTATCTTTTTTGGTTGGTTTTTATCAAATTTATCGGTTTACCACTCCTGTAGAAATTTTAACCAAAATACTCAAGCAAATCAGCATCTTTTCGTTGTTGGTAATTGCTTATTTTCCGTTTGCTAGAGAGTTTCAATTCCACCCTAAAGAAGTTGCGGTTTACATTACAGTAGTTTTTATCAGTGTGGTTTTGATGAAGTATTTCTTCTTTATCTACCTTAAAAAGTATCGTTTAGCTACTGGTAATAATTTTAGAAATACGGTAATTATTGGATATACA
The DNA here is from genome assembly GCA_018335925.1 of Flavobacteriales bacterium. Taxonomy (GTDB): domain Bacteria; phylum Bacteroidota; class Bacteroidia; order Flavobacteriales; family Flavobacteriaceae; genus Flavobacterium. Next base: position 170,131 of record JAGXRF010000082.1, read on the forward strand.
GAAGAAGCAAAAAAGCTAAAACGTGTATTTGACTCACGTCCTGATTATGGTTATCGATTTTTTGGCTATTTCTCCGATAAAAAAACCGGACCAGAAATTATTGGAAAAACAGAAGAGGCACCCGCTTTTATTTTAGATAATAAAATAGATGAAATTTATTGTTCGTTAAACGAATTAAAAACCAATCAAATGAAAGATTTGGTAGATTTTGTGGATGAAAATAACTTGCAAATCAAGTTTATTCCCGACTCTAACCAAATTCTTTCTAAAAACTTAAAAATAGATTATTACGAGTTTTTCCCGGTTTTATCTTTCCAAAAAACACAGCTGCACGACCCAGTTATCAAAGTTTTAAAACGAGCTTTTGATATTTTTTTCTCTTTAATTGTTATTGTATTTATTTTATCTTGGTTAACTCCGCTACTCACCATTTTAATCATGTTAGAATCCAGAGGTCCGGCTATTTTTAAACAAGGCAGACCCGGATTAGATGAAAAAGAGTTTTTCTGTTATAAGTTTCGATCGATGCGATTGAATCATACCACCGAAAGAGAAGCTTCAAAAAATGACCCTAGAGTAACCAGAATAGGAAGATTTTTACGCAAAACAAGTTTAGATGAAATGCCACAATTTTATAATGTTTTGCTAGGAGATATGAGTGTGGTAGGTCCGAGACCTCATTTGTGGTCGCAAAACAAAAACTATGCAACACGAATCAAAAAATACATGGTTCGTCACTACGTAAAACCCGGAATTACCGGATTGGCACAAGTAAAAGGCTACAGAGGTGAAATTGAAACCGATGAAGACATGGTAAATCGCATCAAGTACGATGTGTTTTACATCGAAAACTGGTCTTTTGTGTTAGACATTAAAATTATCATTCAAACGGTGGTGAATATTTTTAAAGGAGAAGAAAAAGCATACTAAATGAACGATTTGGTCAGCATCGTTACTCCTGTTTTTAATGCAGCAGATTTTTTAGAACAAACCATTGCTTCTGTTCAAAGCCAAACCCATGTAAATTGGGAGTGGATTTTGATAGACGATGCTTCTTCTGACCAGTCTGTTACTATTATCCAAGCACATCAAAAAAAAGATCCTCGCATTCATTTGATTACTTTAAAAGCAAATGTTGGTTCTGCTCAAACCAGGAATTTAGGTATTGAAAAAGCCTCCGGAAAATACCTTACTTTTTTGGATGCAGACGATTTATGGTTGCCACATTTTATCCAAACTTCTATCCAAACAATTCAGCAAACAAACATTCCGTTTGTGTTTGCCTCCTATCATCGTTTAAACGAACAATTAGAGCCACTATATTCCGATTTTATTGTTCCAAACAAAGTAACCTATACCGACATTTTAAAATCAAATAGCATTAGTTGTTTAACAGCATTTGTAGATGTACAAACTTTAGGGAAAAAGTTTATGCCTAATGTTCGCAAACGACAGGATATGGGATTATGGCTGCAATATTTAAAAGAAATTCCCTACGCTTATGGTATTGCAGAAGTTTTGGCAATTTATCGAATTAGAAAAAACTCTCTTTCACGAAACAAAAAAGCTTTGCTTGCTTCGCAATGGTATTATTACCGAAAAGTAGAAAAACTATCCTTTTTAGCAAGTGCCTATTACATGACACATTGGATGGTGCGTGGTTTTTTAAAGTACCGAAACTAAATTGGTAAACTGCTTCAATTTACCCGAAGCACTTCTGCTAATATATCCAACTCTCTCTAAAACTACTTCCAAACCAGGCTCTAAATAAGTTGCCATTAACTGATGAATTTCTTTTATTTTATCCTCTTCCAATTCGCAATCGCTTACATATTGAATTTTAAATAAAGTTTGTTTTTCTTGGAAGATAACAAATTCCTTTACCGGACTTCGGTCAGAAATAATGCCTTTGGTAACATAATAAAAAGTAAGTCCGGGTATTTTTTTTCCACTTGGCAAAACTGCCATATCATTGGTCCTGCCCACCAATTGTTGAATGCCATTACCTTCGGTATTTAAAACAGCGATGTCTCCAATTTCATAACGAATCATCGGATGGGCATGGTTATACAAGGAAGTTACCAAAACCCTGCCTTCTACCCCTGCTTTTACTGCTTGGTTGTTTTCATCAACTACTTCTACGAATAAAGTGTTGGTATTGATTGCTAACGAAATTTTTGGTTGGGCCATTGCAATAATCCCTAATTCTGATGCCCCGTATTCATTAATTACAGGTACTCCAAATGCTTGCTGCATCGTGATTTGATCTTCCGGGAATAGCATTTCGGAAGTTGTAAAAACCGCTTTTAGTGTAGGGCAAACTTCCTTTAAAACTAGTTGCTTTTTTTGTAAAAAATGTGCAAAAACCAATATAGAATTGGTATAGCCGTTGAGGTACACAAATTTTTTTTTACGGAAGGTTTTTAAGTATTTTTCCAAAACAACATCCGACAAGTCAAATACCGGAAAACGATATCTGTTGGCTAATAAATCTTTTAATTTTTCTTTTTGGAATCCAAAAAAATCAAGCGGAATTCCGTAAAAACGAGCTTGTAAATCGCGATCAAAATCAATTCCATGAGCCCCAAATAAATGCATGGTATTGGCCCAAGTCATGGCATGCGAAAATTTGTCAATTGCAAAAACAAAAGGAGTTCCGCTAGAACCAGAAGTTTTGTTTATGTAGCAATTTTTTAATGTAAAACCTCTGCTTAATCTTTTTTCCAAAGGTTGTTGTAAGTGTGCTTTGGTGAGTATTGGAATTTGGCTCCATTCCTTAGGAAATGCACCTATATGTTTTTGGTAAAAGGGATTGTTTTCCCAGTGAAATTGCACCATTTCCATTCGCTTTTTTTCTAACCAAACAGCTTTTTCTTTTAAGGAAAAAGACAAAATTTCCTCCAACTCACCTTTGGCTTTTTGGATAGGAAATCCTTGTAATTGTAGGGATAATTCGAATGTTTTCAATCCTAAAAATTTCTACCAAAAGTAACTAAATTGACCTTTACATCGGTTGAAATAAGTTATTTTTGCACCAAAACAACACACATGCATATTTTAATTTTAGGTTCAGGAGGTCGGGAACATGCCTTGGCATGGAAGATTTCGCATAGCCAGTATTGTACCAAACTTTTTGTAGCTCCAGGTAATGCAGGAACAGTACAGGTTGCTACCAACATTGCATTACAACCAACCGATTTTACAGCTGTGAAACAGTTGGTGATGCAAGAAAACATCCAAATGGTAGTGGTAGGTCCGGAAGATCCATTGGTAGCCGGAATTTACGACTTTTTTCAACAAGATGAGGCACTTCAACATGTGATGGTAATCGGACCATCTAAAGAAGCAGCCCAATTGGAGGGAAGTAAAGATTTTGCAAAAGCATTTATGGCAAAATACCAAATTCCGACTGCAAAATACCAAACTTTTACAGCAGAAAACTTAAATAAAGGTTTTGAATTTTTAGAGAGCCTAACCCCTCCATATGTATTAAAAGCCGATGGTTTGGCAGCCGGAAAAGGGGTGCTGATTTTATCAGATTTAGAAGATGCCAAAAAAGAATTGCAACAAATGTTGGTGGATGCCAAATTCGGTAAAGCAAGCAGTAAAGTGGTGATTGAAGAGTTTTTGAGCGGTATAGAAATGAGTTGTTTTGTTTTAACCGATGGAAAATCGTACCAAATATTACCCTCTGCCAAAGATTACAAGCGAATTGGAGAACAAGACACCGGATTGAATACCGGTGGTATGGGAGCAGTTTCTCCGGTGCCTTTTGCCGATGCAGCTTTTATGCAAAAAGTAGAAGAACGTATTGTACAACCTACCATTTTTGGCTTGCAACAAGAACACATGGTGTACAAAGGATTTGTTTTTATTGGTTTGATTAAAGTTGGCAACGACCCTTATGTAATTGAATACAATGTGCGAATGGGAGATCCGGAAACCGAAGTGGTTATTCCAAGAGTGGAGTCGGATTTGGTAGAGCTATTTGAAAAAGTACACCACCAACAATTAAACGAAGTTAGTTTACAAGTTTCTGAAAAAACAGCTGTTACCATTATGGTTGTTTCTGGAGGCTATCCGGAAGCTTACGAGAAAAACAAAACGATTACCGGATTAGATACAGTAGAAAATAGTTTGGTGTTTCATGCAGGAACTGCATTAAAAAACAACCAAGTGGTAACTAATGGAGGTAGGGTGTTGGCTTTTACTTCTTTTGGCAATTCGATTGAAGAAGCCAAAAACCAATCCTATCAAAACATTGCCAAAGTTCACTTTGACAATATGTATTACCGAAAAGATATCGGACTAGATTTGATGTAAAAAAGGCTCCGAATGGAGCCTTTTTAATTAATTTTATTTTAAAAACGAATGTGCAGTAGTGTCTTGGTTGTCTTCGTTATTGGCTTTTTGAACCAATATTTGTTTGTGCCAGTACACCAAATAGTAAGCACAAATTATAATAAAAATCCAGCTAACGATATTTGCTCCCCACCATGAAGAAACTTCAAAATCACGAAGCAAGTCGTAAGGCATAAACAACAAATCAACAAATAAAGATTCGATTAATTCAAAAAATGCTTTCATAAGTGCAAAAGTTGGATAAATTGTTGGTAAAACTAAGCAACATTTTTCATGTATAAATGACTTCCTGTATCTTAGCGAACGCAAATCTATAAAAATATCCGATGATTGCCAATTTCTTTAACAAAACCAATCCAATCAATTACATTATTTTGTTGTTGCTATTGCTGGTTTTGACTTTTTTGCATGGTTTTTTACATGCAACCTTGGCATGGTACCAAGTTTTGGGCCAGCAGTTATTGGTTTTTGTATTATTGTCTGTTTGTTTGATTTTGTTAGAGCAATTATGCCAAAAAAAGGAGTTGACCAAAAACAATAGTTATGCTTTTTTGTTGGCTGTTTTGTATATTTTATTTATACCGGGAGTATTTACCAACATCACTTTAACGGCATCGGTTTTTATGGTGATGTTAGGAATTAGAAGGTTGATGGCCATTCAAGGAAGTAAACACATGCAAACTCGTTTGTTTGATGCATCGTTATTAATTTTAACCGGAGCCTTGTTAGAGTTTTGGGCCATCATGTTTTTGGTGTTGGTTTTTTACAGCATTTTAGCATCTGGAGATTACAACCATCGCAATTGGATCATTCCGATCATTGCAATGCTTACGGTAGGTGTTATGTATGTGTCTATTTGTGAATGGATTGGAATGGATTGGCAGGCTTGGATAACCAAACAAATGGAGTTTTCTATACAATGGAATATGCAGTTACAAGGAAACGAAGCTTTAGGTTTTTCGGTACTCATGGCCTTATTACTGCTAGGTACCGGTTATTTTTTAAGAACTTTACCTAAAAAAGCCATCAACAAAAAAGAATCTTACATTAAGTTGAGTTGGGCTGCAGTAATCGGACTAGTTGTATTTTTAATTTCATTTCAAAAAACTCCAGAACAGTTGTTATGGATGGTTTTTCCGGCAGCAATTTTATCGGCCAATTATTTAGAAAAAATAGAAGATAAAAGATTCCAAAATTTTTTACTTTGGGTAATTACACTAGCTTCTTTTGGTCTTTATTACATGCAATTATAGTTTGACACCGTAAGCCAAGTCACCGGCATCTCCCAATCCGGGCACAATGTATTGGTGTTCGTTCAAGCAATCGTCTACATCTGCCATCCATAAATGCACATGTTCAGGCAATTGTTGTTGTAAATAGGCAATTCCTTCGGGTGCAGCGACTACTACTGCCAAGTGAATTTCTTTAGGTTGGTGCAAAGCTTGCAAGTGTTTAATAACTTCTACAATCGATTTTCCGGTAGCCAACATGGGATCCACAATCCACAAAATTTTGTCCTTTAAATCGGGTACTGCCATGTATTCTACTTTAATTTCAAAATGAAATTCGTCAGAGTGATCCCTGTAAGCCGAGATAAAACCGTGGTCGGAAGTATTTAAAAATGCAATAAATCCTTGATGCAATGCCAAACCGGCTCTTAAAATAGACAAAACCACCACATTGTCTTGCAAGTCGTGCGAAGCTTTTTGTCCCAACGGTGTAGTAACTGCAATAGGCTTGTAATCTAAATGCTTGCTCATTTCATAAGCCATCAAGCTGCCAATTTTTTCTAAATTTTTTCGAAATCTGCCTTTTTCCTTTTGAATTTCGATATCGCGAAGTTCATTTATAAAATGGGTCAGTAAACTTGGTTTTTCGTTGAGGTAATGTAAATGCATTGCAAAATTATTTGCCATAAAATTAGTTGTTTTTTGTAGGTTACAGTTAGCTTTTTTAAAAAAGCTATCTTTGCAAAATAGATTTATTTATCATGAAGATGTTTTCAGCATTTGCTTTTCAAATTTTTGAACAATCGGTAAACGACTACCACCAATGGGACGACGTAAACCATCCGATAGAAAATCCTTTTGAAAAAGGAAGTATCGAACATTTATTGTATGCCAAAAATTGGGTAGATACCGTACAATGGCATTACGAAGACATCATTCGCGATCCGAATATAAATCCGGTAGCAGCTTTGGAATTAAAACGAAAAATAGATGCTTCCAACCAGGTTCGTACGGATATGGTAGAATACATTGACAGCTATTTTTTACAGAAATACCAAGGAGTTCATGTAAAAGAGGATGCCAAAATTAACACCGAAAGTCCAGCTTGGGCTTTAGACAGATTGTCGATTTTGGCATTAAAAATCTACCACATGCATGAAGAAGCCAACAGAGAAGATGCTTCGGAAGAACACCGCAATAAATGCAATGAAAAATTGCAAGTGTTGTTGGAGCAAAAGCAAGATATGTTGACCTCCATCCACCAATTACTAACCGATATTGAACAGGGAGACAAATACATGAAGGTGTATAAACAAATGAAAATGTACAACGACGAATCGTTGAATCCGGTATTGTATCAGGGTAAAAAATAAGATGGTTGAAAAAGCAAGCTCATTTGATTGTTATACGATTGTCTGCCATGGGAGATGTTGCCATGACAGCACCTTTGTTGCGAGCTTTTGCCCACCAATATCCTGAGGTAAAACTCACCGTTTGTTCCAAACCCGGATGGGAACCTTTGTTTCAAGAAGTTCCGAATATTCACTTTTTTCCGGTAGATACCAAAGGAAAACACCGAGGATTCATCGGAATACTTCGATGGTTTTGGGATATTAAAAAAATGCATCCCACCCATGTAGCAGATTTGCACGAAGTGGTTCGATCCAAAATTTTTCGAAGTTTGGCTAATTTAACAGGTATTCGAACGGCATATACCCCAAAAGCAAGAAAGGAAAAAAAGCAACTCACCCTATTGCAACACAAAACCTTGCATCCGCTTACCCCTATCATAGAGCGACACCAACAAACCTTTCATAAATTAGGTTTTGTGGTAAATTGGAAGCATGCCATTGCTCCTGCGAGACTTTTGCCAAAAAAAGTGCAAGCTACAGTGCAAAACTTTCCAAAGCCTTGGATTGGCATTGCACCTTTTGCCCAATATGCTACCAAAGTATATCCCACCATTTTGATGCAAGAAGTGTTGGAACAATTAAGCAACAAAACCCAAGGAACCATTTTTTTATTTGGAGGAGGAGCCAAAGAAACTGCTCAATTGCAGCAAATGGCAACCGCACCCAACATACAAGTGGTAGCCGGCAAATTTACCTTAACAGAAGAATTGGGGTTGATTTCCAATTTACAAGTCATGCTGAGCATGGACAGTGCTAACGGGCACTTGGCTGCAATATATGGGGTTCCGGTAGTAACTTTATGGGGAGCAACCCATCCGTATTTAGGTTTTACCCCGTTCCAACAACCTTTGGAGAACAGTTTGTTACCCAACCGAGAACAATATCCTTTTTTACCCACTTCGGTGTATGGCAAAAAACAAGTACCGGGCTATGAAAATGCCATGCACACCATTGCTCCTGAGGAGGTTGTAGCCAAAATTTTAGGTTTAAGTACTTCCTAAAAAGGCAAAAAATTTCGACAAATTTTACGGATAACAAAAAAATAAAAACACCTAATTGACTTTTTATCAACACGAAAACGTTTTCGATTGGATTGTTAGGAATTGTACAACCAAAGAACACAAGAAATTTTAATACTTTTCACTTCTCTAATTGGAAATTTGTAAAAGAAAAACCTTAAAAATGGTGCTTTTACAAAGGGGGATTTCCAAAAAAATAAACACATTTATAATTCAAAATTCATATAAGTATGGAACAAAAGTACATGTTGCGTAGAGTTTTGCTACAGGGATTATTAGGTTTTTTATTATTGAGTAGTCAGTGGAGTGTAGGGCAAGTCTATACTACCGGGCAAAGCAATTGGTCAGAAGTTTGGAATGAGTCTGCGGGAAAATTTGATTTTACCAATGGTATTGGGCTATTTTCCTTTGGAACAACAACTCAGGGAAATGTACAAGGCCGATTTTTTACAGTAGACGGTTCTTTAAACGGAACGCAAAGAACGGTTAAACCAGGACAAAGAATAAGAATAAGAATTGCCGGACAAGATGGAGGAGGTAGAGATGGTATTGTTACCAATGGAATTATTGGGGTTTCAATTAAGTCTGGTGGTGGGATGTTTGATGGTTCTGGACTAGCGAGTCGTTATGATAATAACTCAATTTTAAAAATTGAGTTTGTTGGTGGCCAATCTACCGCACGTTTTACAGACGGATCAGATTTTTCAACCGTAAACATGCCTAATTTTACTACTTTTAAATCAGGAGTTACTTATGATATTGAAGTGATTTCAGACAGAGAATTTAATATAGTAATAGGGTCAAACCGAAATAATATCAGAACATTTGCAGGATCTTCAGGGGTATCTCCTTCCTTGATTCACATCCGTAATTCTGGAGCAAATATGGATGGATTATTTACTTTGCTTGAAGTATTTGATCAGCCAATCAATTTAACAGCAAACACTAGCGAATCGTTTACAGTAACAGGAGTAATATCAAATAATGAATCTACATCAAATACGGTTAATAAGAATGGTTCGGGAACTGTGATTTTGACAAATCAAAACACATATTCAGGATTGACCACAATTAATAATGGAACACTCCAACTCAACCGTACAGGAGGCACAACCATACCATCTAACAATATCGTTACAGTAAATTCGGGTGCAACCTTAAGAGTTTCCAGCAACCAATCATTAAGTGAGCTAAACATTAATGGTGGTACAGTTACTATTGATTCTGGAGTTACTTTAACGGTAGAAGCATTAAATATTACAGAAGGAGCATTGTCTGGATCAGGTAGTTTAAGAGTAAATCAAGTATTGAATAAAACCACACTTGGAGAGTTTAACACCAACGGACAATTAATATTAAACTCTGATGCATCAAATACTGCCAGAGTAGCTCAGGTGACAGGGACAATTACCGGCAACGTTACTACCGAACGCTACCTTCCTGCCAAAAGAGCCTGGAGGTTGTTAGCCTCACCTGTAAAGGGTACCACTAACCACAGTGTTTTTGCTAATTGGCAAAACAACGGTACCGACAACGGCAGAGGTTTGTTGTTGTGGCATCCCTCTCCTGTAGGTACAGCAACACCAACTTCTTCTAATTCAGGGTTATTTGTTGGAGCACAGCCAAATATTTACAATTATGTAAATGGGGCTTGGACAGCGGTTACCAATACAAATACTACCTATGTTTCTACAGCCAGCCAAAACAATGCGTTTATGGTATTTGTTACCGGGCCACATGCCAGTAGTAATTTTACTTCTACTTCGGCAGTTACCACTTCGTCAGCATCGGGTCAGTTAATAACCGGAAACGTTAATCATAACATTGTAGCCAACCAATTTACCTTGTTAGGCAATCCTTATGCAAGCCCGATTAATCCGGTGAGTTTGGTAAGCAACAATTCGGGAAGTAAACTATGGATGTTAGATCCATCAGTAGGTTTAGGAGCATATATTACTTACGATGGCAATTGGGTTCCTGAAGCACCATCCGGAAATGATGCATACATACAAAGCGGTCAAGGCTTTTTTGTAAGAAGTACACAAACCAATTTTAATATTGCAGAAACTGATAAAGTTGCTGGAAACTCTAATACATGGTTTGCAAAGCAAAGCGTACAAAATACCAACGAAAACAAAATTAGGGTGCTTTTAGACAAACAAATTAACAACGAATGGCAACTAGCAGACGGTATCTTGAGTGTTAGTGGCAATAACTACAGTAATGAAGTAGATGCACAAGACGCTTTAAAAGTAACCAATTTTAATGAGAACATTCAATTCCGAAATGGCACCAACAATTTGGCAATAGAGTACCAAAATTTGCCAACTGCAACAACAGAACAACCTATTCGATTAACAGGAACCACAGCAACCTCTTACCGATTGAGAGTAAGAACTGAAGGATTTGTATCATCAGATGTACAACCGATACTACAAGATACCCAAAGTGGTACCAATCATTTGATTACAACCGATGGCACTACGATTGAAATTCCATTTACAGGAGTGGTTTCTACTACCAGCAATCCAGACAATCGTTTTAAGATAGTATACCAACAAGTATTAGGAGTAGAGCAACCAAATTACAATACATTACAAGTATATCCTAACCCGGTAACCCAAGGTCAGTTTGTTATTGCTTTACCAAATTCTAGCGAAGTTGCCACCTATGAAATCACCAATTACTTAGGGCAAATAGTGCAAAAAGGCAACCTAACAGCAGGCAATACCAATGTATCGATAGCCAGCCAAGCAGTTGGAGTGTACTTGGTAAGAGTGCAACAAAACGGAGAAGTATATACTACCAAAATCGTAAAGAAATAACCAAAATTAAGGAAAGATGAAAACTCAATATAAGATACCAAAAAGGATATATAAAGAAGCATTCTTAATCTTAACTTTATGTATGGCAATGCCTCTTTACGCGGATGACCCTGGCATACCCGGAAGTGGTGATCCTGGAGATGAACCAATGGCCCCCATCTCCGATTATTGGTGGGCATTGGTCTTGATAGGCATTTATTTTATCTACAAAAAGTACCGGGTTTTGCAAAAGCAAGCGTAAAAAAAAGAGCCGAAAGGCTCTTTTTTTAATTAGGTAATGAGCCGATGAGCGAATAAGCGAGTTTGATTAAAGCAGTAGGCTATAAGCAATAAGCTGTAAGCAATTACAAAATTAGCAGATGAGCGGATTTGAAATTTGAAAATGATTTTCTTGTTAAACAAATAAACAATTCTTGTCAGGTAGAGCGGAGTCGAGACCCTTTTGGTAATTAGCGAATTAGCGTATAAGCGAATGAAATGATTTGAAGGTTTGAAATTTGAAATTGTTTTTCGATAACCGCTTTTCGATGGTAGACTCAAAGCTTTGGAGGCTAAGGGTAAGCTTTTCAATTTTTTAGATTTTTTCAATTTTTTTAATTTGAAAATGTGTCAATTAGGAAATGAGCCAATTTGAAAATATTTTTCGACTACCGACCACCGATGTTCGATTATCGCTTTTCGAAAGTCGACTATTCCACCAACCTTAAACCTTAAACTTTTCCATCAACCAATTTCCGCTGTCCGAACATCGCTAATCGACAATCGATTCAACCCTTCGACAGGCACAGGGCAGACTTTTCAACGATTCAACGATTCAACGACTCAACAATTTTTCGCTGTCCGAACATCGCTAATCGACAATCGATTCAACCCTTCGACAGGCACAGGGCAGACTTTTCAACGATTCAACGATTCAACGACTCAACAATTTTTCGCTGTCCGAACATCGCTAATCGACAATCGATTCAACCCTTCGAAAGGCACAGGGCAGACTTTTCAACGATTCAACGATTCAACGATTCAACAATTTTTCGCTGTCCGAGCATCGCTAATCGACAATCGATTCAACCCTTCGAAAGGCACAGGGCAGACTTTTCAACGATTCAACGACTCAACAATTTTTCGCTGGTCGAGCATCGATTGTCGACAATCGACTCAACCCTTAGGCAGGCTCAGGGCAGGCTCTTCAACGTTTCAACAATTTTCGACCATCGATTCAACGATTCAACAATTCAACGATTCAACGATTCAACAACAATCAGATTACATTTTTTTAACCTTTGACTTTAACGCTCTTAACCAAAATAGTTTAAGTTTGTACCGCTATTATTTTAACACATCTTTTAATTAATATACTATATGAAACAATTTTTACAACTAACTAGGCAGTATCCCCTTCTCGTACTGCTTTTTTTAACGATGAACACAGGTTGGGGGCAAGGGATTATTTATCAACATTCATTCGGAACAACAACAATTTCAGGGAAGCCATACAATGTTGCACCTGATACCTTTAATCCTAATTTATCAAATTCATCTTGGACTACTAGTGCATCAGGTTTTACAAGTTTAGCAGGAAGTAGTGGACAAGCACTTTCACTTAGCAACTCATCAGGTAATCCAACATATACTTTGACATTTGATATTGAGTCAGGGTATAAATTAAATGTTAATCAATTTAGTTTTTGGAGACAGAGAAGTACCACAGGTGCACAAAATTGGAGTATGACTATTAATGGAACAAATGTAGGTTCCGGCACTGTTCCAACAACCGGAGCAAATATTGGTTCTACAAATGTTTCGAATACAATTTCAGACGTAACAGGTACAGTAACTATTGTTATGACTTTGTCTGGTGCAACTGGAGCTGGAACATTTAGATTAGATGACTTCACATTAATTGGGACTTTAGAAAGTTTAGCCTCAAATATCATCTCCACAGGTTTGGTGACAGATGCTCCATTTTGTGTGGATGCAACCAATACGGCTTCAGGCACGGTGGCTTACACTTCAACAGGAACTTATAATGGCACCTTTACAGCAGAATTGTCAGATGCGTCAGGAGGTTTTACATCTCCTATTGCTATTGGTACTGGAACAAGCCCTATTAATATTACCATTCCAGCAAATACCCCAAGTGGGAATGGTTACAGAATTAGAGTGGTAAATGATGATCCAAATACTGTAGGGAGCAATTCAGACGCTTTTACTATAATTAATGGAGTGCCATTGGTAACCTCTTACGTAGCAACTCCGCAAAATCAAGCCATGATATTAAATTGGGTAAATCCAGCAGGATGTTTTGACGAAATTTTGATAGTAGCTAAAGCGAATGCATCTATTAATGGTACACCTACAGGTGCAGAAAATGCATATTTATTTTTTGGTAATGGCGATGCTTTTGACGGAGGTTTTGTAGTTTATAAAGGATTAGCTAATCCGCAAACCATTTCTAATTTGGCAAACGGAACTACTTATTATTTTAAGTTATTTGTTAGAAAAGGCTCTGAATGGTCTGCAGGTCAAGAAGTAACGGGTGTGCCTTTTACAGTATCTGCTGCTTCAGATTATTTTAGATCAAAACAATCTGGTAATTGGAATGATATTGCAACTTGGGAGTCTTCAAGTGATAATGTATCTTGGATCAATGCTACACTAACTCCAACATTCAATGCGAATTCAATTAGCGTATTAAATTCTCACGAAGTTACTATAACAGCTTCTGTTACAATAGATCAAGTAGTTATTCATAATGGAGCAATTTTAAATATTGCAAGCACAACAACCATTAATGAAGGTTTAGGTAATGACATTATTGTTAATGATGGAGGAAGAGTTAATTACAGAGTTAGTACAATCTCTTATAACTCGGGAGCAACAATCCTAATCGAAACAGGTGGTGTTTTAGGTGCAGAGTCTTCAGGTATAACTGGTGCAGGTACAGGTGTAAATTCTTCAGCACATTTGTATCAAGATGCAGCTATATTGGAGTGGAATCCTGCTACATCTTTGACACCTTCTAGTTCAAATGTGGTGTTTTTTCCAAATGTAACCACTGAGATTCCAATATTTAGATTAAATCAAAATATTGCATCTTGGGGAGCAAGCACACCAACTACAATCAATGGAATTTTAGAGTTAAATGATAATATTTCACTTGGTTTTTCGAGCAGTGGTCAAAAAAACATTAAGTACGGAATTCGTTCCAATGGGAACGCAACTGTTACTGCAACAAGTACTGCAGTTTTTAATTTTTCAGGGGATAATGTTGTGATTGGAAGTACAACTGGCGAATTAACAATAGATAATTCTAATGGATTAGTATTTGATGTGAACTCACAAGTTAATTTACAAGGTCAGACTAATCTTGGGGATGGAACTTCTGCTACTATAACAAATGGGTTAATTTTTAATAATGCTGTTTTAAATTTAGGAGACAATGCCATTATTACTACTAATTCTCTTACCTCAAACACTGGAACATTAACAGGAACAGGAAATTTAATTGTTTTAAATGAACTTAATTTATTAAATGGTGAATTTCAGACAAACAATTTATTAAGATTACGTTCTAATACTATAAATACCGCTCGTGTAGCACCAGTTGGAGTTGGAGCAAGTATCACCGGAAACGTAGTAGTAGAACGTCACATTCCGGCCAAAAGAGCATGGAGATTTTTAACAGCTCCTGTTACAGGCAATACCAATAACTCGGTATACTTTAACTGGCAAAATAATGGTGCAGCAGGCAACAATGGTACAGGAGTAAACTTATGGTCACCAGCTGGAGGCAATGGTTTGGTTGCCGGAGGAGGTAGCCCTAACATTTACAAATACAAAACGGTTGCTCCGGCAGGTTGGGATGCAATAACCAATACGCAAACAGAAGCTTTATTTACCAATACTACCAATAATGCTTTTATGGTGTTTGTAACCGGAGGAGCCAATACCACCAACATCGCTGCTGGTGCAACAGCAACCACCATGATAGCTACTGGAGCATTAAGAGTAGGAGATGTAAATTACGGCAATTTACCAGCTAATATTCATACATTAATAGGAAACCCTTATGCGAGTCCAATTAGCCCATTGGCTGTTTTGAATGGCAACCCAGGCTTTAGAGACAAACTTTGGGTGTTAGACCCTCAAATTGGTTCGGTAGGTCAGTATGTGATTTATGATAAAGTTGCAGGGTATACCAATATTTCTGGAAGCTACCAGGCAGGTACCAATATCCAATCCGGACAAGCCTTTTTTGTTAGAAGATCTTCGTTACCAGAAAATACAGCAGCTACTTTTACCATTACCGAAGCCCATAAAGCTACTGTTTCTGACAATGGTGTTTTTGACCGAAATGCCACCCAAAGCATCACCATTGACAAGCTTCGTTTGAGTTTGTGGAAAAACCAAAGCGAACAGGCACAAAATTTAGATGCAGTTTTGGCAGTGTTTTACGATAACGGAAACAATGCAGTAGATATGGCCGATGGAGGTAAAATTAATGGGGTAGGAGAGAATTTAGCTTTGATGAACGGAACTTCGGCTTTTACTTTAGAACATCGTGCTACAGCAATTCCACAAGACGTATTACCGGTAAGAGTAAGTGGCATGCAAGAGGGAGCCAACTACCAATTGCGAGTACAAACCGAAGGGTTTAACAACCCAAATGTAGAAGTGTTTTTACACGACACCTTTACCAATACGGTTACCCCAATACCAACCGATGATACTGTAGTAACGTATCCGTTTACGGTAACTTCTGCAACGGCTTCTACCGGGAATCGTTTTCAGGTAGTATTCCAAAACAGTCCGTTAGGAGTTTCAAATCCGGAAGGATTCAGTCAAGCAGTAGTGTATCCAAACCCGGTAAACGATGGCATGTTACACATAGCCTTGCCAACAGCAACGTACCAAAAAGTAAGTTTATACAATGCCTTAGGACAAGTAGTGTACCAACAAAATGCTTTAGGAACTACCAACTTGTTGCAAGTTTCAACCCAAGGGTTGGCCAATGGGTACTACCAATTGCAAGTAGAAGACCAACAAGGACAAAAGTACCAAGCAAAAGTGATCATCAACCAATAATTATCCACATGAAAAAGACATCTATAAATTCAACGATAGTAAAATATTTGTTTCCTTTGGTATTGTTCTTATGCACTAGTTTACCGGTTTTGGCTAACGATGATGACGAAGATCCAGAGAGTTTACCTCCTGACCCAGCAACCCCCATCTCCGATTATTGGTGGGTATTGGCCTTGATTGGCATTTATTTTATTTACAAAAAGTACCAAGTATTGCAAAAGCAAGCGTAAAAAAAAAGAGCCGAAAGGCTCTTTTTTTAATTAGGTAATGAGCCGATGAGCGAATAAGCGAATTTGATTAAAGCAGTAGGCTATAAGCAATTACAAAATTAGCAGATGAGCGGAGTCGAGACCCTTTTGCAATGTCAATGTCAATGCCAATGTCAAAATGTTTTTTTCGACCACCGACTACCGATGTTCGATTAGTGCTTTTCGAAAGTGGACTTATTCCACCAACCATCAACCTTAAACTTTTCCATCAACCATCAACCAATTTCCGTTAGTCGAGCATCGCTGGTCGACAATCGATTCAACGTATAAACAATTCAACGTATAAACAAATAAACAATTCTTGTCAGGTCGAGCGGAGTCGAGACCCTTTTGCAATGTCAATGTCAATGCCAATGTCAAAATGTTTT
>JAGXRF010000083.1 GCA_018335925.1 Flavobacteriales bacterium
ATCAATGACAAAATCAATGACAAAATCAATGACAAAATCAATGACAAAATCAATGACAAAATCAATGACAAAATCAGTGACAAAATCAATGACAAAATCAATGACAAAATCAGTGACAAAATCAGTGACAAAATCAATGACAAAATCAATGACAAAATCAATGACAAAATCAATGTCAAAATCAATGTCAAAATCAATGTCAAAATCAATGACAAAATCAATGACAATAACAATGGCAATTAAAATTAGCCTAACGCTTATTGCTTAATGCCTAACGCTTATAGCTTAAAGCTTACAGCCTAAGACTTTTAAAAATTCGCTCATTTACAAATTTACCTATAATACACTCCTCGTTAACCCTAGTATTTACAGGCTTTCCGGCACATTTGTTGCAGAATGGTTGCAGAAACCTTGCTAAAACCCTTGATTTTAGGGACATTTCTGCAACAAACCTGTAACCATTATCGAACAAAACCCCTTTTTTAAGTGTTTATTTGTTTATGTGTTGAATCGACTTGCGACCATCGATGTTCGACCACCGATGATTTGTTGATGGTTAATAGTCGACATTCGATATTCGATTCTCGGATTTTTGCTTACAGCTTACAGCCTTCTTAAATATTTTATATTTTATATTTTATATTTTATATTTGATATTCGATTCTCGGTTGCGGTTGTCGGCAATCGGTCATCGGCAATCGGCAATCGGTCATCGAACGAATAAACAGTTAAACAACCAATTTCCAACATTCATCCTAAACAATTTTTCGGTAACCCAAAATAAGCTATATTTAACCCGTAATTTGACTTTATGGCGTTAGAAAAAAGAGTCTATAGCAGTAACAAACAATACCGATTTACCAAAATACTACAAGCCAGTTTATTAGGATTTAAAAATTCTTATTATTTGGCCAAGCAGTTGGCATTACGCGATTTAAAAGCCCAATATCGGCAGTCGTTGCTAGGAGTGTTTTGGGCATTTGCCCCATTAATCATCAATTCGTTGGTGTGGATTTTTTTACAAGGTTCCGGTACTATAAAACTTTCCGAAACCAATGTACCGTATCCGTTGTTTGTAATTATTGGAACCACATTGTGGAGCTTGTTTGGCGAGGCCTTACAATTAACCACCCAAAGTGTGAAAGGCAACCAATCTATTTTAACCAAAGTGAATTTTGATAAGGAAGCATTAATAACTTTAGGATGCTTAAAGTATGGGGTAAATATGCTATTAAAATTTTCCATCATAGTAGTATTTATGGTGTTTTACCAAAGGATACCAACTTGGGACATGGTTTGGTTTATACCCTTGTTATTGGTATCTGTTTTGTTTTTTATTTCCATTGGCATATTGCTCACCCCCATTGGATTGCTGTACAACGATGTGGGAAGAATGATCCCAATAGGCATGCAGTTTTTAATGTACATCACTCCGGTGGTATATGCTTTTCCGAAAGAAGGCTTGATGTACGAAATCATGCGATGGAATCCGATTGCGTATTTGATGCAAGATTTACGACAGGTACTTACCGGATTTCCGTTGGAATATGGACCTTTTTGGATTGGATTTGTTTTGCTAAGTATTTTATTATTTTTGATGGCATTGGTAGTATATCGCGTATCTATTCCAATTATTACCGAACGAATGAGTGCATAGGTATGGGAGAAGTATTGATTAAAGCAGAAGGCGTTTCGAAAAAATTTGCCAAAAACCTCAAAAAGAGCTTGGCTTATGGCTTTAGTGATTTGGTGCATGGCATTTTAGGAAAAAACACCAAACAAGACTTGCGAAAAGATGAGTTTTGGGCTGTAAAAGACGTGAGTTTTGAAGTGCGTAGAGGAGAGTGTTTGGGACTCATCGGACACAACGGTGCAGGCAAAAGTACCTTGCTAAAAATGCTCAATGGCATTATTGCTCCAGATGAGGGCACCATTACCATGCATGGCAAAATTGGTGCTTTGATTGAGCTAGGAGCAGGGTTTAACCCAATACTTACCGGTAGAGAAAACATTTACAACAACGGTGCAGTAATTGGTTTTAGCAAAGAAGAAATCAACGCCAAACTACAAGAGATCATTTCCTTTGCTGAGTTGGAGGAGTTTATAGACATGCCTGTGCAAAATTACAGCTCGGGCATGCGGGTGCGATTGGGCTTTGCCATTGCTGCCCAAATGGAACCGGATATATTGTTGATAGATGAAGTTTTGGCTGTGGGAGATGTAGGATTTAGAGGTAAGTGTTATCAACGAATTTCAGAACTAATGTCGAAAACAGCTTTTATTTTTGTATCACATTCCATGCCTCAAATTTCAAAAATATGTACTAGTTCAGTATTACTTAGTAATGGAAAAATCAAATTAAGTGGAGTTAATGCTAAAGTGATTGAAGCTTATTACAATGATAACAAATTTGTAAATGTAGTTAACTACATAATTAATGAAAAAATTGAATTGCTAGAGTTAAAAACTGAAAAACAAACATATTCGGATTTGATAAAAAAACTTCAAGTTATCATTAAATTAAAATCAAATATAAATATTAAAGATGCTGTACTAAATATATTTTTAATAAGTAAAGAAATGGTACCGGTTGCTCAATATAATTCAAAACTTAATGGTGATTTTTTTGATTTTAATTTAGGTGAGAATACATTAGTTATTGACTTAATAAATATTTTTTTAAATACGGGATTTTATACTTTTTCTATTACACTAGAGCATAATGAACAAAAGGTGTTATTATGGGTGCAAAATTTAAATGAAATTAAAATCATTAATGAATTATCTTTAGATAGTCCAGTAATGCTAAAAGGATCAAAATTATGTTAGATATTTTTAAAAAATATATTAAAATCGGCAAAATTAAATTGTTCTTAGATTTAACTAAACCACATGAGAAAAATTATTATAGTTCAATAAAGAATAATGATTTTTACTTAGCACAAAAATTAATTAATAAAGGCTATAAAGTATTGGATCTTGGAGCAAATATTGGTTTTACTTCATTATTGTATTTGTCATTTGGAGCTAGAGAAGTTTATGCGTTTGAACCAGTTAAAGAATTATTTGATAGGTTAAAAAAATTAAAAACAACCGATATAAAAGCTTACAATCTAGCGATTTCAAATTTTGAAGGAGAAACAAATATTTTTTTATCTACTACACATAATCAAGGTCATTCACTTAATAATCTGTGGCCTCAACAATTTAAAGAAGTTTTTATAAATGATAAATCTCAAAAAGTTAGAGTTACAACCCTAGATAATCTACTGATAAATGATAATTTTGACTTTATAAAAATTGATGTTGAAGGTGCTGAAAAAGATGTTATTGAAGGTGGAGATATTTTTTTTAGAAGAAATAAAAATGCTATAATTCAAATAGAAATTTATAACCAACAGTTTTTTGAAACTGATAAACTTTTAAAGAAATATTACAATTTTACTTATATTCCAATATTTGAATTTGAAGATGTTGTTTTTAAAAACATCAATGATTTTGAAGATAATGAATTAATTGAATTTAAAGGACCACCTAATTATATTTATTCTAATAGAGAATTGTAATGAGATATTTGATAAATAAATTTTTAAAAAGAATTGGGTTAAAGTTAATTGTTTTACAAAAAAATGAAAAACCATTAAAAAAAAATGAAAAACAAAATGTTGAAAATGTTTTAAATGGTGAAGTATATTCACCTTTTGATCAAGTTCCATTTGCTGGAGAGACTTTACAATATGTAATAAAAAATTATGAGTTTGAAGATGTTCTTGATGTAGGTAGCGGAGAGGGAAAACACAGTGACATATTTAAACTTTTCAATAAAAATGTAACTTCAATTGATTTTGGTAAGTCAGTTTATTTTGAAAAAAGGAGTTCTAAACATGCATGTGTTTTTGGGGATTATTACTCATATAATTTTAATAAAAAGTTCGATTTAATTTGGGCATCACACGTTTTAGAGCATCAACCTAACCCTAATTTATTTTTGAAAAAAATATTTAATGATTTGAAAGAGAACGGCATTCTTGCAATTACAGCCCCACCATTAAAACACGAGATTGTTGGTGGACACGTGACTTTATGGAATGCAGGGTTACTACTATATCAATTAGTTTTAGCAGGATTTAATTGTAAGGAGGCATCAATTAAATCATATGGATATAATATAAGTGTAGTTCTGCAAAAAAAGACTATTAAAGAATTACCTGAATTGAGTTATGATAGTGGTGATATTACTCTTTTAAGTGATTACTTACCAAAAGGGTTAAATGAACCTTTTGATGGGAATATCCATCATTTAAATTGGAAATAGAATTGAAAAAAAATATTTTAGTATTCGGTTATATCAATTTTTCTAAATTAGAAATAATTTATTGGAATAAATTATCTAAGTTACTAAAAGATAAAGGTTTTGAACTTTATGTCTTTGGTAATAATAAAATTAAAGAAAGCGTAGACTTCAATGCTTTTCAATTTTTTGAAAGAGCCGAAGATGAAATTGAAATAAATTATAAAAAATTCAACTTTGATTCCTATGATATTTCTAGATATATAGAACGTGAAAATGTATGGTATGGTAATAAAAATATTGAAAAAAAAATATTAGGAATTAAAATAAAAATAGTCAAATACAAGAAATTATTAGATGAGCTAAATCCATGTGTTACAATTTTAGGTAATGGCGAACATGCAAATGAATTAATTATTAAAGACATACTGTTTAATAAAAAAATACCTTTTTTTTACTTTGAAAGAGGTTGTTTACCTAATACTTGGCATTTTGATTTTGAAGGGATAACTGCTAATACTAAAATAGCTAAAACCAATATAAATGAACTTAAAATTCAAGAATTATCATCTGAAAATTATAATCTTTATAGGTTATACTATTTATCTATAAAAAAAACTTGGTGGGATCAACCAAAAAATGAAACTTTAAGCATTCGTTCAAAATTAAATATTCCTCAAGAAAAAAAAATAATTTTATTTCTAAATCAATTGGATAATGATACTTCAAACTTTCTTTATTCACCTCTTTACAAAAATAATATAGATGCTTTTAATTGGTTAACTAATAAAATTAGCAAGCATCATAACAATTATCATGTTATTGTAAAAAAACACCCCTGGTATAATGATGATAATGAACAATTCCTAGAATGTTTAAGCAAAAACAATTTAGAAGGTAGTTGGGTTGAAGATATTAATATTTTTGATTGTATTAAGCAATCAGATTATGTATGCTCTGTAAATTCAACAGCTAATTTTGAGTCATTAATTTATGAAAAGCCAGTCTTACAACTTGGAAAATCCTTATTGAGTAACAAAAACATTTGTTATGAAGTAAATTCTTTAAATGATGATTTTATAATTTCAGAATGGCTAAATAAAGAAAGCTTACAAGAAAGAATTGTATTATTTGGTAAGTTTATGGATTTCATGATAAATAAAGAACTGTCCTTTTTTATAAATGAAAAAGTTGATTTTAATTATTTAGACCATAACATGTTGTTTGATTTAATATTAAAAAATGTTAAATACACTTTTGGTTACTATCCAAATGAATATATTAAATTAACTGCCAGTCCAAAAATAAGCATTCAAAATAGCAATTCTTTACTTAATATTAAAAAGACTAAAATTTATAAAGAGTTAAAAAAAATATATTTTAAACTCTTTAGTTAACAATTTATGAAAAAAATTCTTTTTATTACCCATGATTGCTATAGGGCAGGTGCCCAATTATTACTTTTAAACTACTTGAAATGGCTTAAAAGCAATAAATCAGATGTGGTTATTCATGTATTGATTATGGGAGAAGGAGAGTTGTTAAATGAGTTTCAACAATTTGATCACTTTTATACTTATCCAAAAAATAAAATTTCGATAAAGTTTTTTCATATTTGGTTAAAATACCTTTTATGGTCTAATAAAATTGACTTGGTATACAGCAATACGGTAATGAATCAAGAGATATTAAACCAAATAGATTCATTTAATATTCCAGTTTTAATTCATGTGCACGAAATGAATTATTGGTTAAATCAATCAAAGTTTGTTGCAAAAAAGCAATATCGTTATTTGGTTGCATCTAACGCTGTTAAAAAATTAATTATTGAAAAATATGGTATTGAAAACAAAAAAATTCAATTAGTATATGAATATGTAAACACTTTACAACTTCAAAATCAAACCAAAAAAAGCATAGCAGGTTTGCTAGGTACAAATAACTCTGATATTGTAATAGGTGCATGTGGTATAGAATCATTTAGAAAAGGAAAAGATTTATTTGTTCCACTTGCTAATTTCGTTTTTGAAAAATACAAGCATTTAAATATTCATTTTGTTTGGTTTGGTGGTGATGTAAACAGCATCATACGAAAAGATTGGGAGAACAGTAAATACCGTTCAAATATTCATTTTATACATTCCATCCCTCAGGTTAGTGAGTACTTTGCTGATTTAGATTTATTTTTAATGTTGTCAAGAGAAGATCCGTTTCCGACAGTAAATTTAGAGGTTGGCATACATGGCATACCAATTATTTGTTTTAAAAATTGTGGAGGAACTGAAGAGTTGATAAAAGAAGATGCAGGAGTTGCAGTAGAGGCATTTGATTTAAACATCATGGCAGATGAAATAATTTTATTATTAAAAGACAAAGAAAAGAGACTGGTACTTGGAAATAACTTAAAAAAAAGAATTTTAGATAATTTTGATATACATAAAACAGGAGAGGAAATATACCAAATTTTAAATAATTTATTAAGCAAGAAGTAGATGCAAAAAATCAAACCCATAGCCATTCATTTGCCACAGTTTCATCCCATTCCTGAAAATGATGATTGGTGGGGCAAAGGATTTACAGAATGGACCAATGTAACCAAAGCAAAACCAAGATTTGAAGGACATTACCAACCTCATTTGCCGGCTGATTTAGGTTTTTATGATTTGAGATTAGAAGAATCTCGATTGGCACAAGAAGCGTTGGCTAAGCATTACGGTATTTATGGTTTTTGTTATTATCATTATTGGTTTAATGGCAAACGTTTGTTGCATGAACCTTTGGATAGAAAATTAAATAATCCAAAAGAAGATTTGCCTTTTATGTTATGCTGGGCTAATGAAAACTGGACAAGAGTGTGGGACGGGGGAGAAAAACATGTTTTGATAAAGCAAGAATACAGTGAAGAGGACGATATTCAACATATTTTACATTTAATTTCCTATTTTAAGGATTCGAGATATATTAAAGTAAATGGGGCTCCAATTTTTATTGTTTACAGACCAAGGTTATTCCCTGATATTCAAAAAACCATACATGTTTGGAGAAACGAAGTTAAAAAAGCTGGTTTTCCGGATTTATACATCGGTTTTGCACAAAATAAAGAACATTCTTTTAATCCTTCAGAGTTTGGTTTTGATTTTGGATTTCAGTTTAAACCATCTTTTGGGACACAGAGGAATCCAGTTTTTTATAGTATGAATTGGAAGGACAAGCTGATACAAAGAATTAAGAGTAAATTGAGAATCAAATCAAAAGCTAATCCTAAAAAGTTAGAGTATTATTATGATTACGAAAACTATTCAAAAATTCAAATGGATTTAGGCTTTCAAAAAGATGTTTATCCAGGGATTACACCAATGTGGGATAATTCTGCGAGAAGAAAAATAGAACCATTTATATTACATCATTCAACACCTGAAAAATATGGAGAATGGTTAAAATATATCATTAAAAACTTTACATGGAAAAACATGCCAGAGAGTTTTTTATTTATAAACGCTTGGAATGAATGGGCAGAAGGAAACCACTTAGAGCCATGTCAAAAATGGGGTAATGCATATTTAGAAAAAACAAAAGAAGTTATAGAGGAATGCTCGCAATAATTATCCCATTTTATAAAATAGCTTTTTTTGAACAAACCTTACAATCCTTAGCCAACCAAACCAATCAAAATTTTAAGGTGTATATTGGGGATGATGCTAGCCCTGAGGATTGCTCCAAATTATTAAGCCAATTTGAAGGAAAATTTGACTTTACGTACCATCGATTTGAAAACAACCTAGGAGGAGTAAGTTTAACAAAACAATGGGAGAGGTGCATTGCATTAAGCAATCAAGAACCTTGGTTGATGCTATTAGGAGATGACGATGTGTTAGGAGAAAATGTGGTGGAGGAGTTTTATAAGAATTATAACGCTTTTAAACTAAAGTCAAATGTTGTAAGATTAGCAAGTGCTTTAAATGACTATAATAAAAAAAATATATCTTCGGTTTATCAACATCCAAAATGGGAGAAAGCATCTGATTTTTATTTTAGAAGATTTAAAGGAAAGACACGAAGTTCTCTTTCGGAATATTTTTTTAGACGTACTTCTTATATGAAGTTTGGATTTAGAAATTATCCTTTGGCTTGGCACAGCGATGATATGGCATGGATTGATTTTGCTGATAACAAAACTATATTTACATTAAACGAAGCAATCATAATTATTGGCTTTTCAGATATAAGCTTATCAGGTATGGTTAATAATATTAAAATTAAGCATCAGGCAACAGAGCACTTTTACAAAGACTTGATAAAAGAAAAACTAAAATTGTTTAGCAAAGCTCAAAGATTAGAATTATTACTAAGCTATGAAGTTTTGATAAAAAAATCAAGAAAATTAATTTTTAGTGAATGGATGAATTTATATTATGCATATCTTATTAATTTTAGCTTTATTCCTTTTTTAAAGTTTAATAAAAGAATATTTACTTCTATTTTTTCAAAATGAGTCCTTTAGTTTCTATAATAATACCAACCTTTAATCGTGCCCATTTAATAGGTGAAACCTTAGATAGTGTTTTAAAACAAACATATCAAAATTGGGAATGTATTATTATAGATGATGGGAGTACTGATGAAACCTTTTACAGAGTTAAAAAATATATTGATAGTGATGATAGGTTTTTTTTGTACAATAGGCCAAAAGAACTAAAAAAAGGGCCATCGAGTTGTAGAAATTATGGTGTTGAAAAATCAAATGGGTCCTATTTGTTGTTTTTAGATTCGGATGATTGGTTAACAGATGATTGTTTAGAAAAGAGAATTGAGTTTGTATCTAAACATATTAACTATGATCTTTTTGTTTTTAAAACGTCAATAGTTTATGAAGGAATGTATTGTGAATTGCATCGGTCTAATACATTTACTAACGATTTGAAATATTTTGAAAAATTCAAAGAAGGAAAGAGTCCTTTTTATATTCACTCATGTTTGTGGAAAAAACAATTTTTTAATTTTTTAAATGGCTTTGATGTGAATTTAGTTAGATTAGAAGATCCAGATTTATATTTAAGGTTTTTTATTAATGGAGGAGTTGCTAAAACAAATTGGAGCGGCAAAATAGATAGTTTTTATAGGAAAGATGCCAACAGATTACCATTAAAAAGTGAAGAATTGATTTTACATTATTATAATTTTCATAAAAAGCATCACACAATTTTAAAACACCACATAAAGGATTTTTTTAAATCAAAAATTCTTACAAGTAATAGCTTAAAATACTATTTAAAGTATAGTCTTTTATTGTTAAAATACAAACCATTAAATTATAAATATATTTTTTTTATCCCATTGTTATTAGTTTATAAGCTATTAAAATTAAATAAGGTAAAGGGTACAGGATTTAGTATGTTAACAAATTTAACTTTTGACAAATGAATTGCGTAGTTTCCGTAATAGTTCCATGTTACAACCAATCGATTTATTTAAAAGACTCTTTACAATCGGTATTAAATCAGTCTTTTACTCAATGGGAATGTATTATTGTAAATGATGGTTCAACAGATGATACAGAGAAAATAGCACTAGAATGGATAAATAAAGATATACGATTCAAATATATATTTAAAAAGAATGGAGGTTTAAGTGGTGCAAGAAATGCAGGTATAAAAGCCTCAAACAGTAAATACATATTTGTTTTAGATGCGGACGACTATTTACATAAGGATTTATTAAAGCTTTCTATTGATCGAATTAAAAATGAGGATACAATTGGTGTGGTTACTTCATGGGGAAAGAAAATTTATCCTAATGGCAATTCAATAGATTTTAAACCAAAAGGTGGAGGATTAGAAAATTTTTTGTTGGAAAATTCTGCAATAGGTAACTCATTTTTTTTAAAAGAAGTTTGGCAACAAGTAGGAGGTTATGATGAAAATATGAAGAAAGGATATGAAGATTGGGAGTTTTATATTAGGATATGTAAAACTAAATGGAAGATTGTTGTGATTGAAGAATTTTTGTTTTATTATAGGCAAAGAGAAAAATCTATGAGGGTAGTTGCTGTAAATAAATTTGATGCGGAAAACAGGTTATATATTTATAATAAGCACTCAGATTTGATCAATAAATATGGTATTTTAATTATTAACCACTATTTGCAAAAAAGTACATCTTGTAGAAAAGAAATATTAAAAAAAATGAATTCAATTGAATATCAAATTGGTTTGATAATTTTAAAACCGTTCCGTTTAATTAAAAACGCTTTTAAATGAATCCATTAGTTACGATTATCATGGCCACTTACAATCGGGCTCATTTGATCCCGGAAACCTTAGTTTCCATCCAAAACCAAACCTATCCTCATTGGGAATGTTTGATAGTGGATGATGGGAGTACGGACAACACCAAAGAAATAGTGGAGCAATTTTGTATTAAAGATTCACGATTTTTATACAGGTTAAAAGACACTACCAAATACAAAAAAGGACTTTCAGGCACCAGAAACTTTGGTTTAGATTGGGCAGAGGAGAGAAAAGCTGATTACATCCAATTGTTTGACGATGATGATATCATGCATCCACAAAAATTAGAGTTGCAAATCAAGCCTTTGCTCGAAAAAAGTGATATTTCTTTTACTATTTGCCAATATAAACATTTCAAACCATTTATTGATTTAAAATTTGATTTGGTAGATGTAGGTATGGATTGTAATATTTCGTCGCAAAATTTATTGAAAGACTTTTACCATTATAAAATTCTTATCAATTCGTTAGGACCTTTATGGAGAGCTAGTACTTTGCTAGCATTTAGATTTGATGAAGAATTGTTATATGGTGAAGAAAGAGATTTATATTTAAAAATATTTTTAAATAGTAATATCAAGTTTTCCCCTATTAATTATGTACTTTTTTATTACCGAAAACATGAATATAGTAATACAAAAAATAGGTACAATGCATTTGTAAAAAATTACTCGGAACAAAAAATTATGGAAAATTGGTTCAGGTTTGCAGATGAAACAAATCAATTAAACATTTTTTTGTTAAGTAAATACTTGTTACATGTAATAATAAAACAAAATCAATGCAAAAAAGGGTATGAAATATTAAAACAACATAAATCTAAATTCAACATAATTCATTATTTTAACTTATTAATTTTGATAAAATTTTTGGATATATATTTAAGAATATTAAAAAAAGCTTTTTAGATGTTCAAATTCGTTTTTTTATTTTGGTGGTCAAAATCCAATAAAGATAATTTTGGTGATATATTGACTCCTTACATTGCAAAAAAAATTTCAAATTCACAAATTATTAAGGTATCTCATCCAATGCATTTTATTTACAGAAGATGGATAAAACATTATGTTTGTGTTGGTAGTATAATCAATACAGCAAGCACTAATTCAATTGTTTGGGGGAGTGGAATTATTCATAATAATCAAAACATTAGAAGAGCTAAATTTTTAGCGGTTAGAGGACCTAGGACACATCAAAGAATTAAAGAATTAGGTTATCAAATAAATAATGTTTATGGAGATCCAGCATTAATTTTGCCATTAATTTTTAAGCCTACAGTTAATCAATTCAAAAAAATAGGAATTGTTCCTCACATAGTTGATTTTAATATAGTAAATAATGTTGATTTGAGTTTAGATAATTATACAATAGTTAATTTGTTAACCAATAATATTGAACAAACAGTTAAAGCAATTTGTATTAATGAAAAAGTAATAAGTTCTTCTTTGCATGGTTTAATTGTTGCTCACGCATACGGAATTCCTGCACTTTGGGTTAAGTTTTCAGATAATTTGGCTGGTGATGATACCAAATTTTATGACTATTTAGAATCTGTTCAAATTTTTAATTATACCCCTCCGTTTTTAAATACAGTTTCAGATTTAATTTTAGATGAACTTTTTAAAAATTATTCAAATTTTATTTTGCCAAAAAAAGAAATTGTAAATTCAATTCAAATAGATTTGTTGAATACTTGCCCATTTAACGATAAATTAAAAACGTTAGTTTAATTATGCGAATAGGCGTAAATCCGGAAAAATATAAAAAGCTGCAAAACACCAATTTTCGCCATCGGATTATTGTGGTTTGTTACATTCCCAATACATCTGAGGATTACTACACCCAAAGTGATCAGATTTTAGATCATTGCATTTCTTCCATTGTAAAAACCATCAACAAAACTACTACTGCCATTACTCTTGTATTAAACCAAAGTTGTAAAGAAGTAGATTTAATAGTACAAAAGCATCAAAAATCTTTGGATAAATTAGTTTATTTTTCCGAAAACAAGGGCAAGGTGTATGCCGTATTAAGTGAAGCTAGGGCATCTTATGAAAAACTAATTACCATCACTGATTGTGATGTGTTATTTTTACCAAACTGGGAAAAAAAGATGGTGGATGTTTTTAAGACTTACCAATATGCGGGAGTAGTTGCCCCACTTCCCATGCCTAATTTGGCTTACAAGCATAACACTTCTTTCTTTGTTAAAAAATTAATGTCGTATAAATACCAAAAAATTGTAAGTGAAAAAGATTGTGATTTGTATTTACAAGGCATGGGAAATTCTTCTTTACTGAACAGAAACAATAGAAAACATAATTGGAGAGAAAAACATTTTTTTTTGAAGCATAAAAATGTGATAGCTTTGGCAGGTGCTGGGCATTTTGTTGCGACCTATAAAAGAGAAATTTTTGAGCAAAACAATTTATTTCCAAAAATTAAATTTGAAAATGGGTTGGAGGATTTGTTTATTGATAAACCTTCCGATCAGTTGGGTTGGTATCGTTTATCTCTTACAGAAGTATATGCTTATCATATGGGTAACAGATTAGATGATTTTATTCAAAATAGTATAGGTTTAGAGTCAACCGAATTTGCAAAAACTGAAGATTTTGAAGCAATTTCACACGATATATTTATTTTAAGCAAAATTTTATATCCTGTTAGGTTATTTGTATTTAAATTATTGCATCGTATAAAATGGATATAAAAAAAATTTTAGTTTGCTTCGGTACCCGACCTGAAGCCATAAAAATGGCTCCTTTGGTGCATGCTTTGCAAAAGTCCTTTATGGAGGTATTGGTGGTGGTTACTGCCCAACATCGAGATATGTTGGACCAAGTGTTGGAGTTTTTTGAGATTACTCCCGATGTGGATTTGAATTTGATGCTGCCCAACCAAAGTTTGAATGCCTTAAGTGGAAAAATTTTCATCCAAATAGATTCATGTTTAATACAATATAAACCGGATTTGGTTTTGGTTCATGGCGATACTACTACCTCTGTAATGGTTGCATTGGCAGCTTTTCATCGCCAAATTCCAGTTGGGCATGTGGAAGCTGGATTGCGAACTTTTGACATTCGTAATCCGTTTCCGGAGGAAATGAACCGACAAATGACCTCTAAATTGGCCACCTATCATTTTGCTCCAACCCAACAAGCAAAAGAAAACTTGTTGCAGGAAGGAGTATCGGAAAATCAAATTTTACTTTGTGGCAATACGATAGTAGACGCTTTGTTTTTTGGAAAACAAAAAATTGAACAAGGCTTTGAAAATGTAAGTTTACAAGTTGCCAAACAATGCTTGGAAACTTTTTCAAAAATGGTATTGATTACTTGCCACCGTAGAGAGAGTTTTGGGGATGGCATCCAACAAATTGCACTTGCCATTAAAGTATTGGCAGCCAAACACTCCAATACCTTGTTTTGGTATCCTTTGCATCAGAATCCAAAGGTAAAAGAACCCATGCAACAAATCTTAGGGGGTATTTCAAACGTGTATTTGAGTGAACCTATGGATTATCCCTCTTTTCTGTTCCTGATGTCGCAAGCTGATTTGATTCTCACCGATTCCGGTGGCATCCAAGAGGAAGCACCTAGTTTTGGAAAAATGGTATTGGTAATGCGAGACACCACCGAACGTCCGGAAGCTATTGCTGCCGGAACTGCAAAATTGGTAGGGACACAATCCACAGACATTGTACAGGCTGTAGATGCATTTTTACAGTATCCAAATAACCAATTGGTCTCCAACCCTTTTGGTGATGGAACTGCCAGCCAACAAATCGTTTCGTTTATTCAAAACCAAATTTGCCATGCGTAATATTTTAGTAGTGGTTGATTCGGTAGATGTGAACGATAGCAGTGGATCTAAAGCCAATGTGGCCTTGATACGAAATTTATCGGCAGCAGGATTTGAAGTGAAAGTATTGCATTACACCCAAAAAAGAAATGTAGCAATCCAAGGAATAAATGCCAAACAATTACAATTAATCAAAGAATTAAAATGGCATGGATGGTATGTGTTGAGCAGGGCAGAACGATTGTTTACGAGGTACACCAAAATTAGTTTGAACCGATTTTTAGAAAATGGCTTAGGCTTTTCCTTTACTTTTTTCAACGACTCCAAAAGCATGGTACGGGCTATACAAACAGAAAATCCTGCCGATTACCATTTGTTACTCACCTTAAGCAAAGGAGCTAGTTTCAGACCACACCATGCCGCATTGCAATTACCGCAATGGCATGCCAAATGGATGGCTTATGTGCACGATCCATATCCGTTTCATTTTTATCCACGACCATATAATTGGATCCAGCCCGGCTATGCCCTAAAAGAACGTTTTTTTAAGCAAGTATCTGAAAAAGCAGCCTACAGTGCTTTTCCCAGCCAATTGCTTTTGGAATGGATGACAAGTTATTTTCCGAATTTTGAAAATACAGGGGTGGTCATTCCGCATCAGTTAGAAGATTTTAACGTAGATTACCAGCTACTTCCGACCGATTTTCCGCAAGATAAAATGGTTTTGTTGCATGCGGGCAATTTGATGAAACAGAGAAGTCCTGTAGCTTTAATAAAAGCATATCAAAAATTACTAAGTGAATATCCTCGAGCAAATGAAGAGACTCAGTTACTTCTTTTAGGACCTGCTTCCTACCATGAGAGAGTATTAAATGATCTCCAAAAAGAAATCCCTTCATTGGTAGTTGAAAATCGAAATATTCCTTTCTTAGAAGTTTTAGCCTTACAAGAGCAAGTTAGTGTCAATATTATTTTAGAATCAAAATCTGAAATCAGTCCCTTTTTACCAGGAAAATTTCCTCATTGTGTTGCTGCTAATCGTCCGTTACTAGTTTTAAGCCCCTATTACAGTGAAACTCGAAGATTGTTAGGAAATGATTATCCCTATTGGTCTGAAGCCGATGATGAAAACAAAATATTTTTACTTATTGAGCAACTTT
This sequence comes from Flavobacteriales bacterium, assembly GCA_018335925.1. Lineage (GTDB taxonomy): Bacteria > Bacteroidota > Bacteroidia > Flavobacteriales > Flavobacteriaceae > Flavobacterium. The sequence continues at coordinate 15,543 of JAGXRF010000083.1, forward strand.
ATTTAGCTTGGAAGAATAAGGAGTTGAATGAGTTAAATCGATTAGATTTGGATACTTACTTGAGTATTTCAAATCTTAAAAGTACGCTTAATGAATTACTATGAGTAAAAAAATCTCCATACTAATCACAACTAAAAATCGCTTAGAAGATTTAAAAATCACTTTACAGCATTTGACTTCTTTGCTTTCGAAAGAGAGGGTTGAGTGTCTCGTTTATGATGATGCTTCAACCGATGGGACTTTTGACTATTTGAAAGCCCACTTTCCAGATCTTATTTTATTTCGTAATGAAAAATCATTGGGATTAATACATAATCGTAATGTTTTATTAAACAATTGTTCTGGAGATTTTGCTATTTCTTTAGATGATGATGCCCATTTTTTGTCGGAAAATGTGGTTGAAAGTATAACTAATTATTTTGAAAACCATCCTAAATGTGGTGTTATAGCATGTCGTATTTTCTGGGGAAAAACAGCTCCAACTTCTATAGCTACTAAGGAAATCCCTCATAGAGTAAAAGGATTTGTGGGTTGTGGTCATGTTTGGAACTTGAAAACTTGGCGTGACATTCCAAATTATCCGGAATGGTTTGTGTTTTATGGAGAAGAAGAATTTGCCAGTTATCAGTTGTTTAAAAAAGGTTGGGAAGTGCATTATGTTCCTGAACTACTGGTACAACATCGTGTAGAGGTAAAAGCGCGCAAAAACGATAGTGATTATTCGCAACGTCAACGTAGAAGCTTTCGTTCGGGTTGGTATTTGTATTTGTTGTTTTATCCTTGGCCTATTATTCCTAAAAAACTGGCTTATACTTTGTGGATTCAAATTAAAACTAAAGTATTTAAGAGAGATGGTAGAGCGACAAAAGGATTGGTATTGGCGCTTTGGGATGTTTTTATTCACATTCCTAGATTATTGAAAGAAAGTAATCGTTTTACTTCAGAAGAGTATCAAAAATATAGTGACTTAGAGCCTACAAAAATTTATTGGGATTCAGAAAATGAAAGTAAAAAATTATAATTATAACAGAGGAGAATGGGCCATTTTAAAGCTTGATGCAGTTCGAAGTCAATTGCAATCTAATATTGTTAGTGATATTGGTTCTGGCTGGGGCTGGTTTAAAACTCCAATAGTGGAGCGAAATCTTATTTGGCAGCCTTTTGATTATGTAAAAAAAATAGATGAATCTGTACAATGGGATTTGAATCAGTCATCACCAGAGGGTGTTTTAGCTCCTGATTTTGTTATTTTTTTAGAAGTACTAGAACATTTATCCAATCCTGAATTGGGTATAAAGAATATTTCCAATCATATCAAAAAAGGGGGTTATATGGTTTTGAGTACTCCTAATCCTTTAAGTGCACGTTCGAGATTTCATTCTTTTTTTAAGGGTCAACTTTATGCTTTTCAGCCTAAGCACATGATTGAGCATCACGTTTTTGTTCCATTACCTCATGTTGTTCGTTATTTTTTGGAGAGTAATGGTTTTGAAATTAAAGAGCATGTAACTTTAGGCGGAATTCCTTTCCCAAAATTTAAGTTTGGGTTTAATTATATAAAAGATATTATCCAATATTTTATTTTAAGAACCATAGCTTTTTTTGATCCTTCATCAAAAGGGGAAACATTGGCGTTTTTTGTGAGAAAGATTTAATTATGAATAAACCCTACTACATAGCCGAAATCGGACAAGCCCATGAAGGTAGCTTAGGCATTTTACATTCTTATATTGATGCTTTAGCTACAACTGGTGTAGATGCCGTGAAGTTTCAAATGCATATAGCTACTGCCGAGAGTAGTGTTTACGAACCTTTTCGGGTAAAATTTTCTTATGAAGATGCCACTCGATTTGACTATTGGAAGCGAATGGAATTTAAGTTGGATCAGTGGAAAGAAATCAAAAAACATTGTGAAGAAGTGGGTTTGGATTTTATTTGTTCTCCATTTAGTAACTTGGCAGTGGATTGGTTGGAAGAAATAGGGGTGAAGTACTACAAAATAGGTTCGGGAGAAGTTACTAATTTATTATTGTTGCAAAAAATAGTTCAAACCGGTAAGCCTATTATTCTTTCTTCCGGTATGAGTTCCTATGAAGAGTTAGATAAAACTGTTGCATTTTTAAAAGAAGCCAAAGCCGAGTTTTCTATATTGCAATGCACTACATCCTATCCTACACAACCGGAACAATATGGCTTTAATGTGTTGAGAGAATTAAAAGAACGTTACCAAGTAAAAATAGGGTTTTCTGACCACTCATCTACCATAGCGGCCAATATTGCTGCCATTGCCTTAGGAGCAGAAATTTTAGAATTTCACGCCGTTTTCGATAAAAGAATGTTTGGCCCGGATGCTAAATCGTCGTTAACGATTGACGAAATCAAGCAATTGGTGCAAGATGGGAACATGATTTCAAAAGCGTTACATCATCCTGTAGATAAAAATAAGAATGAAGCGTTCTTCGAAATCAAAAATATATTCGAAAAGTCTTTGGCAGTAAATAAAAATTTACCTAAAGATCATATAATTACCTTTCACGATTTAGAATCCAAAAAGCCTAAAGGCTATGGGATAGATGCTACCGAATACCAAAAGGTTGTTGGAAAAAAACTAGCAAAAGATATTTCTGCATGGCAATTTTTAAATGAAGAAGACTTGATACCATAAGTTTGCGGAAACCTTAAAAAATTATAGTAAAATTTGATTTGAAACGCAAACTTTTCGTTTAATTTCTCTATTTTGCATTCCAATCCAAAAGGTATGTTTCCAAGAAAAATTGCAGTAGTAATCACAGCTCGACCTTCCTACAGTAGGGTTAAAACAGTTTTATCTGCTATACAAGAGCACCCCAACTTAAAATTGCAATTAATTGTAGCAGCTTCTGCTTTGTTGGATCGATATGGCTCAGTGATAAATTACATTTCAAATGATGGATTTGAAATAGCAGCCAAAGTGTTCAATGTATTAGAAGGGGAGAATTTAACTGCTGCTGCCAAAACTACCGGAATTGGAATATTAGAATTGTCCACCGTTTTGGACAATTTAAAACCAGATATTGTGGTTACGGTTGCCGATCGCTTTGAAACCATAGCTACTGCCATAGCTGCTTCTTACATGAACATTCCGCTGGCACATATTCAAGGTGGAGAAGTAACCGGAAACATTGATGAAAAAGTTCGGCATGCCATTACCAAATTAGCAGATTATCATTTTGTAGCTTCGGAAAGTGCCAAAGAACGGGTCATTAAATTAGGAGAAAATCCAGCATTTGTTTTCAATACAGGTTGTCCCTCTATAGATTTAGCAAAAGAAGTAAAGGAGAAAAGTAAGCAACTGCCTTTTGATCCTTACGAAAAATATGGCGGTGTTGGGGCAACACCTGATTTGTCAAACGGTTATTTGGTTGTGATGCAACATCCGGTGACTAATGAATACCAGCATTCCAGAAAGCATATAGAAGCTACATTAGAGGCAATCTATCAATTGAATCGTCCTACTTTATGGTTTTGGCCTAATGTTGATGCTGGTGCTGATGGTACTTCCACAGGAATACGTGCTTTTAGAGAGCAACACCAATTGCCTAATGTACATTTTTTTAAGAATATGGAAGGCAAAGACTTTTTACACTTATTGCATCATGCGGATTGTTTGATTGGTAATTCAAGTGTTGGTATCAGAGAGTGTGCTTATTTAGGAGTTCCGGTAGTGAATATAGGAACCAGGCAACATAGAAGAGATAGGGGAAACAATGTTGTAGATGTTAGTTATGATGTGCAAGCCATTAAAAACGCTATTGAAGAAAGTATTACAAGTTCAATACAACCTTCTGATGTTTATGGAGGCGGGGAAGCAGGAAAGCAAATTGCGGCATTATTGGAACAATTGCCGTTGCAGTTTCATAAAACAATTATGTATTAATGAGAATCTTGGCTATCATTCCTGCAAGAGGAGGTTCAAAGGGGGTTCCGGGTAAAAACATCAAATTGCTTGGGGAATTGCCATTGTTGGCTTATACAACTCAATCTGCTTTAGCCTCTAAACTTTTAACTAAAGTGATTGTTTCTACAGATTGTTCTTCTATTGCTACAGTTGCTAAAAAATATGGGGTAGAAGTACCTTTTTTACGACCTGAATCTTTGGCAACCGATTCTGCGTCAAGTATTTCTGTAGTTCAACATGCCGTTTCTTACCTAGAAAACCAGAATGAATTTTTTGATGCAGTTTGTTTATTACAACCCACTTACCCCTTTAGACCAAAAGGATTTATAGATCAAGCCATTCAAAAGTTTATTCAAGATGATACAGATGCTTTGTTAAGTGTTTTACCGGTTCCTCACGAATTTAATCCACATTGGGTTTTTGAACCAGATGAAAAAGGTTTCCTTCAAATTGCTACCGGAGAAAACGAAATCATTAAAAGACGTCAAGATTTGCCAACTGCTTTTTTTCGTGATGGAGCTATTTATATTACCAAAATAACTGTTGTTAAAAAAGGAAGTCTTTATGGTGATAAGTTAAGTTATTTAGAAAGTCATCCTGATTTTTATATAAATATTGACACGTTAGAAGATTGGGAAAAAGCAACAATTAAATTACCTTTAATAAAATCTCAATTGTAATGTGTGGTATTGCTGGTATTTTTTCTTCAACATTCGCATTAGAAGATAGAAAATTCAGATTAGAAAAGATGTTGCAAGCCCAAGAACATCGCGGTCCTGATGCTACACAAGAATGGCACGATTCGATATGTAGTTTGGGGCACAATCGATTGAGTATTATTGATTTGACTACTAATGCAAATCAACCCATGCAAAGTAGTTTTGGTAGATATGTGATTGTTTTTAACGGAGAAATTTATAACTATTTTGAACTTAAAAAAAAATTACTTCCTCATTTTCAATTTCAAACCCAGTCTGATACAGAAGTATTACTAAATGCCTACATCCATTGGGGGGCTAATTTTTTACATCAATTGAATGGAATGTTTTCTCTAGCTATTTGGGACAAACAAGAAAAAAAAATGTTTATCGCTAGAGATAGATTCGGAGTAAAACCATTTTATTATCATGCAGATGCTCAACAATTTACTTTTGCCAGTGAAATCAAAACTTTATGGGCTTCCGGAGTAAAAAAGGCTCCCAATCAAAAAGTATGGGCTAATTATTTATCTTATGGTACGTATGGTATGCCGAATGAAACTTTTTGGGAGTCTATTCATCAATTGCCTGCGGGACATTATGCAGTACTTTCCCAAAATAATTTAAATACCTTTCATCCTCAACTTTGGTATGATTTTATTACAAGAGTACAAAAAACACCTGTTTTAGAAATTTCAGAGTTAAAAAAACAGTATACAGCTATATTAAACGATTCCATTCAACTCCGATTTAGAGCCGATGTACCACTTGGTATGAATGTCAGTGGAGGATTAGATTCTTCTATGCTGATTGCATTGATTCATCAAAATCTTCCGAAGACAAAAAATATAGAAGCATACACTTTTTTTTGTGATGATTCTAATTATGATGAGTTACCTTGGGTAGAATTGTTATTAAAAAACAAACCTTATTTTTTGAATAAAGTTTTACTGAAATCAAGTGAAGTATCTCAGTTAATTCCAATTATAAGTCATATACAAGACGAACCTTTTGGTGGATTTCCTACCTTGGCTTATAGTCTGTTGTTTAAAGAAGCTAGAAAAAAAGGGATAAAAGTATTGTTAGATGGGCAAGGAATAGATGAAGCTTGGGCAGGATATGATTACTACCACAACCAATCTAATGAGGTGATTCAAGGCGTAACTACTAGCCCAATGCGACCAGAGGTATTGAATAGTGATTTTGCAAGATTAGCAGAAAAAGAAATTTATCCACAACCATTTTCTTCTCAAATACAAAATATGCAATACCGTGATTTGTTTTATACCAAAATTCCGAGAGCTTTGCGATTCAATGACAGAGTTAGTATGATGCACAGTACAGAATTGCGTGAACCTTTTTTGGATTATCGATTGGTAGAATTGGCTTTTGCACAACAAGATTACGTCAAATACCAAAAAGGCAAAACAAAGTGGTTGTTGCGAGAAATAAGCCAAGAATTGTTATTAAATAAACTAGCTTTAGCTCCTAAAAGACCTTTGCAAACTCCGCAACGAGAATGGATTGCGAATAAATTAAATGATTATGTTTCAGACAAGATCATACAGTTTGGTGAATTGGATTTTGTAGATTCCAAAAAAGTCCAACATATATGGCGTGACTATTGTAATGGAAACCAAGACAATAGTTTCTATATTTGGCAATGGATTAATATCATTACATTACTCCAAGATAAAGCATGAAAAAAATAGGAATTGTCATTACCGATGGGGTGGGGTATCGGAACTTTGTGTTGAGCGATTTTTTGGATCAGGCCAGCAACCAATTTGAAAAAGTGGTGTTATTTTCTTGTTTGCCTAAAAGTGCTTATCAAAAAATTCCGAATAAAGTAGAGGTCATAGAACTTCAAGTAATCGAAGAAACTTTTTTTACTTGGTTTTGGCGTAAAGCCAAAGAAGTTGCCCATTTGCAATTGCATCGAAAAAACAATTTTGGCATTCAGGATAATTGGATTGCCAATCGTTCAAAAAGATGGACTACCCGTGGTGTAGCTACCAGAGTCATTTATGGATTTACCAAGTATTTTCACCAGGAAGAACATATAGCATGGTATGAGAAGCAACAACAAAACACTTTTGCCAAACATGCTCTTACCAAGCAATACCAAGCTTATTTTGAAGCACAGCAAATAGAGGTATTGTTTTTTACGCACCAAAGGCCACCTTATATTGCACCCATGGTATTGGCAGCAAAAAAATCCAATATATTAAATACAACTTTTATTTTTAGTTGGGACAATTTGGCATCTAAAGGTAGAATGGCAGCAACTTTTGACCATTATTTGGTGTGGAGTAAGTGGATGCAATCAGATTTGTTGCAATTTTACAAACAAGTAACCCCAAAGCAAGTACATGTGGTGGGAACCCCCCAATTTGAACCGTATGTGCTAGACAGATATGGGTATGATAGAGCTACCTTTTACGATAAATTTCAATTAGAACCCAATCTGCCAACCATATTGTTTAGTTGTGGTGATGTTTCTACAAGTCCAAACGATCCGCATTATATAAATACCATAGCTTCGGCTATGGAAAGGGCAGAAATTCCAAAAGTTAATTTGTTGATACGAACTTCCCCTGCAGAAACTCCGGATCGCTTTCAAACAATTCGCGAGCAGTTCCCTTGGATTCGATGGAATGTGCCACAATGGTATTTGGCTCGTTCTGAACACCAAGAAACTTGGTCGCAACGCATACCTACAGAGGAAGATGTACACGATTTAAAGGCCATTTTACAACATACTGATGTGCATGTCAACATGCTTTCTACCATGAGTTTGGATGGCATGTTGTTTCAAAAACCAATCTTGAATCCGGTGTTTGGCAATGGTACCAATGGGTTAGGTAATGACCAACGTTTTTTGAACTATGAACATATCAAAATTGTAATAGAATCAAAGGCAACTTATATATGCAATGAAAGTAAATCTTTGATTACATCTATCATGTATGCTTTGCAAAATCCATTAAATAAATTAGAACAACAAAAACAATTAGTTAGAATGCAAGTTGTTACACCTTTAGAAGGAACTAGCAAAAGAATTGTTGAAACTTTAGCATATTTAATAGAAAATCAATAAAAATGATAAAAATTTTAAAAAAAAGAATAAGTAATGAAAAAAAAATCCTACTAAGCTATAAACTTAGATCTTTTAAAGCATTTTTTTTTCCCTTTGATTTAAATAAGTTAGCCAAAATTCATGGTTCTGATAAGTTTGGTATTCATTTTTATACACAACACTATCAACATTTTTTTCAAAAGCTGAAATTCAAAAAAATCAATTTATTAGAAATTGGTGTGGGAGGTTATGATGATCCAATTAGAGGTGGCAAATCACTAAGAATGTGGAAGTCTTATTTTCCTTTTGCTAAAATAATCTCCATTGATATTTATGATAAATCTAAGCTTGAAGAGAACAGAATTAAAATATATAAAGGAAGTCAAATAGATATTGAGCTATTGGAAAAAATAAGTAATGATATTGGAGAATTTGATATCATAATTGATGATGGAAGCCATGAAAATGAACATGTAATAAAATCATTTGAATATTTATTCCCTAAACTTAAAATTGGTGGTTTTTATGTAATTGAAGACACACAAACTTCATACTGGAGTAGTTATGGTGGATCTTCTGAGAATTTTAACAAAAAAGGAACGATTTATGAATTTTTTAAAAGCAAAATAGACTCATTAAATTATGCAGAATTTGAAATTGAAAATTATCAACCCAACTATTATGATAAAAATATAATTGCTATTCATTTTTTTCATAATATGATTTTTATTCATAAAGGAGAAAATAATGAACACTCCAATTATATCCGTAAACGAATATGATATTAGACAAATCAAAAATAGCAATTCTTACCACTGTTATTAATTGGGACTTGTATAAAAAGAGTTCTCAATATTTTCCTGATGGGGTTCAAAAATATGTGATTGATGGAGGTGCTGGCTTGTTTGGAGTTGATAGTATATATTACATGATGGAAAAATTAAAAAAAAAAGACATAGATTGGCTAATTATGGCTGATGAAGATGTCTTGTTTTTAAATTCAGATACTATATATGAAGTTATAGATTACATGTTTCTAAATGACTTTATTTTATGTGGAGTTAGAGATGGGGGAGAAATCCCAAACAGAACCTATAGCCCTTTTTTAATAAATACTTTTTTTTCAATCGTTAACTTGAAAAAATTGAAATTAATTTGGAACAAAATGGAAATAAAAAAAAATCAATTTGTTCTAGAAAATGAATTTAAAGAAGATTTTTCCAATTTAAAAGAGAGTTTTGATTTAATGAGTTTATATGAACCATATTATTGTTTTTATTTTTGGTTGCGAAGAAAAGGAGAAAAAATTTTATTTTTAAAAGCGGATACTCCATTTAACGACGGTATAACTACTTTAGTTTATTCTCCTAACAATGAAAAAATTTTATATCATACTTGGTATGCTAGATCTTATGGTAATAGTAAAAAGCATACCGACAGAATAGATGGAGTTTTTAACTTACTAACTTTCAATCCCACAAATTACCAAGAGCCAATAGTATGGAAAGATCATTTATTTTTTATAAAACGTTTCATTAGAAAACAAAACAAACGACTTAAAATGAAAATAAAGATTTTAAAGAAAAAATTGTTTGAAAAAAAATAATATTAAAATATCCATCCTTTGTAATTACCGCCTACTCCCGGAACGAGTAGGAGGCATGGATCGCTTTTTTTGGGCTTTGGATCAAAAGGCAAAAGTAGCGGGACATCTAATAACTTGGTTTTTTCCAAACCAAGCCCAACATGGGTACTATCCACAAATGCAAATTATTGCCCAGGAGCATCAGTCGGTAGAAACTACTTTTTTGCAATATGCCCAATCATTTGATGTAGTGGTCACCCACTTTTTGGAAATCTGTACTCCATTTTTCCAAACCATAAAACAGAGGAACCTTGCACAAAAAACGATAGTCGTAGACCACAATCCAAGACCTATCGGAGGCTACACTTGGAAAAAACAAATCAAAAAACGTTGGAAAGGTTGGTGGTATGCCAAATACATCGATAGGTTTGTTGGGGTATCTGCTTATACGGTGCAAGAGTTGCAAAAAGATTTTGGACAATCTATCAAAAACAAATGCCAAGTGATATACAATGGTATCGAAACAGAGAAATATGCCATCCAAAATGATAGAAAAACCACACACCCAAGACTAATGGTGGTTTCCCATCTTCGTTATTCCAAAGGCATCCAAGATTTGATCCAGGCAGTAGCTTTATTGCCTCACAAGATACTTCAAGAAATAAAGATCACGGTGTATGGCGATGGTCCTGAGGCAAAAGATTTAAAAAAGTTGGCACAAACATTACAAGTTTCCCATTGCTTTGGTTGGATGGGTAGCAGCAGTAGTTTGGAAACAGTGTATGCCCAATATGATTATTTGTTGCATCCCACCCACATGGAGTGTTTTAGCTTGACGTTGTTAGAGAGTTTATCTTCCAATGTACCGGTAGTTACTACCCCGGTTGGGGGGAATGAAGAAGTGGTGCAACACCAAATAAATGGATGGATTTTACCAGCTCAAAATCCAGTAAAATGGGCAGATTTTTTACAACAACTGTGGACGGGACAAGAAAAAATAACCAACCCTGTGGAAGTACCCATTCGAGAGAAGTTTTCTTTAGCGAATATGGTGCAAGAGCACTGGGAATTAATAATTAATTTATGAAAATCGCCTTCCTTACCCCCGAATATCCACATCCAAAAATCGGAACTTCCGGTGGTTTGGGCACGAGCATCCATCATTTGGCACATGCTTTGGTGGCATTAGGGCATCCCGTGCATGTGTTGGTATACCGACAGCAAAAAGACAAACAATGGGAAGAAAATGGGATGGTGTTTCACCAAATCAAAAATATCCAATTTAAAGGACTGTCGAGGTATTTGACTTGTAAAAAAATAGAAAAATACATCAACCAATTATACCATCAGCAACAGATAGATATCGTAGAAGCTCCGGATTGGACAGGCATGACTTCATTTATCCAACCTAAAAAATGTCCAATTGTCATTCGATTAAATGGTTCTGATACCTATTTCTGCCATTTGGAAAATAGAAAAGTAAAATGGGTGAATCGGTATCATGAAAAAAGGGCACTGCAACAAGCCAAGGGGCATATATCGGTTAGTGCCTTTACAGCAAAAACCACAAACCAAGTGTTTGGAGGTAATTTCCCATTTGAAATTATTCCGAATGGTATTGAAGTTCATCCATTTTCAGAGTCATCGAAGGAAAGTGTCAAAGAAGGAAGCATACTGTATTTGGGTACTTTGATTAGAAAAAAAGGGGTGTTGGAAATTCCGGAGATTTTTAATCGAGTAGTAGCCAAATATCCCAAAGCTACCCTACATTTGGTAGGTGCGGATGCTTCAGATATTGCAACGAATAGTTCCTCTACTTGGCAATTGATGCAAGAGTTATTTGATGTACAAGCCAAAAAGCAAGTTACTTATCACGGAAAAGTGCCCTACTCCCAAGTAAAACAGTTTTTAGAGCAGGCAAACCTGGTAATTTTTCCCAGTTATGCAGAGGCCCTTCCGTTGGCTTGGTTGGAAGCTATGGCCATGCAAAAAGCCATTATAGCAAGTGATATTGGCTGGGCCAAAGAAGTGATTACAGATGGGAAAGAAGGGTTTTTAGTTCATCCTACAAAGCACCAAGAATTTGCTGAAAGAATCCTACAATTAATAGATGATAAAGATTTAGCAAGCCATCTTGGCATAAATGCCAAACAAAAAATAGCACAAAATTTTAGTAACTTTCAGGTGGCAAAGTTAACAATTGATTATTATGCAAAAATACTCCAATCAACCTAATTTTAAGGAGTTTACAAACTCTAAGCAAGAGGTAATTTATTATACTGGTAATCCTAATTTACAAATCTTAGACAAATTAAGTAAAGGTTGTGGTGACTTGTGGCATAGTTCTTTTGAACAAGGTTATAAAAATGCTTTTTCAGACATTATTTATTTTGCTGCAGTTTTTTTTTGGTATGTAAAAGATTTTGATGGGTTAAATGAGTGTGTGAGTTGGCGAGTTAACCCAAATGCTTTTGCGATTAGAAAGGAAGTTTGGGAACAATTACAAGGTTTTGATCAAGATTTTAAAAATCTGAATTTAGCTGCCTTGGATTTTGGATTTAATTTATTAAAAAATCATGGAGGGATTCCTTTATATTCTAAAGGATTGTATGAAGAAACATTGACTGAATGTTTGTGTTTTTCATCCTATGAAGTCCAACTTTTTTTTAGAAAAAATTTTAAAATAGATCACGCCATTTACAGAAATTTCAGAAAAGGCTTTTGGAAAGTAAACGAATGGTGCAATTTGATTATAGTAGCTCAAAAATACCAAACGAGAAATGCACATCAATCATTATTACCAAGAGAACTAAAAGATATTAATGGCACACCAACCGTAACTTACATCATTCCTACGATGCTTCGGCAAGAATTTACTTTGTCATTATTGAATGATTTAAAACATCAAACCTACCTTCCTAGCCAAGTAATTGTGGTAGATGCTACTCCTATAGAACAAAGGAAAGAGCATCTATACCAACCAAAAGATTATCCATTTGAGTTGCTAGTACTTTGGCAAACCACCAAAGGAAGTTGTAGGGCACGAAATGAGGCAATTGAACTTTGCACTAGTGATTATATAATTTTTGGGGATGATGATATTCGTTTTTTTCCTGACTTCATTGAAAATCACATTAAATTGTTACAAGCTTACAATGCAGTAGCATGCAATGGCTTAGATATAAGAGCCGATCATCAGCAACAAAATTTAGAAGATTTGCAAAACAAAATCAATCAATTAGGTGCAAAAAGATGGAAAGTAGGTGCTTCTAACAACTTTAGCAATGCCAACTCTTGTGTGAGAAGAGAATTTGTGCAACAATTGGTAGGTAACGACATTAATTATGATGGAGGTTATGGAGAGGATGGTGATTTTGGATTGTCGTTAACCAAGATTGGAGCAACCGTTTTGCACAATCCTTTTTCAGTAAACTTGCATTTAAAACCAACACAGGGAGGTTATCGTTTTTGGGGAAGTGAAGCCAAGGTTTTAGGTAAAAAAAGAAAATCACAGCCTTGGGAGTTGGATACACCTGTAAAAAGAGTTAGACCTGTACCAAGTCCAACAGTAATGTATCAATTATACAAACACTTTGGTGAGGAGGAAAGAACTGAATATTTTTACAAATACTTTTTAAAACAATTGTTTAAAAAAGGTATGCTGCAAATGCCATTACAAATTTTAAAATTACCTTATAAAATTTTACAATTCAGAAAATCAGAGTTTTACGCAAAAAAATTAATCGCTATAGGCAAAAGAACGAAATAAATGCAATGTAGTCTCATCATCTGCACCTACCAAAGGCCCCAAGCTTTGTATCGGTTATTGGAAAGTTTGCAACTGCAAACACGATATCCTGAGGAAGTGATTGTGGTAGATGCTTCTTTAAACGAAGAGACTAAGAGATTGTTAGAGCATCATACCTATGCCAATTTGCGGTATTTTTTGGTAGATAAAGAACACCGAGGCTTGACCAAACAGCGAAATTTTGGCATCCAACAAGTACTTGATCAAAGTGAAATCATTGCGTTTTTAGATGACGATATTATATTATACCCCAACTATTTTGAACAATTATTGGGTACATACCAAAAATTTCCGGAGGCTTTGGGTGTTGGTGGATATATCATCAATGAAACCCATTGGAAAGAAGTTGGGTATGTTTATTTGCCCAAAGAAAATGAATTTTACTGGGACGGATGGGTGCGTAAAGATGGCAGTAGAATGGTTTGGAGAAAAAAATTGGGTTTAGACTCTAATGTACCTCCCGGTTGGATGCCGACATTTGGGCATGGCAGAAGCATCGGTTTTTTACCCCCTTCGGGTAAAACCTACCAAGTAGAGCAATTGATGGGAGGGGTGTCTTCTTTTAAAAAAGAAGTGTTCCAACATGTACAATTTTCCACCTTTTTTGAAGGCTATGGGTTGTATGAAGATGCCGATTTTACTTTGCGATTGTCTAAATTAGGGAAATTATATCTCAACACAGCTGCCCAATTAGAACACCATCACGAGCCTTCCGGACGACCTAACCAATACCAATATGGGCAAATGGTGGTTCGTAATGGTTGGTATGTTTGGAGGGTAAAACATCCTAAGCCTACCATATCTGACCGTTTCAAATGGCATTCCATTACTTTAGGGTTGCTAACCATCCGATTTTTAAATACTTTTACCACGCCATCTAAAAAACAAGCATGGTCAGAAAGCTTGGGAAGAGTTTGGGCTTACTTCCGATTATTTTGGAAAAAACCTCAATAATATGCAATCACGTTCCGTACCTATTATTACTTTTTTTTTAGTCCATATCGGGTTAGGGTTATTGTTGTATTTATTTCCTGGAGTTGCCAAACTGATTACCATTGCCATTTTTGTGTTTGGATTGTATTGGATCATACAAAATGAAGATAGGGATGCACAAACTCTTTATGCTGCTGCTTACGTAGCTGGAGCAGAGGTATTGTTACGAATGTTTGGAGCAACTTTTTTTAATGAGTTTGGCAAATATAGCATCATGATTTTTGCAGCTGTTGGCATTGCCTACAGAGGTTTGCAACCTTTGAGTTTTTTGTTTTTCTTTTTTTTGTTGTTACTAATCCCCGGAATTTTTATTGGTATCAAAAATTTAGCTTTGGATGCCAACGTACGAAAAGCTATAGCATTTAATATTTCCGGTCCGGCTTGTTTAGGAGTCTTTGCAATGTATACAGCAGGCAGAATGGTAACTTTAGAGCAAGTAAAAAAAAGCCTATTTTTTTTAGGACTTCCTATCCTATCTACGTTAGTGATCTTATTTTTACGAGTGCCAAGTGTGAAAGAAGTAGTTACAGGTACCGACTCTAATTTTGCAACTTCAGGTGGGTATGGTCCCAACCAAATGGCAACTATTTTAGGATTGGGCATGTTTTTGTTTTTTACCATGTTTTTGATAGACCAACGCTCTAAAAAGCTGACATATATTTATTTAATACTTTCTGTAATGTTAGGTTATCGGTGCTTGGTGACTTTTTCAAGAGGGGGGATGATAACCGGTTTGGTAATGATGGTAGTTTTGGTAGGGGTATTGTATTGGAAATTGAATCCGATAGGTAAAGCTAAAATTACAAGTATAGCCGCAGTAATATTATTGCTTGGAGTTGGAGTATGGACTTACTCCACCATCCAAACTTCGGGCTTGATAGAAAAACGTTACGCAAACCAAGATGCCGCAGGTAGGTTAAAACAGGATAAATTGGGAGGAAGAGAAAAAGTAAACAAAGCAGAGATTCAAATGTTTTTAGACAATCCAATTACCGGTGTGGGAGTTGGAGTGAACAAACAATACCGCGAAGAAATGACCGGAATTGAAGCAGCTTCACATAACGAACTGACTCGTATGTTGGCAGAACATGGTTTGGCAGGACTTTTGGGATTATTGATTTTGTTTTTGGTGCCGTTTTTTACTTCTTTTGCTAACAAACAACATATTTTTTTGTGGAGTTTCTTTTTCTTTTGGCTACTCACTATCAACCACGCAGCCATGCGTTTAGCTGCACCAGCTTTTGTGTATGCCTTATCTTTACTCAAAGTGGTTGTACCTGTAAAGAGAGAGTAGTGAAAAGTGAAAAGTTTTACTAACTCCTAATAAATTATTTAGAGCTAACCACTAATAGCTAATTGCTAATAGCTATCACTATCAGCTACTCACTAACTTTTGAAACTACCTGAATTACATCTGTAAACACCCCTCTAGCTGTTACGATCCCTCCAGCACCTGCTCCTTGAATAACCAAAGGTTTCGTGGGATAGGTGGAAGAATATATCTCAAACAAATTGTCTGTTCCCTGTAAATTTCCTAATGGGGAGTTTTTTTCCACTGCTACCAACCCCACCTTTATTTGCAAAGTGGGTTTCAGGTAGATTTCTCCTACATATCTCCAAACTTTTTCTTTTTCAATGGTGTTAGTTAGCTTTTCTATATAAGAGTTTACATTTGTAAATGCTTTTATAAAGTTTTGGTATGGGACGTTTTGCAAGGATTCTGGGACTAAATTTTGAACATGGATATCTTGCAAAGAAACTTCCAATCCTAATTCTCTGGTCAAAATCAAGAGTTTTCGGGCAACATCAACACCAGATAAATCCAATCTGCAGTCAGGTTCGGTATATCCTAATGAAATGGCTTCTTCTAAAATTTCTGTAAATTTTCTTTCTTTTTTAGAATATTCGCTAAATAAAAATCCTAATGTCCCGGAACAAACACATCTAATTTGCTGAATTTCATCTCCAGCCAAATGCAAATGTTTTAGGGTATGGAGTATAGGCAAAGCAGCCCCTACATTAGTTTCGTAGTGATAATTAAGTTGATTTTGTTTAAGAATTTCCCGTAAATGTTTATATGTAATAAGTTCTAAGGTGTTGAATATCTTATTGCTAGAAACCAAATGTACTCCCATGTTAGCCAATTGGACATACTTGGATGCAATATCAGCACTTGCGGTATTGTCTACAAAAATCCATGTTTTGTTGGGTTGGTTCTGCATAACTTCCAGCACATCGTTCCAATCATAAGACTTTCCGTAATCCTCTAAATAAGAGTTCCAATCACTTGGAATTCCGATAGGTTGAATGGCTATTTTTTTTGAATTGGCAATCGCAATGCATTGGATAGAAACCGAAAAATGATTTTCTAAAGACTCTTTTTGCTGAAAAAATTGTTGTAAAAAGGGAGTTCCCACGTTTCCGTGTCCAAAAACAATAAGTCCAATGTTGTTTTTCTTTGACAAATGGTTGTAACTAGTTTGGCTATAAATAGGATTGGTTTTCATGGATTTTACTTTTAGGATCATGTTTTTGTATAAGTTCACTCACTTGTTTTTGGTCAATTAAAAATGCATCATGACCATGGGCAGAAATCAATTCTTCAAAGTACACTTCCGGATAATCGTTTTTCCACAACTTTGCAACCTGTTGTATTTGGGTATTTGGGTACAGTTGGTCAGAACTAATGCCGATGAATACAATTTTGGTTTGGTGCCTTTTTAATTTATGTTGGAGAAACAAATTCCATTTTACTTGCACTTGCATCAATAAATGATTTCTGAACAAATAATCTTCTTTACTAAATCTGTTTTTTAAACTATTGGCATGGTATTCCAACCAGGAGCTGATGCCATCTTTCTTGCTTTGGTTTTGGAATTTTTCCTCCAAACCTTCCGGACTTCGATAAAACAACATGGCTTGTTTTCGGGCCAATTCTAGTCCAAGAGTATTATGCAACAAGATTTCTTCCTGTACTTGCAATAGGCCATAAGACCAATGGGAGTTTTCGGGCAAACAGGCAATGGCAATCACGTTTTTAACTGGAAGTTTACTCTCTGCTACAAACTCCAATGCCAAGGCACCACCTAAACTTCCACCTATCACCATATCGATACTATTGATAGCTAATGAACTTAACAAACCATCATACCATGGCACCAAATCTTTTATAGTGATAAAAGGCTTGTATTCCTTCAAATCAAAATGAAAAGAAGTTGCACTCGGAATTTCGATGGCTATAACACTAACTTGATTGGTATCAATTGCTTGTTGATTGCCAATCACTTGTTGCCACCATCCATTGGTTCCGGTGGCTTGACTATTTCCGGTAAGTGCATGAAATACCAATACCACTGGAGCAGTGCCAATAGGAAGTCCAAAAACTTGATAGGTTATTTCTATTTTTGAATTGCTTGTTTGTATGGTAAAAGTTTCTTTCATGATTATAAAATAAACGGGAAGCATTGCACTTCCCGTTAGGAGTAGTATTAAATGACAACTGGTTGATTAACGGTATTAAAAACCGCTTTTAAATCTTCTTTTAAGTCTTCCAAATCTTCCAAACCAACCGATACTCTAATCAAATCGGGAGTTACTCCGGTTGAAGCTTGCTCTTCGGAAGTAAGTTGTTGATGGGTGGTACTTGCCGGGTGAATAATCAAGGATTTGGTATCTCCAATATTTGCTAACAAAGAAAAATATTTGGTGTTACTTACCAATTTTTTAGCAGCCTCATACCCCCCATGTAAACCGAAGGTTAAAATACCACTTTGGCCGTTTGGTAAATATTTATGGGCCAATTTGTAGTAGGGTGAATGATGCAATCCAGGATAGTTTACCCATGCCACTTCGGGTTGTTCTTGCAGCCACAACGCTAATTTTAACGCTTGGTCCGAATGTTTTTGAACGCGAATTGAAAGGGTTTCTAAACTTTGTAAAATTTGAAAGGCATTAAACGGACTTAACGAAGAACCTAAATCACGCAAGCCTTCAATTCTGATTTTGGCAATAAACGAGGCATTGCCTAATACTTCCCAATATTTTAAGCCGTGATAGCCAGCAGATGGTTCTGTAAACTCAGGGAATTTGCCATTGCTCCAATCAAAGTTACCTCCATCTACAATGACCCCTCCAAGTGAAGTACCATTGCCACCAATGTATTTGGTAAGCGAGTGTATCACAATATTGGCTCCGTGTGCAATCGGATTTAGTAAATATGGAGTAGCCACTGTATTATCTACAATCAACGGAATTCGATTGATTTTTGCTTGTTGGCTAATTGCTTCGATATCCAACACATCTAATTTAGGGTTGCCTAAGCTTTCCACAAAAATTGCTCTGGTGTTTTGTTGCACCGCTTTGGTAAAGTTTTCCGGGTTAGTCGGGTCCACAAATGTTGTGGTGATGCCCAAACGAGGCAAGGTGACTTTTAATAAGTTAAAAGTACCACCATACAAGCTATTAGAAGCCACCAAATGATCTCCAGCTCTCAGCAAGGTCAAAAGGGTAGTGGCAATGGCAGCAGTACCCGAAGAAGTAACCACTGCACCAATACCGCCTTCTAAAGCTGTCAAACGTTGCTCTAAAATATCGTTGGTAGGGTTGTTCAATCGGGTGTAGATGTACCCTGATTCGGATAAATTAAACAAATTAGCCGCATGATCGGCATTTTCAAACACATAAGATGTGGTTTGGTAAATAGGAATTGCTCTGTTTCCTAAATGTTTTGAGGGTTCGTAGCCTGCATGTAAGGCTTTGGTGTTAAATTGACTCATGATATATTGGTTTTAAAATGGATACAAAAAAAAATAGACCCCTGTTTTCACAGAGGTCTATCCTACAAAGCAAACTTAATTTTATTGCATGCAGTGCCCCTGCGGAAACTTCCACATCATACACATCATACAACAAACGGTCTGTTTAATCACGATTTATTTTCTTATTGATGAGGCAAAAATAGAAATATATTCTAAATGAGAATCAATAAAAATAAATTTAATTAAAATAAATCTAAATTTAGTGTAATTTATAAGATTATTATTCTAATAAACGTTCCTACTTACCGAATATTTTAAAAGATAAGTTGGTTCAAAACATGACAAATGTTGGTTTTGTTTCCGTTAAAATGTTCTAATTTCACGCTTTTAAAATGTAAAATCATGTTAACAGATATCGAAATTGCCCAAAGTGCTGCCATACAACCAATCCAAAAAATTGCAGAAAAATTACAGATAGCCCCAGATGATTTAGAGTTTTACGGAAAGTACAAAGCAAAGCTTCCGTTGTATTTGATAGATGAGGAAAAGGTGCAGCAAAGCAAATTGATCTTGGTCACAGCCATTAGTCCAACTCCGGCCGGAGAGGGCAAAACTACCATAAGTGTTGGACTTCAAGATGGACTTTGTGTTTTGGGAAAAAAATCGGTAGCTGTTTTGCGAGAGCCTTCTTTGGGGCCGGTTTTTGGGATGAAAGGTGGTGCAGCAGGAGGTGGTTATTCGCAAGTAATTCCGATGGAAGACATCAATTTGCATTTTACGGGTGATTTTTCTGCCATCGAAAAAGCAAATAATTTACTCTCTGCTGTGATTGACAATCATTTGCAAAGTAAAACTTCTACCTTAAACATCGATCCACGTACTGTTGTTTGGAAACGGGTGATGGACATGAACGATAGAGCTTTGCGTAACATAGTGATTGGTTTAGGAGGAAGTACCCATGGCATGCCTCGTCAGGAGGGTTTTAACATCACTCCTGCCTCTGAAATTATGGCAATATTGTGTTTGAGCAAAGATTTAGAAGATTTAAAAGAACGCATTGGCAATATTTTTATCGGAAATTCTTTTGATGGAAACCCTGTATATGCCAAACAGTTACATGTGGTAGATGCGATGGTAGTGTTGTTAAAAGATGCCATCAAACCTAATTTGGTACAAACTTTAGAGGGAAATCCAGCCATTTTACACGGAGGTCCATTTGCAAGTATTGCCCAAGGAACCAATAGTTTGATTGCTACCAAAACAGGCATGAGTTTGGCAGATTACGTAGTAACAGAAGCGGGCTTTGGTGCAGACTTAGGAGCAGAAAAATTTTTTCATATCAAATGCAGAGCAGGAGCATTAACTCCCGCTGCCGTGGTTTTGGTAGTTACCATTCGTGCTTTGCGTCACCATGGCGGTGCCAATAAAGCTGCTTACGATGAACCAAGCGTAGAGAGAGTGGCTGCAGGAATGCCAAATTTAGAAAAGCATATCGAAAACATTCAACAATTTGGCTACCAACCTTTGGTGGTTATCAATAGTTTTCCGACAGATACCCAAGAAGAAATTGCATTGGTAGAAGCTTGTGCTGCCAAATACCAAACCAAGGCAGTGGTTGCCAAAGGGTTTGCACGTGGGGGAGAGGGAATGAAAGAAGTCGCAAGTTCATTGCTTCATCACTTAGAAAATTATCCTCCAAACAAGAAAGAGTTGTATGCATTAACTGACTCTTTAGAAGATAAAATGCATGCCATAGCCACCAAAATTTACGGAGCTGATGGGGTGGAAATTTTGCCAAAAGCCAAACAGCAAATAAACATTTGGAGAGCATTTGGAATAGACCAACTTCCGGTTTGTATGGCAAAAACCCAAAAGAGTTTTTCCGACAAAGAGAGTTTGCGTGGCAGACCGACCGGATTTAAAGTCACCGTTCGTGAATTGGAATGGGCCAACGGTGCAGGTTTTGTGATTCCGATTTTAGGAGATATCATGCGAATGCCTGGCTTGCCTGAAAAACCCAATGCAGAAAACATCAAAATTGATGCAAATGGAAAAATATCAGGGTTGAGTTAGTTAACAAGAGCATTGGCAATTACAAAAAGCAATCAAATTTTAATTTGATTTGATTTGATTGTTTCATAATATTTACACCAACTAAAATTTTCATTGCTACAACTTTCATTAATTTTAACGAAAGTAAACTTGTAACTTTTTTAAATTTGTACAAATTCGATTTTTATGAAGTTTGTAATATCCCCAGCCAAATCATTAAATGAATCAGCAGCCATTCCAACCAATGAGTTTACGGAAGCAAAATTTTTAAAGCAAGCGGAAATTATTCAAAATACATTACGAAAAAAAAAGCCAAAAGACTTGATGGAGATGATGGAAATTTCTGAAAAATTGGCTGAATTAAACTGGCAACGCAACCAAGATTGGCAATTGCCTTTTACCCAAAACAATGCACGTCCGGCAATTTACATGTTTGATGGAGATGTGTATTCAGGGTTAGATGCTTATACCATTCCTTTAGAAAAGATAGAATATTTACAAGAAAATCTTCGCATTTTATCAGGTTTGTATGGGATATTGAAACCACTCGATTTAATGCAAGCTTATCGTTTGGAAATGGGAACCAATTTGGCTATTGGTACCAAAAAAAACTTATACGAATTTTGGAAAGAAACTCTAACCAAACATCTCAACGAAACTTTACAAGAAAATGAAGTGTTGGTGAATTTGGCAAGTAAAGAATATTTTTCAGCAATAGATGCCAAAAAAATCAAAGTACCAATCATTACACCTGAATTTAAAGATTACAAAGACGGCAAATTGAAAATGATCAGCTTCTTTGCCAAAAAAGCTCGTGGATTGATGGTTCGCTATGCTATTGACCACCAACTGCAAAACCCGGAAGACTTGAAAAGCTTTGACTATGAAGGTTATCGTTTTGACGAAAGTTTGTCTAAGAAAAACCAATGGGTGTTTACCCGATAAGTATGCTTCCGGAAGAAACTTTACGAGAATTTGCAAACTACCAAATGCCTTTTGGTAAGTACAAAGGCAGAAATTTGATCGACTTGCCTGAGTATTATGTGGTTTGGTTTAAAAGCAAAGGTTTTCCGGCAGGAAAACTAGGGGAGTACCTTGCTTTGTTGTACGAAATCAAATTAAATGGTTTGGAAGATTTGGTGAGAAATATCCAAGAGAAGCGATGAAGAAATTATTACTGCTTTTTTTTTATGCTTTAGTGCAAGGACAAGAATCCAATGTTCATGGCAAATGGCAATTAGAAGCCAAAGTATCTTTTGATATGGTGAATAGCAACTTGTTATTTTGGGACGAGTTGTATTTTGAAGGTCAAGATGTTTCCGGGCTTCGGATAGGTATCATTCCTCGTTTGCATTACCATTTCAATTCAAAAGACGCCATAGGTATTGGGTTTGGTGGTAAGAAAGGGTATTTTAAGAACGAAAGCATCTCGTTTAGAAGTGATTATGAACAGTGGAATACGGAGTTGTTTTATCGAAAATATTTTCCGGTAGTTCCAAAACAATTCAACTTATATTTGGAATGGAATAACGCTTGGGTATATGCCAAATACCAAGTGCAAAACAATGGTGTTATACAAAACCAACAAAACGAGTTTTGGTTAAGCTCATTAAATTTTGGTTTAGATTTTCCGATTGCCAAACGATGGCATTTGGGATTTTTGTTTACCGATTTGGTATATTACAACTCTGAAGCAAATAAAGTAAAAACCGATTTTCGCTTTTATCAAAAACCGGTTTTTACTTTTAGATATGTTTTATGATTATTCTAAATCTTTTAATCCAAGTGCTTTGCGAAGAATAACTTCAAATGATGCTTCAGATGGTCTACTCATTTTAGCTTGGTAAATTTTTCCATCTGGATCAATCACTACAAATCGAGGAATGCTATTGATTTGGTAATCAAAAGTCACCTGATTTATTTGATTGGCATGCCATTGCAGTACTTTTTTCGATTTGTTTTTTGCCTCCAACTCCCATTTGCCTTTTCGCTCATCTAAACTTAAAGCCAAAAATTTTACGTTTTCCTTTTGGTATTTGATGGCCATTTTTTCAAAATACGGGCTTTCATAAAAGCATGGTCCACACCAAGTAGCCCAAAAGTCTATCACTACCCATTTTCCTTTCAGGTCAGCCAATGAAATGGTTTCTCCTTTTAAAGTAGAAGCAAAGAAATTTGGAGCATTGTTTCCTTTTCCTAATTTTTGAAGGTTTTGGTATAAAAAGTTCAAACTTTTTCTTTTGCTCTCTGCATTAATTTGGTTAACATAAACAATTAACGAATCTCTTTCTACGGATGAATTAGCTTCTTCCATTGCTTGATATAGCTTGGTAAACATCCACTTATCTTTAAATTCTCCTTTTGGAAGCTTTTTCATTCCAAGCAAAAGTTTGGTGGTGTTTTCCACTTCCGATGTGTCCCTTTTTAAAGTAAGTAATTGTAGATATTCTAAATATCTGGTAGAATCTAGCATCTGTAAATCTGTCGTGGAAATTTTTTCTTGCAAAATTTTCCAACCAGCATCCCATGCAATACTTTTGTTTGGATACAACCCTTTGACTTTCTTTTCCAATTGTTCTTTATACAACAAATGATCTACAATAATTTCTTTTTCTAAAATTACCTTATAATCATCCCGATAGGTTAAGTTGTCTTTGCTTCGAAAGCTTTTTAAGTTTTTTAAATTTTCCAAAGCAACTTCTAACAATTCTTTTTGCAAACGTTGGTATTGGTCTAAATTAAATCCTTCTTGAATTTGGTATTTCACGTAATCCCATGATTGATCGCCATTTTTAAATTGGTTTTCCGCTATACGATTACCTTTGATTTTTGCATCAAATTTATTGTTTTGAAAAACAGCTTTCACATAAACACTGTCTGAATTTCCCATAACAACTGGTGTCATTGCATAGTTTTGAAAACGTAATTGATAGCTGGTTAAAGGCAAATCTTCTATAAAAGTATGTTGGAATGCTCCATTGGTAATTTCAATTTGTGCCAACGTATCTAGCATGGTAGGATGTACCAAATAGGCCATTCGAATAGGATAATCGCTGTTAATTTCTCCAGCAATAATGGTTTTTTGAGAGGCATTTTGAGTTTTTGGACTTAAGTAGAATTGACTCCCGATAATCAAGATGGTAAAAATTAACAAACTTAAAATTCTGGTTTTCCAGTTTTTCCAAAATGCTCTTTTTGGACTTTTTTGTATGTACCACCAATAGCCTATAAACAAAAGAGTGAAGCCAAAAAAGAAACTATAATATTCTGTGTAAAGAAAAGTATTATTCAAATCTCCACCTTTGAGATTTTGACCGGTGTGGTTTAAAATATGAAATGGGTTGTATGGTTGAAACTTTCCTACATTGATAAGAATGGAGGAAATAATAAATCCTAATAAACCAATAGATAAAGCCCAAATATAACTTGGAATGATTACTGAAAGTACATATTGAATAGTGGTGAGTAACCAACTTGCAATTAGTATTTTGATAAATGCAATTAATAGAAAATCAAAAGGAAGGTGGTTGGTTGCTTCTTTTGGTATTTCGTGAAAATTGAAAAATAAATAGGTAAAAACAACTCCTGAGACAAAATAAGAGAAAAGCAAAAGAATGTTTGAGCTGAGTAACAACAAAAATTTACCAAAGAATATAGATGTTTTTTGTAACGGTAGCAATTCCATTAACTGCCAGCCTCCATTTTTGTGGTCTAATTGGGCAATTTTACTTGCATTTTGCAATATCAATACCACCAAAAAGAAGCCTGTAATGATTGGAGCCGATTCGGTTATATACTTTTCAAAAATATTGAATGCCAAGCCTGGTTGGTTACTTGGTGGATCAAACATATCATTGATAAAAGCTGCAACCGGAAAAAACATACCGAAAATGATAGCCATCCAATAAAACCCACTTCGTTTCTTTTTGATCAACTCACCTTTGATAAATAATATAAAATTTTGCATACGATTAGTTTTTAGTCAAGTTTATGAACCATTCTTCCAATCCTCCTTTATTTTTAATACTGTAAATTGGAATATTTTGTTCGGTAAGTTGTTTTACTAGTAAAGGAATTTCTTCTTTTTGATTTAATGTAAACTCCAAAACTTCGCTTGTGGTAAAAGAAGCATTTGAAAAGTGTTGTAGCAACCAATCTAATTGATTGTCGGTTAAATTGGTTTCAACTTCTAATTGAAAGCTATGAAAGTTTTTCCCTAATTCGGCTATGGTTCCTTCAAACTTTATTTCTCCTTTGGCAATAATACCAACATGGGTGCACATTTTTTCAATTTCACCTAACAAATGGCTTGAAATAAAAATAGTAGTTCCTTTTTCTTGGTTAATCTTAACCAATAATTCTCTAATTTCCATCATTCCGGTCGGATCTAAGCCATTCACCGGTTCATCTAATAATAATAATTCAGGCTCATGAATCATGGCCATGGCAATTGCCAATCGTTGTTTCATTCCTAAAGAGTAACGTTTTACTTTGGTTTTTTTGGCATGGAGCAAGTCCACCGTTTCTAAAATAGCATCAATTTTATCAAAACTAACTTGACGTATGGTAGCAATGTATTTTAAATTGTCTTCACCACTTAAATGATGATATAAGGTTGGACTCTCTACCAATGCACCTATGCGATGAAATACAAACGGTATTTGTTCTTGGATAGGTTGCTCAAAAACTTTTACTTTTTTGGAGTCGTCTGGATATAGCCCAGCAATTAAACGCATCGTGGTTGATTTTCCTGCACCATTTGGACCAATAAACCCATATATACTTCCTTTTGGAACTTGTAAACTCAAATTTTTTAAGATGAATTTGTTTGCTTGGTAAGCAAAATTCAAATCATTTATTTCAATGGCTTTCATTATAAAGTGAAATTAGTTGCTACTAAAATACTAATAAATAAAAAAAACCGCAAAACGCGGTTTTGAATATTGTGATTAAATTAGGTTTTATTTCCCAAAGAATTTTCCAAGTAAAGCTCCTAAACCACCCGATTTTGATTTTTCTTTACCTGAGCTACTCAAAGCAGACATGGCATCGTTTAAATCTAACTTACCGTCACCATTTTGGTCTAATAAACTAGTTCCCAATTGTGATAAAATACTTCCTTGTGTCTTTGAGTCTCCTTTGGTAATCATTCCAACTAGGTCTTGTAACTCAAATCCTTTCACATTTGGATTTTTAGCATTTCCAACCAACTGCCCCAACACATTCGGAATCAAATCCTTGGTAATTCCTTCTACTGTTTGGTTATCCATTGAAAACTGATTACCTAATTTTGCTCCAACTTGTTGTTGCACTATATTCAACAATGGGTGGTCTTTTTGAGTACCATTTCCTTTTAAGAAATCAGTAAGTATATTAGCTTGGCCACTGTTGGCAATTCCGGAAAGAGCTTCTAAAATTCCATTTCCAGCTTCTTTTTTTACAGCATCATTAAGTTCATCAGGAACTTGTTGGTTTTTAACAATCGCTTGCTCACCAAACTGTTGAACTAGTTGGGTTAATTGATCTAGCATGATAGGATATTTTATAAAGATATAAAAATTATCCTTGCTTTAACAAACTAGCCAATTGGTCGGCCAACTCTACTCCAATTCTGTCTTGTGCCTCTAAAGTAGCTGCTCCAATATGTGGTGTTAAAGAGATTTTAGGATGCATCAACAATTGAATTTCCGGTGTTGGTTCATTTTCAAAAACATCTAAGCCTGCAAAAGCTACTTTTTCATTGTCTAAATATTTTACCAAACTTACTTCGTTAATCACACCACCTCTTGCGGCATTTACAATACCAACACCATTTTTCATCAATTCAAATTCATTCTCATCAATAATATAACCGTTTTGGGCAGGGGTATGTAAGGTAATAAAATCAGCATGTTGTAACAATTCATTCATAGGCTCGGTTACTATATCTACATTGATAAATTGACCGTTATAAAAGTCGACCCTAATCACTGCATCTTGCACATATTTATCAGAAGCAATTACTTTCATTCCCAATCCCAAAGCCATTTTTGCAACTGCCTGTCCGATTCTTCCAAAACCAATAATTCCTAAAGTTTTTCCTCGCAATTCGATACCATTAGCATAAGCTTTTTTAAGTTTTTCAAAACTTTGGTCGCCTTCCAAAGGCATGTTTCGGTTGGCATCGTGCAAAAAGCGAACTCCAGTAAACAAATGTGCAAAAACCAATTCTGCTACCGACTCAGAAGATGCAGCAGGAGTATTGATCACATGGATTCCTTTTTCACGAGCGTAAGTCACATCAATGTTATCCATACCAACCCCACCACGACCAATAACTTTTAAATTCGGACAAGCATCAATGATATCTTTTCTTACTTTGGTAGCACTTCGAACCAATAATACATCCACTTTATTTTGGTTGATGTAATTGGCAATTTGTTCTTGTGCCACCTTGGTAGTAATTACTTCAAATCCGTACTCGTGTAATTTATCTATTCCTCCTTGAGAGATGCCATCGTTTGCTAAAATTTTCATGTTTTTGGTTATGGGTTAATGGTTGATAGTTGTTGGTTGATAGTTGTTGGTTGATAGTTGTTGGTTGATAGTTGATAGTTTTCAAGTTTCAAGTTAACACTATTCACTAGTTACTACTAAATTGATTTTTCTAACGCTTGCATTACTTCTACCAAAACCTTTACGCTCTCTATAGGCATGGCATTGTAAATAGAAGCTCTGTAGCCTCCAACAGAACGGTGCCCGTTGATACCAGAAATACCAGCTTCTTTCCAAAGTGCATCAAATTTTTCTTTTAAAGTTTCGTCTTGCAACAAAAAACAAGCATTCATCAAACTTCTATCCTCATGGTTAGCTGTTCCAACAAAGCAAGGATTTCTGTCTATTTCTTGGTACAATAAGGCAGCTTTTTCTTCATTTAATTTTTCCACAGTAGCAACACCACCTTGTGCTTTGATCCATTGCATGGTTAATAACGAAACATATACAGCATACACCGATGGGGTATTGTACATGCTTTCTTTACTAATGTGTTGTTGGTAGTTTAAAATATTTGGAATGGTGCGATTGGTTTTTCCTAACAAATCTTCTTTAACTACAACCAATGTGGTACCTGCAGGCCCCATATTTTTTTGAGCCCCTGCATAAATTAATCCGAATTCGGAAAAATCTAAAACTCTGGAAAAAATATCCGAACTCATGTCGCAAATCATAGGGACATTGGTATTTGGAAATTCTTTCATTTGGGTACCAAAAATGGTATTGTTGCTGGTGCAGTGAAAATATGCTGCATCTTCCGGAATGTGATATCCTTTTGGAATATGGTTAAAATTTGCTTCTTTAGAAGAAGCAACAACCTCTACTTCCCCAAAATTTTTAGCTTCTTTGATGGCACTTTGGGCCCAGGTTCCCGTTTCTAAGTAGGCAGCTTTGCCACCTTCGGGCAACAAATTCATCGGAACTCTTAAAAATTCCATGCTTGCTCCACCTTGTAAAAACAATGCTTGGTAACCTTGGTTTTGTAGCCCTAATAATTCAAGTGCCAAACTTCTTGCTTCTTCCATTACGGCAACAAACTCTTTGCTACGATGCGAAACTTCTAAAACAGATAAGCCAGTACCATTAAAATTGATGATAGCTTCGGAAGCTTTTTGTAAAACACTCGCAGGTAAAATACTAGGTCCTGCACTAAAGTTATGTATTTTTTTCATGGTGAAGAAATTCTGAAATATATAAGATGGGCAAATTTCGCTTTTTTAGAGGAATTAATTCCATAAAAACAACTTGATTTTTAAGCGTTTTAACACATCGAAAACGAAATAGTTGATAAATTTTTAATTCTGTTTTTTTGGTGCACGAAATTTACAAATTCAATAAAAATTGCATGGTATCCATTCCATCTGCATAATCCCATAATTCGGGCTTTTGGGTTTCTCCAAATGCAATGCTATTGGGTAGGAAACTTGAAACCACACACTGAATTTGTTCTTGGTCAGCTTTCAACCTACGTTGAATTTGCTCTACGGAATCATAAAATTCATAAAATACTGAAGAAATAGGGGAGGCATAACGAGTATCTTCTTTTAAAGTAATAAATCCATTGTCTAATAACTTTTCGTTACTCATCAAAAATACTGCCTTGTTGTAATCGTAGTTGTTGGCATATTTATCGTCATAAATCACCTCATTAAACGGAAAAATAGCTTGAAAAAAGGCTTGAAAATCATATCCTTTAGAGACAAATAGCTTGTTTACATTTCTGCAACCCAATCCAAAATAGGTAAAAATATCTATTCCCAATTTTTGTAAATCATCTTCCGTTTCATTTCCATTTAAAACTGCAACGGAATTTCTGTTTTTACGAATAATATGTGGTACTTTTCCAAAGTAATACTCAAAGTATCGTGCACTATTGTTACTACCTGTAGCAATAGTAGCATCAAAATTTTGTAATCGTTCTACCCACGTTACACTTTTCTCATTCGTGTACGATTGCAAAAAATCTACGATTAGAGGAATTAAAAATTTATCTTGTGAAGATAGTTTTGCTTGCAAAGAATGTCCGCTTAACCATACACATAACACATCGTGTAAACCCACCATTGGAATGTTTCCTGCCAAAACCAAGCCAATGTTTTTTGGGCTTTTGGTCGGAAGAGTATAGTTTTTTAACCAAGTTTGGATATTGTTTGGTTGTAAAGCTTCCCCCCATGATTCCAAAGCAAACAGTACTTGCTCTTTGGTGAACCAAGGGTTGTAATTTCTGGCTTGTGAGATGGTAGATTCCATCTTTTCAAAGAAATGTTCATTTCCCCAAACGTCTTCTTTTTGAATCCATTGCTGGTTTTTGGCTTGTTGTAAAAATTGTCCTAGAGCAATTAGTGCTTCTACTTTGGTGTTATGTAACATAGGTGTTTGTAGAATCGAAGTTTTGGTTATATTTTTGTGCAAAAATAACGTATTACTTTCAATTCATTAAATATATCCAAACATGGCTATTATCATAACAGACGAATGTATTAACTGCGGTGCTTGCGAACCGGAATGTCCGAATAACGCTATTTATGAAGGTGCTGCAGAATGGAGATATAAAGAGGGCACCAAATTAACCGGAAAAATTGTTTTACCAACTGGTATGGAGGTAGATGCAGATGCTCCACAAATTCCTGTTTCTGACGATGTTTATTATATAGTACCAGACAAGTGTACTGAATGTATGGGATTTCACGAAGAGCCTCAGTGTGCAGCAGTTTGTCCGGTAGATTGTTGTGTACCTGATGAAAACCATGTGGAGGATGAAGAAACCCTTCTCAACCGAAAAGCATTTTTGCACAATGAATAATACAATCCCTCTTCGGAGGGATTTTTTATGCAAATTACTTTGTAGAATAATCTTATATTTGCCGCTTCAAAATAATCATCCATGAAAGCAGGAATTGTAGGACTTCCGAACGTAGGTAAATCTACTTTATTTAATTGTTTGTCAAATGCCAAAGCACAAAGTGCAAACTTTCCGTTTTGTACTATCGAACCAAATATTGGAGTAGTAAACGTACCAGATCCAAGGTTAGAAGCTTTGGAAAAATTGGTACAGCCAGAAAAAGTAGTTCCTGCAACCGTAGAAATTGTCGACATTGCCGGATTGGTAAAAGGTGCAAGTAAAGGAGAAGGATTAGGCAATCAATTTTTAGGAAATATCCGCGAATGCCATGCCATTATTCACGTGTTGAGATGTTTTAACAACGATAATATCATTCACGTAGAGGGTAGTGTAAATCCGGTTCGTGACAAGGAAATCATAGACATCGAGTTACAATTAAAAGATTTAGAAACCGTTGAAAAACGTTTGGATAAAGTAAAGAAAACTGCCAAAGCAGGCATCAAAGAAGCCCAAGTAGAAGCAGCTTTGTTGGAAAGAATTCAACAGGCATTATTGGCTGCGAAGTCTGCCAGAACCGTGCAGCCTATCAACCAAGACGAAGCTGATTTGATCCAAAGTTTTCAATTAATTACTTCCAAGCCTGTGTTGTATGTTTGTAATGTAGATGAAAATAGTGCCAAATCTGGAAATGCTTATGTGGAGCAAGTAAAGGAATTGGTGAAAGAAGAAAATGCCCAAGTATTGGTATTGGCTGTTGCTACAGAAGCCGATATTACCGAATTAGAAACTTTTGAGGAGCGACAATTATTTTTAGAAGATTTAGGGTTAGACGAGCCAGGAGTTTCTAAATTAATTCGTTCTGCTTATAAACTTTTGAACTTACAAACTTATTTTACTGCTGGGGTAAAAGAAGTAAGAGCTTGGACCATTCAAGTAGGGGATACCGCTCCAAAAGCCGCTGGTGTAATTCACTCTGACTTTGAAAAAGGATTTATCCGTGCTGAAGTAATTGCTTTTGAAGATTACGTAGCTTTTGGTTCGGAAGCCAAAGTAAAAGAAGCCGGAAAATTAAGAGTAGAAGGAAAAGAATACATTGTGAAAGATGGCGATGTAATGCATTTCCGTTTCAACGTGTAATTCCGTTATCATTTCATTCTATAAAATGCTATCTTTGAAATTATAAAATTTTAGAGACATGTTATCGCATATTGAACATTTAGGAATTGCTGTGAAAAGTTTAGAGGTTGCTATTCCGTTTTGGGAAGAAAAATTAGGATTGAAATGTTATAAGATTGAGGAAGTTGCAGATCAAAAAGTCAAAACAGCTTTTTTTCAGATAGGAGCCTCCAAAATTGAATTATTAGAATCTACCGACCCTGAAGGTCCTATAGGAAAGTTTATAGAGAAGAAAGGAGAAGGAATTCACCATATTGCATTTGCCACAAAAAATATAGAACAACAATTGATAACTTTAGAGCAAAGCGGTGTTCAATTAATTGATAAAATGCCTCGTAAAGGTGCGGAAGGTTTAGACATTGCTTTTTTACATCCAAAATCCACTCATGGGGTGTTGTTAGAACTTTGCGAAAATAAAAATTCATGATATTTCCCATTGGTGACGATCAGGTCAAAGGTGGACCATGGCCTTTGTTTAGCTATGGTTTTATCTTGTTAAATGTATTGGTATTTTTTTACTTTCAATTACCAAACACAGCCTTTACATACGGTTATTCGATGGTTCCTTATGAAATTATCCATCAAATAGATTTGGTAGGAGAGGTTCATGGGATTCCATTAACCAAATCACCGAATCCCATTTGGTTGACCTTTTTTACTTCCATATTTATGCATGGCGATTGGATGCATTTGTTAGGAAATATGGTTTTTTTATGGGTATTTGCAGACAACATTGAGTCGACTATTGGAAACTTTCGATTTTTGATTTTCTATGTTCTTGGTGGAATTATAGCCTCTTTTACCCATATTTATTTTAACTGGAATTCAATAATCCCAACATTGGGAGCAAGTGGAGCTATTGTAGCTTGCTTGGGAGCATATTTGGTAATGTTTCCTAAGTCAACCATTCAAATGTTGGTTTTTATCAAAGTGATACGAATACCTGCGTTTGTATTTTTGCTTTTTTGGATCATTCAACAATTGGTAAGTGGATACGGTTCCTTACAATCTACTGACGGAGGAGGAGTGGCATGGTTTGCACACATAGGTGGATTTATTTTTGGTTTGTTAGGAGGTATGTATTTTAGATGGGTTTACCCTAAAATGCTTCATATAGGAGTAGAGTATTGTCCGCAAAAAAGAAAATCTTATCGTTACAACAACCGTATAATCACCTCAAAATTAAAGTCGTGGAATTAAGAATTTGTTGCCTTAAAAATTCATCAATAAAAATGCATGATTTTTTTTGGAGTAAATAAAAAAGCAAGTATATTTGCACTCGCTAATGAGAAATCATTAGTCTTATTGGAGGAATGGCAGAGTGGTCGATTGCGGCAGTCTTGAAAACTGTTGACTGTAACAGGTCCGGGGGTTCGAATCCCTCTTCCTCCGCCAGTAGAAATACAAACGTTACTAAAACCCACTAAATTCAACAATTTAGTGGGTTTTTTCTTTTAGGGTTATATCAAATTATTCATTAAATCTCAAAGTTTAGGTGTCTTTCAAGGTGTCACTAAAAAATTAAAATTTAAGTGACACCTCGCAATGAAAACACCGCTACTGCAAGGTGTTCAATAACATATTCAAAAAATGTACATCTTGTGTGTAGTTATTAAATCAAATAAATTTAATAATAACTTTAAGGTCACCAACAATGAACACATCTTTATCAATTCTCTTCTACATCAAGAGAGCAAAAGCCAACAATTTAGGAGTTTGTCCAATCTACACCAGAGTTACAGTCAATACTAAACGATTTGAATTTAGTACCAACAAATACATCAATCCCGAAAAATGGTCCTCAGAAGGCAATAAAGTAAAAGGTTCAACAGAAGAAGCTAGAACAATAAACAGTCACCTTGATTATTTAAAAAATCAAGTTTTAGAAGCCGAGAAGAAACTTTTTAAAAAAGACATTAGTCTTACTTCAGAAAATCTAAAGAATGAATTGTTTGGTTTGTCAGAAACCAAACGCATGCTCGTCCCTATCTTCCAAGACCACAATAACAAAATAAAAGAGTTAGTTGGTAAAGAGTACGCTCCTGGGACATTAGAACGCTACACTACTTCATTGAAACATACTATCGAATTTATGCAATGGAAATACAACGTTTCTGATATCGATATTACAAAAATTGATCATGCCTTTATAACCGATTACGAGTTTTGGTTGCGAAGTGTTAGAAACTGTGCTAATAATACAACAGTCAAATACCTAAAAAACTTCAATAAAATTATCAAGCTTTGTTTGGCCAATGACTGGCTAGACAAAAATCCATTTGCAAACTATAAATCAAAAGTTAAGGAAGTTGAACGAGTTTATCTTACGGAAGCAGAAATTCAAAGTATAATCGAAAAAGATTTCAAAACAGAAAGACTATCACTAGTTCGCGATATCTTCCTTTTTAGCTGCTTTACAGGTTTGGCTTATATTGATGTCAAAAACTTGACAAAGTCACATATAAGCCTCGGTATTGATGGTGAGAAATGGATATTCACGCATAGACAAAAAACTGAAAGTGCTTCCAAAATCCCAATCCTTCCTGTTACACAAATGATAATCGATAAATACGAAAATCATCCGCAATGTAACAATCAAGATAAACTACTACCTATCCTATCCAACCAAAAGATGAACGCTTATCTAAAAGAAATAGCCGGAATTTGTGAAATTGAAAAAGAATTAACTTTTCATATCGCTCGACATACTTTTGCAACGACTGTTACACTTACAAATGGAGTTCCAATTGAAAGTGTGAGTAAAATGCTAGGACATAAAAATTTGAGAACTACTCAACATTATGCAAAAGTTTTGGATAGAAAAGTGAGTGACGATATGAAGATATTGAGAGATAAATTATCGAAACAAAATACCTTGACTAAGACATCTTATTGAACTACTTCTTTTTTTCAATTTATAATAATAAACATATTATAAAATTGTACAGCCTTTCATTGAACCTTTTTCAAGTTTCAAAAGATTTATCAAAGTATAATAATACCATTCTATTAGCATTTATTATTAATCTAATCTTTCATTAATAAATGTTAATTTTTATTAAAAAACTTGGAAACTATTTTGGTGTTAAAAGTTTCCAACATACATTTGTACCCGAAAATAAAATCCATTAAAGGGGATTTTAGAGAAATGATGAAAGAAAAAATTATAAATAAAGCAAAAGAAATGTTTTTGAGACTTGGTTTCAAGAGCATCACTATGGACGATATTGCTTGTGAAATGTGTATTTCTAAAAAAACAATCTATAAATATTTTAGCAACAAAGACATTCTAATTGAAGAAAGTATTGACTTAGTTCATAAAGAAGTAAAAGAAACAATGGACGCCATAATATCTAAAAATTACAACGCCATTGAAGAAAACTTTGAAATTAAAAGAATGTTTCGAGAAATGTTCAAAAGTGCTGAATCTTCGCCTATTTATCAATTAAAAAAACATTATCCTGATATCTACAATAAGGTATTAAACATTCAGGTAAGCATTTGTGAAGATTGTTTTAGAAAGAACATTTTAAAAGGAATCAAAGAAGGATTGTACCGAGAAAATTTGGACGTTGAAAATTATGTAAAATTTTATTATACTTTAATATTTACGATAAACGAAAACACGATGCTAGAAAAAGAATCTCATGAATTAGAATTGAAAGCTTTGGAATATCACATTAGAGCGATGGCTACTTTAGCCGGAATAATCGAATTAGAAAAACATCTACAAAACCCTATATTATAAAAATGAAAAAAAATATATTAACAACATTTCTTCTTGTATCTGTATTAACGGCAAAAGTTAATGCACAAGAAATTAAAGAACTTAGTCTTAAAGATGCCATTTCTTTTGCTCTTGAAAACAAGTCAGAGGCTAAAAAAGCAAAATTAGAAGTAGAAAATAGCGAATATAAAATTCAAGAAGTTCGTTCTAGAGCGTTACCTCAAATAACAGCGAATGGAAGTTTAAATTACAATCCTATTCTTCAATTGAACGCTTTACCTGGTGATTTTTTTGGAGCTCCTGGAACTACCATTTTAGCTCCGTTAGGTCAAAAATGGAACTCTATTGCTGGAGTTTCCGTTAGTCAAGCCTTGTTTGATCAATCGGTTTTTACAGGATTAAAGGCAGCAAAAACCACGCGTGAATTCTATCAAATTAATGCTGACTTAACTGAAGAACAAGTTATTGAGCGTGTTGCAAATGCCTATTATCAAGTATACGTGCAACAACAAAAATTAGAAGTTGTTGAAAACAATTTAAAAAATGCTAACAAAGTAAAAGACATCATCAAAGGTCAGTTTGACAACGGTTTAGCAAGAAAAATTGATTTGGATCGAATTAGCGTTCGTGTTAACAACATTAATTCAATAAAACAGCAACTTATAAACGCTATTAGTTTACAAGAAAATGCCTTGAAGTTTTACATGGGAATGCCAGTTGAAAATAAAGTAGTAATTCCAAAGACCGCCTTT
The DNA here is from genome assembly GCA_018335925.1 of Flavobacteriales bacterium. Classification (GTDB taxonomy): domain Bacteria; phylum Bacteroidota; class Bacteroidia; order Flavobacteriales; family Flavobacteriaceae; genus Flavobacterium. Next base: position 51,483 of record JAGXRF010000083.1, read on the forward strand.
GAAGTTACACCTCAAGACTTGACTAAAACAGCCGATGTAACCAATAGAACAGAATATTTGTTAATGAAAAAACAAGAGCAACTTTTAATGTATCAAAAGAAAGCGTTTCAAGCTAGCTACTATCCAACTTTATCATTAAGCGGTGGTTACAACTATATCGGTCAAGGTCCTGAAATGCCACTTTTTGCAAAACCAGCAGATGGTGTTTATTGGTCTGACTTTGCTAATATTGGTTTAAGTTTAAGAGTTCCCATTTTTACTGGATTTGGAACAAGAGCAAAAGTAAGACAAGCAAACAATGCATTAAGTTCGATAAAAGTAGATCTTGATGACACAAAATTAGCTTTGGATTTAGCATTTGACAATGCAAAAAAACAACTTGAAAACAGTTTGATTACCATCAACAATCAAAAAGAAAACGCGCAACTTGCTCAAGAGGTTTTTGCTAATACAAATAATAATTACACACAAGGTTTAGCATCATTAACCGATTTATTAGATGCAGAAAATGCTCTAGTTGAAGCACAAAACAATTACACAACTGCTATTTTAGAATACAAACTAGCGGAAATTCAATTCATAAAATCTAAAGGAGAACTAAAAAACTTATTAAACTAATAAACAAATGAAAAAAATAATTTATATCGTTTTAGGTGTAGGATTAGTAGGGGCTACTGTTGTAACTCTTATGAACAACAAAAAACAAAATGAAGCAGATACAGCTATTGTTGCTCAAGAAAATAGTAGCGTTGCTGTACGTGTGGCTACAGTAGGAACAAATCCTGTTGAAGATAACTTTGTTGCTAATGGAAACTTTTCACCTGACCAAGAATTGGAAATGGCTGCAGAACGTTCTGGAAAAGTAATTTCGATTTTAGTAAAAGAAGGAGACAGAGTAGCAAAAGGTCAAACTATCGCTATTATTAGAGGTGATGTTGTAAATGTAGAAGCAGAAACAGCTAATGCTAATTATCAAAATGCTCTTAACGATTATAACCGATTCGAAAGTGCTTACAAAACTGGAGGTGTTACAAAACAACAATTAGACCAAGCTAGAATCAACATGATTAACGCTAAATCTAGATTAACTCAAGCCAACATTAATGTAGGTGACACAAGAGTAAAAGCGCCTTTCGGTGGAATTATCAATAAAAAATTCATTGAAGTTGGAACTATTTTAAGCGCAATGCCTCCAACAAAAATGTTCGAAATTGTGAATACAAACTCGTTAAAACTGAAAGTAAATGTAAGTGAGCGTCAAGTAGCACAATTAAAAATTGGTTCAGTTGTAAAAGTAAAAGCAAGTGTTTTTCCTGATAAAGAATACACTGGAAAAGTAACTTTTATTGCTCCAAAAGCTGACACATCTTTAAACTTCCCTATTGAAGTGGCTATAACAAACAATCCTAATAATGAAATCAAAGCAGGAATGTATGGTTCTGTAGTTTTTGGTGCGCCAGAAGGAAAACAGCCTGAATTAATGACAATTCCAAGAAGTGCTTTTGTAGGAAGTGTAAGTAGCAACCAAGTGTATGTGGTGGAAAAAGACATCGCAGTAATGAAAAAAGTTGTGGCAGGAAGAGTGTTTGGCGACAAAGTTGAAATTCTGAGTGGCTTAAACAATGGAGACGTAGTAGTAACTAGCGGTCAAATTAACTTAAGTGATAGCACTAAAGTTTCTATTGTAAAATAATTAAAGACGCTTACTTAAAACCGATTATATGAAAATTGTAGATATATCAATTAAAAGACCTTCTATGGTTATCGTACTTTTTACGATACTATTATTAGGTGGACTATATAGTTATAAACAGTTGAGTTATGAGTTAATTCCAAAATTTGAGATTAACGTAGTTACCGTTTCAACTGTTTATCCTGGAGCTTCTCCAAGTGAAGTAGAAAACACCGTAACCAAGAAAATTGAAGACGCTGTTTCTACCATGGAAAACATCAAAAAATTAGAATCAAAGTCTTATGAAAGTTTATCAGTAGTAATGATTACATTAACTGCTGATGCTGATGCCGACTATTCTTTGAATGATGCCCAACGCAAAATCAATGCGGTATTAAAAGACTTACCAGATGATGTTGACCCACCATCATTAAGCAAATTCTCGTTGAGTGATTTACCTATTATGACCATCGGTGCAACTGCTAGTATGGATGAAGTTGCTTTCTACGACTTATTAGACAAGAAAATCCAACCGATCGTTTCTCGTGTTCCAGGTGTGGCACAAGTTAACTTAGTTGGTGGTGAAGAAAGAGAAATTAAAGTAAGCTTAGATGCTACTAAATTACAAGGTTTTGGATTATCTGTTCCTCAAGTACAACAAGCGGTTTTATCTTCTAATTTAGATTTCCCAACGGGTAATATCAAGACTAGAGAAAATAGTACAACCATTCGTTTATCTGGAAAATATAAATCAGTTGAAGAGTTACGCAATTTAGTTGTTTCATCAAATCATGGTGTTCAAGTACGTTTGGGTGATGTGGCCGATGTTCAAGATGCACAAAAAGACGTTTCTAAAATCTCAAGAATTAACGAGAAAGGATCAATTCTTTTACAAGTTATTAAACAATCAGATGCAAATGCCGTTGAAGTTAGTAAAAAAGTAAAAGAAGCAATTGCTAAAATTGAACAAGATTATGCAAAATCAAACTTAAAATTAAAAGTTGCAAACGATAGTAGTGAATTTACCTTAACTGCTGCTGATAATGTAATGCACGATTTATTTCTTGCTATCTTTTTAGTTGCATTTGTAATGTTATTCTTCTTACACAGTTTACGTAATGCTGCTATCGTAATGGTATCGATTCCAGCTTCGTTGATTGCTACTTTTATTGGAATTTCATTAATGGGATACACGTTAAACTTAATGAGTTTACTTGGACTTTCGTTAGTAGTTGGAATCTTAGTGGACGACGCAATTGTTGTATTAGAGAACATTCACCGTCACATGGAAATGGGTAAAAACAAGGTTCGCGCAGCTTATGATGGTGCGGCTGAAATTGGATTTACCGTTACAGCTATTACATTAGTTATCGTGGTGGTATTCTTACCAATTGCCATGAGTACTGGATTAGTTTCTAACATCATTACGCAATTTTGTGTTACAGTAATTATTGCTACATTATTATCGTTATTGGCTTCCTTTACTATTGTGCCTTGGTTATTCTCACGTTACGGAAAATTAGAACATTTAAATAAAGAATCATTTTTTGGAAAAATTATTTTAGGTTTTGAAAACTACCTAGATAAATTCACTCACAAAGTAACAGACATTTTAACTTGGTCTTTAAATTACAAAAAAACAACGTTAGCAATCGTTACTGTTATTTTCTTTGGTTCAATATTCGGATTATTAGGAGGTGGATTTATTGGTGGAGAGTTCTTCTCTAAAACCGATAAAGGCGAATTCTTAGTTCAAATTGAAATGCCAAAAGACGTTTCGATAGAGCAAACCAATTTCATGACGCAAAAAGCAGAAGCTTATCTAAAAAAAGATAAAAATATCGTAGACATGATCACCACAGTAGGTCAAACTAGTGATGGTATGGGAGCTACTCAGTCTACTGCATATAAAGCTGAAATTTTGATTTCTTTGGTTGAAAAATCAAAACGCGATGATAACTCGTTTATTTATGCGGCTAAAATCAAACGTCAGTTAGAAAAAGAATTGGTGGGAGCAAAAGTAAAAACCGTCCCAATGGGATTATTAGGTGCCGACAGAGCTCCTATTGCTTTAACCGTTACGGGATCAAGTTTTGAAGATGTAATGCAATTTGCCCAAAAAGCTGCGGCTGAATTGAAAAAAATTCCAGGAGCATCGGAAGTAAAACTAACTTCAGAAGCTGGAAATCCTGAAATTAGAGTTCAAGTTGATCGTGATAAAATGGCAGCATTAGGATTAAATCTTCAAACAGTAGGTTTAACGATGCAAACTGCTTTCAACGGAAATACCGATGGAAAATTTAGAGCAGGAGAATATGAATATGATATCAACATCCGATTCAATGAATACGATCGTTCTAACATTAATGATGTAAATAATCTGATTTTTGTAAACAATATGGGACAACAAATCAAGTTATCTCAATTTGCAGAGGTGATTGAAAGTTCAGGTCCAAGTATGTTAGAAAGAAGAGATAAGAGTACTTCGGTTACGATTGAAGCACAATCTGTAGGTAGACCTTCTGGTACTATTTCAACCGAATGGGAATCTGTATTTTCAAAAATGGAACGCCCAACTGGAGTTAACTATGTTTGGGGTGGAGATATGGAAAACCAAACAGAAGGTTTTGGTACTTTAGGAGTAGCTTTACTTGCTGCTATTATTTTAGTTTACTTAGTAATGGTTGCTTTGTATGATGACTTTGTTACGCCTTTTGTGGTATTGTTCTCTATTCCATTATCGTTCATTGGAGCGTTATTTGCTTTGGCATTAACAAACAACTCACTTAATATTTTCACCATTTTAGGTATCATTATGTTGATTGGATTAGTAACGAAAAACGCGATTTTATTGGTTGACTTTGCTAATCACAGAAAAGAAGCAGGAGAAACAACTTTCAAAGCTTTAGTTCAGGCAAACCACGCACGTTTACGTCCAATCTTAATGACAACAATTGCCATGGTAATTGGAATGGTGCCTATTGCCCTTGCTAAAGGCGCTGCTGCCGAAATGAACAATGGTTTAGCGTGGGTAATTATTGGAGGTTTGATTTCCTCTTTATTCTTAACATTAATTGTTGTTCCTGTAGTTTACGCTATTGTTGACAGCATTAGAGTTAAACTTGGAAGAGATGTTAAAGTAGATTATGACTCATTAATGAAAGCTGATTATGTTCACAAAGAATTAAGTGAGGATGGTTTTACCCCGAAACATATGTAATAATACTTTAAATAATAAACTAACGAGAAGTATTTTCAATATTGCTCGTTAGTTTAAATTTGTTATGATGTAATTAACAGCTAACAGCTAACTTCATCTTTTAATTTGAATATTAACAAAATTTTATTTTTTTGTTTAGAACGATTAAACTTCATCATTGATTCAAATTAAAATAAATTCAAGTGATTTGAATACAATATTCCTTGATTTAGCTAAAAATAAAATTTGAAAATAATTCAACTTTACACCATAATTATAAAGTATTTAATAATATGAAAAATGTAAATTGGACAGCAGAAAACATTCCCCCTCAAAATGGGAAAACTATTTTAATTACTGGAGCAAACAGTGGACTTGGTTTTGAAGCAACAAAAGTATTGAGTAAAAAAGAGGCTCACATCATTATGACTGCGAGAAACTTGCAGAAAGGCAATGAAGCTCTAGAAGCAATTAAAAAAGAAAACCCAAGTGCGAAGTTACATTTAATGCAATTGGACTTGGCTGACTTTAATTCAATCCGAGAATTTTCAGATGAATTTCATTCCAAATATTCAAAACTTGATGTTTTGGTAAATAATGCCGGTGTTATGAATCCACCCAAAAGAGAAGTGACAAAACAGAATTTTGAAGTTCAATTTGGCACTAATCATTTAGGACATTTCTTACTCACCGGCTTGTTATTGGATATACTTAAATACACACCTAATTCAAGAATTTCGGTCCAAAGCAGCATCGTTCATAAAACGGAAAGTATGAAGCCTGATATTCATTTTGATGACTTGAACTTCGAAAAATCATATAATAGAGACCAAGCGTATGCTCAAAGCAAATTAGCTAATTTACTATTTGCTTATGAATTAGACAGACGTTTGAAAGCCAACAATTTCAAAACGATTGTAACTGCGGCTCATCCCGGCTATACAAAAACAAACCTGCAAGCAAATTCAGGATTTTTAATGTCGGTTATTTTGAATAACATTCTTGCCCAAAATGTTAAAATCGGAGTACTACCTATTCTACGAGCTGCAACAGAAGAAAATCTGAAGGGTGGTGAGTATTTCGGTCCAACTAAAACAATGGAAATGAAAGGATATCCTGAGCTAGTAAAATCAAGTGATAAATCTTATGACAAAGATTTGGCTAGAAAACTATGGGAAGTGTCCGAAAAATTAACAAATCATAATTATCAGTTTTAATTTACTCTTATATAAAAATGAAAACAAAAATTTGGTTTATTACAGGATGTTCAAAAGGTTTTGGTAAGGTTTGGGCTGAAGCTGCTTTAAAACGTGGTGATAAAGTAGCTGCTACAGCAAGAAACATTGACTCTTTAGCTTCATTAAAACAACAGTATGGTGACGAAGTACTGCTAGTTACTTTGGATGTAAATAATAGAGAAGCGTGTTTTTCAGCTGTTAACGAAGCGATTAACTATTTTGGAAAAATTGATATACTTGTTAACAATGCGGGATTTGGCCATTTTGGCTATGTTGAAGAAATATCTGAGAGTGAGGCTAGACAACAAATTGAAACCAATTTGTTTGGCTCACTATGGATGATTCAAGCTGTTTTACCCATCATGAGAAATCAAAAAAACGGTCATATTTTACAAGTATCTAGTATTGGAGGTATAATGGCTTTCCCAAGTTTGAGTATTTACCATGCATCTAAGTGGGCAGTAGAAGGTATTTGCGAATCAATGAATCAAGAAGTTGCTCAATTTGGTATTAAAACTACACTTATAGAACCAGCAGCTTATGCTACAGAATGGGCTACAGCTTCAGCAAGTTTTAGTGCACCAATAGAAGCCTACAATGGCATTAGAGAAGCCATGTTAGCTGCAAGAGGTAGTTTGAAAGCGGGTGACCCAAATGCAACTGCTGACGCTATTTTAAGAGTAGTAGATGCTGCTAATCCACCACTTAGGTTATTTCTAGGTAAATTACCGCTAATAATGATAGAGCCTACCTATAACAACAGATTGGAAACTTGGAAAGAATGGAACGAAATATCTGCAAACGCTGAATAACATATTATGAAAACAGGAAAAAAAATATTTCTCTATTTGTTAGTAGCATTTTACCTATTCATGGGGTTAATGCACTTTATACAACCCGAACAGTATTTTGCAATGATGCCATCGTGGTTACCAGCAAAAAAGATTTTAATAATTTTTAGCGGAATCGTTGAAATTGTTTTAGCGATACTTTTAATACCAATTAAAACAAGGGCAATTGCAGCAAAGTTCATAATTGCAATGTTGATTGTATTTTTATTTGCAATTCACATTCCTGAAAGCATAGGTTACTACAACACAGGTAATGAGAAGTTTGTTGCAAGCATCGTAAGACTACCTATTCAATTTCTGTTCATAGCTTGGGCTTGGATGTTTGCGAAAAAATAACACACAAAATAGAAATCTAAAGAATCAACAATGTTAACTCATACAAAGCGTTGTTGATTATAATTAAAATTGAACTATGGCAAAAATTGTAAATCATTTCGCTATAAACTCCATTTCAGAATTGCATCGTCTAATGGGATTGCCAAAACCTCTTCATCCGTTAATCAGTTTAATTAATATGGATGATGTACAATCATCCGAAAAAACAGGAGAACTAAACTTTCTACTTCACTTTTATGGTATTTCCCTAAAAAAAAATGTACGTGGTAAACTAAAATACGGACAGAACTATTACGACTTTGATGAAGGTGTTTTGGCAATGACGGCACCCAAACAAATTTTATCAGTAAGCAGTGAGGATAATTACAAAGTGTCAGGATACTGGTTAGTTTTTCATGCTGACTTTATTATAAATTATTCTTTAGGAAAAATCATAAAAGATTACGGCTTTTTTTCTTATTCCGTAAATGAAGCCTTGCATCTTTCTGACAAAGAAGAAAAAATGCTTGAAGGAATATTTAAGAACATAGAGCAAGAGTATAAAACATCAATAGACCAATTTAGTCAAGATGTAATGGTATCACACCTAGAATTATTATTGAATTATTGTAATCGTTTCTACAACAGACAATTTCTGACTCGGAAAAAAGCTGGAAATGATTTATTAGCGAAAATTGAAGAATTGCTTGATGAATATTTTAAGAACGATAAGCATTTAGAATTAGGACTTCCAACCGTTCAATATTTTGCTGAAAAAGTTAACGTATCTTCCAATTATTTGAGTGATATGTTGAGAGCACTTACAGGACAAAATACACAACAACATATTCAAAATAAGTTAATAGAAAAAGCAAAAGAAACATTGATTACAACCAATTTATCAGTAAGTGAGATTGCATATCAACTGGGCTTTGAGCACCCACAATCATTTAGCAAGTTTTTTAAAAACAAAACCAAAGTAACACCTAAAGATTTTAGATCGACTTTCAACTAAATAACTTGATATGTTAAAACTAAAATTCACATTGATACTTAGTTACTTTACAAAATGCAAACCACACTTTAACCTAAATTAATAAAACATTCATTTTAATAGTATTTTATTATTAGAGTGGTGTAACAGTTTTTTAAAAATTTAAAAGGATTTTTTTTGATTATTTAAATACTTAATGATGAGTTTTTATTATGAGTCGGAGTTTCAACATTTAATTAATTAATCATATGTTGAAAAGGCAAAGTAATTAAGAAATATTTTAAACAAATTAATTAAAATCATAGCATCTTTAAATATGAATTTCACATAACTCGAATTTGAGAATGAAAAGTAAGGTTTAATTAAAATTAATTTAAATGCAAGATACAACCTCATTAGAAATCATAAAGATATAATAGATTGCCTACGATTCTAAAATACATCATTTTAAAGAATAAAAACACGCCAATACTTTTTCCTAGGGAGCCATTTTCACATTTTGAAATTGCTAAAAATCTTGGCGGTGTAAAATCAGCAGGTTTTTGCATTATTCATTTTACAGAAGGAAAATTAAAGATTAAATGTTTTGGTGATTCATCAACTTTAAAAATTAAATCAAATCCTAAAGAAGATATAGAAATAATTAAAAATTTTATAATAAATAAATATTGAACAGCAAGTCTATCCTTTTACTGGCTAAGTTAAATGAGCAATTAAATTTTACGGATATAGAAATTGATGATCCAATGCAGAGAAGTGAAAATGCAATTAATATTATCATTAATGCGATAGAAAAACTTAAAATAATTTTCGAAAAAGAAAAATCAAAATCACTAGATCAAGAAATTGATTTCTTTAAAAATATTAAACCTAGATTCACTTCTAAGCTAATTTATTACAATGCTATTTATAAAATTGAGAGTAAAATACCTCATGGTGGAGAACGTGTCGTTAAAAAGTACCTTAATAATGAGCTTGAAAAATTAAAACGCTATTTTGATAGCAACTTAGATTTTTATAGATATTATAGAACTGGAAGTAATTATCTTGATAACAAATATTTCACTAGAGGAAAATTTGATGTGAAATTAGCCTTAGATAGCTTCTACTTCGAAGCTGATCATACTTTTTCAACTTCTCACGATTTTAAAGTGGCTAAAATCATGGCTCATGATTTAATACAAGTTTATTTAGAAGACAAACTTTTAGTTTTAGATAAAAAAGATCCTAAAGAAAAAGTACAAGCTAATCCAAAGACAAAGCAAACTTGGACCGGTTCTAAAGTTGCATTAATTGAGCTTTTGTATGCTTTACATACCGAAGGTGTATTCAACAATGGAACATCAGATTTGAAAGATATTGCTGAGTATTTTGAAAATGTGTTTAATATCGATTTAGGTCAATATCACAGAGCTTTCCTTGAAATTAGAATGAGAAAATCAGACCAAACAAAATTTTTAAATGTATTAAAAGAAAAACTAACTAAACGTATGGAAAATATAGACGAATTATGATAACACATTTTTAAGTAAAACCATATAGAATAGTAATCGCAATTTTTTGATTAAAAGAAATTACAGCTGTTTTTACTGAATAACAAGATTAACATAGAAAAGGATATAAAAAGCATTTTATAAACCTTACTATTCTATATAGCCATAATTAATTTCTATAAATTTTATGGAGAGTAAAAAAGATAATATAGGCACATTACTTCAGTACTAACTTTGAGAAAAGTACACAATTTGGTTGTAAAAGTAAAAATTTTTAATTTTTCAAAACTTTATTAAAAGCTATAAGTTTATTAATTAATGACTGCATTAATTTTACTCCATAGTTCATTGTCAAAACCAGAAACTGCAAAATTTGGATTTGAAGGATCAGACGCATCGCCCATTCTTATGACAACCATTTTTTTACTTGGTATAACATAAATACGTTGGTCACTAGCACCCATGGCAGCATACATATCAGCGGGAGCATTCGAAACAAGAGATCCCGGGTAAACCTCTTGACCGCCTGGAATCATAGAACTAGTTTTGCCATTCAACCACCAAAAATAGCCATAAGAAGGATTAATGTTTTGTGACGAATTTATACTCTCATTAAAAAAAGTTTCGTTTATGACAACTTCGTTATTCCACTTCCCTTTGTTTAGTGCCAAAAGTCCAAATCTGGCCATGCTTCGGGTGTTACTGTGGTATATTTTAAAGATTACACCATTGTTCCAAAAGCCATCCATACCAATTTTGTTTTTAATTTTGGCATTGAAATACGTTTCAAACTCTTGATTACTTGCTTCAGCAACAACATCCATTAATTTTTGGAAAACATTATGGTACGACCATCGGGTTCCAGCATCTGCTAAATAGGTTAAGTTTGATGGTATTACCAATTGATTTTGATCATTAAGACCAGAAGTCATTGTTAGTAAATGCTTGGAATTTATTAAATTCTCTTTAGCCAAAGGAGCATTTGTCCAACCTTCGCCTAAATAATGAGAAACTTTTGTGTTATAATCTAAGAAACCCTCTTGTTGGGCAATACCGGTAGTTGTTCCAACTAATGTTTTTCCGGCACTATTCCATTGCCATGTATCTGTTGAGGTATGACCATTAAAATATTCTTCCATGACTATTCTTCCATTCACAAGAATCATAAATGATTTTGTATTTTTTTGAATTAGAAAGTCTTTTAGCGGTTGAATGGCATTTTGATTCCAATTCAAACTTGATATTGACTTGGTTTCCCATGTAGGATTAGTATTGGGAGGAAAATACATAGTTTCAGGTGATGTTGGCTCAACGGTAGCATCATCTTTACTACAACTTGATAAAAATAGTAATAGTGATACTGATACTGAAAAAATAGTTATTGACTTCATATTTTTAATTTGTTAATTAGACACTATATTGACCAAATGGTTTAATGACACTATTATTTTTATATGTTTTACTTTTTTTAATAATCACTAAAACTATTTACTATCTATTAAATTTTGTTCAGCCCACAATACAATAGAGTTAAATACTATGGTTAAACTTTGTCCAAATTCAGTTAAAGAATACTCAACTCTTGGAGGAACTTCTTTGTGATATTCCCTAAAAATCAAACCATCTTTTTCTAATTCTTTAAGTTGTTCTGTGAGTACTTTTCTTGAAATGCCAGTTATAGTGGCATCAATTTGTCCAAATCGTCGAGTACCCTTGGACAAGTAATATAAAATAGGGGCTTTCCACCTGCCTCCAATTAATTCTAATGTGGCGGTCACAGGGCAGTCAATTTTTTTTCCGTGTACTTTCATAGATAGTTACAGTTAGGTTACTAGTTTTTAAAATACAATAGTTACAAAAGTAGTCTTTTATTAGTTACTTTGTGAAACAATTGAAAAAATAATAACAATTTAAACAAAGAAAAAATGATTTTAGTAACAGGTTCAACAGGAAATTTAGGTAAAGCAGTAGTAACCCAACTACTCAAAAAAACAACAGCATCAAACATTGCTGTATTAGCTAGAGATGTAAATAAAACAACAGATTTTAAAAAAGCTGGTGTTGAAGTACGAATTGGTGATTTTGACAATCCATCTTCTTTACTAAAAGCACTAAATAGAATTGACCAAGTTCTTTTAATTTCAGGAACAGATCCTGTTAATCGTTTTTTACAACATAAAAACGTTGTTGACGCTGCTCTTAAAAATGGAATAAAAAGAATTGCTTACACAAGTATTGCTATGAATGACTTTTCAACTTCGGCCAATCAATTTTTAATGCAAAGTCATTTTCAAACTGAAGATTACATCAAAGCAAGCCAAGTAAATTACACTTTCTATCGCAACAACCTTTATGCCGATACAATTTTGATGTTTGCTGGTGAAAATCCATTTGAAACAGGAATTAATTTACCAACTGAACATGGAAAAGTTGGTTTTGCATTACGTAGAGAAATTGGCGAAGCTATTGCAAATGATTTACTAATCTCAGAAAGTAATAATAGAATTTATCAAATGACAGGTTTTCAATCATACTCATTTTCAGACATAGCTTCTGAGCTTTCTAAAATATCAGGTAGCGATGTAAATTATAATGATTTAAAAGCAATTGAGTACAAAGAGATTTTAAAGAAATATGAAATTCCAGAAGAGTATATTGAAATGTATAGTGCTTTTACAGAAGACATTAAAAACAACCAACACAACATAATAAGCTCAGATCTTGAAAAATTATTGGGAAGAAAGTCAATCCAATTATCTGATGCATTAAAGGAGTTGTACAATCTTTAGAAACTAAAATAATTATTTTAAAATGGCTAATCAAATCCGTTTTATCTTCAGATTTGTTAATCTTTTTACATACTATCTTTAATTGAAATGCCTTCAAAAAATAATAGTATTGAGATAAAACGGGTTTTGGCTGGCTAAGAGATTAAAGAGAATATACATACAAAAAAATTTATTGGACAAACAAATCAAAGGTAAAGTAAAAACTACAACACATTAGAATTAATTTAATATGAACTTGTAGGGATGCATTTGTTGTCTTTACATTTGAAAATCCTTTAGAAAAATAAATCAATTATTCCAATCTAAAAGGTAAATCAAATCCACAAATAAACTATAAATATTCTATTATTCAACCTTAGTTATAAATAATATGAATGGCAGATCACACAGATTATGGTATGATAGTATAACTACATAAACAGTATTTAATTATTAAAAAGTAAAGTTATTCAAAAATCACAAGTCAATCCGAAGGTGAAGCAAACTTGGACTGGCTCTAAAGTCGCATTAATAGAGCTTTTGTATGCTTTACATACCGAAGATGTGTTCAATAATGGAGGATCAGATTTAAAGGATGTTGCTGAATACTTTGAAAACATCTTCAACATCGATCTAGGTCAATACCACAGAGCTTTCCTTGAGATTAGAATGCGAAAATCAGACCAAACAAAATTTCTCAACTCATTAAAAGAAAAATTAGTAAAGAGAATTGAAAACACGGATGACTTGCTCTAATACCAATAAATACGAAACTTTACATTAAAATCTATCACAACTTGTGATTGACTTGTGATTCAAAACCAATCAAACTCTACAATTTTGTACCATAACAATCTAAAACATACGTTATGGCAATAGAAGTTATTACTCGCGAAGACTTAAACGAATTTAGAAGTCTTCTTTTGAACGATTTAAAAGAAATCATTCAATCCAAACCACAACAAACTAAACAGTGGCTCAAATCCAATGAAGTCCGTAAGCTGTTAAACATCTCTCCAGGTACTTTACAAAACCTCCGGATCAATGGAACACTAACCTATACCAAAATTGGCGGTATTATGTATTATGACCATTCCGACATCGATAAATTATTAAACGGAAACAAGGTAAATGCTTTGCCTACTCTCTTTAAGTAGTTTATTGTAGTTGTCATACCGAGCGAAGTCGAGGTATCTCCTGCAAAGCAGGTAAACTCTTGAACAAAGTTCAAGCAATTGGTCTTAATACTTAATACTCCAATCTTAATACTTCCAAATGAATTATATAAAACACCTTACAGGTTTCTTTGAAAAAGTAGCCATAGATAAAACCCTAAATCCAACTCACGTTAGCTTATACATTGCCTTATTCCAATTTTGGAACTGTAACCGTTTTAAAAATCCTATCAGTATCAATCGAGATGAGGTAATGCGTATTAGCAAAATCAGTTCAAAAGCTACCTATCATAAATGCCTTAAGAACTTGCATAGTTTGGGGTATATCAACTACGAACCATCATACAATCCATTCAAAGGAAGTCATGTCATTCTATTCAATTTTTCAGATGATTTAAAACCAGCTCCAAAATCCGAGAGAAAACCAAAAAATGAACCACTTATTGAACTTCTTTCTGAACAAGCTTTGAACAAGTCTTGTACTAGTAGTGAAACAGGTACTGAACAAGCATTAGTACCTTCTATAAACTATATAAACAATACAAACAGTTTAAACGATAAAAACGTTTCAAACTTGAACGAGCAAACAAAAAAAATTGAAGAAATAAATAATGCTGAAGATATAATTGTAATCCCGAGCGAAGTAGAGGGAACTCAAAAAGAAAAAAGTTCCGCAAAAAAAGAAATGTTTTCAACATTCGCCGACACCGATAAAAATCAAATAGAAAAAAGTCGGCAAAAAGATGTTGATGATTTTGTCATACCGAGCGAAGCCGAGGTATCTACTTTGAAAAAGGCAAAACCAACCATCGTAGAAATAATATCCTACTTCCAAGAAAATAACTTTCCGGAACAAGAAGCTCAAAAATTCTTCAATTACTTTAAAAGTGTCGGTTGGCTAGTCGGTGGAAAAACACCAATGGTCGATTGGCAAGCAGCAGCACAAAATTGGATGATTAACGCACCAAAATTCATTTCAAATGCAGAACAACCCAACAGAGCAAAACAACTCAACACAACAACCGACAAAGACTATTCAGAGCCATTATAGCATTCTTGTCATGCTGCACTTGTTTCAGCATCATCCTTTGCGTCCCGAAAGCTTTCGGGATTGCGTTAGTCTTTGCGGACTTTGCCGTTAAATTTTCAGTTATGGAAAAAGAAATTAAATCTCACTACACCTATACCGAAGTAATCAAGTGGCTTGAACAAAAAGGAGTTGAACTATACGGCAATCATTTCAAAATCCTTGAAACCGATTACCCAATTGTGTATAAACTAATTGCCTATTTCCTAAAAGACGAACCAACATGCTTTCAATACGGAATAAACCTCAACAAGGGAATTCTATTAACCGGACCAATCGGCTGCGGTAAAACATCACTCATAAACCTAATGAAATACCTAACAGCCACAGAACACAAGTTTTTCGTAAAACCATGTAGAGACATCAGCTTTGAATTTATTCAGGACGGGTACCAAATAATCCACAAATACAGCATCGGAAAACTTTACCAATCCGAACCAAGAACCTATTGCTTTGACGATTTAGGAACAGAAAACAACCTAAAATATTTTGGTAACGAATGCAATGTCATGGCAGAAATTCTATTAAGCCGGTACGATCTATTCATCTCCAAAAAACTAAAAACCCACATCACCACAAACCTATCAGCCACAGAAATAGAAACCCATTACGGCAATCGAGTTCGTTCACGATTAAGAGAGATGGTAAACTTAATAGCTTATGACAAATCAACACCGGACAAGAGATAATAAAGCTTTTCGAACATTGCGTAAACCTTTGTGTCCTTTGCGGTAAAAAAAGAACAACATGAAAACTATAACCAACTTCTGGAACCACTTCCAACAAAACAACTTCGTTTTTCTACTCTTAAACGAAATCCCAAAAGAAGAACTAAAAACCCATTTCGACAAACTAATCGAAATACTACATCAATATAACAAAGACCTAGACCTCATCATCAAAAACAAAACAAATGGAGCCGAATTAATCATCACAGCCAACGGAAATCCATACCTTTTCAAAGAAGTAGAATTACTTGTTCATCATGCACCAGTTGTAGAACGTTGGAAAATAACCGCATTCCTTCAACCCGAAACCAACCTAACCAAATACGAGAACAGTACCGACAAACCACTAGAATATTACGGCATCACTTTAAAAATAAGCGAAATGTATTTCATCCCATTAGAAAACCCAAACAAACCAACCGATTTAGGAATAAAAGTACTACTCAAAAACTATATTATCCACAAAAACAACCCAAGACTTCGGGAAGCAGTTTATCTCCACATCGAACATCTAATTGGAGAAAAATCATTCGCTAATGATATTGCATTTATTGAGATTGAGCAATTGGAAGGAGACAATGAAAACCAAATCGAATTATATAATTTAAAATCTTATATTGACATTGAAATGGGCTATTAAGTTTCGGCAATAAACTCCATTTACTGCCAAAACTTAACTAATAATCTGTTAGTGAAACACTACACATTATGTAGTAATTCGCAAATGATGTAGAGAAATTATGTTTTGTAGTAAAATAATCAGGTTTATCCTGATAAAGCAACTATAAAAAATAAATTTCAAATGAATGCTATAAAATGAAATTATATTTTGTATCATTGTAGTCAGGTTTATCCTGACAATAATACTATGAAGCATAAATACATTTCAACACAGTCAAACGAACTTTTATCATACTTCAATGATAAAGGCAAAGTGTGTTTTGATTCTAAAGCCGCCTTAAAAGCGTTTCCTAATACCAAAGAAAGCACCGTTAGAGAATTATTAAGCGACATGACCAAAAGAGGCTTGCTAATGCGAATTAAAGACGGTATTTACTACATAATTCCTTACGAAGAAGATCCAAAAACCTTCATGCCCGATTGGCATATTTTGGTAAAGTATCTAGTAAAAGATGCCAGGTATTACATAGGGTATTATTCTGCATTACAAATCCATAATCTAATAACGCAACCATCTTTAAAAGAACAAATTGTGGTGGCAAAACAAATCAGGCCTTCTGAAATTAAAATCAAAGACATCACTTTTCAATTTATCTATCATAACGAAAGTCACTTCTTTGGAGAAAAGAAAACATGGATTGATAACTTCAATAAAGTAAGTTGTTCTGATATAGAAAAAACAATAATTGACTGCCTTTTCAAACCGGATTATGCGGGAGGAATTGTAGAGGTAGCAAGAGCCATATACAGCACTAAAGAGAAATTAGATTACAAGAAGCTTTTAGAATATACCATAAAATTCGATTCTCAGGCAGTGGTAAAAAGACTAGGGTATATTTTAGAACTCTTTGAAATAGAAACAGAAATAATCCAAGAACTACAAAAACTAAAAACCGCTTCTTATGTAGTTTTAGATACCGAATTACCTAAGACTGGAAAAAGAAATAGCCGTTGGAGTATTCAACAAAATTTAGATACAGAAACCATTAAATCAGCCATGTTCACATGATTAAACCGGGCGAAATACAAAAGAAAGCAAACCAAGTTGGGGTTCGTGACCAACAAATAGAAAAAGATTACATTTTATCTTGGATACTTTGGGGGGTAGCAAATCACAAACAGCTTTCAAAAATATTGGTATTCAAAGGAGGAACCGTATTAAAGAAAGTCTACTTTGAGAACTATCGTTTCTCAGAAGATTTAGACTTCACACTCTTGGATAGTGAAATTTCAAACGAACAAATTTTTGAATGGTTCAACGAAATATTTATTGTAATTATGGAGGAAGCTAAAATACCTCTAAAAAGAATCGATGATAATGAAGACGACGAGGAAAAATTAGAAGAGGAGAAAGAAGACGGGTTAAACTTCTTTATTGGTTATATAGGGCCATTGGGTGGTTTTGGAAACAATAAAAAAGTGAAAGTAGACATTTCTAAAAGTGAAAAATTAGAATTTAAACCTGCAGTAAAAAATGCAATAGTGGATTATTCAGATTTAGAAGAATACTCTTTATTATGCTATCCTTTAGAAGAATTACTGGTCGAAAAATTACGTTGCACCATGCAACGTATGCAACCAAGGGATTACTATGATATTTGGTATCTAGTAGAAGTGGAAGAAATGGATGTTGATTTTTTTACAAATGAATTCCGGAACAAATGTATTATTAAACAACAAAATCCGAAAGATTTTCATGAAAAACTAGAACAAAGATTACCCCAATACAAAGCACGATGGCAAAAATCAATGAAAGACCAAATCAAAGATTTACCCGATTTTGAAAAAGTAGAAAGAGAAGTGAGTAGGAAAATTAAAAATTTTATGAAATAGTTTAAAGATAAAGCGATTTACCGATTAGTGTAAAAATTCAAAAAATATTCCGTATGCCCTTATTCCAACAATCCGTTTTAAAAAAATTCCTATCGCAGCAAGATAAAAATCTTGTAGAGAAAGTATATAAAAAATTCACTAAATATTTTCAAAATCCTACAATACAAGAAAATATTCGCAATAGTAAAGAAGAGCAATTTCAAGAAGGTTTTCTTCGTGAACTTTTTGTGGAGGTATTCGGATATACATTAAATCCTAATCCTAAATTTAACCTAACTACGGAATTCAAAAACCTTAAGGGTGCCAAAAAAGCAGATGGTGCAATCCTTAAAGAGGGAAAAGCAATCGGAGTAATTGAGTTAAAAGGAACAGATACCAAAGACTTAGAAAGCATACGCCAACAAGCATTTGATTATAAAGCAAATCATAGCAATTGTAAATATGTCATTACTTCAAACTATGAAAAATTAAGATTTTATATCAACGATGCGGTTGAGTACGAGGAATTCAATCTTTTTACAATCAATCAACAACAGTTTGAATTGTTGTATCTGTGTATTTCTAAAGAAAGTATTCTAACAGACAAACCTATAAAAATTAAGGAAGCTTCTATTTTAGAGGAAAAAGACATCACCAACCGGCTATATACTGATTATTCACTTTTCAAAAGAGAGTTATTTCGTGATTTAGTAAAACGAAATCAAAACAACGATTTACTTCGTGGGCTTACCGAAAAGAATTTCAAACTAACCTTATTCAAAAAATCACAGAAGCTTCTAGACCGTTTTCTATTTGTTTTATTTGCCGAAGATCGTGGATTATTAGCCCCAAATACCATCACTACCATCAATAATGAGTGGAAAGCACTCAAAGATATGGATATGGAAGTGCCTTTATATGACAGATATAAACTGTATTTCAACTACCTCGATACGGGGCGAAAAGGAACCGACAAAAAAGAAGAAATCTTTGCTTACAACGGTGGTTTATTTCAGCCCGATGCAATTTTAGATGCCATTACTATTGATGATGATTTATTATATCGTCATACAAAACACTTAACAACTTATCATTTCGAAAGCCAGGTAGATGTAAATATCCTTGGACATATTTTTGAGCATTCGTTAAACGAAATTGAAAGCATCAACGCCGAAATCGAAGGTACAACATTTGATAAACAAAAAACCAAACGAAAAAAAGATGGTGT
Source organism: Flavobacteriales bacterium (assembly GCA_018335925.1). GTDB lineage: Bacteria > Bacteroidota > Bacteroidia > Flavobacteriales > Flavobacteriaceae > Flavobacterium. Next base: position 70,724 of record JAGXRF010000083.1, read on the forward strand.
TTTCTACACACCAAAATACATTACAAAATACATAGTCGATAACACTATTGGAAAACTATGTACTGAGAAAAAACAAGAAATAGGAATTGTTGATGAAGAGTATGCCAAAGGCCGTAAAAACCGCCATGAAGCTACGATAAAAAAACTAAACCAACAACTAAAAGACTATCGAGAATGGCTATTAGAACTAACAATTTGTGACCCTGCCTGTGGTTCTGGAGCATTCCTTAACCAAGCTTTAGATTTCCTGATAAAAGAACACAATTACTTGGATGAACTCAACAAGCAACTCTTTGGTGGCTTTTTCGTCTTCCCAGATATTGAAAACCAAATTCTTGAAAACAATATCTACGGAGTTGACCTCAATGACGAAAGTGTAGAAATCGCAAAACTTTCTTTGTGGTTAAGAACTGCACAACCCAAACGAAAACTAACAAGCCTGAACAAAAACATCAAATGCGGCAACTCATTGATAGATAGCAAAACCATTGCCGGTGAAAAAGCGTTAAATTGGAAAGAACAGTTTCCAGAAGTATTTGAAAAGGGAGGTTTTGATGTGATTATTGGGAATCCGCCTTACTTAAGAGTTCAAGGATTGAGAGAAAATTTTGAAAAAGAAAGTTTGTATTATGAAAAAAAATTCAAATCATCAACAGGTAGGTTTGATGTCTATGTCTTATTTATGGAACAATCTTTTTCTTTAATTAACAAAAAAGGAATTGTATCTTTTATTTTACCTCACAAATTTTTAATTAGTGATTTTGGTTTAGGAATTCGGAAATTTTTTGTTGAAAATAAATCTGTCCAAAGTTTAATTCATTTTGGTTCTGAAATGGTGTTTTCCGATGCATCAACATATACATGTATTATTAATCTTTCTAACAATAACAAAACTATTAATTATAAACAAATTAAACCTTTAGAGATTTTTGATGTTTTTGAATTTGAAATTATTGATTATAACAATTTATCTGATGAAAAATGGAATCTTAATAGTCAAAGTGGTCAATCATTAATCGATAAAATAAATAAACAACCATTAAGAATCAAAAATATTTTTGAAAATATTAGCCAAGGAGTTGTATCTGTGGGAGATGATATTTTTCTAATGAAAGGAAAAATTGTCAGTGATAAATTCATTGGTTATTCTGAAAAAATTAATCAAGAAATAATTATCGAATCGAAAATAGTAAAACCATTATTAAAAGGTGAAAATGTTAGACGATACGCTAAAATAAATCAGGAGTACTTTGTTTTTTACCCTCATATTGAGACAAATGGTAAAACAGTTCCTTTGGAAGAGGAATACTTTAAAAACAATTTTCCTTTGGCTTTTAATTATATTTTACCTTTCAAAAACGAACTCATCGAAAAGAAAATACGATATAAAACTAATCCTAAAGCATGGTATAGCTTACATCGTTCTAGAGAACAGAGTCTCTTTGAGCAAATAAAAATTGTTACTCCTGAGACTTCACTTGGAGGGAACATGACAATAGATTATGATTTTAATTATCATAATACACAAGTATATACACTTGAAATTAAAAAAGATTTAAAAATAAATCATAAGTTCATATTATCAATATTAAATTCCAGACTATTTTGGTATTTTCTACAATCTACAGGAGCAGTTTTAAGAGGAGGTTATTTCAGATTTAAAACGAAATATTTAGAACCTTTTCCTATTCCAGAAATACAAAGTAATGAAATTCAAAATCTTTTTGCGACAAAAGTTGATTTATTGTTTTCGTTTAACAATAATCTAAACGTAATATCTCAAAAATTTCAGCGTATAATTCAACGTAAATTTAATTTAGAAGATTTACCAAAAAAACTCCAATATTGGTATTTATTACCCTATGCAGAATTCATAAAAGAATTGGCCAAAAAGAAAGTAAAACTTTCGCTATCTGAAGAAGCGGAATGGGAAGATTATTTTGAAACCGAGAGCAAAAAAGCACAAGATTTAAAAGCTCAAGCTGATAAAACAGATAAGGAAATAGACCAAATGGTTTATGAGTTGTATGGGTTGAGTGAAGAGGAGATAGGAATTATTGAAAATAATTAATAAAGATTATGAAGAAAACCAAATTTAATAATTATGTATCACTTATAAAAAATGCAATTAACAACGACAAACTTGTTGTTTTTGCAGGTGCCGGTGTATCTAAAGATTCTGGAGTTCCACTTTGGAGTGAATTAATAGAAGAAATAAGAGGTTATCTAAATGAAGATATTAACGAAAATGATCCTTTGAAAATTGCTCAAATCTTGTATAATGAGAAAGGAGAAAAAGAATACAATGATATAATAAAAAAATCTCTTTTTAGAAATAAAGGAATTTACAATCCATTGCATGAAATTCTATTTGAGTTAAATCCCCAACATATTATTACAACAAATTATGACCATTTTTTTGAAAGTATAATCGAAAACAAAGGTTTGCCATTTTCGGTTGTATCTAAAGATATTGATCTGCCTTATGCAGAGCATAAAAGTTTATTAATAAAATATCATGGAGATTTTGAGAATAAAAATATAGTTTTTAAAGAAATTGATTATTTAGAATTTTCAAAAAATAACACTTTAAAAGAAATATTTGTAAAATCGTTGTTTAGTAATAAAGTTATTCTGTTTGTAGGTTACAGTGTTGGAGATATTAATCTAAAACTATTAATAAGAGATATTCAATTTATCTTGACTAAACACCATCAAAGAGCATATTTACTCTCCCATAATAACAATATATCAAACTCCGAAAACAAATACTTTGAGAATTTAGGAATTAATATTATAAATTATTGTGATGAATCTTTAAAAACTGAAAAAGATAAAAATGAGTCATCTTCTATAGGAGAATTAGTATATAAACAACTAGAATATATCCGTGATTTTGATTTGTTTGAATATGAAAGAAGTAAAAGCAATATATCAACTGTCAATAAAATAATTGATGATTTATATTCTTCATTACTTCGTTTTCATTATTTCAGAGTAATTCCAAAACGTGTTTTAGCATCATTATATCCTTTAAATAAAAACTCAGATAATGATACAATTTATAATATTGAATCTACTACACTTATTACCTACAACAAAGATTTATTTAATTTAATTAATGAATACAAAGGAAAAGAGGATACCAATTTTAGTGATGAACAGAAACGTAAATTAAATTTTGTATTTACTCGTTTGATTTATTCTAATGTTTTTTACATAGGAAGGAAAATTGGTGGAAAAGATGTTTTAGGAAATAGAAGAACCGGTGAAGAAATTGTTTTATTTGATAAATTTTTTAATGAAAATAAAACTTGTAATTGCATAGATTGCACAATTGGTAGTTTTAAATATTCAAGTGCTATTTCAAAAATTGAAAGTTATAATATAACCGATGATTCAAAATTATGGGATGATGTAGTATTTGCTTATTCATTATATCAAATGGGAGAGTATTATAAAGCATACAAAACATATGAACAGATTGAAATAAAAGCTAACAGATTAAAACAAATGGATGTAAGTTTTATTTCATTATACAATATGAAAAGAATCGGAATTAGGATTCAGGGATTTCATCTATTAGACAAAAGATATTCATTTTATGACTTAAAAGAAATTGAAATTAAATCAAAAAAAATAGATACTGATGCTGAATTTTATAAAATAAAATACTTTGTAGATAAAGATGTATATAATTTTTTAAAAGAAGTTCGCGATGGAATTTATATTCAAAGGTTATGTAATGAAATAGATAATTTTTATAATAAGATACCAAAAGATGTAAAAAATATTCAAAGAGGTGGGTCGGTTAGTAATTCTGATTATTTTAATTTATATAATGCAGTAAAACAATTAAATGATTTTTTAAAAGGAAATTTCATTATGGGTAATGGCTTTTCCTCTATAGAATACTCTATAAATAAATCGATTAAAACATTTATTTTAGGGTTTTATATAGGTACTCTTAAACTAAATTATAATCAAAAAAACTCGTTTGGCGTTTCTAAATTAGATAGTTTTAATCACTTTTTATTTGAATTAATCATTGATTATAATAAGCCAGATGAGTTAGCAGATTTTATTAGAGAGCAAAAGATATTAGACATAAAATTTGATGAAGAAAGTCAAAAATCAGTATTCGAATTGATTACTAATTTTTTTAAATCAGCCTTTGAAGAAAATAAATTTTTTGGTGGTAAGAAAGGAAATGATGTATTTACAAATTATTTAAATTACAGCTATAATTTCAAACAAAAAATACTTCTTCAACTTCAAAATATTTGCATTGTACTTACTTACTTTGAATTCACTGAAATTCAAATAAAAAGTATTTATTCAGATTTTAATCAATTTATTAAGTTTACAAATTTTGGAGAACGTGATGAATTAAAACTTTTAAAACTATTTATAAGCACAAGATATAGATTAATAGGATATGAATTGTTATTAGAAACATTAAACATATTCAATGAAAAAAAATACTATGATTCTATTTACATTACAATCTTAAAAAGCTTAGAAAAAATAAACTCTCAATTTGTCGATGATATTACACACATTGATTCATTAAACTTTGAATTCAATGATTATAATATTCTTAATATATACGAAACTTTATCTATCGAAAAGAAAGCCAATTTCATAGAAAAAGTTGAAATAAAATTAAAAGAACGTTTTGATACTACCTTGGTTTTTATTCTCCTTTTGAAAGAAGTACCTATAAATAAACTGACTAAAAATGAGTATATAAAAACAATTCATAAAAAGTTAGAAACTAAAGAAAAAGTAACACAAGATGACTATGAAAATTTTTACTTTTTAAATCCTATCGTTCAATATTTCGAACTGATTAATTTGGGAATTATAAAAGATAAAAAATTACTAACTCTTAAAATTGAAGCGGAATTATTCAAATTTATTATTAATCCTGAGGAATTTGACGAGAATAAATTTGATATTAATTGGTTAATAATATTCCATTATGATTCTTACATAATTAGATTTTCTAAAATTGACTATATAAAAGAAAAATTAGAAAACTATTTAATTAAAAATGATGATGAGAAATTGCAAAAAATTTATTTTAAAATACTTAAAAACCAAAAAGATTAGTTGAATGTTAAATATTATTTATTTTTTTTAAGTGATATGAAAAACATTTATGAAAGCGAAAGAGATCATTTTAAATGGAGTAAACAAAAAGAATACATTAGCCATCTTGACAATATTGAGGATGATATAAAAAGAAAAGCTATCAATGCACTTAGTTTTTTGGAAGTAGAATTTGGAGCACAGTTTTTAAAAACAACATCTATCAATCATCCAATTCGTCAGATGATTTCTAACAAAGCACCTTTCCAAATAAAAGATTTAATGGAGTTTTCTGAAACATTACAGATTTTAAAAAAAGAAAATAATAATTATAACCGATTAATTCAAAAGCTCCTTAGTAAAGACAATGCCCAAACAGAAGGAATTTCTCTTGTTAACGTGGCAAGAATGTTTTTAAAAGAAGAGCTAATAGTCTCATTTATTGACGAAATAAAAAATAAAAAAACTCCGGACGTAAAAATAACCAATCCCTACAATAAGGATGTTTTTTACATTGAAATTACTAAACTAAACAACAGTGATTACCAAAAGGAAATAAATGATAACTATAATTTTTTTCACAATCAATTCAATAATGTCCAACCATTATTTTCTTTTTCCGGAAAACAATTTCAATTAGTAGATAAAAAAGAATATCCTGGAATAAGTAAAATAATTGCAGATGCAAAAAAAAGGGTAAAAGAGAATGATCAGATTATTTATTATTCCGACCGAAGATTTAATTTTATGTTAGCTCCTCCTAGTTATAATTATGATTTTAACGAAATATGTGAAAGAAATAATATTCGGTCAATTCGTTTTAACGGATTACCAATTGAGGTTGATGAAACCAGCCGAATTAATAATAAAATAGTAAAAGCAAATCAAATCCCTGAGGGTGAAAATGGCTTATTATTTATAGAAATTAGTCCTATTTATTTCTTAACTACTGATATTGTTAATGCTGCTATAAGATTAGAGGCAAACATAGCAAAATATAAAAATTTACTTGGCATAATTCTTTTCTCAGAAATTGTGGCACCAAAAGAACCTATTCAAGTAAATTTAGGAAACAATCATTTTTTTTCAAGAAAAACAATTGAAAATCTTTGTCGAGAATCACTTTTCATTTTTAATAATAATTGTGATATAAAACTTTCAGAAGAAACATTAGTCAAAATATACAAAGCTTTATTATAATATAAATGAAAGACCGCAAAATAAAAAATTTCACACAAGAATTAGAAACAATAGAGCAATTTGAAAATTTTAAAAAACAAAAAGTAACAATCCAAAATTGCGAAGGAGAAGCTTTCATCACAAAATCAAAAAGAGAGTTTCAACTTTCATTTGATGGTGTTTTTATGTATCAATCAGATAAGGAAATAAAGGTAAATATTGAGGGTGAAGAGTTTGTATTCAAATCTATTGATTTTAAAGAGCCTATTAATGATGCTTTTTCAGGTATTGCAGGTCAGCATACGTTTGATATAGATAGTGTTTGTAAAGGGAGTTTTGAAAAAGAATCACTATTCAGAATGTTCTTTTTTGACAATTCAAAACGAAACCATATTTTTCATTACAAACTAGAAACCGCCAAAAACGACGGTGTCAATACTTGGGCTTTTGAATGTGTTAGATTGTCCGTAAACACAAACAATTACGACATAACCCAATATAAAAATAAGGACAACAGTTATTTCGTAATCGAAAATTTAGAGCCAACCTCTTTAAAACAGTTTAATGAAGATTCGTATGCTATACAAAAAGGCATTGGTTTTTTAATTGGCTATATGCCGGGTGGAGAAAACTATATTTTTTCAGGAGATAATTTCATGTATCAAAGACTAGCTAGAAAATCATTAAAATCAATTTTTTATCCGGTAACTTCAAATCCATATTCAAAACTTCATAAAGAAAAGAATATAGCAGATAGCTATTACGGAAAGTTAAAAGTCATACCTATTGAAGTAATCTCAAATTTCATTACACAATTACGAAATAATGAAGAGTATGCAGTAGCTATCATTTTTTTGATGGAAGTAACCCATCTGAAATCTGTGGTGTCCATGCCTGGTGTGTTTTCTGTTATTTTAGAATCACTGGCAAATATTATCATCACAAAACAAAATACAATTGAAAAATTAATAGCTGACGAAACACTCTTTAATAAGATAAAAAGTGATTTAAACGTTGTCTTGGATAACTATGCTAATGTAATTGATGAAAATGCAGAGATAAAATTCCGAAGAAAAATAAATGGATTAAGTAACTCCATAAATCACAAACGTCTAACAAATGCAGAAAAATTAAGACAACCTTTTGATCAATTACAAATCAAACTCTCTAGTGCAGACGAATTAGCAATTGATTTTAGAAACGATTTATTACACGGCAATATCTTAATGAATAATGAAACAACAAGAACTAGCAAAGAAATAGACAATAAAATGCTATATGCAAGTGCAAAATTATATACTTTGATAAGTAAGCTAATTTTAAAAAATAGTGGTTATAGTGGATATGTAATCAATCATGCTAAATTCTTCAATAAAGATGCTAAAGAAGACTATTTCGAAGAAGTATAAGTTTCAGTAAAAAATTCTGTAAAAATGTTTATTTTTATAACATGAACATAGAAAGTATCATAGCAATCCTGGCAAATATTGTGGCAATTTTAGTAGCCACCAAAAATGATACACCTATACTTTCCCTTTTTAAAAAAACCTTTTTTTAATTTTTTTGACACATATTTTTTTTTTGTGTCAAGATCTTTCCTTATAAATAAAGGATTGAAGACCAATTGGGAATCGAACCTGTGACCCTATTAAATAAAAAAACAGGCAAATATTACCTGCTTTATATTATTTCTTTTTCTTTTTTTTCCGTCTGAGAAAGAAGCTTTTCTTTTTCTTTTCGTCTTTTTTTACTCCATCATTTATTTCTTCTGACGACCAAATTCTAGCAAATTCGACTTTACTTTTTCTAATAAAATAATGTGATTGACATGCAAAACCCCAATTGCCAATAGAAGGCGATAAACTAATGGTTTCTCCATCAAACGTCATTTTCCAATCAGTTGGGGAAAATGGTGTAACAACCTCATTGTTACAGCCACACACACATTTGTGTATGGCCGTACAATAAGTAAGCGAAATATATATTATTCCATCTTCCAATAGATCTGGGATAAACTCTACAAACTTATGCTGTAACTTCATCGCTAGTCAATTGATTAACATTAATAGAGTAAGTACTGTGATGCTCTTCTCGCAAATCTTGATAGAAACCACACATTTTTTTCCATTTAATTACTGCTAAAACAGCATTCAAACAATTTAACTCAGCAATTTGAATATTAGTGTTATAATCGTTATTACCTTCATCAACAAAGGGAATTCTATCAACTAAATGATTATTCTTTTCATGAGTTCCAGTTGTCACTCTAACTGTTCCAATTAGAGTATCATCAACCACATTTACTCCAAGTCCAACATCAATAAATGGAATATTGCTTTTTAACAAAAATTGAATAATCAACTTTCTTGAAACATCATTATCAATACATATAAACACAAAAGACATCGTTGATAATGCTTTCATATTATCTTTTGAAACATAATTATGATGTGCAGTAATCTTTTGATGAATTTTTGAATACTGATTAAAGTAATAGTCAACCTTTGACGGTACTGTATCTAAATCTTCCTTTCCTGCAGCTCCAGGAGAACGAAATGCATTATGTTGCGAAAACACATCACCATCATAAATATGAATTTCACTCACAGGAGTTTTTGAAAGTAAATCCAGAATGTAAGCACCGGTGCCACCTAATCCAATTATGGCAATTTTTTGACCTTTAACTTTTTCATTAATTAGATTAATTTTCGCTCTACCGGAATTAGTGTCAATATATTGAAAAACATCAGTATCAATTGCGTTTTCTCTAATCCTAAAAGTCTTTTCAGTAACTAACGGATCAATACTTTTTGCAGGTGAACTAATAATGGTAGCATAAGTTGATACTTTTTCATAATAATCAACATAACCACTTTGTGGTTTGTTGGAAAAAGAAAAATTAATCACAATTCCATGACCAAGGTTTTGTTGATTGGAATGTTGAATAGCTGTGATGATACTACCATCAGCATTGCAAGGATATTCACCTATAAAATTGATAACGTGTGTACTTGGTTTAATAGTTCTTTGACTATTAGCCAACGATAATTCACTAACCAAAATACCATATTTAATTTCTCTAAGATGAGTTACATAAGGTATATGGTGGATAAGTAAATATCCACCTTTAACCTCAAGTTCATAACCTTCATCTTGTAACCTTTTAAGGTCGGGACTATGATTTATTAGTTGCTGTAACATTGAAAACCATTTTATTAGTTACAAAAACTTTATCTCCTTTAACCATACTGCCTTCAGGATTTTGATGAGGACCTTTAGCATAAGTTACAGTATAAACAGTATTTGGATTTTCTTGATAATTTCCAAATGCCAATTCAACAACTTGCTTAAAACTTATTGTTTTTTGGTTCCACTGCTTTTCTCTACCATTAACAATGATAATAAATTCAGTGACGACCTTTTTAGAGTAGAATTTTTCCTTCCCAGGTCTAGCTAAATCTACGATTTCATCGTCTTCAATTAAATCGTCTTCCCATGGTTGCTTATTATCCAAATAGATTTGGAAATTAGCTGCTATGTTTCCCTGTCTTCTAATTTGAGAACCTTTGATATACTGCTTATCAGTTTCAAAGTTTTTCCCATCAATAGAATACTTTAATTTCTGCTTGATGTAAAATTGCTCTATTCCTGGTCTTGCCAAATCAACAGTCTCGTCGTTTAAAATAGCGTCATCTTTCCAAGGTTCTACTATATCTAAAAATAATTCACAATCAAGAGGAAGTCCTCTCAATTCTTTCAGTTGTTTCCCAGTGATAAACTGCTCAAACCATTCAAACTTTTTGCCTTCAATAATTAATTCTAACGAAGGTCTTTTACCGTGGTCATCCTGACCGTCTTTTTGTGTAAACATAACAATGTCTTTTTTTTAAAATTTTAAACTTATTTTAACGCTCCAATTCCTTTAAAAACCGATGGAGTATTCAGTTTCAAGCGGTTTTTGTTGCTAAAAATTTGTTTTTATCAAAAAACATAGTAGTTTTACACAACAAAATAAAGGGGTACTGAGGTGATAAGCCTAAGTATTTTTGGTTTAATAGTCAAAAATAGTTGGTAAAACAGCTGTTAGACATTATAAAATATGGTGTTTCCAAAAGTTTATTGAAATTCGTTTCAATAAACTTTTTTTATTTATGAAAATCTCAAAAAAAAGCGATGTCCAACCTGCAAAAGTCTTCTAACTATTAAATGGGGTATTCAACAAAATAAACAACGATTTAAGTGTAAAGATTGTGGACAATTGTTTACAGCCAGTAATAAATCTGTTTCGGATTCTAACAAAGAAATTT
>JAGXRF010000084.1 GCA_018335925.1 Flavobacteriales bacterium
AAACCAAATCAGTAAATAGGTTTTTTTAGCCATAAAACATACCAAAAAATGTAATAAAAAAGGCAGTTTTTACACTGCCTAATTTTTCGTATATGTGTCAAACTTATTGCTAATTGGTTGCTCCTCAGCAGAGCCAATGTCCTCTTCAGTTTGATGCGGTAATTTAATGAATCAAATTTAAAAAATCACCAACTATTTTTGACCACATTACCGTATTTTTAAAAGTCCTCGAAAAACTTATTCCCTATAACCCAATCTGCACCGCCAAGTTCGATTGGGTTTTTATATTTTAATAATTTATCGGCCAATTCATTTATTTAATTTTTATTATTCATTCTCACTTCAACTTCTTGTCTGATTTTAACATTGCCATGAATAAAACTAAAACTATTAAGTAATTGAGTTACTTCGTTGTATATATTACCACGCTTCTTTGTGTCTTTAATAGTAATGATACAGCAGAAATCTTGGTTTGGGGTAAAATTTTCTAATTCAGCTTTAGCTTCTGTGTAATGACGGTACAAACCTTCCAACTTTAAATACCAGTTCTTAGGTGATTTTAGAAAATGTTCCTTGTTTGCTGGTGTAAACTCATCAAATTTCACACTCCATTTCTTTACCGGTTGAAATTTACTACCGTAAGACAAAAGCATACGTTCTCTTGAAAATGTATCGACCGTACCCTTAACTAGTCTTTTTGTATAAAGACCTGGAGCTAGAAGATTCTGTCTATTATCCGCACCCACAGGATTCTTTTTACCTCTTTGTGACATATCACGAGCTACTTTATTATCATAACTTCCAAACATAACATCAATATTTGACTGACAATACTCTGAACCCTGAGACACCTCTAGAATTGGTGACGTTACCAAAGTTACCGTTACTTCTCCATAAAAATATCCATTTTCATCAATCATGCTCTGAGGAAATGGAAAATCTAAAATGTCAATAAAGCTTCCTTTCTCTAGAGTATCTTGGAGAATCAACGTTATTTCATTTGGTTCGTTATAAAGGATATCTTCAATGTTAGAAGGTAAGCCGAAACCTGCATGGTTTAGTTTTTCAGCGATATCCATTTTCATTTCTTCAGGATATTTCGCAGAATGTATTATTAGAGCCTTAATAAGAGTTGGATTAAAATCTTCAGCTAGTTTAAAATTTAATCCTGCCGCTATGGCAGTAATTCGGGGTGTCGAAAAGCTAGTTCCTACATTATGGATTATTGAACCTTCTGTCGAAAATGACTTTACATTATTATATATAGGCATATTTCGGGCATCTAAACCGACATTTCCACCTATATGAGTTAAATCTGGCTTTACAGTGTAGGATGGCCCAGGACCTTTTCTTGAAAAAGGCGATGGATTATGAACATCTACATCACTGCTTTTTTCATTTGCAATGGAACCTACAACCAATCCTCTAACTGTGTCTGCTGAATTAGCAATTCGCTGTTTTGGAGCTCTAATTTTAAAACGTTCGCAATTTCCGGCAGATTTACAAATTAGTACTTGATTATGATCTTGAATTTCATCTAAAGCTTTGCCAAAATCAGAGAACTCATATAAGTCAGCTTCAATACCAGTTCCTAACGAAAGGTTCCAGATTTTAATATGATTATTTCTGCTCACTGCATCTCTAATATTTTCAATAAGTTCATCTTCAGATATTTTTTGTTTATTTCTATCTGCTATGACAACAGCATCAAAGATTTTACATCCATCAAGACCAGTATAAGGTTTTCCTTGAAGTTGATCACCGTACAGCATTACACCTGCAACAAACGTCCCATGACTTTTATTCGTAACTTCATCTACGAAATAGGTAATGTTTTCTTTTTCTAACCAAGGTTTTAAATGAGGAATATCCGCAATTCCTGAATCAAGAATACCAACAACAGGATAATCTTTCCCTTCAACAGGGGTTTTAATCTCTACAGATTCATCACCAGATATCTCGTCAAATGTTACATCATAAGATGGCATATCAGTGATTAATTGAATTCCATCAAATTCTTTTAATCTATTTAAAGCATCTTCAGTAACTCTAGTGATGCTGTAGATGTTTAAGTCGGCAGAATAAAAAGTTGATTTAGCTTGAATATTATTATTAAAACAAAAATTTTCAAAAGAATTTATCAAAATTCTATTCAACTCATTGTCTCCATAGTTGAAGAGCTTAACCTTTATTTTTGAATCATTACTAAAATCAACATCTATTAATGGGCTGTAAATTTCCATATTTTCAATCGAATCAATTCCCATTATTATCGAATCAGAAAGAATTCTTTGATCAGCCTTGCTAAGATTAGTTATCATTTTTTTCAAGTCAATCGAATTATCGATTTTTAAAAGGAGTTCGCTATCAAGCACACTAATAAGATTCATCTTCTTATCAACGTTGAAAATTGAAGCAATTTCTTTGCGAAAACGCTTGGCAAGTGCATCTTCATTAATCTTTAATCGCATTACTGTAGGAATGTAGTTATTTTGACGAACCTTTTCATCAATCAACGGCTCAACTGAATTCAACACCTGCCTAAAATAGATTGATTTTCCTCGCACATTATCTCTATTTATCCATTTAGGCATAATACCGCTACCGGAACCTTCAGTACCAGATTCATCTTTCTCTCTTTTTTGAAAGAATTTTATCGGTAAATTTTTATTTAGTGCCATAACTTATTGTTTATTTAAATAATTTCTAACTTGCCTCAATGAAACATTCATTTTATCTGCAATAGCGGCTTGAGAAATCCCATTTTCATTTAAAAACTCTATCATTTTATCGAATGATATAGAACCATGATTGTTAAATTCATAAATTTCAAATAATAACTCATCATAGGTCAATATACCATTACCGTGAATTACTGCTTGAGTTTTAGCATTATTTACGATAGTTTTAATATCTGAAGGAGATTTACCATCAAACAATTTTATCAATCTATCATACTTCTTTTTATCTTCAAAAAAATCAGTTTGAAATGAATCTGTAAATTCTTTTACTAAATCGGCAATCTCACTTTCTTTCGGTAATCCAATTTCAATAACATGATTAAACCTTCTCCAAATAGCTTTATCTAAAAGTTCCGGATGATTGGTAGCAGCTATCAAAATATTGTTTTTTGAAAAGCTATCAATATTTTGTAATAGACTATTAATTACTCTTTTAAGCTCTCCTAATTCATGTTGATCATCTCTTGCTTTAGCTATAGCATCAAACTCATCTAAAAACAGAATACAAGGCTTATCGTCTGCAAAATCAAATATTTTTCGAATATTTTTACCTGTATTTCCTAACAAAGAAGAAACTATAGCATCAAATCTTGCTACTACTAATGGCAGACCAGTTTGCTCAGAAATATATCTCGCTACAGTTGTCTTTCCACAACCAGGTTTACCATATAATAATAATGTGTTAGATGTTTCAATTCCAAAACTTATCAATTTGCTCTGATGTTTAACTGCGTTTACAAAGTCTTGTATTTTATTCTGTAATAATGGCTCCAAAACAATAGCCAATTTGTCTTTAGATGGCAATTCAACATCAACAATACTCATTCTACTATCATTATCTACCGGAGTAGCTAAAAGCATATCCATAGTAATAGCATTAGCAGGTTCTTTTTTCTCAATTATCTTCAAAATCATTTTAGATTGCTTCTCGTCTCCGTCTTTAATCATCTTATCAGCTAACAGTTTCGCATAATTATAGACCTTACTAGGGTCTTTTGCTAAACCGCCTTCAATAATTCTTAATATCTCTGTGTACATGATTTTTATATTTAATTTAGTTACAAATTTACACAAATAAAAATATAAAACAAATAAAACGTAATTTTATTTTCAAAAAACGTAATTTTTAATGTAAAAAACGTAATTATAATATCAAATATCGTAATTAAAAAATTTAAATTCGTGACATGAAATGTTTTAGCTTTTCAGTTGCCACTCCTTCCCAACGCTCCAAAAGTTTTTGTATGCCAAAAGTTAATCACTCCGTTAGATAAATGGTGCATGGCAACAAAAACTTTTTCCAAAGCTTAGTTACATAATGTGGCATTATGGGTCAATAAAGAAGTTTATGCCTCCGAAACAAGAGTAGTGATTGCCCCATAATAACATTATGTAAAAAAGCCGCACGGCCAACGCTCGAAAGCCCCGCTCCAGCCACACATTTTTGGTAGCTTTCCTCGCATCACCCCAGCTACCAAAAACACGTGGCTTCGCGGGTCTTACTTCGTGTTTTCATAAGAACTTTTGTCCTTTGCTTAAAAGCCTTACTTCGAATAACGTTTTTCCTATTGTTATTATCAGCGAACCGCTTAAATCGGAAGTATTTGCATTATATTTTGAAGTTGCTATCCTTCTCCGATAAACCGAACCCTTAATTCTGATTACAGAACACTTTCTGGCAACCTCAAAATATAAAATCATCAGCAAGAGTATAGTTTTGATTTGCTCAAGAGAGTAGTGGTAATTGCTTTTAGTCTTGCCGATGCCTTATTGCTATCAAGAACTTTTTAACTTCTAAACCTTTAAACTTTTAAACTCCTTCCTGGCATCATCAAGCCTTAAAAGCAATCAGAAAATAAACTGCCCAGCAAATCAAAACTATACACTTGCTCAACCTCCGTATCAAATTCTTCCTAAATACTTAAAAAAAGCGGAAGTATTTGCATTGTTTTTTGAAGGTGCTATCCATCTCCCAATAACTGAACACTAAAAACTGTTTACTGAACACTATTCGGCACCCTCAAAAATCAAGACGATGTGCAAGTAAGAGTTTCAAATTTCGTGTTCGGATAAAAAAGCGTTAATATTTTATTGGTTTTTTTATCCGCCCCCAAAATTTGAAACACTTACAAGAAAATCCCAACTCCGAACGAGAGCAAACCGGTCTTCGATAGAAATATTCCTTAACATCTTATAAAATCGGAAGTATTTGCATTGTTTTTTGAAGGTGCTATCCATCTCCGAATCAAAACCAACTAACACTCTATTTCAATTCACTTACCAGCACCCTCAAAAATCAAAAAGTGCCAGCAAGAGTTTCCAATTTTGGTTCTGGATGAAAAGCTTTGTTATTGTTTTTTGAGTTATTTCATCCAGAACCAAAATTGGAAACCCTTGCAAGACGACCCCAACTCCGAACGAGAGAAAAACCTGCTACGAAAGAAATTCTGCTACTAAGAAACTATCCGGATTAAGGAAGAAAGTTCTACTCCGAATCAAAAAAAATAAAATAAAAAAAAGGTAGCAAAGTTAAGTTCCGGGTTTACAAAAAAGCAAGTTCAAGCCCTCCGGGTTTTTTAAAAAATACTACCACCCATACCTCTCCGAATCACGATTTTTCTAATAATCTTTTTCATAAGATGTGTCTGGGTGGTAGTATTTTTTAAAAAAAACTTGCTTTTTTGAAACCCTCCACTTGACGAGAGTGCTTTCTTTTTTTTCTTTTTTTTCTTTTGAAAAAATTTAATGGAAAAGTGTGTCTAGTCAGTAATTCTTTAAACGCCACGTTATGATAAATTTTAAAATGAAACACCACCGAACTGGGGAAACCTACTCAAACCCTCATTTTTTCATTCTCAACAAGGGAATGAACACAGGGAAACCTCTCAATATACCATGCCCGAACTGTTTTGTAATTCTTTTGTATTGCTCCGATGATTGCGAGAACATGAAGCAGATACTTTCTTCACTTTGGAGGGTTAAATTTTGGCATCAATTTTTAATCGGTTCCGTGATACCTTATATCAGAATCCATGATTTTTCTAAAAATCTGATGTTAAAATCTAATGAAATGATGCAAGATTTTGAGCAGCACAAAAAAGATATCGAAACTCTCAAACTTTTGGAGCAAAAAGAGGACCAATTCCACAAAAACATCAATCTTATAAACGATTTAAGGAGAGTAATTCTATATCGATATATAAAAAAATAACCCTGATGAATCAGGGTTGTTTTTTGTGGACAGTCAGGATTCGAACCTGAGAAGTTAACTGCAATATGTTCATTCTTAGCTTTAAATCAATTAGACTTTTTTACTTTTTGGTCTGTCCGCGTTAACTCCAATCCACCTTTTCAAAAAAATTCCAATGTCATTCATATCTTCTAGATTTTTAATATAGTTGTAAACTGTTATTCCACCCAGTACAAACTGGAAAAATGTTGCTGGAGGACATCTAAAAAGAGTAACCGAAAAAAAAATAAGGATTACTAGTATTCATACATTAGTCAATTCAAATATAGGTATAAAATAAAAAAAGTCAAGTCTTTTCAGACCTGACTTTCATTTTGTTTAACCCAAAGGTCACCACAACTAGGGCTAAACTTATTTTTTGTGCTTCCTATTTAGGCTTTTAAGCAGTAACGAAATCGTAAAACTGACTACTGCTCCAACAGTTGCTAAGATAACCGTTTTGGCAATATCATCAGAGGAAAGATTAGGTACAATACTTAAAAATGTGCCTCCGGCAGTCCCCATCAAGGTGGGATTATTGTTTGTCATCAGTTGTAGTAAGCTGACTTGCAGCTGACAAAACTCCTCCAGCTACTGCAACATAACCACCAATGGTAGTTACAATGGCAGGCAAAGCAATTGGAGCAGCTAAAATAGTTCCGCCAACGGCAGCTAATGCTAACCCAACAGTTCGAAGCACTTTGAAAAATTTTGGTGTGGGAGCTTTTGCTCTATTAATGATTTTTTTCATAATCTAAAATTAAGATTGGATAATTAATTCAACACTTTCTTTATTGTCCAAAGCTTTGTAAACAAATGCTTTTAGCTTTGCAAAAGCTTTTCTTGACATCAAACCTAATCCAGGTCCAGAAAGTTTAGTAACAGGAGCAATACAGCCTTGTAATTCCTTTTGAGCATTATTAGCAGGATGAAAAAGAATAAATTTTCTATTTGGCACATCCACCAATTCCAAATGCCACTTGTATTTCGCACTGTATCGCTTTCTAATAAAATATTTCCCTTCCGGAATGCAGGAAACCTTCGTTTCGTTCATCATCCACGGCAATTCAATGGTGTTACAAATCAATTTGCCTTCGCATTCGAGTTTACCATTTGTTCCTTCAGGGAAATAAGTTCTAGTTAACCAAATAACCATTACACACCGCTATCAACTTTCGCAATCGATAATGGGTTAAAAGCCCCATTTTTCAATGGGTACATTTGTCCATTAATCTCCTGATAGAACTCAACACCTAAAGCCAAAAATAAAGGCTTAGTTGAGTTAGCAGTAACCGCATTAACTTGGTTAATTGGAGCAGTAGCAGTTCCGTCCCAAGGCAAAATTGCCGTTTCAGAAGTAGCAACCACAAAAGTTTCAGCTTCAAAATCCACCTCTGCTCCTCCAGAGATGATTTTAAAGTGAGTAGTTCCACTTGGTGCAGCAATCATATTCGAAGGAATAAATGACGCTAAATCCACTTTAATTTCACCCGCTACACGGTCAATAGTCGCCACAAACGGAGCAAACAAAGTTGTTCCAAGCTTACCACGAATATTGAATTCAAAACCAAATAACAATTCAGCTTCTCCATCAATCACATTACGCAGTCCACGCTCACTTACGTTATCAGCTTGAATAACTTTCATCATGGCTTGCGTTAATCTACTAACCATTCTACCATCAGCAGAATTGATTAAGAGCGGTCTCAAAGCTGTTCTAAGCATTTTCCCGGCCTTACCAGCTCTACCAAACTCTGAACCATTCTCACGAGTTCTTTGAAACGCAGGGTCACTCGCAATTCTACTCGCGTCAATTCCACCTTTTTCTCTTGCTAAGTGACCATCTTGCGTTTTGTAAAAAGTAATATCTCCGATAGTACCTTTTAATTTAATTATGCCTTTCTGTCTAGCCATAACTTCAAAATTTAATCCAACATATGGCTTGCTCTCACAAACCTCTCACGACTCCATCATTCTAAATTTTGTTGCAACAGTTTCAAATGATCATAACAAAGATTACATCACATTTTACCAAAGAAAAAATCGGTAGTGTGCCATATGTCCAAAATTGACATAAGTGTCCAAAATCGACAAAAAAAAACATTCAATCAGTTTTAAAAATTATAAGTAAATTGCAAAATATTTTCTGCTAGTCAGAAGCAAGTCAAAGCCCAATCAAAGGCATGGATAAAGTATGAAATTGAATAATCAGAGGGTATGCATCTATCCGAAGGACATACAGCGAATAACAGGCAAGAGTTATCGTCAAAGTACTAGATTGATGCAAAAGATAAAAAAAGACCTCAATAAGCTCGAAAATGAGTTTCTAACGATAGAAGAGTTCTGTACATATTGTGGTATAAAATATGAACAAGTAACTCACTTGATTTTTGGTTAAAATAGAAGAAATGCTAAAACAAATTTTAATCAAGAAAAGTACCTATAAACGCTTAAATAACTAGTTCAATTTTTAGTCTTGATGCTTTAATATTCAAATATTTATCCTTATATTTGACTACTTTGAATTTAGAATAATAGTAACCTTATAAAAGAGGTGTCAGTTGAGGTGTCACTTTAATAATATACTTTGAGAAGTATTGATTTTATTGGTGGCTTTTGTAGTTGACAAATCCCTCTTCCTCCGCTGAATGAGTGTTCAAAAAACATCTAAAATCTTAAACCCTTTAAACAAATTTGTTTAAAGGGTTTTTTACTTTTCAAAATATTTCACGAAAGTTAAAGATTAAACAATCTAATTTAGAATTTTATAGTAAATTATTGATTGAGTTATTATTTCATATGATTCTTAGAGTTACACTTATTAGCAAATCTTTGCATTTGTATTATTCATTAAAATTTAAACTTTTAAATTTACTCTAAAGTCCGTGTAACTTTGGTTACAACCTAGTAACTTTACATAGCTTAATTTTGTATTCATCAAAATCAATTAACTATGCATATTGAACAAATTTATACCGGATGTTTGGCCCAAGGAGCTTATTATATAGAAAGTAATGGGGAAGTAGCAATTATTGATCCTTTGCGTGAAGTGCAGCCTTACATTGAAAAAGCCTTTAAGCGAAATGCGAAAATCAAATATATTTTTGAAACCCATTTTCATGCCGATTTTGTTAGTGGTCATGTGACGTTAGCTGAAAAAACTGGTGCAACTATCGTTTATGGTCCACTTGCAAACCCTTTGTTTGATGCCCATATAGCATCAGATGGAGAAATTTTTAAGCTTGGTGATATTACTTTAACTGCTTTACATACTCCAGGACATACCATGGAAAGCACCGTTTATTTGTTAAAAGATGCCCATGGAAAGGATCATGCAATTTTTAGTGGAGACACCTTGTTTTTAGGTGATGTTGGTAGGCCTGATTTGGCACAAAAAGCAGCAAACATGACTCAAGAACAATTGGCAGGTTTGTTGTTTGACAGCTTGCGAAGCAAAATCATGACTTTAGCGGATGATGTAATTGTTTATCCAGCACACGGAGCAGGTTCTGCTTGTGGAAAAAACTTAAGCAAGGAAACAGTTGGGACTTTAGGAGAGCAAAAGCGAACAAATTACGCTTTAAGAGCCGATATGACACGTGAGGAGTTCATTTATGAAGTTACTGATGGGTTATTGCCTCCACCAGCTTATTTTCCGATGAACGTAAAATTGAACAAAGAAGGATACCAGAACGTAGAAGAAATTATTGAAAAAAATAAAGCATTAAACCCTGATGAATTTGAATTGTTAGCAAATGAAATCGATGCTTTGATCTTAGATGTTCGTCACCAAGATGATTTTTCGAAAGGGCACATTCCAGGTTCCATTTTTATTGGATTAGATGGAGGCTTTGCTCCTTGGGTTGGAGCTTTGATTTTAGATTACAAACAACCAATTTTATTGGTAACTCCGGAGGGGAGAGAGCAAGAAGCGATTACTAGATTATCAAGAGTAGGATACGATTATACCGTGGGATTTTTAAAAGGTAGCTTTGAAGCGTGGAGAAATGCTGGTAAAGAGTTTGATACTTTAACATCCATTACACCACAGGAGTTAGAGTTAAAATTACAACATCAAAAAGTTCCTGTTTTTGATGTTCGAAAACCTGGTGAATACCAATCGGAACATTTAGAAATTGCAGAATCAACACCATTAGATTTTTTGAATGATCATTTGGCTACTTTTCCATCTAACGAAACTTTTTATGTTCATTGTGCTGGAGGTTACCGTAGTGTAATTGCAGCTTCTATCCTAAAAGCAAGAGGAGTTCATAACTTGGTAGATGTAAAAAAAGGATTTAGTGGATTAAAAGAAACCCAAATTCCTAGAACCAATTATGTTTGTCCGAGTACTTTGAAGTGAATAGTGAACTTTAAACCTTAAAAATTAACCATAAAACACAATTTTAATGAAAAATCTGATTTTGCCTTTTTTAGCTATTTTCCTATTTGCATCCTGTCAGTCGCAAAGCAACCCAAAAATAAAAGTAATTGCACCCAAAGAATTCAAAGCCCAAGTGGTGAATAAAGATGTACAATTAGTGGATGTTCGAACTCCGCAAGAATTTCAGGAAGGAGCAATTGCTCATGCCAAAAATATCAATGTAAACGATGCCAAATTCAAAGAGAACATTGCAAAGCTCGACAAGAAAAAACCGGTATACATTTATTGCAGAAGTGGTGGCAGAAGTCAAACTGCTGCAAAAATAATGGTAGACTTAGGATTTGAACAAGTCATAGACTTACAAGGAGGATATATGAATTGGAACTAATATCAATAGTAAAATGACAACTTTTCAGGATATCATAAACTCGGAAAAACCCGTATTAGTCGATTTTTTTGCTACTTGGTGTGGACCCTGTCAAATGCTAAGTCCGATTTTAAAAGAAGTTAAAGATTCTTTAGGAGAAGATGTTAGTATTATTAAAATTGATGTAGATAAAAATCAAGCATTGGCTGCACAATATCAAGTAAGAGGGGTACCAACCATGCTATTGTTTCAAAAAGGAAAAACCTTGTGGAGACAATCTGGGGTATTATCAAAACAGCAAATTATACAAGCCATTAAAAACAATCAATTTTGAAACCATGTTTAAGAATCAAACTTTTTGGATAACAGTTATAGGAGTGATCCTAGGAGCTATGGCTGGATATGCATACTATTATTATATTGGTTGTGCCACTGGCAGTTGTAGCATTAC
Organism: Flavobacteriales bacterium; assembly: GCA_018335925.1. GTDB lineage: Bacteria > Bacteroidota > Bacteroidia > Flavobacteriales > Flavobacteriaceae > Flavobacterium. The sequence goes on from JAGXRF010000084.1 coordinate 11,173, forward strand.
TTCAAGTCCGGTAAATAGTACATTGTATGGTAGTTTAATGGGTGGATTGTTATTTAGCATGTGGAAAAAAGAAACCCCGAAAAAAAATTCATGATAAAAGGTATCTTTTTGTTTTTTGTTGCTTTTGTTTTGTTTTCATGTCAATCAAAACAAAAAGAAAGTTTTGGTACTGTTCCATCCAATAAGGTTGATTCTTTAGAATGGGTGCAACAAGCTCAAAAAAGCATGGAAACAAATTGCTATTTATGTCATTCTCCAAACACACCTGAAAATGAAGATCGTGTTGGTCCACCTATGATTGCTATCAAAGCACATTATTTAGAACAGTTTCCAACCAAGAAATTGTTTGTAGCTGCAATGGTTGATTTTGTTCAACATCCAACCAATGAGCAAGCGATATTAAAGGAATCAGTTACAAAATATGGTTTAATGCCACGTCAACAATTTCCGGAAGAGTTGGTAGAGCAAATCGCAGCTTATTTGTATGATTATCAGGTTGAATCACCTAATTGGTTTACTTTTCCAACAGGAAAAACTTATCAACAAACCGGAAAAAATAATCCTTTGTCTCCAACAAAAGAGGTTTCTCCTGAAGAAAAAGCATTGAATTTTGCATTAGCAACCAAACAAGAATTAGGTAAGAATTTAATGGGGGCAATTCAATCAAAAGGAACGTTACATGCATTAGAGTTTTGCCATGAAAAAGCTTTACCAATAACAGATAGTTTGGCAAAATTAAATCGGATATCGATACAAAGAGTAAGTGATAAAAATAGAAACCCAAGAAACAAAGCCAATGCAATAGAGACTGTTTTGATAGCAGACTTTCAAAAACAAAACAATAACCAAAAAGAGCATCAAGTAGTAAAGCAAACTATTGGCAATCAAAATTTTTACTATTACCCAATCATAACCAATTCCATGTGTTTACAATGTCATGGAAACAAAAGTAAAATTTCTCCAGAGGTATTAAAAAAGATTCAAATCATTTACCCAAATGACTTGGCAGTAGGATATCAAGAAAATCAAGTGAGAGGAATTTGGAAAATTGGATTTTAAATTGATATTATATGAATATTATTAGTATTATCACTTTACATAATACACATTTTCAGGAAAATTTACTGTTTTTGCTTTAATTTTTATAGGTTTTTTACCTACCAAAACTCTTTTTGAAACACCATCAATTTCAAGAAATATTGGCATTTGAAAATTCTCAACATTAGATGTGAAAAAAACTTCCCATCTGTTCTTATTTTCCCTTAGCTGTAATTTTGGAATTTCAGGATGTTGTAAGTATTGTTCAAAAAATGGAACCAAATTCCAATCGGTATGGTTTTGAAAGAAGTCAACTACTTCTTTACTTTCAATGATTTGATAAGCAAAAGTTTCGGTGAATAATTTCAGTGTCTTCCACCAATCATCATCTTTGGCAAAGGTATGTCGTAAAGTATGCAACATCAATGCTCCTTTATAATAATGGTCGGAACTTTTAGGTTTGGCATTTACTCCAAAAACTCCAATCATTGGATTTTTGTTGGCTACCATTTTACTCTGCCCGAAAATATATTTTTTGGCAGCTTCATAACCTTGGGTGCATTCTACATACACCGTTTCTGCATAAGTGGTAAAGCTTTCATGGATCCACATATCAGCAATGTCTTTACTAGTAATACTGTTGCCAAACCATTCGTGGGCTGTTTCATGAATTAATATATAATCAAAAGCCATTCCTATACCTGTACCAGATATATCTCTACCTAAATACCCTTTTCGATAGCGATTTCCGTAAGCTACAGCACTTTGGTGTTCCATCCCTAAATAAGGTGTTTCTATCAATTTATAAGTATCTTTTGCAAACGGATATGGACCAAATTTGTCGTAAAAGCATGTCATCATCGGATGAACTTCTTCAAATTGTTTTCGGGCAATATCCTCATTTTCTCGCAACACATAATAATGTAAGGTCAAATCTTGATAAGCATCTTCTATCAACACATAATCTCCAATATTCAATACTATGTTATAGGTATTGATGGGGTAGGAGACATTCCAATGCCATTCTCTGTATTGGTTGGGTAATTCTTTTACTGCTACCAAAGTACCATTGCTTACATTTACCAAATCATTTGGTACACTCACTAAAATATCAGCACCAAAATCCGGTTCATCTGATTGATGATCTTTTACCGGATACCACAAAGATGCTCCAGTGCCTTGCACTGCAACCCCTACAAAAGGCTTACCATTACTGTCTTTCTTCCATACAAATCCACCATCCCAAGGTGCATTTTTGGCTTCTAGCGGACTTCCTTGGTAGTAACAAGTGATTTGATGGGTTTCTCCTTCAGAAAGTTTTGCTGGAAAATCAACAAAAAAGGCATCGTGTATTCGTTGGTATGGAAGCGATTGTTGGCCCCATAATAAACTGTCTATTTGCATGTTGGCAAACAAATCAAGTTGTATTTTTTGGGTTGGCTCCACTACTCGAAAAGTAATTTGGTTAGATCCTTTCAAGTATTTTTCTTCAATGTTAACTTGTACTTGTAAACGGTAGTGTTGTACATCAAAGCAAGTTCTTTCCTTTCTTAAGCCCCCCTGTAAGCTATCTCTTAAAGTAAAGGTTTGTCCATTTATTGTATTAAAAAAAAACAAACCAACCGTCCAAAAGATATATTTGAACGGTTGATTAAAAGATAATACTTTCATGAAATGAAAAAATTAATAGTTTAATTCAACTGCTGGCAATAATTTGGAACTACATTCTCCAAAGCCAATTCTTACTTGGTCATTTTTGCAATATCCTCTCATTACAACAGTATCGTGGTCTTGAATGAATTTACGTTCTGATCCATCTACCATTTGAATAGGATTTTTTCCACCCCAGGTTAACTCTAACATCGAACCAAAGCTATCCGGAGTTTCTCCAGAAATGGTGCCACTTCCCATCATATCACCAGAATTTACTCTACATCCATTAATGGTATGATGTGCCAATTGCTGGGCCATGGTCCAATACAAATATTTAAAATTGGATTTAGATACGATGGTTTCCGGTTGGTGTTCCGGGATAATTGACACTTCCAATTGGATATCAAAAGTAAAGCGATCTTTTTCAATTAAATAGGGTAGAGGAGCAAAGTCTTGTTTTGGAGCTTCTGTTTTAAATGGCATCAAAGCATCGATAGTTACAATCCAAGGCGAAATACTCGAGGCGAAGTTTTTGGCTAAAAACGGTCCTAATGGTACATATTCCCATTTTTGAATATCTCTTGCACTCCAATCGTTAAATAATACCATTCCAAAAATGTGGTCATAAGCTTCTTCAGGTTTGATAGGCTCTCCCATCAAATTGGCATCTGTGGTTATAAAAGCCATTTCTAATTCAAAATCCACCAATTTTGATGTCCCAAAAACAGGAGTATCGGTACCTGCTGGCAAAGTTTGACCCCACGGACGATGTACCGGAATTCCACTCGGAACAATAGTTGAACTTCTACCGTGATAGCCTACGGGTAAGTGTAGCCAATTGGGTAATAAGGCATTTTCAGGGTCACGAAACATTTTGCCAACGTTGGTAGCATGTTCTTTGCTACTATAAAAATCAGTGTAATCACCTATTTGAACTGGCAACAGCATTTCAATATCTTGGATATCAAATAAAATAATTTCTCTGTGTTCCGGATTATCACGAAGCTTTGGATTAGTGCTGTCAAAAATTTCTGCTAATCGGTGCCTTACCAGTCTCCAAGTTTTTTTTCCATCAGAAATAAAGTCGTTTAAGGTATCTTGCATAAACATGTCATCCGTTAGTTCGATACCTTCAAAATAGTTTAGTTGTTGCAATGCACCCATGTCAATGGCTGTATTCCCAATTCGAGTTCCAATGGTAATAACATCATCTTTGGTGATAAAAACACCAAACGGAATGTTTTGTATTGGGAAATCAGAGTTTTCCGGAACCGGAATCCAAGAAGTTCTATTTGGATCGTTGGCAAAATTTGGCATGATATAGTGAATAAGTTGTGGATAATTTTAACATTCAAATATATATTATCCAATCAATATGACCAACCAATTGTGTAAATTTGGTGAATTATTAACGAAACTATACCCATGCAACGAGACGAAATTATTTTTGATTTAATCTTAGACGAGCAAGACCGTCAGATACACGGATTAGAATTGATAGCATCTGAAAATTATGTAAGCGACCAAGTGTTAGAAGCAGCTGGTTCTATTTTAACCAATAAATATGCCGAAGGTTACCCTGGTAAGCGTTATTATGGAGGATGTGAAGTGGTTGACCAAATTGAACAAATAGCTATTGATCGTGCCAAAGAATTGTTTGGAGCAGATTACGCAAACGTGCAGCCACACTCAGGTTCTCAAGCCAATACGGCAGTTTTTGCAGCTTGTTTACAGCCAGGAGATAAAATTTTAGGCTTCGATTTATCGCATGGTGGACACTTAACACATGGTTCTCCTGTAAATTTTTCTGGAAAATTATACCAACCTGTTTTTTATGGAGTAGAGCAAGAAACCGGAAGGTTGAATTATGATAAAATCCAAGAAATTGCCACCAAAGAGCAACCTAAATTAATTATTGCAGGAGCAAGTGCTTATTCCAGAGACATGGATTTTGCTCGTTTTAGAGCAATTGCTGATAGTGTTGGAGCAATTTTATTGGCTGATATTTCGCATCCAGCAGGCTTGATAGCCAAAGGCTTGTTAAACGATCCAATTCCGCATTGCCACATAGTTACTACAACTACGCATAAAACTTTGCGTGGACCAAGAGGAGGTTTGATTTTAATGGGAAAAGATTTTGAAAATCCGTTTGGATACAAAACACCAAAAGGGGAAACCAAAATGATGTCGGCTGTATTGGATGGAGCTGTATTTCCAGGAAACCAAGGCGGACCATTAGAGCATATTATTGCTGCTAAAGCAGTTGCTTTTGGAGAGTGTTTAACCGATGAGTTTTTCCGATATGCCATGCAGTTGCAAAAAAATGCAAAAGCAATGGCTGATGCATTTGTAAAAAGAGGATATCACATAATTTCCGGTGGAACCGATAATCATATGATGTTGATTGATTTAAGAAACAAAGGCATTACCGGAAAAGATGCTGAAAAGGCTCTTGGCTTAGCAGAAATTACAGTAAACAAAAATATGGTTCCTTTTGACGACAAATCACCATTTGTAACTTCCGGTATTCGAGTAGGAACTCCGGCTATTACCACTCGTGGTTTGGTGGAAGAAGATATGGAATTGGTAGTTGATTTGATTGATAGAGCTTTACAAGCAGCCAATGATGAGGCAGCCCTAGAGGAAATTGCAGAAGAAGTTAGCCAAATGATGGGTGACCGACCTATTTTTGTGTTTTAGTAAATAGTGAATAGTGAATGGTAACAAGTTAGCTCACATTTACTAATTTTTGAATTCGATGTTTGATTTTCAGTTATCAGCAAATTTTATTACCACAATAATTCATTTTAAAATTCGCTTATTAGCTAATTTTCAAATACCAAAATACAAGACAACAAAAAAAGCGAACCATTTGGTTCGCTTTTTTTATGACTGAAAAACAAAGATTATCTTCTTCTTTCTTTGATTTTAGCTTTTTTACCGGTAAGGTCTCTAAAGTAGAAGATTCTAGCTCTACGAACTTTACCTCTTTGGTTCACTTCAATTTTTTGTAAAGCAGGCATGTTGATTGGGAAAATTCTTTCTACCCCAACAGCACCTGACATTTTACGAATGGTGAAAGTTTCTGTAGCACCTGCACCTCTTCTTTGAATTACTACACCTTTAAAAAACTGGGTTCTTGTTTTTTCCCCTTCTTTAATTTCGTAGTACACAGTGATGGTATCACCAGCACCGAACGATGGAAAATCTTTTTTGCTTACTAATTCGTCTTGAACGAATTTCATTAAATCTGCCATGATATAAAAATAATAGTTTGATTCAGAGCAACATACACGGTTATCGTCAGAGGTTAGTCCAAAATGTGGGTGCAAATTTAATCTTTTTTTTCAAAAACAAAATTTTTTGCTTCATAAAAGTGATAAGTATAGATTTTGATAAAATCATTTTTCTATTGAAAGCTAATCATATAAACTTACAATCATTAAAATTTTATTCATGTATGGTAACCGCATTTAAAGCATTTTAAAGCACAAATACGTCATTTGCCTTACAAATTATTAAATTAAAATTTTTTAAATTTATTATTACAAAAAATGTTAGTACATGAAAATCAAATTAAGCTTTATTGTTCTTGTTATTTCTTGTTTTCTAGGGAGTCTTTTTGCACAAGATTTAACCCCTTTTCGAATGGAAGGAACCAACATTTGGGGATTTAAAGATGCGTCTGGAAAAGTAGTTATACCAGCTAAATATAACTATGTTAATCCTTTTTCAGAAGGTTTGGCAATGGTAAGAGTAAATGATCGTTCCGGCTATATCAATACAAAAGGAGAAATGGTGATTGAGCCTCAGTTTTTTTATGCGTATGATTTTAAGTTTGGGGTGGCAATTATTCGTGATAATAATATGTACGGAGCAATCAATCAAAAAGGTAAAATAGTTATCCCAACAAATTTTCAAATCATACATGCATTTTCAGAAGGCATGGCTGCTGCTAAAAAGGACAACAAATTTGGATTTATAGATACCAAAGGTAAATGGTAATTCCAAACTTATACCAAAACGTATACAGTTTTTATCATGGTGTTGCTGCGGTACAACAAAATAATTTGTTCGGATACATCAATGCCAAAGGCGAAGCTATTACTAAAATACAATACCGAATTGCTTCCAATTTTACCAACGGGAAAAATGCATGTGTTTCTAATACCAACCGGGAGTATGGATATATTGACATTACAGGGAAGGAAATAATACCGTTTCAATATAAAAATGCCCGAAATTTTTCCGAAGGTTTGGCATGGGTAATGCCCAAAGATGTTTGGGGAGCCATCAACGAAAAAGGCGAAATGATGATTGAACCTCAATATTCCGATGTGGTTAAAAGTTTTGAAAACGGTGTTGCAGAAGTAAAAAAAGGTGACCTCATTTTACATATTGACCCTTTCGGAAAAGTAATTAAAGAGGTAGAAACTGCCAAACCAAAATCTGTTCCTTCCAACAACCAACCATCGTATGTTAGTTTTAGAGAAAATGGAAAATTAGGTCTTAAAGACAACCTTGGGAAAGTAATTGTTCCTCCGTTATATGATAATATCAATAACCCGACTAATGGCTATATTGTGGTTGCCAAAGACAAAAAATTTGGGGCACTTAATATGAAAGGCGAAGTGGTTTTGGCCTTGGAATATGAAAATGTATTTACTACCAATATTCCTAACCAATTTTCTGTAAAGAAAAACGGAAAATTTGTGCAAATTACTTCAGATGGCAAAGAAATTCCGAGTATGGCATCGGCAACAAAGACTAGTGTCAATAGTAATGTCAATAGCAATAGCAATGTAAATGACAATAGTAATGTGAAAAACAATTTAAATAATAATAATAGTGGTCAAGTAGCAAGCAATGCAGCTAGCAAATCTAATACACCCGGACAAGCTGAATTTGATCAAGCAGTTCAATTGATTTCACAAAAAAAAGACAAGGAAGGAGTTGCAGTATTGATAAAAGCAGCAGAAAAAGGGCATGTGCAAGCCATGCATAACCTTGGTGTTTTTTATATCCAAGGATTTGGTATAGATGCCAATTTTCATCAAGCAAGAAAATGGCTAAAACAGGCAGCTGCATTGGGATACCAAAAATCACCAGAAACTTTATGGGAGTTAGATAGAACGGTTTTCGCAATGTATCTTATGAGTCCAAATATGATGAATTCATGGGAAGGTACGAACGAAAAAGTAGGTTTCAGAAATTTTGAAACCAAAGAAGTTTGGGTTCCAGCTATATATGAAGATGGTGGTTTGTTTTCCAAAGTTGAAAATTTGGCTCCTGCCAAATTAAATGGGAAATGGGGTTTTATTGACTTTTATAACAAAGTGAAAATTCCTTTTCAGTTCGAAGATGCCAAAGCATTGTCGTTTTTTGAAGGCTTGGCAGCAGTAAAACAAAACGGAAAGTGGGGTTTTATAGATGCTACAGGTAAAACCATCATACCATTTACTTATGATGATGTAGAGCTTGGTTGCTTTGTGAATGGTTATGCCAAAGTAAAGCAAAATGGCAAGTTTATCTTTATTAAAAATCCTTTACAAAATTCTATCCATACTACAATAGCATCCAGCAACAATGATTTTGGTGTTGAAGAATTTAAAAAAGGACGTGAGGCGGATAATGCAAAAAACTATTCGCTTGCAATGGAATGGTATGTAAAAGCAGCGGAAAAAGGCAACGAATTGGCTATGTTTAATATTGGAGTTTTGCATGCCAACGGAAGCGGTGTACCAAAAAATGAAAATGAGGCATTTAAATGGTATGTAAAAGCAGCAGAAAAAGGACATAAAGTTTCTATGCACAATGTTGCTGTTTACTACTACAATAGCATAGGTGTAGAGAGAGACCTTGGTAAAGCCTTTGAATGGGCCATGAAAGGTGCCAACACAGGATATGCAGCATCTATGCATAATGTTGGGGTAATGTATAGCAAAGGGGAAGGAGTAACCAAAAACATTTCTTTGGCCAAAGAATGGTTTGAAAAAGCATTAAAAGGAGGTCATGAAATTTCTGCCAATGCTTTAAAAGAGCTAGATAAACAAAATCAATCCAACAACAACAAAACAACAGCATCGAGTAAAACAGATTTTGGTGCAGAAGAATTTAAAAAAGGACTTGAGGCGGATAAAGCCCAAAACTATCCGCTTGCCTTGGAGTGGTATGTAAAAGCTGCGGAAAAAGGTTCAACCAGTGCCATGAGTAATTTAGGATTGATGTACTATAGCGGTAAAGGTGTTGCTAAAAACTTTGATGAGGCTTTGAAGTGGTACCAAAAAGCAGCTGACTTAGGAAATGCCAATGCCATGTACAATATTGGAGTTATTTATGACAAAGGAGGTGAGACTGCAACAAACTTTAATGAAGCAAAAAAATGGTATGAAAAAGCTGCTGAAAAGGGTGATAGTTATGCCATGTTTAACATAGGGGTGATGTACGGTAGCGGCAAGGGTACTGAGCTCAATTATCCGGAATCGATGAAATGGTATTTAAAAGCTGCAGAAAAAGGGAATGAATTTGCCATGTTCAACATTGCAGTAATGCATGCCAATGCACAAGGAGTACCTCAAAATAAAGCTGAGGCTGCCAAATGGTATTTAAAATCAGCAGAAAAAGGACATGTTGAGGGGATGTATTTTATTGGTCAATATTATTACCAAGGTACTGGAGTTACAAAAAACTTAACGGAAGCATTTAAATGGCACCAAAAAGCCGCTTTGCAAGGACATGTTAACTCTATGCACAATTTAGGGGTGTATTACCAAAAGGGAGAGGGAGTTGCAGCCAATACGGAACTTGCTAAAAAGTGGTATCAACAAGCAGCCGATAAAGGTTCGGAAAATTCCAGATTGGCATTGCAAAAATTAAATCTTAGCGATCCCAATAAAATCCTTAATCAACTCTCACAAACTGCAAAAAAATACCAAGAAATGGGCACTCGATCCAACGGATTTACCAAAGTTAAATTGAACAACAAATGGGGATTTATTGACGAATTTGGAGAAGAAAAAATCCCCTTGATTTACCAAGATGTGGGTGATTTTGAAGGAGGGATTGCACCTGTAAAACAAGGTAACTTGTGGGGAGTTATCAATATAAGCGGGCAAATGGTTTTGCAACCAACTTACGATTATATTCCGAAATTTAGAAATGGCTTGTCAACCGTTAAAAAAGGGCAAGGTGCCAATTCCAGGTATGGCATTATCAATAGAGAGTTAAAGGAAATTGTTCCGGTAAAATACCAATTGATATCTACTTTTTACAACGGTTTTGCCAGAATTGAATTGGATGGATTAACTGGCCTCATCAACGAAAAAGGAGAAGTAATTTTACCACCTACTTACCAAGAAATGCGAGAAATGTTGGATGGTTTTGCATTGGTTAAATTAAATGGAAAATCAGGTTTTATCAATCCTCAAGGAAAATTGGTAATCCCGCTACAATTTGAATCGGCAAAATCCTTTAGAGAAGGAATGGCACCCGTAAAAATAAATGGCAAATGGGGTTTTATTAATACCCAAGGCAAATGGGTTATTGATGCACAGTACGAATTAACAGGCGATTTTTTTTCAGGGCTTGCTGCGGTGCAAATCAACCAAAAATGGGGATTTATCAATACCAAAGGTACTTTAGTAATTCCGGCAATCTATGATTCTGTTTTTACAGGAGGTTTTAAAGATGGCAAAACCTGGGTAACCAAAGCAGGCAAAACTATTTTTATCGATACAACCGGCAAAGAAATTAGTAGTCCATGATAATGTTGTGAATAGTGAATAGTGCCAATTGTCATGCTGAACTTGGTTCAGCATCTATCTATTTCTGTTATGTTGAATTTTTTTACCTCACCCCCTGACCCCTCTCCAAAGGAGAGGGGAGTAGAACCTTTGGTTCATCATCTCTATATTTCTGTCATGCTGAACTTGGTTCAGCATCTATTTACATCTTGACTTTTAACTTCAAATTCCCTAGATTTGAAATGCTATTCATTTTGATCATGCTTAGAAGAGTTTATCACAACTATTGGGTATGCATTGTTACCAACAAGCCAAAAGG
>JAGXRF010000085.1 GCA_018335925.1 Flavobacteriales bacterium
CTCCCCTCGACTCCACTGAAACGGCTGAAACCCTTGTCTCGCAAGGGTTTCAGATTTCCGAAAGTCTATGAATAGAACGGCATAGACTAATTGTTAACCGTCCGTGATTATCTGTACAGCTCGCAGGGGCTTCACACAGAAATTTTCATCATGGATAAAAAAAATTTTTTTCCAAAACTGTATCCGCTAAGTCGGGACATTTCTAAAACTTGGTTTGTTCAATACCAGGACAAAGCCGGAAGACCACAAAAAGTTTATGGAAAGTTGAACAAACTTTCTACCGTTGCCGAACGGATGCGGGAAGCTCGCAAATTGATTAAAAAGTTAACAGACCCACAGAGAGTAGAAATCAGGCAACGAACCGACCTGATTGGTAATCTCGATGCAGCATTGGAATACAAACGACCATCCCTAGCCAAAAAATCGTACCAATGCTATTTTTCTCACTTGAAAAAGTTCTCTGAATGGTATAGACCGGCAAAGGCAAAAAAACCGGATATATCACCGGCTGAGTACATTCGATTCATGTATGAGCAGGATTATCACAATAATTATATTCTGAAAGCAAAAATATTTTTAGGCTGTTTGTTTAAAGACCTTGTCAAACAACTGAGATACCCACACAATCCGTTCGAGGGAATAAAGGTGAAGAAATTAAAATCTCAGAGTCTACTACCCTTCCACCCTAATCAGGTTGCAACCATCAAAGAAAAAGTAATCGAACAAGACCCGCAGTTATGGGATGCGATATTGTTTCAGTATTATCTTTTTTTCCGACCTGCTGAGATCAGACAGTTAAGGATCGAAAATATTCTGTTCGATGAAATGAGAGTTGAAGCCGGTGTGCGCATAACAAAGGATGATGATGTTTTGCGTAAAGCAATACCGGTACCGATGCAAGACATTATAAATAAGTTCAGGGGCTATCCATCTGAATGGTTTATATTTTCAAAACACGGTCAACCTGGTTCACAAATGTTATCTATGAATAACCTTACAAAGCGGCATCGTAAAATATTAGACCAACTCAATATTTCAAATCGGTATGGATTTTATTCATGGGTTCACACCGGTATCAGGGAAAGCGCTATGAGTGGCATACCACATAAACAGCTACAGTTGCAGAAAGGGCATAGTGACTTAAAAGTCTTCGATGAATATTTAAAAAGTTTAGGGGTGGAAGATTGTGTACAATTGATCAATAATTTTCCAGTGATATAGGGCATAAAAAAAGCCCTTTGGGGTAGGGCTTTACTTTGGGGGGATAAGTAAATAAAAAATTACTTACCTGCCATTACATGCGCTCCATGTAGTTCCATAGCAAGCCAGTTTAAGTGATACAATGATGTGCGTAGATTTTCATCCAAATCTGTGGTCGAATGGTGAACCACATGATCATGCACAGCACGTAAATGAAAAGGTAAATCTTCGAGCGGCATCAGGTCAAGACCCTTGACAAGACGTTGCATTTCGGGTGTCAATACCTGTAAGGAATTTTCCTTTGTACTCAGGTTTCTTTGTGGGTTGTTCATAAATGAGTGTTTTTTTGCTTATAGGGGCGAATTAAAAGCGGTGCCACCTTTCCCGTTGCAACAGTCCACTCAAGGGCTGAAACCGGTCATTACAACCGGTTAACGGGGGTATGACACCGCTTATGGGTGAGGGCATAAAAAAAGCCCACAAAATCGGGCGTTACCACCCTTGAGTATTCTGTTGCGGTATAAAAGTAGTGATAATTCTGAAACTTCCAAATTTGGGATCCCGCATCTGCTTTTTTTATGTTGCTGCAGCAACGCACAATTAGTGGTTACATTCAGGATCCTATCAAATAAAAAAGCGGTACTACCGGGTAGCACCGCCGCAGGTGAGAAACCAACTGAACTCACTCCTGCTTTTTCGCTTGTTGTCTTTGCTGCTGTAGCCAGTCAACATAATACCGGTACCATGGTGCCAATGGCTTCTGTAGCTGCTCTAATTGCTTCTTTGAATAGCCACCACTGGAATTATCCAGGTACTCATAATTTTCTGCGATCCACTCGATGGGTACAATCAGTGCAACGTTGCCAGGATTGCCCAGGTCTGCAACTGAAAATACCTTTTCACCGATTTTGATAAACTTCACTTTCTCGATCACCAAAGTATCTGTTGTGTTGGTTTTTGCAGCCTGTACAGCCGTTGCTGGTGCAGATTTTACAGGCTCTACTTTTTGTGCGATTGTGGCCAGTGAAACGCTTGCTAATGCTGTCAATAAAATTGTTCTTTTCATGTTATGATGGTTTTAAAATTTACATTAAATAGGGCAACCTTTTACACAGATCACTTGTGTACTTGCCGGTAGCGAATAGTTACATCCATTATCCCATGTATCCGATGTAACACGCCAAGTGTGTGGATCGGGACTACAGGTATTGCTAAATGATAAACTGTTGGGTTTGATGCGAACATCCGTACCAACGCAACCGGTACCGCCATAATCACCGGTATTCACGTTAAGGCTTACAGATGTTTGTCCGGATGGGATCGTAAGTGTATGTGTACCTGTTGAACCATTATCTGCACACCAATCAAACTGTAATGATGCATCGCATGGAACGGTAGTGTTAGCCACTAGCCATAATACAGCATCTTGACAACCAACACCAGGTACACCGTAGACATGAAGTGTATAAGTTGTATTTGCTTGCAGATCAGATTTTGTTACATGCTGATTGCTTGCTTTACCTGCATATGGGGAATAGGATTCATTCAGGTACACGTAGTACACTGCATCATTTTTTGTAATCAGCTTCGTGCCGGCAGGTATCGCATTTTTTAAGTTGAATACGCCATTGTCTACTGCATCCTTCAAGTTATTCAGCGAAATATGTTGATTGCTTGCAAGTGATGCCCAGGAGAAAAAGTGAGTGGTGAATGAACATAGTGCAGTGATCAGGATCAGCGCACAGATCGTGATTAGCTTTTTCATTTTCCGTAGATTTTTTTAAGTAATGTTTCCAGTTCCGCTACACGTTTTTCAAGTGATGCAATTTTTACAACGAACACCTGAGTGTAGGACAGATCATAATAGCCATCTGCTCTCTGCTTTACGGCTGTAGGGATAATTTTCAGTGCATCCTGAGCGTAATATCCGTACTCATCCCTTCCATCCTTTACATATAACCGAGCCTGGAGCGATTCAATTTGACCAATTAACCTTGTTCCGGATAATGCTCGTTTTAACCTACGGTCTGAACTTTCATAACTAGCAGATGATGTGATTGTGCCTGGTATTACAACATTGTTGGTAAGACTTACTGTAACTGATCCTGTAGCAGCTGATACCGCAATTTGGTTCGATGTTCCAGTTAAAGAAGTTACACCCGTATTTGTGATAGTGTTGCCACTTCTGTTAAGTCCAGTTGAAAATGATAGAGGTACTTCATATGCAGAACTTGCAGTATATGCAGCAGAACCAAGACCTAAGAATGATTGTACTGCTCCAGAAGCAAATGGTTTTATAACACCGCTTTCAAAACCTATTAATGTGTTTGAAATAGTTGTTCCGTTTGAAGTTAAGTTAACAGAGTATCCTCCTAACCCGTTACTATTACCAGCAGTCAAACTACTAGCTGTACCTGTTAAACCTGATGCAGAACCATTAAACGATGAAGCATATACATCTGAGAATCGAATGGCTGGACTTGTGGCAACTGCCACAGTGCCAAAAGATGTTACTATGGATATATTCCAATCTTTAGCTTGAAATACACCAGCTGATCTAAATCCAGCAGTGTAATCAACAACACTAATTACTGGATATGTCCAAACAGTATTTGTTTCACCAATCCATACGCAATCATACGTTCCATCATTACCAAATCTTACAGTTAGTGGAGAGGCATTAGAACCACCAGAAAATGAAGCGGAATAATTATAACCGCCATCAGAATAAGAATAGTTTCCTAAAAGATATTCAGAAGTTTGGTGAGTAGAATAGTTGTAAATTCTGACTTTCATTGTCCACATAGGGTTCGCTGCCTTAAATGGAAGTCTTATTTTAATTGCGCCCGTACTACCATCATCAGAATAACTTGCACCTGTTGGAGCATAAACTGTAACAACATCATTTGCTGAACTTGATGATTTATTTAATGCGCTAAAGCCTTTTGAGTTTACTAAGTTTGCAGCTGTTACAGAATGAGTAAAACCTGCGTTATCAGCTCCAATAGTAACCCCCCTTGTTCCATTCCAATTTGTTAAGTATATATTGCTACCAGAAACCCCCACAAAACCATCGTTTGCTGTTGTGCCATCCGAGTAAAGACGAATATTTGCACCCGCCTGATTAGCATGTATAGTTCCAGTAATATTTGCAGGACCAGATATTGAAGTTGAACCAGAGATAGATGCAGCACCTTGTATATTTAAACCAGTGCTTAAAGTTACATTTCCACTTGCTGTTAGATACAAAGATTGTGCAGTAAAGCCTCCAATATGAAACGAATAACCTGCTACACCAGTAGCGCCTGATGAGCTATATGCTTCTATCTGCATATTACTATATGATGTTCCAGTATTTCCAGTATGTCCATGAAATCTTCCGTAATTATAGATAGCCCCACCACTTTGTACCATTACACTATTTCCAATATCACTAGCATTATTCCAAAGAGGTATATTACCAGAAGTACCTGTTCCTGTTACAGTTCCAACAGACCACGATCTGTTGGTTGAAAGATCATAGGTTGTGCCATTGATTGTAAGTGTACGATTCGCATAGTTGCCCCATGCATAAGCTGTATTCCAGTTGCTTGCATTATTAGTAGTGCTATACCATGATGATGCAGTATAAACAGGATCATTTTCAGTAGTTAAAAAAGATGGAGCACCGGTTACTTTTGACCAGGCTACATCTGTGATATATGTGTTGCCAATACTACTGAGTGCAGATAATGAACCAAGTGTGGGCGTTCCGCTTAAATCAGTATAAGATCCACTTATTGCTACTGTCGCAAATGATGGCTTACCTGTGATTTCAGACCATGCAGGAACATAACTGATAGGTTTGTATCTAACATCAAAACCCGTGTAACTGCTGAGATTAGCAATATCAGAATAGACGTGTTCATGATTGAGCAGACTATACCTAGTATCACCAAATGTTTGTACCCGTGTGTTTGTATAGTAGTAGTTTGTTCCACCTTCCGCAATATTTGCAGTAGTTAACACAACTACACCTTGTTGACCATTGACAGATGTTACAGCATCACCACCGGCACTTTTCTGCCAAACTGATCCATTATAAATAACATAGTCCCCTGATAAAAATGTGATGTTACCGGAACCAAAATTTACAGTACCCCCCGGATGCACACGATACACCCATCCATTCACTCCTGATCCATCTGCAAGCGTTGGTGTATTTGTTGAAGCATCCCAAACACCCTTATAGATCATCAGTGAAGCCGGTAAGTTAGCGTAAGCGACCTTACCACCGGCATCCAATTGTAACAACTGATTTGCACCGTTGAATGTATTCCCTTGTAATGTAACATTGGCTGATAGCCTAGCATCGGACAAAGTGCCTGATGTAATGTTACCTGCATTTGTTACATCAACATTCTGAACATTACCTAAGCCAATATCCACTTTGTTTATGGTGATATTGCTTGTTAGTGAATAACCGTTGATTGTTCTACTCGTAGGAACATACTGAGTAAGATCAGGACGGTTGATAAGATCGTTGTAGTCCGATGTATATGCCACATTCTGGAATGACTTCCACCCACCAAAGTAAACAGACACTTTTCCCGACACCGTATCATAAATAAGCACCGGTGATTTAGGTGTAAAGTTTGCTATCCTACGTGGTAACAAAATCCCTTTTTTTGCTTCAATAAATCCATCATACTGGTAGTATGGATGCTGTACACGTTGCGGTTGCTCAGTAGGTACAGTTTGTCCATGGACCATAACGCAAAAAAATGCGTTGATAGCCATGGTTAGGATCAACAAAATTCTTTTCATGATCAGTATTTTAAAATGATTACTTGTTCACCTTGATACAAGGGCGGGAAATCAATATCACCGGTTTCCAGGTTAGGTAAAGCGTAACGGTTGTCTGTTATAGAGGTATCAACAAATTGGCTACCGATATTAATCAGTACACCGTTAGCACCTACAATATTTTGGTAGTTTGAAACAAACCGGTTTTCAATATTAGAAATCACTGTAAATACAGCAACCTTTTTTACCAGTCCTGCGGTACCGTCCAAACGCTCTAGTATCGCGTATAAGAGGTCATCTCTCGAATCATGATAAATTCCTTTAACGTCAATCATAGAGCCTCCTAATGCTGTCAGGATTGCAAACAGCAGGTCTTTTGTGGTGTCGTTGAATATTTGATGTACATCTGCCATTACTTTTTATTGACCCGTGATAAAAAAAGAAACACGATCAGAAACAGCATAGCCATAATTAAGAAGCCAAGCCACGGGGCTGCTATTTTTTTTTTGCTTCCTGTTCTAGGAAGTATTTAAGTAGCGTACCGGCTCCTAACTGCTGATCAACTACAGACGGATTAAATTGTCCATCTGCTACAAACTTTCCAGGCACTTGAATGGTACTATCTGCCCACAGATAAGGGGAAGGAATATTTTTATTACGATAACCGGCACCGTTGAAAGCCTCTAATTTATTCAACAGGCTTGCGGTGCTTTTATCATTTTTATAATTGTACCATGAAGGTGATCCGGATAACTTTAAACTAATAGCATCAATTGCAGATTCTTCCCAGGTATATGGCTTACCAATACCTGCTTTAGGACTGTTCAATGGTCTACCTGATGGAACATTTTTTGTCTTCGCTGTAAGCGGATCACCATTGTGAAGATGACCGGTAAAACGAAATGAAGATTCACGCATATGAATACAACCAATAAGATACCAGGGTACACCAGGCAGTTTAAAAGCATTGGCAACAGCTTCATAGCGTGCTTTATTGGATACAAGTTGTCTGTAAGCCGTTTCTACCTTTGAAATACTCGTAGGCTTTACTTGCGCTCTGTTGAACAAACTAATGTATTCATTGCGCAGCAGATCAGTAAGCGTTGCAAGTCCTTTAATCAAATTCATCTTATGCCTTTTTTGATTTTGAAACAATAAAAGCGATGATACCTATAACAACCAGGGCGACAAGAATATAGATCATGTTGCTATTGCTATCGGGAACACCTTCCGGGGTTATTTTGGCAATTTCCAGGTTAGACCTCGATGCTGCTTGTCTCTTTTGCACAACAGCAGCATAGTCAGGAGCAATGTCCAAGCGATTCAAAATTCTAGCACGCTGATAAGTATGACCATCCGTAGCAGTTTCTTTGCCACGAAAATATTTTTCGTCTGCAAGTAGGTTAAACACTTCTAATAGTTCAACCGATACCTTACCTCGATCATCCAAACCGGATTTACCGTCATACGAAGTGCCGAACAGTTCTGCATATTGAACACAGGAACCATGAAACGGTTGGTTATTCTGCATCTTATCAATGTAGAATAAAATGCGTCCTTCAGGTGTAAACTCACGAAGTTTCGCAAGTCTACTTTTCCACTGTGATGTACTGTTATCTAAAAAAGACAACAATTTGAACGTAGAAAAAAAAGATGGAGATACTCCATTTTTTGATAAGATGGAATTGAATATATCCGTACCGGCTTTTGTGGCTGCGTTTGTTAAAGCTGCGGCTGTAGGTAATGCAAAAATAGCCATGAAATAAATTTTTAGGTGAATAGATTTATACACCTGCCTTTTTGCGGATCACCACATACAGCAGAATAGTGAGCAGCATTACAATCATGATCATAACGCCAAGCCGTACAACACTTGCATTGTCAAGTTGAACCTCAACATTGATATCGGGTAACTTACCCTGATTAAATAATTGATCAAAAAAGGTTGCCATAACTTTTATTTGTAATCGGCTGCATCAATGCCAAAAACATCTTCGCCGATTGTGAGATAATCCATCAGGGATATTGTATCCTTTCCGATGGCTTTTTTTACCAGAGTTACCGTATCCTGATCGTAGTAATCAGTAAACTTATTTGCTCCAAGCATCACCTGTACTGCTATAATCCATCCACTAGATTGACCCGGCACCAGTGGAAATGTTTCAGATGTTAGTGCTGTTTTAAACCAGTAATCAAACAGATCCTTTTTTGACCACTCAAGTGAATCGTTACCGGTTTGATTTTTCACGTGGTCGTTAAACGTATCATCCCATACACCGGTTAATGGTGCGTCAAATGTTAGCTGAACGAACTGTACACCTTTCCCTTTACTACCTTTGCGAATCGGAAATTTCTTATGCAACTGTTTTTGGTAATGCTTATACACAAACCATGTAATCACAGCTATCACGATTACAACTACAAGGATGATGATCAGTTTCTTTTGACTCATATTATGCCAGGTATTGACGAAGGGTAATTCGTTTACGGTTTTTTTCTACGAAATAGCCACCCTCTACGATGGACTTCAAAGTTTCTCCTGATTGTTCTTTGAAGAAAACTGATGTCAATGCAGCTTCAGCCGGTGTCAATAATTTGTTCAACTGGTCTACGATTTCATCATCATTCACCCATAACTTGTTACCGAAAATCCAAAGACGGGTGATAGCACTCTCGCAGTTTTCTGCAACTTCTTTACATACACGTTGACGAGCAGGAACAATACCGGTTTTTTGTTCAATGATTTCCATTCCGATGATATCACCCAAAGCCTTACCACTATCTGTGATAGCTTTGTAAATCTGGTAGATAATGACTATTACCACAATTACAATAGCTATCACGATGATGGTTTTCACCGTTTTGTTTCCCTTGCCTGGTGTAAGCGTATCTTTAAGAATATTCGCCATGACTGCGTTATTTATCTTTTTTGAATGCGAAGTATAGCAATACAGCAATCAGAATGATCACAAGGATGACCCATACTGTATTATTTTTCTTCTTATCATCAACAGAAGGTGTGTACTTGTTATCACCGGTGATGTCTACCGAACCATTGATGTTGGGGCTTGTAGTACCTGGCATTCCAGGAGATTTAATCGCAGTGATCAAACCCGCGGCGGTTCCACCAATCTGTTCAAGTACATCATACCATTTCTTTTTTTCGGAATCGGTAGCCTGAACAATTTCAGGTGTACTCTGCGCTTCTGTATTCACAGTTTTTACAACTGTTCCTTCATTGCCGTAACCTGAAAAATCAATAGTATAATAAGGTGATCCTGTACCGTCTCCGTTTTCGCCAAGATAATAGCCGTCACCGTTATCGTTGCCGTATACGTCCTGAGTGCGCTCAAGTTGTAATTCTACTGGTAACATAAAAACTGTTTTGTGTGAGACAATTCAACTGATAGGATCAGGCTTTCGCTTCCGCGTCCTGAATCAGTTGGTTTAATTCTTCAAGGGTGTGAACCTGTGTTGGATCATGATCCGGATACAACTGCTTGTATCGCTCATAAGTCTTGTTGTACTGATCAACACCATTGTTGATTTTTGCCTCTAAAAATGGATCCACTTCGGGAAGGTCTGCCGCCTCAACTTTTTCCTTCAACTTGCTGTATTGCATTTGCGTGAGCAGACTAATGCTATGTCCCTTTACATCCAACTTTACTTCTTCAACAGGAATGCCTTTTTCTTCAGCTTCCTGTAACTTTTTTGCGAATGCACTTTGTTTGGAAAGTTCAACTGCTAGTTGGTGGTATATTGCCCCTCTCATCGGTTTAGATGAATTACGTAGATACTCTGTGAGCTTTGCAAGTTTGCTAGTCCAGTCACCATCAAAATAGATGTCTTCTGTAATACGCAGATTGTCTACAGCTTTTGTCAACAGCTTAATTGCAGCTTCCTGTAACATATTATCCCAGTTGCCTGGAATGAGTGTTGTGATCAGGTTTGCGTACGGACTTTCAACTGCTTTTTTGAGACGTTGAACCATTTCAATGGATGGCTGAACATGATCGTAAATCCATTCATTTACGTTGGTAAACAATGAAGCCAAAAAGGCTAATATTTTTCTGAAAAAACGTTTCATCGTTTTTGATTTTTTGGAGTGAATAATTATTCTTTTTCTAGCACTGTAATTCTTGTTTCGTGGTCGGATGTCATGTCTCTTAGTTCCTTCATTTGAGCATCACTGTTATTGATGAATCGAATGAGAAAAAAAGTGATGATAGATAACAGAAAAGTGATGACAGTGCCGAAAAAAAACATCATCTTTTCTATGCCAACCTCTACAGCTTCGTTGGCCATTGGATCAGTTTTAAAAAAAAGGGCAATGGCACTGATGGCATTGCCCTTTTAATTATGAATTGTTTGGACTATCGTCCAGCGATTACACTTTTTGTTGTCTGTACTTCCGGATTCAACATTGCCTGTGCTTTCTTCTGAGCCAAAGCATTTGCCGTGTTCAGAGATGCGCCGCAATAGAATGTGATTGTGGTTACAGTTGCAACCGCACCTACAGCCGGTGGAATCTCGAGTGAAAGTTCTGTTTGATCATCCAACTGATATTCACGCTTTACAGTCGCCAATTTATCATTGGACGCGAACTCACTCAGGAATGATGACAGATTGATACGATCACTATCAGGCAGTTTGAAAGGAGATTTTTTTGCGAAAATCAATGCTTTCGCCAACTGATCAGAGTTATTACTCTTAATCATTGTTTTTACTACCACTGTAGGGTTTGCTTTGATGAACGCCAAAAATTCTTCAATACTTGTAGGTGATCCCAAAGCAGTCAAATCAGTTGCGCCGCCCGCATAAGGAATAGCACCTGTTTTAATTACCCTGGCAACAACAGAGGGTGAATAAGATGGGTTCAGCAATACAACCTGTGGGTTTGCTGATGCGTTGGTAATGGTGAACGCGAAAACTTTGTCGAGGTTCAACTCACTGCCAAAGTCTACACCGTTTCCTTTGAAATCGAGAAAGGCATCACCTTTCCCTGTGTATGGTCTTGGTTCCATGTCGAAAATTTTTTTGTTAGGTTAATGAGGTTTACTGATGGGATGGGCTTATGCTGATTTCTTTTTCAATCCCAGGGTGAAGCGTTGCGCCTCTGCATCTTTCGGGTCTTTTTTCAGCTTAACGATCATCAGAGCGATCAGTACAGCTACAAAAACCAACAGCAAAAGAATCCCGGCATTCATGAACCCTGAACCTTTGGTGGAGTTTGAAACAAACATGGTTAAAAATTTTTAGTGATTGAATGATTATGCAGTGTGAAAATGATTGTTATGTTTCATTCATGCTCATCATTATGTATCCCTTTGCTGTATTATGTTTCAGAATGTTTACAGGTACATAACAATGCAAAAAAAAGCAGCCCTTAAACAGGGCTGCATGATTGGGGGATTGGTAACGCGAAAAATTAAAACACCTACTCAGGTGTTCCAAGTGTTGTATAAATCAGTTCAACAATGATCGGTGGTAACAGATTTTTTTTTGCGTCAAAATAAGGTTGAACTTTTAGTAATAATTCAGGATGTAACCTTATCATTCCTTTCAGTGTACGAGTGTCCATTCCATAGCGTTTAGCTATGGCACCAAGTGTATTTGGTTGTATGTGCTGTCGATCACTCATCAATTGCAATAGTCTCACAGTAGTTAAAATCTTTGTGTTTAAGGATACGCTTCAACTTAGTAACGATGGTATGCCAGTTTGCAAACTTGTTTTGTGTTACCTGGATATTATCACCAGTCTTGAATAGAACCATCTGATCATATTGCTTGCAGATGTATGGCGGCACATCAGATAAAAAGTGAAACATGATAATCACATCAAAATTTCTTTTTCTCATGTCGATCAAAAATGATCGAACAGCTTTTGAGATGTTGGCTGTAATATACTTACTGGCATCTTCACAGATCACCACTGCATTACTTTGGTACTGATTCAAGATTACGAATACATGATCAATATCACTTTCGATCACGCGGCACGCTTCACCGGTGAATGTTTTTAGTCTTTCAAGGCTGATCACAGGAATATCTAAATAAGACGGATGATCATCCGTATCAATGATGATCAGCTTTCTACCCATTGCCTTTGCCATCTTTCGCGCAAGAGTTGTTTTACCGGTACCACGTCGACCGATAAACAGAAAACATTTATTCAGTCTTTTGGTCATAACATAACAGTTTCAGCAGTGCGTCCACCGGCTATTTGAAGTATGGCAAGTATGAGTAAATATTCCGGCGGAATAACACCGCCTTTGGCTTTCATGATAGCCATCAGTGGTTTTTTTAATGACTCTTTTTCCTGATCACTCAAAGGCAGGTCTTTCAGCAATGTCTGTACATCTTTTTCCAATCGCAAAGCACTCAAATCTTCCGGTTTAAATTCCTCTGCTTTCTTTCCACTTTCAACATTACTGATCAATGTTTCCAACTTATCCTTGTGGTTTTCACCCAACAAGGCTTCCATACGATTGTTCTTTTTCCTATTGACAAAAAACTTAAACAAGTTGTTTTGACTGAAATCAAACATACCTATAACCAGTTCCGCGCCGTTTTCAACCATTTCATCTGTAACAGGAGGTTTCACAGTTTGAGGCTGCTGAACAAGTGTATTAGTTTCAGGTGATGAATTGGATGCAGTATTTGCATTTTCAGGTGGCACAACAATAGTTTCAGGTGCAACAATGACCTGAGGTTGTTTTTCTTCTGTTGGCACTGTAACGTCAATAAGAAGTTTACTAATGCTATCGCTTACTCTTGGCTCACTCATGTTTAAAGGTTTTGATATCGTTGAAGCAATGGCAGTAATTCACGAAGAAAACCGAAATCCAGTAATGCCTTATCTGTGTTCGTGATATAGCCCATTATTTTAGGCATAAGTTTGATCATAGATATTTTTTCCCTGAATACACCGTTTTCATCAACAAGGTCAAGATTAACAGACACCTTCATTACATTTTCCTTTATCATCTTCAAGTCTTTCAACATGACCTGATGATTTTCTAGCAGTGTTTTCATTTCTTCCGGTGTCATGTTCACTGAACACGATCCATTCGGCAAGCTGTGTACTTCCAGTTTCATAATTTATTTTGAGGGGTGATAAAATCCGTCTTTGATTTCAACAGGTGTAATTTCCGGTATAGCGATTTTTGTACCTGCCTTATGGTGAATTGCAAAGTCTACACATTGCCTGATGAAGTGGCTTGCATTTTTTGATAGTTTACTGTCAATACGAGCCTGAATAATTTCATTGATGTAAGGAACTTCATCCAGTGAAAAGTTAACCGTGATGGTTAATCTTTTACTTCCAGTTCGCTCAACTTTTGAAATTGGTTTTACTTCAACCGGTGGAACAACTGAGGGTTTTGTGACAACAATGCTTTGCCCATTTTTTTCAGGATCAGGCTTTGCAAATCCACCACTTTCAGGTTCAGTGGTTATAATCGAATCCTGAACTGTAGGTTCAGGGTTTTGGCTTTCAGGTTGAAGGTCTGAAGCACTACCGGTAGTGATATTTGATTCAGTGGGATTGTCCATGTTTTCGCTGTTTAACTCAACAATATTACACCTTATGGTGCAATATTTTGTAGTTAAAATCAGTGAAAAAATGTTTTTGAAAAAGTTTTTTTGTCATTTTCACCTACTTCACCTACTACATCCTCTGAAATCCTTTATGGGATTGCGTTTGAAGTGTAGTAGGTGGTAAAATTTCAGGTACTACAGGCTGTTTTTCCTACTACAGAAATTATAGTAGGTGTAGTAACTTGTAGTAGATTCACTAAAATTTCACCTACTACAAATGAAAGTAGCGTGAATAAAGGATTTGAGACACTTTGTAGTAACTGTAGTAATTAATTCTATAGAAAATAATATATTTATATAATAAGAGTAAAGGTTGACCCCCACGACCACACCATCATTAACCATCAAAGTGTATAGTATGAAACAGATCATTACCTGCATAGCTTTATTGCTATCAGTTACTTTATTCGGGCAAAATGATAACAAGGGTCTTGCAAAAGTGTATAAGCGTCAGGGCATTGAAATTTACATTCTATCTGAACCGGTTCGTGAATACACTGTCACCGGTAAGGTTACTAAAGATGACCTTGGTTCCTGGTTGAATGCACTCAATGGAAAGGATGATAATAAAGACCTATATCAAATGATTGATGCTTTAATCAGTAATGCCAACAGGAAACAAAAGAAAGGAAAATTAGAGTACGATGCTATCATCACAGAAGATGGCAGAACGGGTACACTGATTAAGTTTAATGATCCCAAAAAGGAATAATGTACAACCTGGTGCCATCATTTATTTATGTGGTGTCTGCAGCTAACATATTATTTTGCGATACAGCCGGCTGTATCGCATTTATTTTTGCTGTAAGCCTGTATCATGCTTACTTATGATGCCAGCTCTCTTTTAATGATTCGAGAATCATGTTTCTTTCCAGGATATTCATTCGCTTGAACTTATTAACCACATTAGAACGCATCTTTTTGTATAGTTCTCTTTCACGAAAATCTTTTCCTAAGTACCTGTAGTCATGTAGCTGATCAGGTTCAGGATAGTTCATGTAAAGCCTTTCTGTTCTTTTTCCGTTTCTGGTCATAGCTTCAAAATCATGAATTCTCCAATCCTTAAGTAAGGTATTGTATAAATCACAAGGATAATGGCTTAGTATGACTTTAACAGGCCAACACATAATATCGAGCAGCATATTTTGTGAGATGCGATATCATTCATTTCATGTTTATATAAGGCTTTATTTCCTTTTCTGGTTTCCTGTAGGTAAGGAGGATCGAGGTAAATAACAATTTCATCAATTAGGTTGGGGGAAGCAATTTGTATGAATTGTAGGCAATTTGAAATAAAGCTGATACAATCTGCATTAATGGAAGATATTCCTGGAATTATCGACCATTTTTGAGTTACTGCATTATCAAGATCGATTGCGATGTTGGCCATGGAAGCCGGCAGCTTATGAGCCAGGACACCACAATTGCCGCAAAAGCCACTTATGAATATCTTGTGCTGTGGAATCTGGTTAATTATTTGCTGATATACTCCTGATCCGTTTTTCCCTCCATTATATGTTTTATAGGGTTTCTTCATTAAAATAATTTTCCGTTTAATCTCTTGGTATCCCGACCATACTTTCGATTGAATATGTGATTCCCTATATCATGATGTAAATGGCATCGTTGGCACAATGCTTTGAGGTTAGAAAACCTGTTATCATTCTTATCATGATTCAAGTGTGCAATAGTCAGTATCACTTTACTTCCGGTTTCAGGATGCGGTTGATTATTCGCAGCTCTGCACAAATGAAATTTTGGAGAACCTTCACAACAATTGTCTGCACGTTGCAGAATTAATCTTCTGATAAGTGTCCACTTTGGATGATATTCCTTGTAGTTGATTGGCATAGTTAAAATGGTAAATCTGAAATACCTTCAATTGGGTAGGTTAGATGTGTCCAATGGATCAGTTTCTTTTTGCCCTCTAAACCTGGTTTATCTTTGAGGTCTAAGTAAAACCAACTCCAGAATTCTCCTTCATTGGTAAAGCCATCGTTAATTGCTAACCAATAAATATTTCCATCAGACAACTCAACTCTTTCTTCTCTAATTCTAAATGGTACGATTATATCAACTGTTCGTTTCTTCGCGTTAATGATGATGGATTGTGTCGAAATACAAGTCTTGGTATTAAAAATATTCAGGTCTTTTGTTCTCAATCCTGTACACATTTGTATCGTCTTACCTGGTTGCCATCTATTGTGAATATCGTCACGAATTGTATGCAACTTTGTGTCTTGAAGTATCGGGGTGACAAATTGGTTTTTAAATCCTAACAACATATTTTTTGATTTTTATTGTTATCGTCTGATTGAAATAATTGTTTCCCTACTTTTTGGCTTTTTCTTCTTAGTAGTCAAGTTTCGTAGTAGGGTTGTGATTCTACTTCTTAGTGTTTGCTTTGGTTTCATTGGTTGGTTAATTTTGAGAGTAGTTATTTTCAGCTTTTGCTATATCAATAAGAATTTCTTGCATTAGATAATTTATGCTGTTTAATACCTCTTCGGATTCGCCCGTAAACTTTGCATGGTTAAATTGATAACCCTTGTTATCAGGATCAGAGATAGAGATACAGGCAATGAGTGTAATGTCGTTGTTATTCGCTTTCGTAATCAGTCTTGAAAGTTCATTTTCGATTTCCAAAGCAATGGGACTAATTGGTGGTGTGGGATTCAATTTTTTGTTCATGATTAGGATTTTTGTTGTGGTTCAATTAAATATTTATTCAGGCTCGCATTGCCTGTAGGTTCATTGAGTTTTATTAACCATGCTTTCATTGGGTAGGTGATCCAGTGGAAACGGTGTGTAACCTGTTTAAATCCTATCTGTGAAAGTGCTACACCAATGTTTCTATCACGTAGGTTCTTATTGGTTGTTTCAAATTGTATAAAATCACGCAGCACACTTGCAGGTACAACATGAGTTGCATCAGTTTCATCCTTTGGAACTGAGCAATAAATATTCACATATTCATGTTCCTGAGTATGGTTAATGTATTCCTTGTTATTTGCTTCCAATTCAATCTGATCATCCTGAGTGATCCAGTAAACAAAACCACTTTCGTATAATCGAAAGGCTTCCGACCATACTTCATCTATATCAATTTTTTTAAAGCCAGGTAAGTTGATATCTGTTACTTTGAAAGGAAGAAAACGGCGGCTTCCGGTTTCATCAGTAATAAAATCATCATCATTGGTACTACCCATAAAATTTGCAAGTCTTCTGGCTGAAACTTCTATACGACCGTAAGGCTTACGACCTTTGATATCAGAAAGGGTTATAAGTGCCTTTACAGCGTTCGCATCTTGCCTATTAAGGTTTTTCATTTGTTCCTCAATATTGATAAACCAGTAGTCCGCTAGTTTGAAATTTGTATCTGATTGCTTGCTCAGATCGAGGCGACCGGTGTAGATGTATGCAGGGTTTAGTTCAGGAGGGCATATACCATTTAACCAGGTTGTTTTACCCTTACCCTGTCCACCGGTAAGGACAAGGCAAGTGTGATTTTGACACCCCTTTATTTCCATGTAATTAGCAACACATGCGACTAACCATTTTTTTAGGTACTTATTCCACAATTCGGTATTTGTGGTCTTAATCGTAGCGGCTAGCTTATCAATGGCACCTTTGGGATTTTTCTTTGAAATTCGATTGAAGTATGTTTTTAGCGGATCATAGTTACCAGGATTAAAGCTGCTATATATAGCGCGGCAAATGTCTTTCTCAGCAAATTTTTTCAATCCTTTCAGTTCCATTGTGATGGATATCGTATTGATATCATCATCAGTTAACTCTTTAAATTCTTTATCACCGGTGGGCTTGAAATGAACAGCATTTTTTAATAGATCACGCTTGAAGTCATATTGACTAAAAAGCCAATCCATCATTTGTTTGAAGGGAGTTTTTATTTCAACTTTTTCTTTAGCCATTAGTAGATAGTTTTTTTGTCCATTCTATAAAGAATTTCCGTGAGGGTTTCCATGACCTCTAGGTGCATGGTATTTGGACCGTCCGGAAGGTCACATATTCGGGTACGGTTGGTTGATAATTTGGTATTATATTGATGTTCCAGGCTGTTAACCTTCATCAGGTTAATATGTGACTGCATTGCGGATATGAATGTATGTGCTGCACTTGCAAATGATTCTATTCGATTAATTTTCTGTAGCTGCTTAGTGTGATAGGTTTCCATACCTGCAACGGGCTTACCTTCTTTAGCAGCTTGCTCTATTTTTAATTCATAGGCATCTGCATCACTTCGCCAATCGTTAATAAGCGATTGCAGGTTAAGCAATTCAGAATTATATTTTTCGGCTTGATAGTGCATTAACTTCTTTCTGCAAATGAGTTAACAAGTGAAAGAGGTTGCTTAATTCGTTCAGATAGGCTCTTCATGTATTCGATGTGATTATCAGTTGCAACCTTCACGTTGTTACGAAAGCATTTTACATTAGAATCAATGCTGTATAGTGAAGCTGATATTTCTGTACGGTCAAGATCGACCCTGAGAGCGCAAAGTCCATAATAGATAAGTGATCGAAGTTCGTCACTCATTGCCTCGATGGCAAGTTCATCCTGATGTTGAATTTTTGTATTCATGGTAGGTTAATTGTATTTATGAACTATTTTTTGTTGATTGTTGTGGTCAATTTCTAAGAGTGTTATTTCTGTATACATAAAGACAGATGAAGACATGCACTCGCATATGGAAGAAACGTCAACTAGGTTTGTTTTCTCCGCAAACCATACAGTTCTAGTTTCCTTTAAAACATTATCGTAATACTGAATTGAATAGCTCATAAAATTTCAATTGAATAGTTATTGAAAATTTCCATTTCGTTTGTTACACCGAAAAGTTGCATGATGGCTTTCATTTGCGGTATGGTGATGGGTAGGCTATTATCGGTAGTCATTTCTTCTGTAAGCACATTACACCAAAACTGTACATCTTCCATCGTGCAAGGTTTGCGTGTTTCAAAAGCTATCCATCGGGCTGTTATTTCACATCCCAATGCAAACTTTTCTTCGCCATACTTACCATATATCAACTGCCTGAGTCGGTATAATGGCATGGGTGATGTAACACTCATATAATGGTTTTTTCATCACGCTTTAACAGTTCCTTGTGCTGCGTAGTAATCAGTTGGCTTGCCTTTTGTAACTCGAAGAATGTTAGGACTTGTTTAATCACGAAATGACTGATTTCAAATGTAGACCCAGCCTCTGCCTTCATCCATTCTTGCACCGTTCGTTCACTACGAAGATTACAGTGTTTTGTCAGATCGCTAATCCCTTGCCTTGTGTTCAATTCTCCGTACTTCTTACGCAGTAATTCCGCTACCCGGTACTTTGGGTGGATAGGTGTTTTGTTGTCCATGTAGTTTAATAGTTTTATTTTTCCGTTAACCGCATTTTTGCGGTCGGGTACAAAATTGATTCCACCACAAGGTATAATATTTTGCACCAGACTACAAAATATTGCACCAATTATTTTTTATGGATTATTCTTTACTCAAGAAAATAGCAGCTTCCAAAAGGGTTTCACTCAAAAAATTAGCTGTATTGATAGATATGACTGAGACGGGATTTTTTGCCGCAATTAAGAACGATACTATGTCCGTCAAGAAATTAGAAAAATGTGCTGTTGTATTGGGTTGCACAATATGTGACTTCTTTCAGTGTACCGGTACAAACTCCACTGATGATGGCTTTAAAGAAAAGTATTATGAATTACTGGAAAAGGATCACAAACGAATGGAGGAAATATTGAAACTGAAACAGCAGTTAAAAACAGAAAAAAGTAAGTAGAACAAATTTTGCTCTGTATCATTCTATAGAATGTGCAAGGTGTTGGTAATCACAGGGTCGTGGTTCTCCCCTCGACTCCAC
>JAGXRF010000086.1 GCA_018335925.1 Flavobacteriales bacterium
GGAGCTGCTGAGTTAGACAAACTAGTGAAAGTAATGAACGACAATCCTAACATGGTCATCTTTGCCAAATCACATACCGATAACCGTGGTAGCGATGCCTACAACCTAAGACTATCCGACAGAAGAGCCAAATCAACCGTGGCTTACATTATCTCTAAAGGAATTGCAAAAGAAAGAATCTCCGGTAAAGGTTTTGGAGAAACCGAACCAATCGTTGATTGCAAAGAAAACTGCACCGAAGAACAACACGCTCAAAACAGAAGAAGTGAGTTTATGATTGTCAAAAAATAATCCTTCCTCTAAAATCATAATAAAAACCGCTATCCTTATGGAAGCGGTTTTTTTGTGTATCCATTTTGCTAAGTTTGTATGTATGAAAACACTTTATATAATAGCCATTTTATCGATACAAATAGGCATAGGCCAAACTTTTATTAGCAGTACTATTTTAACAGATAGCATTAGCATTCGAGCAATCGAATATAAAAACGGCCAACTTTGGTACGTTGGGACTCAATCCAAAATTGGATATGTTTCGTTGAAAAACAACGAGAAACAATCCTTACAAATTAGCTCTAATTACGAACAATTTAGAAGCATTGCCCTTTACAAAAGTAAGTTGTATGCAATTTCTATTTCTTCACCGTGTAATTTTTATGCAATTGATTTGAAATCCAACAAAGCTAAGTTAATATTCACAGATAGTTTAAAAACTGCCTTTTATGATGCTTTAATTTCTACTAAAAAAGGACTTCTAGGATTAAGTGATCCTGACGAAAATCTTCAGTTACGTTTATTTAATTACAATCCTAAAAAGAATTTATTAGAATTTGAAAAAAATACTTTTACCTACCTTCCGGAAGAAGCACATTTTGCGGCAAGTAATAGCAACATGAAATTAGTTGGAAATAAATTATACCTTATTTCAGGTGGCAAAGCTTCAAGACTTTTTATTCAAGAAAAAAAAGAATGGAAAGTAAACTCTTTGCCTATCATTCAAGGAAAATCGACCCAAGGAGCTTACACAATGGATTTTTACAATAAAAAAACTGGAATGATTGCAGGTGGAGATTACACCAAACCAAACGAAAGAGATAACAACCTCATCCATACCAAAGACGGAGGAAAAACATGGGAAGTAATCAAAACTTCTTCCAATCCAGGATACATTACTTGTGTGCAATACCGTCCGAACGGAAAAGGAAAAGAAGTCATTGCAGTTGGTGACCATCATATCAGTTACAGCAAAGATGGTGGCTTGAGTTGGGAAAAAATATCGGAAGAAAAAGGAATGTACATTGCAAAATGGATAAACCGAAATTTATTGGTGGTTGCCGGAAAAAATAAAATCATCCGTATAAATGTAAAATAAAAACGGTCGGGAAAAAACCCGACCGTTTTAAAAATTTATACCTCTAAATTTTAGTTGATCACTATATTATCTAAATCCATATTGGTAGTTAAGGCTGGACTAGAAACCGCAGAACCTGTATACTCAAACAAAATATAACCATTTCCTGTTAAAGAAGCTGGAATATTCCAAGTTCCACTTGGAGTAAATGCAGCAGTAGCACTATTTGCCGTAGAAATAGTAAATGTAGAAGTAATATCAGTTAAGTTAGCCATATTAATTGGACCACCAGGAGTATAATTGGTAGTGTAATATACTTTTAAAACTGCACCAACATTAAAACTTGCTCTGGATTGGAAGGAAAATGTGTTAGCGGCTGTAAAGTTTACCGGAACAATAAAATAAGTTCTACAAGCTGAACTAGTACTAAAAGCAGTCATTTGAATGAATTTGTTGGCTGGAGTACCGTTAGAACGACATCTCCAATAAGCAGGACCAACTACTGCATCATTGATATACATTGGGAAATTATTTTGTCCGGTTGTATTTGTACCTGCAGTATAACTTTCAAAGTTTTCATTAAGAGTAGAAAGGAAAGTTAAATTATTTCCAACAATTGGTGGTGCAAAATCAATCTCAACTCTTGGATTAGTTAATTGAATATCGTTAAAGGTACGAGCTATAAATTGGTAATCACTTCCAAACTTAGTCATCACTCCTCTTACTTTACCATTTTCTCCAGGAACTACTTGACCTGCATAATTTGCAAAGCTACTAGTGCGGAAAATAACTGTATTACCGGTAGCATCTGTTAATAAATGGTTGGTAGCTCCTCCAACAACTGCGTTAGGATCAAAATAAGTTTTACCAACTGCGGCATCTACAAACTGAACACCATCTAATTCAATTAAAGTATTTAAATTGATATCTTGTTTAGCTTGATTTACAGTTAAAGTTCTCACCAAATCAGCTTCTGGCTTTACTTCACATGAACGAAATAATACATTTCCGTAATCAAACGGTGAAATTCTACCAACAGAAACATTACCAGTAGACCCGATAAAAATTTCTCCAATAATTAATGAGCCATTGGTAATATTAAAATATCTCTTATCCAATTTTACGTAAACCTTTCTACCAACTTCAAAAATGTTAGATAAACTTACTACATCAACAGGAATACTAAATCCAAGCGGTTGCGGATTTGCTTGTGTTGGAACTGTTTGTAAGGATAATGATTTAAAAAAGTTACCACCTCTATCAGAAGAAACAACGTAAGCTTCTAAATAATCATCACCTCCAATTACTTCCGGATATTGTTGAATGGTTGTTCCAGCCAAAGCATATACATCTGCCACAGTTTTGTTAGCAGTTATATTTACTTCATTACACTTAAAATTTGGGATGTCAAAATCGTCATCCTTTACACAACTAGTGAATACACTAGCTGTAAATAAAGTTAAGATAGATAGTTTTAAAAAATTTGTTTTCATAATATTTTTGATTTACTAAGTAATTATAAGTTGATGTAAAAGTTGATAAAGTAGTTTCTACCGAAACCATAAAAATATCTTGGCCCAAATGCTCTTACTCCTCCTGCATGGTCTTGATCTACTTGCACAAAGTTAGCATTTCTACCTTGTTCAAACCCACCGGTACGATATTTAACATCTAATAAGTTGTTGATACTTGCAAAAAATCCAAAAGTATTTCTGTTCTTTTTGCTTATTCTCCAAGATTTTCCACCAGTTAGGTTAACCATAAAAAAGTCGTCAAACTTTTCTTGCTTTAAGTATCTTCTAGCTAATTGTTCGTCTACATTCGGAATTGGAATATTATCAATAGGTACTTGGTCATTATTAAAGAAATTATCTGTTCTCATAATGGCTGAAATATCTAAATAATTATCTGCCAAGTAGTTTACGTTTGCTCCGATAAACCAAAACTTTGGGTCACGGTACTCTAAACCTACAGAGTATGCTTGTTGTGGCATCCCTGCCATTTTATAATTTTTCATGGTTGCAGTTCCATAATTTATAGTTCTACGAACAAAATCTGCATTTAACTGCACATTCGGATTACTATCAATAGTGTATTGTCCGATAGCTGCTACCCCGGTTGCTTTTATTGTAGAAGTAATTTGGTATTCTAAACCTACCTCTATTCCCATATTTTTTCTATCTAAACCTGTAACTATCTCTGCTACAAAAGCATTACCATTTCCTTGAGCCAATTGTCCATCTTCACCAACCAAACCAATTCCTTCTGCAAAGAAGAATCCTACTTCGGTAGCATTTCTAACTTTGTTAAAGAAACCCGTAAATCTGGCTTTTAATTTAGGTGCACGAATAATGTAACTTACATCTCCACCAAAAATAGTTTCACTTTCTAAGAATTGAGTAATTTGATTGCTTAAACGAGCATTCGGGAAAGTGTTTCTTAAATTAGGTGCTTTGGTCATATAAATGGCATTCACATCAAACAAATGTCTGCCTGTTAGTTTATATGTCAACCCTCCTTTAAAACCAAAATTATCAAATTCAACCAATCTGCTTTTACCGAAAGAGTTGTTTGGATAAATTCCGTTTCTGTACAATCCTTCTCTTTGGTATTCTGTTCTGGTATAAGACTGTGCTAAGTAAAAATCAACTTTGCTATAAGTAAATTTAAATTGTGTAAATGCGTCTAATGTTCTTCCGTGAAGAATATAATTATACCCGTATTTTTCGTTGATTCCAATAGTTCTGTTTGGGTTGTTTAAATCAGGTTGTGAAGCATCTCCAGCAAAAAATGGATCTACATCTCTGAAGAAGCCTCCTCCTAACAAATCCAACATCATTTGAAAATTTTCTGAACGCAATCTTCTAAAGTTCAATCCAGCATTCATCACAATGTTATCAGAAATTTGAGAATTCATGATAGTATTTATGTTCCATTGTTTATCGTCAATTCTATCTTCATACAAAGCATATACACTCTCACCTGGGGCTCTGCCAATTTCTATCCCATTGGCATCAGTAATTGGAACGGTATTGGCACGATACATAGCATCCCAATTTACTTGTGGACTAGCCAAGAAAGCTAATCTTGCTTGTTCAGCAGCAGGGTAATTTGGAGTCCATACAGTATTTCCATCAGCATCGGTACCATGTAAAGTAGTGTAATAGCTTGGTAAATTTCTGTAATAAACAGGGTCTGGATTTTGTACATTATTAAAATCTAAACGACTATTACCGATTTTTCCAAACTGATAGGAAACGTTGGTGTTTAAGTTGGTTTTTGAATTTACTTTCCAATAGTGACTGAACATAAACATCGGCTCATTTACATCTCTCATACGAGAGTTTCTTCTTTCTCCTTCTTGGTAACCCCAAAATGAGTTGTATTTAATTCCCATTAAGTTATTCACCTCTTCCGTATTTGGAGAAGTTCTTCCTCTTCGGTTTTGAGAATAAATCCCTGTAAAGTTGATACTATGATCCTCATTTATTTTTTTCTCTGCACTAATAAAAATGGCGTTTGAATTCACACTTGATGCATCAAAGTATCCTTCATCAGCCCACCTTCTAGACAATGACACCACGTAACCAAATCCCTCTTTATTCATACCTGAGGCATGGGTAGCCATGGTTCTGAAATTGTAATTGGTATTATTTGCCGAAAAAGTCAATCTAGTTCCTGGTCTAAAAACAGAAGCTCTGGTATTGATTTCTTGTGTACCTAAAACTCCTCCAAAAGTATAGTCAGATGGTCTGGAACCAAAAGTAAACTCTTGGTTTCTGGTTGCATCATTCAAACCACCCCAATTACTAAATTGAGGTCTTCCGTCCAGCATTTTATTCATTACAATACCATTAATCATAGTGGTACCGTACTCGTTATCAAAACCTCTTACCCTAAAACGAGCTTGTCCTAAGTTAAAAGCAGCTGCTTGTAAAAAAACATCTCTTGTTGCCTGTAATAATCCCGAGGTGCTTTCCGAACCTCCATTATCATCACTCAAATCGTTTTCTGTTAATGCAATCAACCCCAATTCCGCTTCTTTAGAAACATCGTAAATCATTACAATTTGTCCTAAATCTGTCACTTCATTTGGTTCAAATTCTACTGTTAATAACTGATCGGTATAACCCTCAGATTTGATTAAAACTAAAAATTCTCCTGAGGGAACATTAGTAAACTCGAAAGCTCCCGATGCATCGGTTACTTTCATTAAGGTGGTGTTTTGAATTGTAACTACCACACTTTGCATTGGTTTTAATGTTTTTGAGTCAACTATTACTCCCTTAAAACCGGAGTTTAGCTGGCCAAACACAAAACTACAAAGCATCAAAAAAACGACGCTTAATAACTTTTTTTGCATCTTAAATTGTTTGGTTATTAAATAAGTTTGTAAAGTTAAAAATTTCTTAACTCGAGGCAAAGTTACATTTTTTCAGATTATTAATTACCTTTGGTGCGAAGTTTGTACCATTGTTTACAATTAATTAATTTTTATTATCAATTTGATACTCTTCAACTCCTGAAAATTACACCTTATGAAGTCAAAATTTCTTTTTTTATTTTTTGTTGTTATCTCCTTAACAAGTAATGCTCAAAGCAAAAAATTCAAAATTCACACCATTGCCTTTTACAACGTAGAAAACCTGTTTGATACCATCAGAGATGTTACCATAAATGACGAGGAATATTTACCAGAAAATGGTTGGACATATAAAAAATATCGTCAGAAATTAAGAAATTTAGAGAGAGTGATTTCTGAAATAGGTACGAGTGACCAACAACCAAATGGCCCTGTTATCTTGGGTGTGTGTGAAATTGAAAATAGAAGAGTATTAGAGGATTTGGTGCAAATGCCAAAACTGGCAAAAAAAGATTATGGGATTATCCACTTTGATTCTCCTGACGGAAGAGGTATTGATGTAGGCTTACTATACCAAAAAGCCCATTTTGTACCTACAAGTTTTGCGAGTATTCCTTTACGAGTAAAAAGAACGGATGATCCTGAAAAATGGTTAAAATCGAGAGACCAACTTTTGGTAACAGGACTGTTAGATGGAGAAGAAATTAGTTTTATTGTTAACCACTGGCCATCTCGTTCCGGTGGTGAAAAAAGAAGTAGCCCCTACAGAGAAGCAGCTGGTGCATTGAATAAAAAAATCATGGATTCATTATACGCAATTAATCCTGAAGCAAAAGTAATTACCATGGGTGATTTAAATGATGGCCCTTTTAACAATAGTTTGAAAAAATCTATTGGTACCGTTGGGAAAAAAGAGGACTTGAAAAAAGGAGGCTACTTTAATCCAATGGAAGAGCTATCTAAAAAAGGTATAGGTACTTTGGCATACCGAGATGCATGGGATTTGTTTGATCAGATGGTGTTGACAGAACCATTAGTAAGAAGCGATTTTTCGTCTTTCCGTTTCTGGAAAGCTGGGGTTTTTAACCGACCATATATGATTGAAACCCAAGGGCAGTACAAAGGTTATCCTTTGCGAAATTCGCCTAGTGAACCTGGCTTTAGCGACCACTTTCCGGTATTTGTTTATTTAATTAAAGAAGTAAAATAACATGGCTTTGCCTTTTAATTTGTTTCAATGGATTGAGGATAACAAAGCCTTGCTCCAGCCACCTGTTGGCAACAAAAACTTGTATCCTTTGTCTGATGATTACATTGTGATGATTGTAGGCGGCCCAAATGCACGAAAAGATTATCATTTCAACGAAACGGAAGAGTTGTTTTTTCAATTGAAAGGAAATATCACCGTTTATACCCAAGAAAACGGACAAAAAAAAGCCATTGAAATTAATGAAGGCGAAATGTATTTGCATCCTGCTAAAATTCCACATTCTCCTGCAAGAACCGAAGACTCCATTGGCTTGGTAATTGAAAAAAGAAGAGAAGGAAAAGGATACCAAGATGGTCTTATATGGCATTGCGAAAAATGTAATGAACTATTGCATGAAGTGTATTTTGAATTACATAACATAGAAAAAGATTTCTTGCCACACTTTGCATATTTTTACGGTTCAGAAGATTTAAGAACCTGCAAAAATTGTAGCCATGTTATGGAAACCGACCCAAAATTTGTAGCAAAAAAATAAAACGTATAGTTGGAAAATAAAAAGATATATTTTGCTTCCGATCAGCATTTTGGGGCTCCTACCAAAGAGTTAAGCAAACCCAGAGAAGCACGTTTTTTGCAATGGCTCCAACACATTGAAAACAATTGTGAAGTCCTTTTTTTATTAGGCGATTTATTCGATTTTTGGTTTGAATACAAAACTGTTGTGCCTAAAGGATATGTTCGTATTTTAGGACAATTAGCCCGAATGCGAGACAATGGCATTACCATTCATTTTTTTGTAGGTAACCACGACCTATGGATGCAAGATTATTTTACAGACGAACTACATATTCCGGTGTACCACCAACCACAAATTTTTGAACTTCATGGTAAAAAATTATTCATCGGACATGGAGATGGTTTAGGCCCTGGTGACTATGGTTACAAACGAATGAAAAAAGTGTTTGTGCACCCATTTTCAAAATGGTTGTATCGATGGTTACATCCCGATATTGGCGTTAAATTGGCACAGTATTTATCGGTAAAAAACAAATTAATTTCTGGTGATGATGACGTAAAATTTTTAGGAAAAGAAAGCGAATGGCTTTACTTATACGCACAACGTAAATACGTACAAAAGCCTTGTGATTACTTTGTTTTCGGTCACCGACATCTGCCGCTAGAAATCCCTTTAAACGAACAAGCAACTTATGTTAATTTAGGAGATTGGGTGCATTACTTTACTTATGGAGTGATGGAAAATGGGGTGTTGCGTTTAGAGAAGTGGTGAATTCTATTTAGTTTTAAGATAAAAGAAATACTTACACCTTTACTTTCTTTGCGACCATTGCGACTTTGCGGTAATCTCTTTATTTTATAAACTAAAGCCAGAAGCGAATCGAACGTAAGGGATTCTTTAATTATTTCCTTTTTTTTCAAAATTTACCCCAAAAAATAATTTTTCTTTTATAATTTTGCACCCGACTCAAAGGGGTGCTCTAAATAACGAGCTGAGATCATACCCAATGAACCTGGGCAGGTAATGCTGCCAAGGGATATTGAAAATCAATTTTTAATTTATTTATTGTTCCACCAAGAATAATAACCCCTTTTATTCGTATAAATTTTTATATCGAATGAAAAAAATTGTTTTGTCTCCAAACTATTTCTGGAGAAGCATGTTGGTCCTTGTGGCCTTTCCGAACTTCTTTTTCGCACAAATCAAAGAAAAAGACACAACAAAGTTAGAAGAAGTAATCGTTTCAGCTGTTCGTGTAACCAACGAAATTCCTGTTACCTTTTCTAACCTTAGAAAAGAAGAAATTTCCAAGCGAAATTTAGGGGTAGATGTACCTATTTTGATGAACTTTTTACCTGCTGTAGTCACTACTTCCGATGCGGGAGCTGGCATAGGGTATACCGGAATTCGGGTTCGAGGATCTGATGCGACTCGTGTAAACGTTACCCTGAACGGTGTGCCATACAACGACCCCGAAAGTCAAGGTACATTTTGGGTAAACTTGGTCGATTTGGCTTCTTCTACCGAAAGTATCCAACTACAACGAGGTGTTGGAACTTCTACCAATGGTGCAGGTGCTTTTGGAGCAAGCATCCATTTATCTACCGATGGTTTTTCGGAAAAAGGTTATGCAGAAGTAAACAACAGTTTTGGAAGCTTTAACACCCGTAAACACACCGTTAAAGTGAGTACTGGTTTACTTAAAGATAAATGGGAGTTCTCTGCACGACTATCTCAAATCAATTCCGATGGGTACATTGACCGTGCTTTTGTTGACATGAAAGGGTATTTTTTACAAGGAACCTATAAAGGAAAAACAAGTTTGGTGAAAGCTATGGCATTTGGTGGGAAGCAAATAACCTATCAAGCTTGGTATGGTTTGGAAGATTTTGATAAGCGAATGAACAACCGAACCTACAACGTGGCTGGGTTGTATTTTGATGAGAATGGCAATGAACAATTTTACGATAATGAAGTGGATAACTACCAACAGGACCACTACCAATTACATTGGAACGAAAAATGGAACCATCGTTGGAGCAGTAATGTGGCTTTGCACTACACCATCGGAAAAGGATATTTTGAACAATACCGACAAAACCAACGCTTTTCAAACTATGGTTTAACTCCAATAACTATTGGGGCAGAAACTATAGATAGAACCGATTTAATTAGAAGAAGATGGCTCGACAATGATTTTTGGGGAACCACCTACTCTATTCAATACAAAAATGAACAAACCAATGTGTTGTTTGGAGGATCGCTAAACCGATATTTAGGAGCTCATTTTGGAGAAATTATTTGGGCTAGGTTTGCCTCTCAAAGCGAAATAAGAGATCGCTATTACGATGATTTATCTACTAAAAACGACTTCAATAATTTTGTGAAAGTAAATCATAAATTAGGGGAAAAGTGGAGTTTGTTTGGTGATTTGCAGTTCAGATATGTTCGATTTACAGCCAATGGAAACGAAACCGGTTTGGTAAATGATCATTTTAGATTTTGGAACCCGAAAGCAGGGTTGACTTATGCAGTAAATGATTACCAGCAATTGTATTTTTCGTATGCCAAAGCACAAAGAGAACCAAACAGAAACGATTATGAAAACGGAAACCCTAGACCTGAAAAATTAAACGATTTTGAGTTGGGATGGCGTTGGCAAAAAGGCATTAATAAACTAAGTGCCAATGTGTATTATATGCGTTACCAAGACCAATTGGTTTTAACCGGTGCTTTAAATGATGTTGGAGCACCATTGCGAGAAAATGTGGGAGATAGCTATCGTTTAGGTTTGGAAATTGATGGATTATTCCAATTGAGTGAAAAATGGTTTTGGCAGCCAAACATCGCGTTGAGTCAAAACAAAAACTTAGATTTTATATTTGAAAGAGACGGCCAATTGATCAATTTAGGAAATACCAACATTGCCTTTTCACCAAATTTGATTGCCGGAAACCAAATTCGTTTTCAACCAAATGAAAATTTATATGTGAATTTGCTAAGTAAATATGTAAGCAAACAATATATGGGGAATATCGATTCTAACAACTCTGTTTTACCGAGCTACCATACCCACGATTTGAATATTGGCTATGCATGGCAACCAAAAAATTGGGTGGAAAAAATAGAAGTCTCTTTGTTGGTACAAAACCTTTTCAACAGAATGTATGAAAGCAATGGATATTTCTACACTTTTAATGATGATTTTTCAGTTCCTGGACAAATCACAACTGT
Organism: Flavobacteriales bacterium; assembly: GCA_018335925.1. Classification (GTDB taxonomy): domain Bacteria; phylum Bacteroidota; class Bacteroidia; order Flavobacteriales; family Flavobacteriaceae; genus Flavobacterium. The sequence continues at coordinate 10,676 of JAGXRF010000086.1, forward strand.
TGAAGGTGCTGGGTTTTATCCACAAGCCGGAACCAACTTTTTGTTAGGGTTGAATGTGAGGTTTTAATTATATTTTTTTCTCACGGATTACACAGATAAACACAGAATATTAAGGAATGGTTTATCTATTAAACGTTCTAAGAATCTGTACTATCTGTGTTATCTATGAGCATAAACTAACCAAACTTTTGAAGGTGCTGGGTTTTATCCACAAGCCGGAACCAACTTTTTGTTAGGGTTGAATGTGAGGTTTTAATTATATTTTTTTCTCACGGATTACACAGATAAACACAGAATATTAAGGA
>JAGXRF010000087.1 GCA_018335925.1 Flavobacteriales bacterium
CGTTAGCCACAATTTTAAAAACAACGATATGGAAGAAAGAACATTGAAATGGTTAGATATTCACGAAATGAAAGTATTGAAACAAATAATTATCATTTCTGACAGACAAAATGGAGAGACAGAAATTGGTAGAATACTCTATACAAGACCATTGACGACTGAATATAATTTTATAAAACAGCAAGCTGAAGAAGAGTCACTTGGGGAGAAAAACAAATTTGAAAGACTTTTTCAAGAATATCCGAAGCAAGCGAACTATCCAAATGACAGAATTGATGAAATCATTTTTAATGCTGTTAAAAGAGCATATCCGAAATCAGTATTAAGAAATGATTCAATACTATTTAATGTTGATTTGGAAAAAATAGAACTTTTAAAAAATCGAAATATTATTAAATCAGCCATATACTTCTCTCCTGAATTTTCAATGGTAGAAAACTTTTATGATTATGTAGGAAAAGAATTTCAAGCTCCAAGAATTTCAATAAACATTTATAGTTACTACAGACCTGATTTTTTAGAAGGACAAATATTTTATGCCAATTTTGATGTATCAGAAAGTAATGTGATTGAAAAACTTGAGACGGTTCACTTCGAATAAAAATTAACTTATGCCAAAAAAAGTAGTAAATTCTAATCTTGTAGAACATACAGATGACAACGGAAAGCTTGTTTACAGAATAGACAAGCAAAAAAAGACTATTGAGTATCACGTTAAAAAAGACCCAAACCGACAAGGTTTTGAGTTTGATAAAATTTATTTTGAAGGGTTCGACAAACTACCTTCAGGCTTTTATTCAAATGGTTTTGGAATTACATCAGGGGGTTACCTTCTAAGAGATAAACTTTACGGCAAATTTGGCTCTAACTTCGACCTGTTAATTTCGAATACATCTAAATCTAAAATCATAAAAAAGGGAGCTAAACAATTAGTTGTTTTGAACTATGACGACCTTTCAATTTTTCAAGACAGAATTAGAGACATAAAGAAGGAAAAAAACACAGAAAATCAAATTGCAGCCGACTTTTATATAAACAGGTTTTTTCCAAAACATTTTGAAGAAACTGAAGAAATAGATGCCAGCTTATATCAAGAAAATCAAATAGCTGAAGTTCTAAACAAAGTTGATTTAAAGGACAACTTATCAAAAGATGACGCTGAAGCACTTCTTAAATTTTATCCTGAATTTTTAGAAATAGCCGGTTCAAAGCTTCACGGAAAGAAAAAATTAATACAAGTTTCAAAAAATAAAACAGAAACAGAAATAGTCTATCTTGAATCCGTTATCAAAGAATTTGAAAAAAAGCTTGAGCAAAATTTAGTAGAAAACAAATGGCAAGAGTTTTTAAGAGAATATATCCTACTATTTAATACTAACTATTCGACATTCATTGAGAAGGCAAGTATTAGTTTGGCAGGCAAGTATCCAGATTTTATGCTTATTGATATTTTTAATTTCCTTGACATCTATGAAATTAAAAAGCCATCTACTAATCTTCTCAAACACGACACGAGCAGAGATAACTATTATTGGGATGTTGAGCTAGTAAAAGCAATTTCTCAAGTTGAAAACTACATAGACGAAGTCAGTAAGAACTCTTTAACTTTTCGTGACATTATCAAAAAGAAAAAAGGAATCGAAATACGAGTTATTAAACCAAGGGCTTTCATCATTGCAGGACACAGCTATCAACTTGATAATATAACAAAAGAAGAAAATTTTAGGTTATTGAACACTTCACTAAAGAATGTTGAGATAATAATGTATGATGAATTATTGACAAGTCTAAAAAACTTCTTATCAAGACTCAAAAACAAATAAAAACTGTGGCTAACAGGCGTTTGGCTCAATGGCGGGTGAAGTGGTTAATTGAACATTCGACCTCACATCAACTTTTATGGAGTATCGACAGTTTTGTGCTCCGAAATCCGCCACTGCGCCAAGCGCCAAAACGTTATGTGATATTTTAAAACCGACAATGAAAAAATATATATACTATCCGAATTTTGAACCACCAGACAATGAATGGCTAAAATTTGCCATTTTATATCTTGACAAATTCGAAAGCATAATACCATATAATCGACAACACTTGATAAGTGACGATTATAAAAACATAAAGGACAAAACAGATTTAGTAGATTTTTTTTCTCCTGAATTTTATCAAAGTGAACAAGCAACTTCAAAAGCAATTTATGAGTCTGAAAGAATCCTTACAAGAACTTATGATAACAGCTTTCTATTTAACAGAGTTAATGTATTAAGAGATTGGAAGAATCCTAACACTTGGGACTATCAGATTTATGGAGAAAAATTCTCATATAATTGGGCAGAATTTTGTGAAAGGGAAAAGATAGGTATAAGAAATCCTGATGGCATTAGATTACCGAAAAGTTTGGCTTTTCTATATATGACACATCTTGCAAAAGTAATTGCATTTGAAAGGAACGGTGACATAATAACAGACAATCTTGAATTTGACCGATACACAAGCTATTCTAAAGTTAAATCTATAAATAGTAACCACAGGGACACTTTTATACGTGGGGTAATCAAACTACAAGTTCCCAGGAATATAAACGCCATAAAATTTGACAGACTTATTGATTTTAGAAAAGCAAACAGGGATTTAATCAAAGCTTTTAACTCCGAAATTGATAAGGTTGAAAATTCAATAAGCAATGGAATATCTGAACAACAATTTATTGACAACTATAATTACACTTACCGACATTTAACTTCTGAGATTGTTACACTGGGATTAGATATTGCGACAATACCACTTGCTTTTTATGCCTTAGCAAATAATGTCACGGCTTTAGACCAAGAGTATTTAAAAGAGTCTTTTCAAGCATTAAGTATTATTGGTGGTGGTTATTACGGCATAAAAAAATCACTATATGACAGACAAGATGAGAGAATGTGTAGAAAATATTTAACCAGACTACACCACTTAAGATGAAAAAAACATCACATAACAGCCGTTTGCCGCAATGGGGGCTGACGTGGTTAAATCAAGTGAAGTGCTTCTATCAAAGTTTGTGCTTGGTTGACAGTGTAGTGCTCCGAAATCCCCCACTGCGGCAAGCGGCCAAACGTTATGCGATATTTTAAGTCGAATACTTGCCAAATTGGAAAAACATTGTTAATTTTGCACGACAATTTAACAATGGTATAAATGAAAATTGAAAAACCACCTAAATTTGATTTAAATATTGACTTCCTGCAAAGGATTTGGACGGGTGAATTTGACGACCAAATTAATAAAAGTGATGAACGTTACTACTATTGGGACGACTTAAAATACAAGAAGGACCTTCCCTTTAACAATCCAGAAGAAAATTGGACCTTGATTAAGACTTATAGAACATCAAAATATGAGTCCTTAGTTTTTGGAAAATACCGGTTTAATTATTTTATCTCGCCATTTATTTCTAAAAATTTACATGACTTTGATTTAAAGTTAATGGGTGGATTACAGCAAAGTCCTTTACTACCTTCTGACAGAATAGATTATTTCAGAAGTTCATTACTAGAGGAGGCCGTTGCATCATCTCAAGTGGAAGGTGCAGCTATAACCACTGAGGTAGCAAAAGAAATGTTAAAATCAGGTAGAAGCCCTAGAAATGAATCGGAACAAATGATTTTTAACAATTTAAGAGCCATTCAGTACATAAGCGAATTTCAAGATTCAAATATTGATTTCAAAAGTATAATCGAACTTCACCGTATTATGACTGCAAATACCGAAGCAGAACAATACTCTGGTGATTTTAGGAAAGGAGATGTTTATGTAACAGACCACGTTGATGGGGAAGTTGCTCACATACCCCCTAACTGGGAAGAAGTAGAACTTTTAATGGGTGCATTATGTGACTTCGCAAATAATGAAAATAAGTTTATTCATCCAATAATTAAGGCGTCTATCATTCATTTTATGATTGGATTTATACATCCTTTTAAAGATGGAAACGGGAGAACAGCAAGAGCTTTGTTCTATTGGTATTTATTAAAAAAGGGCTACACATTAATTAAGAATATTTCAATATCTAAAGTGATATTAGAATCCAGGACACAATATGACAAAGCATTTCTTAAAACAGAAAACGATGACAATGATTTGAATTATTTTATTTCATATTCAATTAAAAACATAAGAGTTGCATTTGAAAAATTAAAATCATACCGTGACAAGAAACTTGAAGAAAGAAAAAAAGCAAACTATATATCGTACCAACTTATTGAGAAAGGGTTAAATAAGCGACAAGCTGATTTATTGGGATACCTATACTTGAAAGAAAAGAATAATGTTACACTTAAATCATACTCTGAAAAGCACAAAATTGTAAGGCAAACCGCTAGTAAAGATTTAAACGAATTAATAAAATTCGGACTTCTTAAAGAAGATAGAAGCACGAAGCCATATCATTACAGAATTGAAAATAAAGGAATAATTGACAATTATATAATAAAAAACATCGCATAACAGCCGTTTGCCGCAATGGGGGCTTACGTGGTTAAATCAAGTGCAGTGCTTCTATCAACATTTGTGCTTAGTTGACAGTGAAGTGCTCCGAAATCCCCCACTGCGGCAAGCGGCAAAACGTTAGTGGCAAGCATAACCGACAGACACGTAAAGAGAAACTAAACAGGAAAAATGAAAATTGACATAACATTTAACGTTTACACAGACGCAAACGGTGGCGACCCGGACAGCACAAGTCCGACACTTCGCTCCTACCATAAAATGTTATGGAGTAAGAAATTACCAAACGGAGAAAATTTTGAGTTGACCGATAAAAAAAGTGGAACGTATTTATATCATAATTCAGGACTTGGAGAATATTTATTAGGAAGTGATGCAATTACTCATTCATACAGAAATCACAAACGCAAAACTTGGCTGACACAACAAATTCAAGACGAAGTTCAAGAACTGTTTGACACAGGCTCGACAATTGGAGCATAC
>JAGXRF010000088.1 GCA_018335925.1 Flavobacteriales bacterium
TTCAGGAGGAGGTGGAAGTTCCCAGACCGCGTTATCCCCACCGCAGTAAGGACACATGCGCTTGGCTGCTTCTACGCCTTTCTCAGCAGAGTTGTGCTGCTTAGCACTCATTACCGCCATGGCGTATACACTACCACTACCCACCGCAATAGGAGCCGGCATCGGCAACATGATAAACTCGTGAGCACCAGGACCTTTCTGCCGAGTTGTCTCAGTGTTGAGAATGTAACTGTCTCCTGTTTCCAGAATACAGAGTACCTCGAACCCCAAGTCGTACTCCGGACGAATCACCGTGCGGTAGGTAACCCCTTTCTGCAACAACTCCTTAACGTAAGGAACCGCTGCGAACAACCCGGCCATCCCGAAAGCCAGAACTTTAGTACCGTTGATTTCCCAGTACTCACCTGGACCAGGCTCGTAGATCTTCTGAACAGGACTCGGGAGCTTTACGTCGTTACTCACCGCCAGACTATCGGCAATCATCTTCTTGCCATCGTAAACAATAATGGTCATCTTTTCTCTTCCTTAGGGTTATCTACTTAACTGGATCAACCTAAAATAGACTATTGGGTGATTATTCACTCTAGTAATGTAGGTTTATTCTTTTTTGCATAAATAACCCTTACCCTACTCCTGTTAAGGAATAGAGGTATTTAAATGGTTTAAATCTACTTATAATAATTACAGTAATAATTTACTACTTTTATAAGGCCTTCGGCCTAAAGGGCTAGAAGCAGAGCAATGCAAGATCATGAACCTAACCAACCCACCCAACACCCCCAGAGTAATCCTTATTCCGTTCCGTATCCCTTCGGGCTACTCCACTACATAAGTCTTACTCTTACCCCCACTCGTTAAAAACTAAAAAGTGTAGGTAAGACATACGATGGATTCTCGCTAAGAAATCAATCGAAGGAAATGTTATGTTTAGCCTTACCAATCAAAGGACATAGATTATGGGTAACCCAGTAGATTATGCGATTAGCAGGGTATTGAACGCTGACATCAGCGAATACCTTTTTGAACTGGCATTCGCTAACAAGAATGCCAACGTACTGGGTAACTGGTACAACCTGGTGAACGAGACTACCATCGAACAAGGTATCCGTGAAAAGATCATCCACCAGTTGATTTTGAAAGACTGTAACGTTGCCGGTGGTAAGACGGAATACCTGGACCTCGGTGGTTCGGAGATGCGCAGTATCGGTAACGGTTGTGTTGAAGTCCGGGTTCCTGAGATGACTACTCGTGGTGCCAAGATCATTTCGGTGACTGAGTGCTATCTGGGTTCCATGAACTCCGCTATCGGTCAGTTGGGTGTAGGTGTAGGTAACGACGCCGAGTGTGGTTCCGGCGTGGTTAACGAGATGATGGGTTCTATGATTAACAACTTGGCTGGTAATAAGTCGATGCCGCAGACTTATACCGATTGCCAGATGACGGGTAACAACATCTTCGTTATCTTCGGATTGAACATGGGGACCTTCAACATGAGTGGTAAGGTCATCATGGAATATGACGAAGGTCTTAGCAGCATCCACGCTCGTCATTATCCTCAGTTCGCCGAATTGGTGGAGCTGGGTGTTAAGGCGTTCATCTACCGTAAACTGAAAAGCCCGGTTAACGAAGCCGCTGTCAAAATGGGCGTTGCCCTCAGTGACGTCAAAGATGATATCGCTGAGTACAAAGACGCGTGGTCTAGTTACAAGGACTACTTCCTCAAGACTTGGGTTCCTTGCATGACTTGGAGCGACAAGCAAAACGTACACGACGCTCAACGCATGGGCGTTGCTCGCAGAACATAAGGAGGAACCAATGTCCAGTTTCCAACAACCGCATAACCTGGTTCCTTTTGAACCTACGTTCAACTTCTTCGATACCATTGAAGACCACAGCTACCTGTCGATTCAGGAAGCGGGCTTCAGTGACGTATCGGGGATGGAAGCAATCCTGCAAGGGGTTAACTTCGAAAGCAGCAATGCCATCCTGCAAGTGTTCGAGAAGATGGGTCAAGACTTGGAGGTTAACTCTAAGTGGGCCCTGACCCTGAAGAAGTACGTCTACAACTTCATCACCCGTAAAGTCGGGATGCATGACCACATGGCGTTCTTTGGGGCTCCTTACCTCGGCCTGGAGAAGATCACCTTCACCACCGCTGACCGTAACGAGTGGTTCAATGAGATCTTTGACTGCGATGAAGATGAGCTGCGTGAAAACCTGCATGCTTGCGCCGCGATCAAGAGCGAGTGGGCGGTCGTAGGTGACGCGTTCAACATGACCGTACCCTATCTCCTGTACCGCATCAACAAGAGCTCCCTGAAGGCTGAGGAGAAGCACCGTGCCATGGTGGATGTGGTCTCCATGTACCACTACAAGTGTTTGACCAGTATCGTGCATAACGACTACCCTTTCCAAGCTCGGAAAGAAGTTGTTTACGAAACCTATAACCGCTTGAGTCTGAAATACGATATCAAACGTTACGGCAGCTGGAAAGCCCTGATCGAAGCACGGGCTGAATACATCATCAACCCTAAGACGGGTATCCACTACGATGCGTGGTCCAAGATGGACAACGATAAGAAGATCGTCTACATGGTGGGTGACATTCAGAACCGTTTGCGCCGGGCCATCAACGACATCAACAAAGTCTTCCATGATGTGAAGAACAAAACCAACATCGTGAAAGTTGAGTCGGCTAAAGTTCAACTGAAAGACGAATTAAGTATCAAGAGCGTGGCGAAAGATGTAACCGCCCACGTTCTGTATCTGGACCGGATCCTGACTGAAGAGAGCTCTTTCTTCAAAGAGGAATTGATGGAGTATTCCGCGAAGGTTCTTGAGAACGTTCGTATGGAGATGTTCCAGTACACCATCCAGGAATTCGCCAAGCGTTATAACAACCCGAAGTACCCCGAGTACAAAACCTTTGCTGAAACCATTGTTCTGCACATGTTTGAATACTTGCATGCCAATGGTATTAAGCGGAGTAACGTGTACGACGTCTTGATCAAGATGCGTGGCGCATACGGTGCTTCTCGCAGTAACAACGACCAGGTTAAAGTTATCCGTGAGTTGGGTGACAAGATCGTAATAGACATCACTGGCCGTAAGACCCCTCAATGGGTCCTAACCACACGGACTGCTCTGTCACTGTACATGGTGATTCGTGTGATCACGAAAGAACTATTCGAATAGGAATAAAAATGGAAACCGACAACTATCTGTTCCCCGTGTACCAAGAAGGCAGCGACACCGCTCAGTTCTTCGTTAGCCCGGCAGTAGTTCCTCCGGGTATTGTCAGTTTTGGTACGGGCGATCGTTATGGTCGCAAGGGGCACTTTACTCAGTATTTGGCGGTTCCGCTCGAAGTTCCGAACTACGTAGCGCTTTGTCAAGAACCCGGCCAGATTCCCTGGGACCACCTGACCGAGATCAACCCGTCTTCTCTGCAAGTCTTGTCTTTGATTGTTTCCCTCAAAGTTAATGGCGTGGAGCGGCACTTCTTCGTCAACACCGAGCGTCATGCCAATACTGGCTTCGTCAAAGCACTGGAAGGTCAGGTGATGTGGAACCTGAACATGCGACTGAGAAACCTCGGTGGCGCTGATGTTCAAGACTCCCGTACCCAGGAAAAGGTAGGTTGGGATATTTTCACCGAGATCCTTACCGCTGGTTACGAGCCAATGCTCAACATTGCTTTGGCGGGGTCGTTTGATCGTCAGCGTAATGCACTGCGTCTGACTTCTGTCCCTTGCGGTCTTCGGGCTTTGCGAAACGTTGAAACCAGTGAGGCTGTTTTCGAAGTCAACGCAACCGAAGATCAGTTGGCTTTGCTTAAGTCGGTAACTGAGGTTCAGGTTGTTGGTGTCCGCATGCACCAGCTTCTGGAAGAACGTCCCGAGCTACCCATCGCATTGGTTCCCCCGATTACTCCCATGGCTCCATCGCCTATGGCCAAGAAGTTCGAGGAAATCGTTAAGGGTAGTGGTTACTGGAAAGAGGTGGACGCCGAGTACAAGCCTTACGACTCGTTCGACATCGAGCAGAACGTTCCACTGGCACTGGCTG
>JAGXRF010000089.1 GCA_018335925.1 Flavobacteriales bacterium
TTTTCATTACGATACTGGTTTATAAAGCTATGAAAATCGTAATACTTACAATGATAGGTAACCTTATCATCAAAGCGTATTCCTTCTTCCAAAATAATCTTCAAATCATTTATGGAGGCTATATGATAAACTCTATTAGTTTCTATATAATCTTGGAAAAACATAAAAATCACCTTCAAATTTAATTTATTTTGACTTGTGTTTGTATTTCCTATAGTAGCAATAATTTCATGGGATTTACTAGGGCTTTGTAGGCAAACTATTATTAGGAGGTGTTACTGATGATTATACGTTGTACAAGCCCATGTTTATTTGAAAATGACGGACAATGTACCCTAACCCATGTATCTTCAGTCTCTGAACCAAGTGATAATAGCTGTGCCTATTACAAGAAAAAGGCCGCTGCTATTAATAAGGAGCACCCTATCCAAGAAATGAATTAACCTCTATTTAGTATTACAATTTCTAATCCAGGAATACACAAAAAAGAAAAACAGTGGCGCTGTCCTTATATTGATAAGAATAAGCTTATTATTATATAAAGAGTAGACCAATAGTGATAAAATAGCCAATATCCCGATTTTAATTAACAATCTCTTCATAAATCACCTGCTTCCCTATAGATTTTTCTTGTTATAATATGATATGATAGATAATAAAAAATTGCACTAGCTATATATATTTATATATTTATATATTTATACCATTAACAAATATTATTTATAATAAATTTATACATGAGAATAGCTTAGGGGGGAAATATATGTCAATAAAGGGTACAAAAACTGAAAAGAATCTTTGGATAGCGTTTGCTGGTGAAAGCCAAGCAAGAAACAAATACTTAAGCTATGGTAGAAGGGCTAAAGAAGAGGGGTATGATGATATCTCTGATATATTTATCGAAACAGCTAAGGACGAAGAGGAACACGCTACAGATATACTAAGATTTTTAGGCGGAGTTAATCATACCTTAGGTAATTTAAGATTATCTGCTCAAAGCGAGCACTACGAATCTGAAACCTTGTATAAAGAGTTTGAAAGAGTTGCCTTAGCAGAGGGCTTAGAGGATGTGGCTAAATTCTTTAATTCCTTGAGTGAAAAGGAAGCCTCTCATGAGAGGGTGTTTCTGGAATTAGCAAGAAGGCTTGTAGTGGATCAAGATAAAAAGTAATATTACAAAATAAAAGTTCCCCTTTAAAGGAACTTTTATTTTATGTCTTATTTATGTCTTATTTATCTCTTCCCTAGCTTCCTAATATTCCAATAGCCTGCTCCACCAAATATTACAAGACTTCCAACAAAGATAGATATAATCTTAGTTGCAGTATCGTAAAAGAAGCCCTCTGGAAGCATTTGAATCAATATTTCCTTTTCAGGGTCTAAAATCCACAAGTCATTATCAAAAAAGATATAGTGAAAGTAATCAAAGTATTTAGTAAAATCCGTCAGCATTAATACAAAGAGGATTGCCAGCAGAATTCCATTAGCTATGGCAGTCTTTATTAGGGTTTTAGAAAGGTTTCTTTTCCAATTGTCATCTAAATAAGAGATTAACACCACAAATATAATATATATTACCGCTGAAAGATTTCTTATCCTTTTACCGGCAATAAATAAATCCTTTACGTCAACCATATGTAATCTTTCTCTTTCGCCAAATACAACTCTTTGTTCTCCATGCACTATAGCCTCTGTATCCAGCTCATCCTTCTTATCCTTTAAGTAATCCAATAAATCCTTTGTCGTATGCTCTAAATTTACCATATCCATACCGGTTGCCTCAGTTATATTGTATTTTTGAAAGGAGGCTCTATAATGGTCTATATTAAATGCCACTATTTCAACTGCCGTCAATAATAAAACCAAGGTCATGCTTATCCCTAATATAATATAAAGATATTTTAAATTCTTCTGTTTCATTTGTTTCTCCTTAAGATTTAGTATTTACATAATAATAGTATAAAGCACCATAAATAATTTGCAATAATTTTTTATTAAGTATCACCCATTTATCCCTATCACCATATGATAAATTAGAAAATCAAGGAGGTGAATTTAATGAGTGCTAATACTTCATGTGGTGGCGGTATTGTTAGTCCTATAACTGGTCCTTGGGGTAGCCAGACTACTTTACTATTCTTCTTTTTATTACTAGTTATTATCTTCTGTAGATGCAGCATCTTTGGTCCAGATAACAGAGATAGCTTACTATTCTTCTTCTTATTGCTTATCATTTTATTCGGAGGAAGATATTTCTTCTACTAATTTGAAGAATTTCTGCTAATACCTAACGGACAAAAAGCATGTTGATATACAGTCAACATGCTTTTACATTCTATAAACTCTTATACAAGCTACAGCCACATCTATTAGAAAGCATTACATTCATGGTAAAGCCACAATCCTTATTATTCATATGGTTATATATAGACTCCAGCAGCTGAAATACCTTAGCTGCGTCACCGCTTACAAAGGTTGACAGAGGTCCTATCTCATGCTTTAGCTCAGAGGCTTTTATTAATACAACCATAAATACACCACCTATAATAATCTAAGTATTCCCTCCTTCATTTTTATGAAGGCTTCACAGGTGAGAGTACTGTTGTCTCGGGGTCTTGGAAGCTTAACCTCAAAAACCTCCTTGACGGCAGCAGGCCTCTCGGTAAAAATATATATCTTATCTGACAGAAATATAGCTTCATCTATGTCGTGGGTGATAAACAATATTGAAGCCTGGAGCTTCTGCAGCACCTCCAGTAGCCATTGCTGCAGCCTTCTACGGGTTATTGCATCCAAACCACCGAAGGGCTCATCTAAAAGCATTATATCATTAGAAAACAAATAGGTTCTTAGCAAAGCAGCCCTTTGCCGCATACCTCCTGAAAGCTGAGAAGGATAGCTTTCCTCAAAGCCCTCTAGACCAAAGCTATGGAAGTATTCTCCTGCAACCTTTCTAGCCTCTTTTTTGCTTACTCCCTTTAACAATAGGGGAATTGAAACATTATCTAAAATGGTTCTCCATGGCAGTAAAAGGTCCTTTTGTTGCATATAGCTGACTCTACCAGTTCTGCCGGTATAGTCCTTCCCTTCTATAAATACCCTTCCCTCATCAGGAAGGCTTAAGCCTGAAATAATATTGAATAAGGAGCTTTTACCACTGCCGCTGGGTCCTAATATGCTAACAAATTGATTTTCCTCTAGCTCTAAAGAGACCTGCTTTAAGGTGTGGAGGCTTCCAAAGCTCTTTTCAATTCCTACTACCTCTAGCTTCTTCATTGCTAGTTATTTGGCAGAAATTCGTTTGTAAAGGCCTTATTAGCCTCTAGCTCTGCCTCTAATAAATTTCTTTCAAACATCCAATTAGCATAGGTTTTCCATACTTCTTCCTTCATTTCACCCCATCTTGGAGCATCTGCCTTATATTGCTCAGCTAGGTATTTCTGGCTAGCAGCAACTATCTCTTCATCTAATTCAGGTACTGCCTTTAATATATCCTTTGCAGCCTCCTCTGGGTTTTCAATTGCAAATTCATAGCCCTTAGCTGTAGCCTTTAGGAACCTCTTAGCCAGCTCTGGGTTTTCACTTAAAAGCTTTTCACTGGCAATTATAGTAGGTGTATAGAAATCTAAAGCAGGATCCACCTCTTGAAGTAATATGAAGCTTAAGTCCATCTCCTTCAATTCAGCTGCAACACCATCCCAGCCGTAATATATCCAGGTAAAGTCAACATGCTTTTCTACTGCAGTAAAGAAATCTGCTGCACCTATATCTAGCATTTCTAGCTTATTGAAATCTGCATTTTCCTTCTCCATTAAAGCCTGAAGCATAGCCTCCTCCATTGGAGATCCCCAACCGCCATACTTTTTACCTTCAAAATCCTTTGGAGATACTATTCCTTTGTCAGCTGGCGCTGCAAAGCCAGAGGTGTTATGCTGGATTATTGCTGCTATTGCCTTTATCGGCAATGGATTTTTTGTAGTTCTTGCATATGTAACCTGCTCCTGATAGCTTATTCCAAAA
>JAGXRF010000090.1 GCA_018335925.1 Flavobacteriales bacterium
GGTTACATAAAAAGCTTACTTGCTCCATTAATATTTACTCCCTGTAGCCTACCATACATAATATCTTTAATTGGAATTATAATATTAAAGGGTAGTATACTAAATGGGGTGTTAATACTATTATTCTTTAGCATAGGCCATAGCATTGTTTTTCTCATATTCAGTTTTTTATATAAGCCAATTATAGTATTATCAGCAAAAATCAAAGATAGTAAGGTTATTAGACTATTTTTTGGAGCTTTATTAATACTACTAGCTGTAATTTTTTTAAGCTCAATCATCCAACCAAGTGTACATATAAGCCATTAACATTAGTTAAAACCAAGGTCACTGTGTAGCTTAACCTCACTAGTGACCTTAAAAATAGAAAAATAGCTTTTTAAGCATTTAATCATGGCATGAATGTTGCTTCATAATAACATTAATACCTTTTGTGAGGAGAGTTATCTTGATGAACTATGAAAATATATTATTTCTTAAAAATTTTATAGATAAACCAAATACAGTTGGCTCAATTAAGCCAAGCTCTAAATATTTAACAAATAGCATACTCAGTAATATAGATTTTTCTAATAGTAGCTGTATTATTGAGTATGGAACAGGTACAGGAGTATTTACTAAAGAAATTATAAAGCGTAAAAACAAGGCTACAATACTTCTTTCCTTTGAGTGTGATGATACCTTATACAATGGCTTCGGAAAACAACTTAATAACACTGAAGAAAATGTGTATATAATAAATGATACTGCTGAAAGGGTACTGGATTACCTAAATAAATATAATATTAAGAATGTAGATTACATTATATCCGGTCTACCCTTTAGTATCATTCCAAAGGAAACAAGTACCTTGATACTGGAAAATACTTTAGGTGCCCTAAAGCTTGGAGGCGAGTTTAGAGCTTTTCAATATTCCTTGCATTACTATAGTAACCTTAAGAAGTTGTTTAGTAAGGTAACATTAGGCTTTCAGTCATTAAATATTCCTCCAGCCTTTATATATTATTGCAAAAAATAATGTTATTCAATGAATATTTACTGTCGCATATGGAGCAATTACTGTGGTAAATCCTACACTATAAAAAAATAACGTGGAGGCAATAGGATGAAAGATAGTACTACAAAAATCATAAGAAGATATGATAGAATTGCCAGATTTTATGATTTAGTTGAAGGTTCAATGGAAATGATGATACCTGAGGATAAGCGAAGGGAAGTATTTGAAGGGTTGGCAGGAAATCTTCTAGAGATTGGGGTAGGAACAGGAAAGAATATAAAGCTATATCCAGCAAATTTGTGCGTAACAGCTATTGATTTTAGCAGCAAAATGCTAGCGAAAGCAAGAGATAAGGCTGGAATACTAAACAAAAACGTAGAGCTATTATTAATGGATGCTCAACAGATGTCCTTCAATGATAATACCTTTGATTATGTAGTTGCAACCTGTGTTTTTTGCTCAGTTCCAGATCCAATAAAGGGCTTTAAGGAAATAAGACGAGTACTGAAGCCCGGTGGCAAGGCCATATTTATAGAGCACGTTAGAAGTGAGCAAAGGCTCTTAGGTTTGTTAATGGATATTATGAATCCTCTTACAGTTAATTTATATGGTGCAAATATAAATAGAAGAACTGAGGCTAATATTTTAGAAGCTGGTTTTGATTCCCTTGAGGTTACTAATCTTTGGAAGGATATAGTTAAGAAAATAGTTATAACAAATAAAAAGTGATATTTTAAAAAATGCCCACAGCAGTGAGCATTTTTTTATTTTCATAATGACACTTCTATTTATCTGGCATAGGTTTTGCATAAACATAATGTACATTATAGGAAAGGAGCAATTAACTTGAAAACATTATTTAGTATTGGCAGCATTCATATACAGTTATTTGGAGTTATGATTGCAGTTGGAATTGTTGTAGGCTTTTATATTCTTAGTTTGGAGGTAAAAAGAAAAGCCCTTGACGATAATAAAATAACAGATCTAGCAATATACACTGTCTTAATAGGGATTTTAGGGGCGAGGATTAACTATATAATTGCCTTCAATCCTTCTTACTATATAGCAAACCCATTAGAGATTATTATGCTTCAGAAGGGTGGACTATCAATACAGGGTGGCTTGATTGCTGGTATATTATTTGCACTCTGGTATGTAAAGAAAAAAGCTATACCCTTAGGTAAGACTGCAGATGCTTTTGCACCAGCTGTAATAATAGGTCAGGCTATAGGAAGAGTCGGTTGCGATGTCTTTGGTGTTGCTATGTCAAAGCCCTGGTTTTGGGGGGTACAGGTTGAAGGACAGCTGCTGCATCCAGCTCAAATTTACGAAGCAGTATTAAATTATATTTTATTCTTTGTATTATGGCAAAAAAGAAAAAGCATTAAATATAATGGAGAGCTATTTATTTACTACCTGGTAGGCTTTTCTATAAATAGATTCTTAGTGGAGTTTGCACGTTCAAACCCAATAATTTTTGGCCCAATTACTATTGCACACGTATATAGTTTAGTCTTGATTGCTGGAGCTTTTATCTTAGGCCTGTGGTTTAAGTCTAGAGGAGACAGTGATAGGGAATTACTAAGTAATGAGATAAACATCACAACCTTTGAAAAAAAGTCTTTCCTAATTATTCTAACGGCTACAATTATATCAATAATATTCTATTATTTCATTCACAGCATATAAAACAAAAAAACTATCTTCATAATTTGCACATATTCCTTTTGTATAATTGTATTAGTAAAACTTTAATAACGCCATTAATTAAAGTTTGCCTTTCCCCTTTTGTGAGTAGCAGCCATTATGGCTGCTACTTTTATGTATAGGGTTTCGATTGAAATAAAAGGGTAATATATTTGTAAGAGTAAAAGGATAAAATGAAGCCAGAGGTGATAGCATGTCTATAAAGCAAAAAAACATATTAGTGGTTGATGATGAAGAAAGCATAGTTGAAGTGATAAAAGCATACCTAGAAAAGGATGGATACTATGTGTATATAGCATATGATGGTAGAAGGGCCTTAGATATTGCAAGGTCTGAAAGGCTTGATTTCATAGTGCTTGACCTGATGCTGCCGGATGTAATGGGAGAAGATATTTGCAAAGAAATAAGAAGCTATTCGAAGGTTCCAATACTTATGCTGACGGCCAAGGTTAATGAGGGTGATAAAATAAATGGTTTAGACAGTGGAGCAGACGATTATTTGATTAAGCCCTTTAGTCCTAAGGAGCTATTAGCTAGAATTAGGGCTATTTTAAGACGAACAGGCAATGAGGATAAATCTAACTTAAGCTTCAATAATGGTGATCTGCAAATAGACATTGATAAAATGGAGATTAGAAAAGGAAATAAAAATATCGAATTAACCTCAACAGAATTTAAAATACTAGCCTTGCTAGCCACCAATAAAGGAAGAATTTTCAGTAGGGAAGAGCTTATCAATAGAGTCCTTGGCTATGATTACGAGGGTTATGATAGGACTATCGATACGCATATAAAGAATATAAGACAAAAGGTAGAATCAGAAGGAATTAAGTATATTGCCACTGTTTATGGAGCAGGCTATAAATTTTTGGAGGGCTAATATATGTTCAAAAGGATAAGGGCTAAATTAATATTGC
>JAGXRF010000091.1 GCA_018335925.1 Flavobacteriales bacterium
AGTTAAATCCATTAATTAAAGCAGGTTCAGATGAGTTAAATCGATTGGCTAAAGAAGCTCATCAAGTTGGTGCAGTTGTCAGTGATGATGCAGTTACTGCTTTAGGTCAATTTGATGACAATATGAACGTTTTGAAGGCATCAACAGAAGGGTTAACTAGACAAGCATTAGCCGAATTAATGCCATATATTAATGATTTAGTTAATTCTTTGAAAGAAAATATGCCAGCAATCATTGAAGGCATTAAAGGATTCATTGATTTTGTGATTGAAAATGCACCTAATTTGATTTCATTAATTGGTGGTATTGCAGCAGGATTATTGGCATGGAATGTTGTTTCAATGATTCAAGGCATAATCACTGGTATTAAAGGGTGGCAAGCTGCAACTGAAGGTATGACACTTGCACAGAAATTACTAAACATCGTAATGGCAGCAAATCCAATTGGCATAATCATAACTCTTATTGCAGCTTTGATTGGTTGGTTTGTAACCATGATGGCAACGAACGAAGAATTTAGAAAAAAAGTAATTAAAGTTTGGAATGATGCATGGGCAAAAATTAAAGAAGTTGGCGATAACATCAAAAAGTTCTTTACTGAAACATTACCAGAAGCATTCAACAATATAGGTGAATTCTTTAAGGACATTGGTAAGTGGATAGTCGAAGGTGTGTGGAATGGAATCAAAGGAATGGGCAATTGGATTAATGATAAAGTTGGTGGTTTCTTTGGTGGCATGGTTGATGGTGTTAAAAAATTTCTAGGAATCAATTCACCATCAAAAGTGTTTGCTGGAATTGGTGAGAACATGGCTTTAGGTTTAGGTGATGGTTTCACTGATGAAATGAAATCAATCAATAAAGAAATTCAGAACGCTATTCCAACATCAATTGGTACAAACATAGGTGTTGGGTTTAATCATGGCACTGGTGGAGTTGCAACTGGCTCAAACTTGAATTTCACACAAAACATCTACTCACCAAAGGCATTAACACCTTATGAAGTCTATCGACAAACCAAAAACGCAAGCCAGCAGTTGGCATTAGGGGTAGTTCGATGAAAGAAATAAGATTCGTAAATGATCGAGGATCATCACTGACATTAGGTGATGATTCCGATTATGTGATATTTGATATCAGTGGAATCAGTCCACCAAATGCAAACATCAGCACCAGTGCAATTGCTGGATTTGATGGTGCTACATTCATCAATAGTACTGTCAATCAAAGAAACATTGTAATCACACTCCATTTACGTGGTGATATCGAAGCTAATCGATTGAAATTGTATGATGTGTTCAAGATTAAGCGAAAAGGCACGTTTTATTATCACAGTGATCTCATTGAAGCTAAAATTGATGCTTATGTTGAAAGTGTAAATATCCCACCAATGTCATATCCTGTTCGTGCATTTATTTCATTGTTGTGTCCAAAACCGTATTTTGAATCATTAAATGAAAGAGCTGTAGACATCACATCAATTGATTATTTATTGGATTTCCCACTTGAAATCGTGTCACCTGGCATTGAATTAGGTTCACTCAACACAACAGATCCTGTCAACGTGATTAATAATGGTAATATTCCTATTGGCATGATTATTCAAATGAGAGCAAATGGTGCAGTAGTTAATCCAAAATTAATCAATACACAAACATTAGAGTTTATTGAACTGAACACTGAAATGGAAGCTGGTGATGTCATTACGATAAACACTGAAATTGGCCAAAAGAGAATTCAAAGAAATCGCAATGGCGATATTGATAATCTATTTAATGCTTTAGAGTTAGGTTCAACTTTCATTCAGCTGCATGAAGGCGATAACGTTTTAATTGGAGTTGCAGAAAGTGGTTCAAACTCATTATTTATTGAAGTTCAATATCGTGTGAAATACAGTGGGGTATAATCATGGAATTATTAGTCTACAATCATGATTTAGAACTCATTGGAATTATCGATGATGCTAAATCAATTATATGGCATCGAAGATATTACACTGCCGGTGATTTTGAAATTATTCTACCAGTCAATGAAATTAACATTGAATTGATTCAAAAACAGTACATTATCACCAAAAATGATTCAGTGGAATGTGGAATCATTGAAAACATTACAATTGAGCAAAGTGATGATGGTGAGCTGCTTAAAGCCATTGGCCGATTTGGTTCATCACTATTATCAAGAAGAATTGTGTTTAACACCACAATCATCATTGATACTTATGAAAATGCAATGCGACAGTTAGTGTATGAAAATGCAATAAATCCTGAAATTGTTGAACGCATTATTCCGAACTTACTTCTTGGAACACTTAACTCATTTTCTGATTCAGTTCAATTCCAAGTATCGTACAGAAATCTATTGGCCACACTTACAGGATTGTCAGAGAACAGTGGTATTGGGTTCAGAGTAAGGTTAAATCCTGCATATAAGAAGTTATATTTTGAAACATACAAAGCACTTGATAGATCAGTCAATCAAAGTGTTAATCCAAGAGTTATCTTCAGTAATGACTACGACAATCTTCTAGCATCGATTTATCAATCAAGTGACATGAAGTATTCCAATGTGGCACTGGTAGGTGGTGAAGGTGAAGGCGAAGATAGAAAAATGGTCATTGTTGGTTCAGGTGCTGGTTTAGATCGATATGAAGTGTTTGTAAATGCCAAAGAGATACGCATGGAAGATGACATCACTGAACCTCAATACTTTGCCATGTTAGCAACAAAAGGTGCAGAATCATTAATGCCTAAAGTTGAATATTTTGAAGGTAATGTTCTAGCTGAAAGTAATGTGATTTATAAAGTTGACTATGACTTGGGTGACATTGTAACGATTGAGAACACCAAATGGAATAAACGAATCAATGTTCAAATCACAGAAATCACTGAAGTCTATGATGAGAATGGTATTCAAGTTATACCAGTGTTTGGTCAATCATCACCAACGATTCAAGACACCATTCCAGAACGTGATACTTCTGGATCAGGTGGTAGTGGAAGTGAAATTGTAGTTACACCAAACAAAGCTCTAGTTTCTGATGCTGATGGCAATGTTGTATCATCAAGTGTTAGTGACACTGAACTTGAATATTTATCTGGTGTTACTTCAAACCTTCAAACTCAATTGAATGGTAAACAAGCAACAATCAATGGTGCTGCATCCACTGTAGTATCAAGTAATTTGACTGTCAATCGTGCTGTGATTTCAGATGCAAGCGGAAAGATTGCAGTATCTGTTGCAACATCTACTGAACTTGGATATTTATCTGGTGTATCATCAAACCTTCAAACTCAATTGAATGGCAAACAAGCAACAATCAATGGTGCTGCATCCACTGTAGT
>JAGXRF010000092.1 GCA_018335925.1 Flavobacteriales bacterium
AGAAAGAAATCTGGACTGACGTCCTGAAGGAAGGGTTCTATCCTAATGGCGATTTTCTGAACTGGTCGAAAGACATGAGCGAACTGGTAGAATTCAATACCATTAATCTCGCTGAAGCCGGAGTTGATCCGAATTTGCTGATCGATAACGCAATTTACCCTATTAACGCTGCCACCCGCACCGATGTTCCCCTCGCGCTTGTTTTGCGTACCCTTGACACAGATTCAACTATAGTTCGAAACCTGGAGAAAATGGAAGTGTCCTACAACAAAATGGAGTCAGTTGTACGTGGGCATCGTAACACGCTAAGAAAAGGTTCAATCCAGCTTGCCGCACATTTCTGGGCGCCAACACAGAACGGCGCATTTACGCCAGTACTGAAAGCCACAGGAGCACTTGTTAACGGAAGGCGACTGCTAACCTTCGAGGACATTCTGCTGTTAAGAGCCGCACTTGTGAATCTTGATGTTGACATGGCATCAATGGCCATGATGCTTAACCCACTACATGAGGCCGACCTGTTGGCCGCTGATATGAAACTTTACAAGGAGATAATTGCTTCAGGTATGGTTTTCGGATTCAAGCTGTTTACCAACTCACAAACCCCTCGTTGGAATGCCGCAACCGGAGTTAAGGTACCATTCCAGGCCGCACCGGCAGGAACTGACAC
Organism: Flavobacteriales bacterium; assembly: GCA_018335925.1. GTDB lineage: Bacteria > Bacteroidota > Bacteroidia > Flavobacteriales > Flavobacteriaceae > Flavobacterium. The sequence continues at coordinate 671 of JAGXRF010000092.1, forward strand.
ACAGGCTTCAATTGTATGGTCTCGTGATGAGGTGATGAAAGCTGACGGTTCAGTTGCTGTATTTGCAAAATACAACGACCCTGATCAGAAGGGAGATGTAATCAACTTCCAGAAACGTTTCCTTGCGTTGCCTTTCAGGAATAAATTACAGGCAGCAATTTATTCACCACAGGTATAACATAAATTTTTGACAGACTAAAAACCGTGCGCTTCGGTGCACGGTTTTTTCAAAACCCTAAGCAAATGGCCCAACTCATTCAATTCCTTATCATACACTGTACGGCAACCCCTGAGGGCAGGGAAGTAAGCGCTGCGGATATTCGCCGTATGCACCTCTCACCAAAGCCCGCCGGCAGAGGTTGGAGGCAGGTAGGCTATACAGATATGTATCATTTGGACGGCAAGGTAGAACGCCTGGTAAAAAATAATGAGGATGCCTATGTGGATGGTTGGGAAATTACCAACGGCGCAACGGGCACCAATTCGGTAGCGCGCCATATTGTTTATGTTGGAGGCGTTGCTAAAGATGGGGTGACCGCAAAAGACACCCGTACTCCAGGGCAGCGCGAGTCACTGAAAAGAGATGTTCTCGACTTTATTAAACGGTTCCCACATGTTAAGGTGGCCGGACACTATCAGTTTGCAAATAAAGCCTGCCCTTCATTCAATGTTCCAATGTGGCTGCGCGAAATTGGAGTTGCAAGTAAAAACATCAAGGAATGACCACAGTTGAAATCATACTCGGGATTATAAACCTTGGCTTCGGCACTGGAATAATTGTAACTCTTCTCACCCTGAAGCAAACGAGACGTAAAGCCACCACAGAGGTTGAGAAAGGCAATGTTGAGCTAGTAACAGCATCGGTAAATGAAATGCTGCAATCGGTCAACAGCTTGCTTACTCAAAATAAAGAACTTGTTCAGGAGGTGCTTGTCCGGAATGAAGAAAACGCCGAGCTAAAAAAAAAATGGGAGGTTGTCTCCCGGAAACTGGACAGAATGCAGAAAGCGATCAGGGATGTTCTTGTGGCCCTTGAGAAACTTGATATTGACGAATCACTTTTGAAACCACTAAAGGAGGAGATAAAATGAAGCTGCAAATATTTGCCTTTGTGCTTTTATTATCCGGGTGCGCAACTGAAAAGAGAAGCGCTGATAAATACCCGCCGGTTACGTACTCCAGTGACAGCACCACAAAAGACAACAACAGCTATGAGCGTGACAGCAGCTTCATTACAAAAATGGCCGGTGACAGCTCCTGGATTAAACTTTACATAGAATGCAACGAGCACGGCCAGGCATTGATTCGTCAGGTTGAATCATATAAAGCCGGGCAAAAAATAGGTGTCCCGGATGTTTCAATAAAAGGGAACATCCTTACCGCAAAATGCGAAGTTGATTCCTTAGAGGTTTACAACCGCATTAAAAAGACTTTTAAATCAGAAATAACATACCGCAATCGCAAGGTTAAGGAAACAAAATACATAAACCAGCTTACCGCCACCCAGCGCAGACAGATAACCGGATTTTGGATTACGAGCTCGCTGTTGATTATAATTCTCTCATCTTACATTAAACGAAAATTTTTCTCATGAGCACAAAGAAAAAACCAGCCGCAAAAACGGCCCCGGAAAAGGCTCCGGAAGTTGAAGCCCCAAAAGTTGAGGCAACTGTAGCTGAAGCACCCGAAACCGAAGTTCCGGAGGCTCCCGAAGCTGAAGCACCCGAAACCGAAGTTCCGGAAGCTCCCGAAGCTGAAGCACCCGAAACCGAAGTTCCGGAAGCTCCCGAAGCTAAAGCGCCTGAAACCGAAGCTCCGGAAGTTGAAGCCCCGAAAGTAAAATCCCTGGCACAGCGCGCAAAAGAGGTGTTTGATATGCACCCAGCTGCAAATGCATGCTTTTTCACTTCAGATGGCACCGCCTTCCTTCACTCGCAGCATGCAAGAATACATGGCGAAACGCTTAAGGATTCACGAGTCACCACAATTTTAAAATCGGAGGTTTAATAATGCTACCACGAGTTCGTATATCGCTCGCCAACGGAGCACTGGGGCAGGTTGCCGCCAGTGCCGATGGCGTTTTTGCCCTGCTTACTACAGCCGCTCCGGTGGTTGGTAAGCTTGTACTGCTAACCACTTATGTGGTCAGGTCACTGGATCAGGCCGTAACAGACCTCGGTATTACTGAGGCGAACAATCCAGGGCTGCTGAAGGCCCTCACCGAATTTTATAGCGTGGCACCTTCCGGAACTGAGCTTTGGGTTCGCTGTTATGCAGATACTGTGACTTTGACCAACATGGCAACTTTGAACTTTGCCGGCGGTTTACAGTCGCTTCTTAATGAAGCTAAAGGACGCCTCAGGGGCGTTTTTATTCACCGCACACCGGCGGCAGGTTACGAGCCTGTTGTAGCTGACGGAATAGACGCTGATGTTATTACAGCATCTGCCGCCGCACAGTTAGCCGCAGCCTGGACTGCTGAGACATTGAAGGCTCCTGCCTTTATTATTGTTTCCGGACTTCATTACCAGGGCAACCCGGTTACGCTCCCCGACCTTACAATCGGATCACTCAACAGGGTAGGAATTATGATTGGCGATACAGCCTCCGGAAACGGGTGCGCTATTGGTATCCTTGCCGGTCGCCTGGCTTCCATCCCCGTTCAGCGGAATATTGGCCGCGTAAAA
>JAGXRF010000093.1 GCA_018335925.1 Flavobacteriales bacterium
CATAGGCCTTACTTGCCATATTTAATAGAGCTTCCTTTAGTGGAGCTGGCTCACCTATAACAGTAACAACCGTTCTGTTGAAGTCATGCTCTGGCTCATAGCTGACTAGCTTCACACCTTCGACATCTCTGAGGGGAGCAACAATGGCCTCAATAACCTCTTTTCTTCTCCCATCACTGAAATTTGGAACCGCCAGCAGATATTGCTTTTCCTTAAACATCTTAATGACCCCCTAATAAAATAGTTTAGATTATTCATATGTTGATTTATATGATTAGAATTCAATAGAAAGCACCCTTCCCCTTTGTAGCTTTACTATGAAATAGACCTTAGAAATAACTAGATTTTAGCTTGTATTTCGTAGTAAATATACAATTCTAAAGGAGCATTCCAAAAGATATAATAACTTATGTCCACAAAGTAAAAGTTAGTACAGGTTATCTAAAAAAGCCTGTTGGATTTTTCTCATACAAAATCATATTCATTAAATCCACTCATATACATTAATTAGATTGCCTATGGCACTCTTTAAAACCTATTTAAATATGAAGGATGAAGGGAGAATAAGAAAATGACCTTGCGAATGATTGATTTGTCTCAGGAAATATATCAAGGAATGTCAGTTTACCCAATGCATCAGCCAACCTTTATAATGACCAATATGACTCATGAGGATAATATGAAGACAACTGGAAGTAAAACCCTTGGCTTTTCAGCTAGAAATCTACTAATCAGTGAGCATGGTGGCACCCATAGCGATGCAGTCTGGGAATACAAGCCCACTGGAGAGACCATCGATAAAATGTCCTTGGATTTTTTTTGGGGAAGTGCAATATGTGTGGATTTAAGCCATATTCCTCCGACAAATTACATAGAGCCAAAGGATTTGGAGGAGGCTATAAGAAAAGCAGGGGAAGAGATACGCAGAGGGGATATATTCTTGATGTACACTGGGCATTTTGACAGAAGCTTTGGAACCGACAAGTGGCAAACCACCTATAGTGGCTTAAGCTATGCGGCTGCAAGATGGCTGGCAGAAAGAGGAGTTGTAAATATAGGGGTAGACGCCCCTGCTATAGATCATCCAGAGGATTTAGACTTTTCTGGTCACTTAATCTGTGGAGAATTTAATATTACAAACACAGAAAATCTATGTAATTTGGATAAGGTTGTGAATAAACGCTTTTTATACTTTGGACTTCCTTTAAGGATAAGGGATGGGTCTGGTTCACCGATAAGAGCCGTAGCTTTGGTGGAGGAATAAGGACAGGGGGACAGGTTATGTGTCCCATTTTTCAGTGGCAGGACAAGGGCAGATATGGGTACAGGACATCTGTCTCAAAGGATACAGTACTTATTACTTAAGTATGGTTCAACTTAGCTTCAGGCACTCATTATAAAAGGTCCCTTCTAGTGAAGAGACCTTTTCGTTTTATGAGAATTGTAGTAGATAAAGCATTTAATTTATATGATTACTTTGACCCTTGTCCCGTTCTTAAAAACTATTGTTTTTTGCTTAAGTAGAAATTAACAAAGCTTTCTAAAGTAAATTCCTTTAAATGAGATATATCCTCATCAATTAAATGAAAAAAACAGCTTGGAATTTCTCTCGCTTTTAAATTTTTCTTGATGCATGGATCGCAGCCTAAACCGTGACTATTGGGATTTAACTTGCAACTACTATCCTTGCAGGTACAAAAATGCTTCTGATTTGTCATATGTGACTAGCCCCTTTATAATAAGCAGGACAAGGAAACCTTGTCCGGTTTTAGCGTATAGAATTAATTATTCCCTTTTCTATATTTGGATATATTATTTTCCTGTCCCTTCCATTCATACTCTATTTTATTTTACTAAGCTCATCAATAAATGCCGGTCTTTTTTTATGTAAGGCCATTAGCTGGTTAATTAAATTCACTTGATTATCCACGCCCGCTATTTTTTTGTAACCCCTTAAAATTCCGCATACCCTTTTATAAGCACTTCTATTAGAGGCAGCGTCTGCAGATGCTTTTATATGCTTTTCATAGATTTCAATCACTTCATCTTTATATTTTTCCTGTAGCATTTCGGCATATTCTTCTATGCTACTTGTATTTCCTTTAGCATGCTCTAGGATAGCATCTAAGTCCTTTTCTTCTGTAATAAGCTTTAAGTAGATTCTTCTAACATGCCAGTCTTTGGAATTTTTAAGTTCCAGCTTCAGGTTATTATAAAATACCTTCTTATCCTCTTTTGTCAATTCTTTAAGCTCTTGATAATACTCAAAATCTCCATCAAAGAACAGTTCCTTTGCCAGATTTGCCTGTTCTTCTACTAAGCCCAGTCGTTTATAAGCCTCATATCTCATTTTCCTCCATTTTGATACTAGACCAGCATAATCTTTGTCTTTGACTTCTCCCTCATAAGCGACCACAACAACTTCCTGAAACTTCCCTTCAATTATCAATTTACCTATAAGCATTTCTCTAAAGGATGAATATTTCAAATTTTCCTTAATAAATTCTTCAGTATCTTCTTGGGTTCCAAAGTCATTGACTAGCTCAAACAATATTTGTTTTAAACCTTCAACATAATATTCTCCATATTTATCGCCTGAATTTTTATCAATGTTGGAATTTATTTTCATTTTAAGCTTATTTCTTAGTTCCTCTATATCTGTAAATTCAATACATAGTCTAAGAAGATCAATTCTATAATCATCCCATCCCTCAAAAACCCTACTATCACTTTCCGTCAGCATCTTATTAAATATTTTTTCTCTTATGTCTGTGCTTAACGCCTCACTGTCTATAACAATTTCTCTTATAAATTCTATGGTTTCTGTTACTAATGAGCCTATATATCCATCTGAGTCATCTGAATATTGATACGCTTCAACCGCCTCTTTTAGCAGTAAAAATGCGATATCCAAAGACAATAATATGTTCTTTGTTTCTCTTGCTTTTTCCAATACTTCCTGCATTTCAAGTGAAAAATCACATGTATCTCTGTAGGGAATAAAACCATCCCGATCTGTATATTTTTTTATGATGGCCTCCATATATCTTTTGCATTTTTTAAGCTCTCCTTCAATATC
>JAGXRF010000094.1 GCA_018335925.1 Flavobacteriales bacterium
CAGGAAACGAATAGTTGAAAACAGACAATTTATACAATATGTATTAAATCTGATATCCCCGGAATTCATCTTCGCAGGAACAATTCCGGAGAATCAGAAGTGGGTCAAAACTTTCCTTGATAAAGTCCACAGGCTACATCCCCATGTATTTCTTGTTGACTTTTCAAAAATAACCGGAAAATCGTTTATGACCTCTCAGAATATAATAGCATAACCGGCTTTTCAAATGAAGTCCTTTTGTGTTTTTAATCCTCCAACACCAGCTTCCCAATTGGAGCAGACATTTTGCGGATATAAAATGTTTTCATAGATATTAGCTGTAAAATTAAGCACAGGAGGATGAAAAAATGGACGAAAAAACTAGGAATGCAATAGCATTAAAGAAATTTTCCATCATAGGACCGGTCTTAAACGGACAGATCTCTAATAATGCTGAGTATTTTCGAAAGGTAGCCAGTTCACCTATCGAAATGCCCTATTACGGCATGCGTAATTATTCCTACAAGACTCTGGAATCATGGTTATGTGACTACAACAAGCGTGGACTTGAAGGTCTTGCAAGAGGATGCAGAAGTGATAAGGGGAAATCCAGAAAAATATCTTCAGAACTTGGAGAAGAGATATTAAAAAGAAGGAAAGCCAATCCCAGGCTTCCAATAACATTACTTTATGAACAGATGGTATCCGACGGATTAATTGACCCCTTGAGCATTTCAAGGCCCACCGTATACCGGTACATAGAAGATCTTTCCATCGCCGGTGAGTTTAAAAGCGATACGGAAAATCCTGAATCATTGAGATTTTCGCATGAGCATGTCGGCGATTTATGGCAAGGCGACGTCATGTATGGTCCATATATAACCGTCGGGAAAAAGAAGCTTCAGACCTATCTTCATATGTTTATTGATGATGCTTCAAGATACCCGGTATATTCACAGTTCTACCTTTCACAGAACTTTGAAACTCTTAGACATTGCTTTAAGGAAGCAGTTCTTCGAAGAGGAATTCCAAAGCTTGTCTATACAGATAACGGAAAAATTTACCGTTCACAACAGTTTGAATATATATGTGCTTCTTTGGGCTGCACACTCTTGCATTCCCAGCCATTTGTTCCACAAGGACGAGGCAAGGTAGAACGTATGTTCAGCACAGTAAGGATGAGATTTTTAAGCAGCCTTAATCCTAATAGCATTAAAGATTTAGAAGACCTGAATCAAAGATTCTTTAAATGGCTTGAAGATGATTACAAAAGAAAAGCACATAAGGGTCTAAATGGACTAACTCCTCACGATGTATTCATGTCACAGGTTTCCAAACTTAAGCTGGTAACAGATATTGAAAAAACCAATGAAAACTTTCTTCTGAGGATTACCAGAAAGATACAGACTGACGCAACAACTCAAATTCAAAACATCCTCTACGAGACCGATTCAAGATTGAGCGGCAAAAGAGTTGAAATCAGATATGAACCTGAATGGCTGGACGATGTGACCAAAGTGCTTCCAATATATGAAGACGGAAAGAAAACCGGTGAAGCCCGGGTAGTCCGTTTCCACGATAATGCTCATGCCATGAGAAGGTTCAAAGGGAACAGAAGAAAGAACGTTCAGCCTGAAGCCCTGGAACAACCAGATTCGCAAACAAAAGCAGCTATTAAAAACTCCATATCCTACAGTGATATGATGGGGGGTGAAAATTAATGTTCAGACAACACTTCGGATTGAAATTCAACCCCTTTGATAAGGAGATAGCAACCGACAAGCTTTTTGCAAGCCGTGATACAAGGGAATTGGATTCCCGGCTTAAATATATGCTGGACACAAGAGGTATCTGCCTTATCGTAGGAGAGCCCGGATCCGGTAAATCTACCGGACTTAGAAAGCTTACGGAAAATCTTAACCGTTCTTTATATAAGCCATGTTACCTACCTCTTACAACGCTCACAGTTAAAGAGTTTTACCAAGCAATGGCGTCACTTCTGGGAGAAACTCCGATGTATAAAAAGGTAACACTATTTCAGCAGATACAGAATTGTATTAACAATTTGTACTATGAGCAGCGCATAACGCCTGTAATCATTGTGGATGAAGTGCATATGGCTCCGGTATCGATTTTGGATGATTTGAGGCTTCTATTCAATTTCAAGGTAGATTCAGCCAATCCCTTTGTGCTCATACTTGCAGGACAACCTCAAATTAGGAATAAACTTGCACTAAACACCTGTTATCCCCTCCGGCAGAGAATAGCCATGAGATATTCCATGCAAGGCCTCTCGTTAGAAGAAACTGCTGATTATTGTAATAGCAGAATGAAGATTGCAGGCTGCGTAAGCGAGGTATTCTCACCTTCTGCACTTGCGGCAGTTCATACTATATCTGGAGGTTTTCCCAGAGCCATTAATAATATTGCCGTTGCAAGCCTTATGTATTGTACAGAAAGAAAAATGCTGTCTGTAGATGAGGAAGCTGTATATCAAGCCAATATAGAAACAGGATTTTAGGAGGTTCTTTATGGAATTTGAGTGTGCGAGAATAATGGGAAAACGTGTTGAGCATTGGACTGGCAGAATTAAAAGTCTTAAAAAGTACGGCAGTAATTACGAAATCAGAATTGAAAGCAGGTCATCCATATTGGTTATCCTTGGCGAAGTCTCCAGCGGTTACTTTGCTTGTATGCCGGATTTTCATGCCGGTTGTTATTTGGTTGATTTGAGTGACGGTTTTTGGAACCGGGAACAACTAATGCGTGCTCTTGGAAAGGTTGACGGTATTACAGTAGCTGCAGCGTTGGAAATACTAAGCGAAACAAGGGCTCTTGCCTGACTTGGAGGATAAGGCAATGCAGGGATGCAACCTGAGCGCCGGTCAGGATTCTATAAAAGCATGAATTTAGGTAGTCAATAAGGCTGCCTTTTTTCATGCTTTGGAGAACCAAGGCGTTAAATCCCGGGGTTTGGGGCAGTGCCCCAAGTACTCTTTGCAATACTACTGGATTTTGATAATTAGTATTGAATTTCCTCGATTAATTCGAGAATATCATGCTCAATAAGAGGTTATTGCCTATTTAAAAGTGATAATCTTTTCTGGTTTAATTTGAGAATCGACAA
>JAGXRF010000095.1 GCA_018335925.1 Flavobacteriales bacterium
TTTATCTTTTTAATGTAAAATGTGCTTTAAATTCTTTGTTTTGGTTGTTTTCGAGGTATTCTACTTTGAACCAATAATCGGTGGATGGCAGAGGGTTTCCGAGGAAGTTTCCGTCCCATCCGTTGCTACCTGGGCTGATTTGTTTCAACAGTTTTCCGTAGCGGTCAAATATATAAATTTTTGCTTGATGTTGAGGTCCTAAACCAATAATATTCCAATGGTCGTTGTAACTATCTGCGTTAGGAGTAAAGTACTTCGGATAATCGATGGTGGTAAAGGTAAACACAAAGCTTCCACAACCATTTTCGTCACGTACCTCTACGGTGTGCTCTCCTGGAGTTAGGTTGGTAAATACGTTGCTTGTTTGGAAAGGCCCAAAGTCTAAACTGTACACAAAATTAGCTCCGTTTTGATTTGGAATGGTAATACCTGTTGCGGTAATGGTTACGGTTTGGTTTTCGCTAAAAGCATTGCTTAATTCGTAGGTTACTGTTGCGATACTCGATTCAATTACAATAGCACTTTGAGGTTCTGACACACAGTTGGTGGTTAGACTAGTAGCTACCACGGTGTATACTCCTGCTTGGGTAGCGGTGTAGGTGCTTGCATTTCCTACCACATTGCCGGTACTGTCTGTCCACACAAAACTGTGGGTAGCACTGCTAAGCCCACTATCGATGATGTATGGTGTTACCACATTTCCGGTGTTAGGATCCAAACATACCGTTCCGTCTTGTGGAGAAGTTTCCGGCAAGGTGTGGATGGTGATGTTTAGCGTGGTTAACTGCGGACATCCAGAAGTGGTTGCTGTGTTTACCGCCACGGCATACAAAGTTTGTTGTGGGGAACTGCTATTGGTATAAACACTTGGATTTCCGATGGCATTGCTAAAGTCTCCTGCATTCATGTCGGCATTTGCAGTAGCCAGGTTGTCGTAGTAGTACACCACAAAATCTGGATTGGTACTGTTACCTAATATTTCACTATCGTATTGGGTTAAATCAATGGTGGTGATGCCATCGTTGGTACCATCGGTATCGCAGAAGCTTGTACTAGAGCTTACCGGGAAGGTTTGCGGAGCATTCTCTACAAACAAGGTCACTACAGCTGTATTGCTACATTGGGTAGCTTGGTTGGTTACCACCACATAAATTGGTTGGGTAAAGGCCGTGGTATTGGTGTAATTGGTTGGATTGTTAATCGCCACGGTAAGTGCAGCATCGGCAAAGTAAGTCAAGATGAAGTCACTAGGGTTTTGACTACTTCCTAATATTTGTGCTACAATATCACTATTTAGTAAATTAAAAGTATTGAACCCATCGGTATTGATTTCGCAATTCGGATAGTTTACTGCATTGGCTGCCGGAATTGGATTTACCTGGATTGGCAAGGTTACAATCACAAAGCAATTGCTTCCGGTGTAGTCCACTCGGTTGTTAGATACTCTTACATACACCACTCCAGTTGCTGAGACATGGTTGGTTGGATCGGCAATGGCATTGGTGCCATTTTGTGCATCGCTTAAAGAAGCGAAGTAAGCAAAGGTCAAATTGGCATCGTTGTTACGGATGTAATCTTCTGCTTGGGTTAAATCAAAGCTAGCTTGGGTAGAACCAAAAGCATTTTCACAGGCTTCCAATACCTCTGGATCCATACGAGGTTCCGGTAGTGGTTCTACTCTGATGGTTAAGGTAGTAAAGCTCACACAGCCCGTTGCCGTGTTGGTAATACGTACTCCCAAAGTTTTTGGATTTTCTCCCGTTGGGTTGGTATATGCCGTTGGATTGGCAATGGCATTGGTGTTGTTTTGTGCATTTTGGAACGTTGGATAAAAGGTAACGGTATAACCTGCTTGCCCTTGTAATATTTCCGGAATTTTTACTGTTAAATCAAACTGGGTTTGTTGGTTGTTTGGCAAACTCTCATCACATAAGGTTAATGGAGTAGGGAAGATAGGTTGTAAAGGTGTGTTTACAATGATTTGGAAACTATCTACATTAAAACAGTTGGTAGCCAAATCGGTCACTCTTACCCAAATGGTTTGTGGGTTTTGGGTGTTGATAAAACTTCCTGGGTTGATAATAGCTCCTGTGTTGGCTTGTGCTGCTGCCTCGGAAGTAAAGTAACGAACACTGTACTGTGAAGCCGGGCCGCTTTGTGCTGCCAAAATCAGGGGAGTTTGTTGGCTTAAATTCACTGCAGTAAATCCGTTGTATGGGTTGCTGTCTGCATCACACAAGGTGATATCCGGTAAATTGGCTGGAATGGTTGGTGCTGCTTCTACGGTTAACAACAAATCAAATACCCTAAAACATCCGGTAGTGGTATTGGTTGCTCGGATGTAAATGGTTTGCAAGAATGGGAAAATGGTTTGGTAGTTGCCACTTACAGCCAACACGTTGTCTATAGCATTTTGCTGGGTTTCGTGGAAGGTAATGGCAACATCACTTGCTCCGTTTTGTAAGCCACTAATCAATGCATCTAAATCAAAGATGGCAAAACCATCACCATCGGCATCACATTCTCTTGGTAGTGGGGTAGGCAATTGTACCATTGGCAATGGTTCTACTCGCAAATCTAACAAAGTGATGTTTCTACATCCGGTATCATCGTTGGTTACTACCACCCAAATGGCTTGTACATTACTTGTGTTGGTATATGCCGTTGGATTGGCAATGGCATTGGTCCCACTTTGTGCATTGGCTTGGCTGGTGTAAAAAGCAAACGACAAACCGTTTGGATTACTTACGATAGAAGTAATGGCAGCGGTTAAATCAAACACTTCTTGTTGGTCTCCCGGATTGTTTGCATCACACAAGCTTAAGCTGGTGGCATTAACTACCGGGTTTGGATGTACCACTAGTGTTAATGGCACCACATCAAAACATCCGGTGGTGTTATTGGTAACTCTCACCCAAACGATTTCTTGGTTTGGTGTGGTATTACTATAGGCATTGGTATTGTTGATGCTTGGGTTACCGGCTATGGCTGCTGCTTCTGTGCTATGGAAGCTTACGGTATGGGTAGCTGCCGGGATGCTTCCCAACACTTGTGGAATTACACTGTTTAAGTTAAACACTCCTATGCCATCGGTATTGTCGTCACACTGGGTTAAATTACTTGGTGTGGTAGCCTCTGGTGTTGGATTGGCTACCAAAGTTACCGCAACTACCACATGGCATCCGGTGGTTTGTGAAGTTACTCGGATGTATACCGTTTGGTTGGCATTGTTTACCGAGTTATACGCACTTGGATTGGTGATTTGGTTGGCCGAAGCTCCAAAATCAGCATCGTCAAAAGTCTCAAAATAAGCAATCAAGTAATCCGGATTGCCCGCAGAAGCCGCTACTCCTGCTTGGGTTAAATCAAATAAAGCAAAACCATCGTTGTTCGCATCACATACTTGTAAAGGTGTTA
>JAGXRF010000096.1 GCA_018335925.1 Flavobacteriales bacterium
TCAAGGCATTTTTATTGGAATCATACTCGATTCCAGACCTGTCATAAATCCAAATGATTCTGCCTGAAGGAGTCTGTACCCGATACTCCATTTCAAAATAAGGGAGTCTTTGGGCTACAAATTCGCCATAGGCTTTTTGGACTGCAGCTCGATCCTCTTCCACAATTTGCCTGGTCCAAAATTCAGAGTCCTCCAAAAACTGTTCTTTCTTGAACCCAAAACGCTCAATCTTATCCGAAATAATCAACAGACGGCCCGTATCCGCATCTAAGGAATAAAGGACATCCTCAACAGTCTCGAAAAGAGACTTAAACTTGGATTCACTTTCTTTGAGCAAGTTGAAATTAAGCTGGCCCTGATGGATGTCATTGATGGTGCCAAAATACTCCGACCTGACATCTTTCAGAATTCGCTTTACATTGATTCTGATGTAATAAAGCGAACCGTCAGGCTTGATAAATGCTGTCCTGACGGAGCAGCTTTTTTCCCCGGTAGATTCCAAGGATTCGATTCTACTTTTTAGCTTTTGAGCACCTTCTGATTCCAGAAACTGGGCTATCGGAAGCCCAATGCACTCGTGAATGTCGCGGTCGGTCATTTTTGACCAAGCCCCATTCAGATAGGTTATTTCAAGCTTTTCATTGAGCTTGAATACGATATCCTGAATATTGGAAATGATCTGCTTATACTTTCGCTCATTTTTCAAGGCTCTTTTATAGCTCCGCCTTTTTAATGTCAAGTTGCAAAAAGCTTTGGCAAAAATTCTAGCGAATCTAATTTCATCCGGATTAAGTGCTTCATCTTTTTGAAGCCAGTTAAATCCCAAAACTCCAACTAATTGATGACTACAAATAATGGGAACAATAAAATAGTAAGAGATATGTTGATCAAACAATGAGCGCGTTAAATCCTGATCATTTGTGTTGAATGTGAATTGGCTAATTTCTCTTCCTTTCAAAAGTTCTGATTTCCAGTAGGAGATCAGCTTAGTGGAAACATTGCCAAATTCTAGACTTTCATTTATTTTTTCATGCTTTTTATTTCTATTTACGGAGTAAATTTTAGAAAAATATGGAATGAATTGCTTAGCTGACTTTTTAAGAAAATATATATGATCTGCATTTAGTACCCCATTGAGTTTACTAAATGTTTCTTCTATTTGTTTTGTTTTAAGTTTTGGGTTCTCAAGGATTAAAAATAGCTCCTCAATAACTGAAAAGATTTGTGATTTGGCAGTGTCAGTCTTTTTCATTTTAACGAATCGGTAAAATCTATTTAAAAACTACAAATAAAACAAGCAGGAATTATCCCATGGTTTTCATTTTATATAACCACGGGCAAAAATCATTTTTATGGGGAATAATACTCTAATTCAAATTCGTAATGAACTTAAAATAAAATAGAACAATAATTTAATAAGTGAAAACATTGATCTTTGATTAGGAGTGGATTATTGTATTCATAAAACAATTTATTTTTGTATTTTAGGTAGATTTTTCTTAAAGCTGAAAAAAAAATCCTGTTAGCCTATTTAGGAAAATTTGGTTTTCAACTGGAGCCCACTTCATTTAAGTTTTTTCTATTTTTTATTAACTCCGTAAATATCGAATATTTTTTTTTAACCGATTTAACTTTGACGCTAAGTGTCGTAGCGATTTTTCAAAATTCATATTTTTTATAGGACTTCATTTTCCTAGTTTGTAAATGCATTTTATTAATCTTTTTACTCTTTTTATTTATGTTTTTTTCCTCTGCTTTTCTAATCTTTTAAACTTTGGACATGGCAGTAAGAATAGTAATTGTTGAAGATGAACAGGCTTTAGCGGAAAACATCGCTGAATATCTTGTCCAACACGGATACGAAGTAGTATCAATCATTAAAGGTGAGGATGATATTGACACCTTGATAAAAATGAATGTCACTGCAGATATTTTTTTGATTGACATTATGCTGGAAGGCACTTTAAATGGAATTGAGATAGCTAGAACCCTGTCAGAAATGTATCCCGAAAGCAGGGTTATTTTTTCTACAGCATTGGCAACTCGGCCTATCCTGGATCAGATTTCTTTTTTTAAACATGAAGGATACCTGCTCAAGCCTTATAGTCTTAAAGTTTTAGAAACAACTCTTTACTTGGCAGTCAAAAAAATCTCCAGATTCGATGAATTTGCCTTGGGACATAAAGAGAAAAAAAGGAATATTATTCCTGTTCGTGAAAAAGGAAAAACAATCCTAATTGACGAGAACGATATTTATTATATTAAAGCTAAAGGTACAATTACAGAGATTTATACGGAGAAAAAAGTCATCAAAACCCGAGAACTTTTAAAAAACTTTTTGGAGAGACTAAGTTTAAATGAATTTGAAAGAATACATAAATCATACGTAGTTGATTTGTCAAAAATAAATTTCTTAAATTCGAAGAAGTGTGGAATTTTAAATTTTGAAATTCCGGTTAGGAGAGGGAGTTACAAGCAATTGATGGAGAAGTTAAATGAAATAAGGAAGAATTAAAGTTATATTTTCTTCTTTTTTTAACTCTGTTTTTTTTATCAATTTTTTTATAACATTAATTCATTTTTGAAGCTAAGTATTTTGAATGGTTTAATTTGTTTTTTTAAATGAATGCTTTTTTAAGGGTCCTATACTAAGGATATGCCCTTTCTTAAGTTTGAGAATTTGCGTGTATGAGGTAAATATGAGTGCTTTTTGGAGGCTTATGAGGTTAATGTGATCAAATCAAATATGATTTTTTTTCATTGGTAATTACATTTGTTTACGCTGGTATTCCTTAAATCAATGGTAGTTTGAACAGTAAATTAGGTGAATATGAATTATTGAATTTAGGTTTTTAGTTGGGCATGAGTATTTCAAAAGTTAATTTTCTCTTAGGGTTTTATCCTTGTTTAAATTCTTGTGTGATTGATAACATTATTTATAATAAAATATAAGATCGACTAATTATTTAAAAAAATTATAAATCATGATTTTTACACACCATTTAATTTACGCTTTAACTCATTTTATTTACAAAAATACTCTTATGATATATGGTGAAATTAAAGGGTTTAGTCAATTTTTTAATATTATGATAATGAAAAGGTTATTGTTAATACTTTTGATTTTATGGTCTAATTTTTCTTTTTCGCAGGACAATTCCTGCAGGATACCTAATTCATTTGAAATCCAGGTAAGTTCTAATTTTTCGGGATGTTTAGGATCTAATCTTGATATTAGAGTTTCCTCTGAATCAGTTCCTTCACCTAGATTCTTTTGGTATGATGATCCATCTCTATCTTCTCCTATTTTTATAGGAAATGTACTGAACACAATTATTGATCAAGATAAAACCTATTACATTCTGGTAGAAGGTACAGGGGTCTGCAGATCTACCCTTGAAAATGCCAAAATTGTTTCTGTAGACGCTTTGGATTCTCCTAACAAACCCACACTTCCATTGGGAGATTTATACTTTTCACCTCAAGGAGTGGGACTTGATATTTCTTCGAATCTTGCTGATGATCAGAATGGTAGTGACTTTGAAATTGTTTATTTCAACTCATTTAATCAAATAATCAAGGTTGGTCAAACGCTGAATATTTCTTCTTCATTTCCTAGAGGAACATACAAGTATTCAGTAGCTTCCAGGAGTAAGGCTTCAGGCTGTATTAGCGACAAAGTTCCTTTTTCTGTTATTGTAGAAGATCCAAATATTGTTCTTGAAAATTGTGGTTCTGCCAGTTCCTATACCATTCCTAATTTAAATTGTATCGCATGTAATGTGTCTAATCCCTCTCTGGCTGTTGATGCTGACTTTTCCACTTTTTCCCAGATTTTGACTTTTGCAAACCCATTTAATGGATTTATTGGTCAAAACTTAATTTTCCCCAACCTTGGATACCAAGGAGACTCCGTAAAGGTATTTCTTTCCTTTCCCGGAGGTTTTCCGAAAGGGGGTAAAAATTCTTCACTTTCGTTTTCATTGATGAACGGAACCCGCAGGGTAAGTAAAAAAGAATATTTTCTTACAGCTCCTGAATTAACTGTCAATGAACAAAATGGTGTTTACGTTTTTTCGTTTTTGGCTGATCTGATTGATAAAGATGAGCCTTATGTTAGTGTCTTGGTTAAGAATTACTCTACTACTCAAGAGGTAATTCAACAAATCAATGTGCATGGTGCAAGCGTGATTTTGGCAACCCCAACTTATCCGAAAGACCCAATCAAAATTTGTCAGGGTGAATCTGCTTCTCTTTTTGTGGAAAAAGGTGAGAATACTTTTTTGAGATGGTAGTTAAATGAAGGGGATCTGGTAGAGTTGGGTTCAGGCCCTGTTTTTCAGTCCCCAGTTTTGAATTCACCGGGTTCTTACGTGTATTGGCTGGCAGTATTTAGATCTAATTGTGAATCACCTGTACGTATTCCCATTACTGTTCAAGTACTTGAGAGGCCTCGTTCTGAAGATTTTCTGGTAGATTTTTCTCCAAATTATTGCATCGGAGATTCGATTGAAATTAATCCAAGGATAAACCCCGCTAGCCAAAAATTTGAAGAGTTCTCCGCTTTTAAATGGTATTTTGATCCCAACGGAATTAGTCCTGTACCCTTAGGTCAGCCTTCTCCTAACAGCCATGGTTTTTTTGTGAGCCAAGGAAAGTTAGTTAATCAAAACGCTGAGCTAGGAGAATATGTGTTTTACATTTCTGCTGTTTCTGATTCTAATTGTGAGACTTTTCCTTCACAATTCAGAAAAGTCAATTTTAAAATAAATCCACGTCCCGAGGATCCCATTTTTAATTCCAATTCTCTGGAATTATGCGAAGAAGACCTTCCAAAAGTATCCGATTTGAATTTGATTTTTGGAAAAGGCTTGGTTTGGTATGATGAAAAGATCGGTGACTCCGCTCTTCCTCTTGACCATTTGCTGGAAAATGGAAGAGAATATAAAGCCAAAGCCATCAATGAAAGTGCTTGTTTGAGCATAGGCGTAGACTACGTAAGGATTACAACTATAGAATGTAAACCCAAATTATTTCTCCATAAGAAAGCATTGAATTTTAACCCAATAGCTGGGGACACGCTATCCTACTCAATTAGAGTTGAAAATAGAGGGATTCGAACTGCCTATGATCTGCAGGTGACGGACAGCCTTCCTATGGGAACGGTTGTGGAAAGCACGTTCCCGTCTGGCGAAGTTGGTCCGGGTGTGGTGGTTTGGAGTCTGGACAGTCTTTCGGGAGGAGAATCGGTAGAGTATGAGGTGTTGCTGAAGGTAAGCGGGGATGTATCGGGCGGGACGGTGTTGGTGAACAGGTCCTACCTGAGTGGATCGGAAGTACCTGGAGGAGTGCTGGAGAGCGAATCGGAAGAGGTAGAGGTGTTATCCGAGAGTGCGCTGACCCTGAGCAAGGAGCTTGAGGGATCAGGTTCGGGATATGTGGGAGAGGAGTTTGGATACAGGATAGTGCTGAAGAACGGAGGACCGAGTACGTCGTATGGTCTGACCCTGCGGGACACGCTACCTTCCTTTATGGAGTATGTGTCTTCGACGGGAGGTGGGCAGTACGAGGGAAGTTCCGGAGTGGTGAGTTGGTCTGTTGATCGTCTAGGATCTGGGGATTCCCTGGTCTATGAGCTGAAAGTTCGAGGCGTATCGGAGAGTTCGGGCTTTACCAACAGGGTAGTTGTTTTGGATTCTGGACTTAAAATAAAGAATGAAGCACAAGCACGTGAATTGAGAATAACCAAAAAGGAAAGTAAGTTCTTGTTCAATAAAAAGTTTATTCAAGCGGAAGACTTTGAAAATGGAGATACAATCAATTATTTAATTGAAATAAAGAATATATCTGATTTTGAGATTGACTCAATTTATGTAATTGATTCATTAAGCAATAATTTCAAATTTTTACGCTCTAACTATCCAGTGAAATTGGATGATAAGAATGTTTTAAGATGGGATAAAATCAACTTACAAAAAGGTGAGTCTCTGACCATATCATTTGATGTTAAAATACAGGGTATTTTAGGTGAAGAAGGATTCCCCATCAGAAATACTGCATATTTAATAAATCCAATTGATCCAAAAATCTGGGTGTCTTCTATTGACTTATGGGTCGGAAAAGTTCGAAGACCAAAAATAAGTATCAATAAAGAGCTTGAAAATAAAAGTTTTAATGTTGGAGAGATTGCGAAATACAAAGTAGTTATTTCAAATTCCGGCGACAGCTTGGCAAGCAACCTTGTGTTTAGAGACTTTGTGCCTGAACAACTTGAATTCTTGAGTTTAAATGAATCTTTCGAATTTAAAATTGAAAATGGCTATGTCGATATCTATATTCCAAAAATTGAAATTGCTGAAAGTATAGAGCTTAATCTAAACTTTTTAATAAAAGAATACCACAATAATATTATAAACAGAGGGGAACTTATACACACAGGTTTCGATACGCTCTATGTAGAGTCGGATCCTGTAGTCTTTAAATTGATTGACTTAAATATTGAAAAGAGTGTTGAAGCTCCTGTTATCAAACTATTTGAGGAATTTAACTATCGACTGAGAATAACCAACAAACTGAAAGATTTGGCAACGAATGTTCTTGTGATAGATACATTGCCTAAAGAAGTTCAGTTTATCAAGTTTCTTGATCACAAGGGATTAGCTAGTTACGATCCATTTTCAAATTCCATTACTTGGAGAATTCCCTCATTGGGATTAGGAGAAACCTTGGATTTGTTGGTTGAGGTTAATGCTTTAGAAGTAGCAGATGGGATAAAAAACACGGCATTTGTGGAAGGAAATGAAATGGATGTGGATTTAAACAATAATTCTTCCACAGTCTATCATAAACAAATGAGAATAAAAATACCGAATGTATTTACTCCAAATAATGACGGATACAATGATCGATTTGAAATTGAGGGGATTGAAGCATTAGCTCAAAATGAATTGATTGTTGTGAATCGTTGGGGTATAATCATCTACAGATCAAAAGATTACCAGAATGATTGGAATGGTGGAATATTGAATGAGGGGGCCTATTATTATGTCCTTACCTGGAGAGATAGAACCGGGAATTTGGAAGAATTAAAAGGGTACGTAACTATAATTAGAAACTAAAATGAAAAGATATCTCTTCAGTTTCATTTGGCTAATTATTTCAAGCAATCTTTTGCTAGCTCAACAAATGCCCCAATTCAGCCAATATTTGTTTAACCCCATTTACATTAATCCTGCCTATGCTGGATATAAGGGAGATACATTTATCCAGACTTACAATAGATTTCAATGGTTGGGACTCAAAGGTAGACCTGTCAATTATGGTTTGGCAGCAGATGGAGCAATTGAGCGATTTAATTTGGGTTGGGGCGTGCATGCCGGTAATGAAACGATAGGTTTTCAAAGGAATTCAACATTCCAGACTAAGTTGGCATATCATTTAAGAATCAATCGTTTATCCTATGTAAGCTTTGGGACTTCTATAGGTTTTTGGAATCAAAAAATAGATGAAGACAAGGTGGATCCTATTCAAAAAGATGATCCATTATTGAATACTAACTTTAACTCAATTTTTTACCCTGATCTGGGTTTTGGAATTTTCTACTATCATAAATATTTTCATATTGGGGGGGCTATGTATAATATCCTAGGTGAGGATTTTCTTAGAAACCCAAGTTTTCCGTATATCGAATTAAAGCAATCTTTAAATTTTTCCGGAGGCTTTAGGAAGGAATTTCTTGAAGGAAGGGCGATTGAAGGTTCTTTTTTGCTTTTGGCAGATAATAAATCTCCTACTCGGATTGATTTAAATATGAATGTTTTCTTGAATGATAGAATCGGTGTAGGATTGGGGTCAAGAAATCAAATTAATTACTTTGGTATTTATAGTAAACTTAATTCATTTAATTTATTGCAGTTTATTATATCAACTGAGATAAGAATAAGTGATTCATTAGAATTTGGATATTCTTTTGATTATGATTTTAAAACTTCATTTCAACAGTTTAATTCACATGAATTATCTATTGGATATAGAATAAAGAATAAAAATTTCAGTGTGTTGTCTCCTAGATATTTCTAATATGAAAAATATATATTTTATTTTCGTTTTACTTTTAGTGTTCAGTTGTAAATCTGCTGAATCGTTTTTGAAAAAATCTGAACTTCTTCGTGCTGAAGCAAATTATGAAGAAGAACTTTATTTCTTAAAAAAATCATTTGATCTTAAACCTTCTGTTTCCACAGGTAGAAAAATAACTATTTCATATTATTCGCTTAAAAACTATCATCAAGCTGAATATTGGTTTAAGTGGATTAGGTCCAATTCAAAAATTTCAGTAAACGATCACTATATTTTAGCTGAAATATTAATTAGTAATGGTAAATATTCAGAAGCCAAATTTTTACTTGAAGATTTGGCAACACTTGATGAAATGCAAACATCTTCGTTTAAGTGGCAAAATTTGATTAGAATTACCTTTGACGCTTTAAATCTAGTTCCAAATAATCCCAATAAATACATATATTCTTACAAAGAGGTCAACTCTCCTTATTCGGATATTGCTTTATTCTCAGACAACACCAGTGTTTATTTTCTTTCTAATCGCTTGTTTTATGGCCAGGGAAATAAACCTTATCTTAAAAACATCTCTTTGGAAAATATTTATTATAGAATATATGAAATAGACTCTTCGGGAAATGTTTTTGAATCTGGACTGATAAACAGTACAGTTAAGAGTGATCAAAATTATCACCTTGGACCTTTTTTTCTGCAAGATTCCTTATTTGTATTTACCTTCTCAGGTTATAATCCAGAAATTTTTAAGCATAAAGAGAGTGTAATTAAACCACAAATTCTTGTTCACGAAAAAAATGAATTTATAAAGCTTATCTCTGGGGATTCAGAGCAATTTTTTGTTTCTGATCCCTATTTTGATAGCAAAAAACAAAGAATCTATTTTTCCTCAAACCTACCGGGTTCTATTGGAGGTTTGGATATTTTCTATGTCAACTATGATTCTACTTCAAAGAAGTGGAGTGCGCCAATAAATGCTGGGGACATAATTAATTCACTTGGAGATGAAAGAGCTCCTTTTCTATTTGAAGATAAGCTCTATTTCTCATCTAATGGCTTAGGTGGTTTAGGGGGGTATGATGTATTCATTTCTGACAATGGAGATAATGGTTTTTCAAAGCCATTAAACTTGGGAATCCCTTTTAATTCCAGTGCAGATGATCTGTTTTATTTTTATGATTCAAAATCACAATTTGAGTACGTTACTTCTGACAGGGATGGAGGCGTAGGTTCAGATGATATTTATAGGATAGAAACAAAATTTAACTCCGAAACAAAAATTGGGTCCTATGGGCAAACGGATGATAAGCTGATATCATACACTTCTTTAGTCGAATCACCTGATTCATCGTCCTTAGTTAAAGATCTTTATTATTTAAGAATTCCATTAGTTAAGCTAATTTCTGACTTTGCTAAAATTCAAGAGGATAACCCAATTTTCTCAGGAGATCCTATACCTAATGATTCGGTTAAAGCGTTTTGGGAAAATTCATTTCAATTAATGGCGCTTCGAAATAAAAATAGTATCCATTTAAGTTATAACAGGTTTAACTCAGATGTTTTTTCTTTGGTAGCAAGTGAGTTAAGGAAAAATTCTTCTTCCAAAATAGAGATTAAATTCTATTTTGAAGAAAACAGTGTAATGGATATAAGAAATTTCATTTTTTATATTCAATCCGAAATAATTAAGAACAACTTAGATCCTGAAAGATTTGTAGTAACAAGATTAGAAGATCTATACTTGGATGATTTATCATTGTTGTACTATTGTTCTTATGCAAATGAGAATTCTAATTTTCTAGGTTTTAATATTATTAATTCTAATGAAAATCTAACTGAAGGTCGAGATTATCCTCAATTAGGATTGCTTAATCTGAATTATTATTCGAATTTCAATAATCTATTAGGTATTCATCATGTAAATGAGTTTTCCGGTCAATTTGGTACAGATGTAAATTATTTTATGGTGGTAGGAAGTTTCAGAAATCAAAAAGATGCCGAAATTTTGAGAGATAGACTGAGTTTGAAACACGGAGATTATTCTTTTGATATATTGCCACCAACTACCTTATCAAAACATTATCGCGTTACGGTATTAAATTCCTATTGCATTAAGGATATACTTCTTTTGTTTGATAATATAAGGAAGGATTTGAAAATATATGATGCTTGGATTTTGAGTTTATAATAAATAATTAAAGGGTGGATTAAATTGAAAATGTATGAATAGGTTTATTTTAACTTTCATTTGCTTAAATATTTTATTGGTCAATAAGTATGCTTATGGTCAGGATGGATTCAATAAATTTTCCTTTGAAGCCAATGTTGGATTTAATCATCCAATTGCACCGCTTTCTCCTGGTTACATGGTTCCGACATTGAATTTTGGTCATTTAGAGCTATCCGGAAGACATATGTTCAATGAAAAATTTGGAATAAGTGGGACATTGGGAACAGGTCAATTCAGAGAAAAAAAGGGTTCTCCTGATTTTTCAACCGACTACGTAAATGTTTCTTTTTCTTCTGTCCTTAATTGGGGTAGAATTATGTCATTTGAATCTTTCACTAAAAAGTTTATTATTTTAACTGAAACCGGAATTGGTGTTGGGTCATTAAATCAAAGTAAGAGGATCGCATCTATCCTAGAAGGGGGAAATTCACCCGACTATGACTCTGATTATGTATATAACTTTGTTGGAAAGATTAGGTTACTTTATTTCCTAAATCCAAAGATGAGTTTGCAGGGTACATTTGGAACTTCAATTAATGGAAGGCAGAGGTATACTTTTGATGGTACTCAATTTAATCAAAAAGGTATTCCTTCCCAGCCTGAAATACCGTTTATCCATGCAATGGGCATTTGGTCTTCAGCCTCTTTAGGAATGAATTTTTATTTTGGAAATTTTGAAAATCATGCAGACTGGTTCATTAGTAATGACCCATATTTGACTAAATCTGAACTTAGTCTAGCTATAAATGAAATTAAAGATTACCTCAAAGACTCTGATGGTGATGGTGTTCCAGATTATGTAGATCAAGAAGCAAACTCTGATCCCAATGCAAGGGTAAATACTTTAGGAGTTTCACAAGATTCTGATGCCGATGGTACTCTTGACCATCTGGATAGGTGTCCGTTTAACCCTGGGCCATCATCAAATTTCGGCTGTCCTTTAGAAAAACCACAACATTCTGTTGATTATTTTAAGAAGGCAATTCATGAAGGTTATCTTAACGTTTATTTTGCTTTTGATAGTTATAAACCCAATAATTTTTCATTAAACACTATCAAAATGATTAGTGAAGTATTGAATTTAAATCCAACCTGGAAGATTCATGTCAATGGGTATGCGGATGAAATTGGGCCTGATGGCTATAATTTCTCTCTCTCTGAAAAAAGAGCTAAAGAAATTGTGAATCGGTTAATCTCTTATGGAGTGAATTCCAATAGGATAACCTACACAGGTAAGGGAGAAGATAAAAGCATTAATAATGTTTCTAAAGAAGCATTGATGTTGGCCCGTCGTGTAAGTTTTGAAGTTATTGAGTAGCCCTAAATTTGAAATGCAAGCATGCGTTACAATTTTATCAATTGTAATTCCTTAACTATTTCTATCTAAGATTAAGATAATCCTTTTCCATTTCCGTTAGTTTATGCTAACGGAATGAAAAAGGATTTCAAAGCAGTTACTAAAAGCCCTTTCCATTACATCGCTCCGGCTTTTGCCGACAGCTTTGGATGGAAAAGGCTTTTTTGATTTTTGAAAGTCTTTCTAGGCAGATTTTTTTAAGTTCTTAATTTGAAAAATAAGGGATGCTGTGACCTGAATTCTGGATTAAGCTAGCTCAGGGTATTCGGAGCGGCCAAGAGCTTCCGGCATAAAGCTCTCCCGCATTTCCCCGCTGGTTTATTCCTTTTCCTCTTGGCCTTGCTCCCCCCTGAGCTGGTGGCCCTCCATAATTCATGTTTCACTAAAACAAACAAAGAAATGGAGAATCAAGGAAAAACATCGGACTGGATGGAAGTGGCAGAAGTAAAAATCAGCTATCAGCCGAAAGTAAAAGCATGCGAAAGACCAAAAGTGGTCAGCTCAAGGGCGGCATTTGAGTTGCTCAAGAACAACTGGGATCCCAATACACTGGAGTTTGTGGAAAGCTTCAAGATTATCCTGTTGAATAGAGCCAATAGGGTACTTGGCGTATCACAAATCGGAATAGGAGGGACTTCATCGGTCGTGGTGGATCAGAAGTTGGTGTTTATCACAGCACTTAAGGCTAATGCTTGTGCCATGATACTGGCCCATAATCATCCCTCGGGCGATGTGTTCCCTTCCGAACAAGATAGAAGAATCACTAAAAGACTGGTGGAGATGGGAAGAATCCTAGACATCTCAGTTCTGGATCATATGATTATCAGTCCTGATAACTATTTCTCATTTGCAGACGAAGGGGAGCTTTAAGGCTCTCCTTTTCTTATTTTAGCTAGTTGACTTTTTTCATTGAGTGGGTTCCCCCACTCAATGATCCTGCATATTAAGTTTATAGAGATAAAAACTGGGTAAGCTTAAATTAAAAGACAAGATTGTTTTAACCTTGTCTTCCTTTAAAGACATGTAGAAATTTGAATTGCTTAAAATTTTCAAAGATTGTCAAATATTTTTTCATGAATCATGTCAATGAATAGAAAGGTTTTCATTGCATTAAAATCTTGGCTTTCTCGATTTTGGCTTGTTTAAATCTTTGGATTTACTGTCCAAAATCTCTTTTAAAGCTTTCATTTCTTCACTAACCTTATTGTCTAGAATTTTGGCATAGTGCTGCGTTTGTGCAAGCGATTTATGCCCGAGCATTTTTGAAACAGTTTCTAGTGGGACACCATTGGCAAGCGTTATCGTTGTAGCGAAGGTATGCCTTGCAATATGAAATGTCAGCTCTTTTTTGATACCGCAAAGATCAGCGATCTCTTTAAGGTAGGCATTGGTCTTTTGATTACTTGGGGTGGGCAGGACCTTACCGGTAAGTTCTACTATCGGATGATTTTTGTATTTCATAATTATCTTCATTGCTTCTGGAAGCAATGGAAGTCGGGTAGGAGCTTGCGTTTTCTGTCGATGGGTAACTAGCCAAGTTTCTCCATCCATACCGGTAATTAATTGATCTTGTCTTAAATTTTTGACATCAATGTATGCCAGTCCTGTGTAACAGCTGAAAACAAATAGGTCTCTAATCTGATTTAGCCGGTCGGTTGAGAAATTTCTTTTCGAAATTTTATCAAGCTCTTCATCGCTTAAAGCTTCTCTATGAATTTCTCTTTTCGTTAGTTTATAGTTCAAGAACGGATCCCGTACCAACCAGCCTTTCTTGACACAATCAAGAACGATCTTTTTCATGTTGGCTAAGTATTTCACCGTGGTATTGTGAGAACATTTCCTAACTGACTTAAACCAATATTCATAATCTGAAATGAATTCATAATCCAATTTTCTGATTTCTATGTCATCCTTACCATATTTCCAGAGGATAAATGCCTTGGTGTGATCATAAGAAGTTCTATACCTTTCCAACGTGCCGGGAGCAAATTCAGAGCCCACTAACGAACTCATATGTTCATTATGGCGCCTGAAAATTTCAAGAAGGAATTGATTTTCCTCACTTTTCCCCAATAATAGATTCCTGAGCGAATCCGCGGTTACATCTTTTCCTTTTTCCATCAATTGTATTCGAGCTTGCATGACCTTGATCCTCACTGAATCCAGGTAGGCATTAAGTCTTAAAGCGTCATCTTTGTTGCCCGTAGCCATTCCATTCTTTGAACTCCATCGTTTTTTGGACCAATCAAGTTTGGTTGAAATCTCTCGGGATTCTCCATTGACAGTTATTCTGAGAAAGATGTGACGAAGGTCTCCTTCTGAATTTTTCTTCGCTTTTAGAAAAAAAGTCATTCGGAAAGTTTTTTCGATCATATGAATAGAATGTTTATGGGTTTACAAATCATTAATTTCCGGCTAATCGATCTTTCAATTTCATGAAGAGATCCCCAGTTGGCTTTTTTTTAGAATAGCCTAAAAAAAAAAGCGTACTTAAATTTTTAGCTATAGGACGTGGACTTTTACGCTTTTTTTATTCGATTTTGATTGATTTTTTTTGAATTAAAACTAATTAGGTAATTAATAAAACATATAAAATAGTTAAATTTTTATTTCATTAATAATAGTTGAATAGTGAGTTTTAAGTGACTGATAAACAATTGTTTAAATTGGTTTATTAGCTTGGGATTCGTGAAAAAGAAAAAGCCTAACAAATTTCTTTTGTTAGGCTTTATACACAATTGAAAACTAAAAAAGCAGAGAGTGGGGGATTCGAACCCCCGGTACAGTATAACCCGTACGACAGTTTAGCAAACTGTTGGTTTCAGCCACTCACCCAACTCTCTATTCCCTTTTGAATAGTTTCAGAATTTGATCTCTGAGGCTTCAAAGTGTTGCAAATATAAGCCAATTGAAAAGATTTTCGCAAGTGGCAGTCCACAAACAAATTCACTTGGATTAAATCCTCAGTAATTCCCTGAAAATCAAATTAAATATTTTATCGAATCCCTGAAAAATGTTAAAAATACCCACTTGTGGGTATTTTGATGAAGTACAGATTATTCTATTTTTGACTCAAATAACTTTGCACTATGATTATTCAAACTTTAAACTGTGATTTTTTAATAGAAAGCTCAGGCGCCTCTACTGGTGAGTTGTA
This sequence comes from Flavobacteriales bacterium, assembly GCA_018335925.1. Lineage (GTDB taxonomy): Bacteria > Bacteroidota > Bacteroidia > Flavobacteriales > Flavobacteriaceae > Flavobacterium. The sequence goes on from JAGXRF010000096.1 coordinate 14,818, forward strand.
TGTTTATTCCCATTGCAAAGATGAACTTCAACGATTTTTTGGATCTGCTTCCGTGGAATTTTCACCAAAACCCGATTGGAGATTTAGAGCAATTACAGGCAAACAATATTTGGTTCATGCTTTGATTCACATGGTCAAGGAAGTAGACTATCCAGCCTTTCCCTTCAAATCGTCTGTATGGGTTTGAGCTGCCCTTGCAGGTGGTTTACTTCTCGCAGTCATTGATTTATTTTCAAAAAATCTTCTTCAAATGCTTTTTGTTCCGATCTCGTGACAAAAAGCATTTTTTGTTAGTGCTTATACTTTTTCTTGTAGTGATAAGAATATTATAAGGAAAATGAAGGAATTTGAGTATATAATTCGCTAAATGTCTTATTTTTTTTAATAAAATTTTTTATTCAACTTTCGGTACGTTCAATTCAATAACGCCTACCGCCATGATAAGTACTCCTGATATCGAAAACCTTGTCCCGGAATTCCTAATGGAATCGGGACATTTCTATCTGGTCATCACGGATGTGGAAGGCCGGATATTGAAACATAACCGGAACTTTGAACGACTAAGTGCCAAGCCTACCAATAAAGAGTTTTGGAAGTATTTGTCCATCAATTCAGCAGAAGAATTCTGTTATTCCATGGAGTTGATGCTCAGCGCACCCAAAATCACTCGACACCTCCTCCTCGAGCATCCTAACGCCGCCGAGGAAAACTTCTCTCAGATTTGGTGGGAATTTTCGGTCATTACAAATCCGGATATGGATATTTCAGCCATTATAGGTATTGGGGTTGGAATGCAGTTTCTGGAGCAGGAAATGCCTTGGAACAACCTGGTCGATGTTCTTGGATTTGGTAAGATCACGCTTAATTCATCCATGGAAGTAATAGGCTGGGATGAGCGAATTGATAATTGGTTTTCTCCTACGACTCAAACCTGGCTTAATAAACCGCTGAAGGCTACCACACCATTTAAGGGATTGGATGACCTGGAGTATCGGTTGAATGCCGATGCTAAAGAGTTTAATCCGGTTTGCTTTCTTATTCAAACCAACGAAGGTAAGTTCTCCACTTTTGCTACATTATTGGCCTCATGCGGAGAAGAATACCACCTGTTTTTGGTTCCGAAAGAAGCTCAGATTGCGCCAACCTCCCTGCTAAAAACCGTGGTCAACCAAGATATACTGGAGTCTTTTCCTGATGCTGTCTTCGTTTTGGATAATTCCGGCAAAATCCTTCAGCAAAACGAAATGGCCAAAATAGTAGGTCGAAACTGGAAAGGGCGAGCATATTCAGAAGGATATGTACTGACTTTTCCCAATCAGGCCAATCGATTTACCAAGCTGGTCAAAGCACTTCAGGAAGCAAAATTGGGTGAAGTAAATGAAGTGGAGATCAAACTTCTCAATCCTGATAAGGAGTTTTCATTCTGGAGCGCCCGTGTAAGTCCTGTATTTTCCGAAACAGGTTCTTTAGAGTCTATTTGGGTACATGTCAAAGACCTTACCGCTATGAAAAAACAAATGCAAGAACTGAAATTAGAGAATGAACGGTTGAGGGATATGGCTCTGCAACCTTCACATATTCTGAGAGGCCCACTTTCGACCATTCTTGGGATTTTGGAACTGATCGATAAAAAGCAGCTCGATAAAGAGAATCAAAAACTATTTGACTATCTAAAACCATTGGCAGCTGAAATGGATCAATCCATCAGACAGCATGCAAAAAAAATGAGTGCCTTTGATTAAGGCACTCATTTTTGTTTTCAATTGATTCTTTTTTAAGGTTTGAGCACTTTGAGCCCAATCGCTTTTATTCCGGGCAAATCAAACTGTCTCATGTATTGAACCAATACCACTTCTTTTGTATCAATTGGTAGATCAAATGGAATCGTATCATATTTGGTAAAGGTATTGCCAAATCCTTCTCCTAAAGGTTGTCCTGATTTTGAATCAAAAATGGGCACATTAAGGAGTTTGTTTTGCAATACGGACTTACTCGAATCTCTGGCGATCACTCGGATGTAGCAATTTGAATAGCTATAATCTTCCGTGTATTTGACGGCAATCAAACTTTTACCTTCCAAAGAGGACAATTCTCCTAAATCAAATAGAACAGAATCCTGTTCTGACCAGGTAGCATCTTCGAAGGATTGAAACTGTTCAAACAACCGGTCTTCCGAGCAAGAGCTTATAGCCAGGAGTAATGCAACCCACACTGAGCTGATTATTCTATTCATTTCCTTCCTGATTAGGTCCCTGATTTCTTCTTGGGGGAAATCTCCTTTTTTGATCTTGAGCGGATGGTCCGTCCAATTTTGGTTCGGATCGTTCAGGTCGCGGTTCGTTTCGCTGTTCTGGACGTTCAGGTCTACGTTCCTGTCTTTCAGCTTTTGGCTGATTTGGATTTCCTTGCTGGGAAGGATTTGAGTTTACCTGCGGGTTAGGATTGGGACGGTTTCGATTTTTCTTCTTCTTCCGATTTTCTCCTCCCGACCTTGTTTCTGGTCCTGCAGAATTAGGATTGTTTGGTCTTTGTGCAGGAGCAGCAGTAGTTCTGACTTCCTGAGGTTTTTGCGCTGGCCTTTCAGCATTGGTCTGGATTGGCTTGGTCTGCGCTTCACCAGGTTGACCTTCGCGAGGACCTTTCTTTTTCTTCTTTTTCTTTTTGGAAAACTTCTTATCCAAAAGCTCAAGTTCACGGGTAGACTGAGCTGCCAAGTCTTCAATATCCGTGGATTTATCCACCTGTAAATTGAATACTTTGATCCCCTGTTCGTTTAACTCCTGGATTTCCTTTACCCGATCACAGGTAATGCTGTGCCAGTCATTGTCATTGTTATAGCTAAACCACATAAGCTTACGGAAGATATCCGTTTTCTGTAGCTTGGCTGGTCCCTGTTCGGTTTGAAGCGGTTTTTCTACCTGTGGGATGTCTTTGATGGCATCCATATAGGTATCGAGCTCATAGTTGAGACAGCATTTGAGTCGTCCGCACTGACCTGAGAGCTTGCTTGGATTTAGAGAAAGATTTTGGTATCGAGCTGCTGAGGTGGTGACATTTTTGAAATCTACCAACCAGGTAGAGCAGCATAGCTCACGTCCACAAACGCCAATGCCTCCAAGTCTTCCTGCTTCTTGGCGAAGGCTGATTTGTCGCATTTCCACCCGGATTTTGAATTCTCCGGCGAGGAGTTTAATCAGTTCTCTAAAATCTACCCGATCCTCAGCAGAGTAATAAAAAGTTGCTTTGGAATTGTCTGCCTGAAACTCCACGTCAGACATTTTCATCTGCAGATTCAGTTCATCTACAATTTGCTTGCAGCGATAAAGGGTAGGAACTTCCCGATTTCGGGCTTCTTCCCATTTCTCCATGTCTTTTTGATTGGCGAC
>JAGXRF010000097.1 GCA_018335925.1 Flavobacteriales bacterium
TTCGTGTGGTTAGTAGAACAAAATAGAAAGCAAGCCCACTCAATCGAGTGGGTTTGTTGTTTATACTGCATTAGAAAACCCGAGGCTATGGCTACGAATACCTCCGCTACCGCACGAATCCCTTCGTGTGGTTAGTAGAACAAAAACACAAACTCAAGCTCCGCAACAAAAAGCAGCCCCGCTATCGCACGAATCCTTTCGTGTGGTTAGTAGAACAAAATAGAAAGCAAGCCCACTCAATCGAGTGGGTTTGTTGTTTATACTGCATTAGAAAACCCGAGGCTATGGCTACGAATACCCCCCGCTACCGCACGACCCGAGCGTAGCGAACAGACTAAGTAATCCTTGTCTTCTGTCAATTATAAAATCCAACAAAACCAACCCTAACAAGTAGGTTTTTTATAAACAAAAAAAATACGGTTTTTTAGAGTTCCCCCTTCAGGGGTTGGGGGCTTTTTGATATCTTTACGATGCCATGGTAGTAAAAGTAAGAAAATTTGTGCACCAGCAAGGAGCTAACAACTCTTGGCCCGATTATTTGAATGGGTTTCAGTATTCCAATGAAATATTGCAATTCTTTCCACATATAGAGGGCTATGTACAATACTACCAAGAAGGGGAAGAAAACGGCAACACCAACCAAGGAAATGATGGAGCACCATTACAGGAAGGTTTTAGTTATGTATACCAATATAGGGCGGAGCGTAAAAAAATAGTCCAGTGGACTATTTTAGCGAACGAGCCAGCAGGCGGGGTGGCAAAAGGCAACAACCGACTAAACTACACCCTGAACCGCGAAGGCACCTTATCCATCCTCTCCGAAGACCATTACTATCCCTTCGGGATGAAACACCCCTACAACAACGACCGCAGAGAATGGGCTTTTATCCGCATAGAAAACATCCCAACCCCTTTTTGTACGACAAGTACCAAATAGTGGGTATCAGTATAAGTACAACGGTAAAGAATGGCAGGATGAACTGGGGCTTAATGTTACAGCGATGGATTTTAGGCAGTATGATAATGCCATTGGGAGATTTAACGGTATTGATGCTTTGGCAGAATACTCCTTTGACAAAACCCCATATAGATTTGGGTTTAATAATCCCATATATTGGTCTGATCCAAGTGGATTATCAGAAAGTAATACTAATTTTGCAGACTACTACGATAAAAATGGGGTTGTTTATTTTGACCCTAATGTTGGGCCAGATAATTTACCATCTGGTGCAACTTATATCGGTCCTACTTACTATAATCCTGAAACAGGAACTTTTTGGGATGAAAACATGAATCCTACACAAATGGATGGGGGTGAATTAGATGGAGTTACCGTGAGTGCTTCTCGAAATTCTTCTAGTAGTTCTCCTTGGTTTTATAATCACGAAGGGTTTGGTCTTTGGGGATCGAACAGATACGGAGACTTAGGAGGTCATAGGAATGGGACGAGAAAGCATTCAATTGAAGCAAGTCAGATTCCTACAGGTTTTGGGAAAGCAAGAGATTCGAGAGGTAAAAGAGGCTTTTGGGAATGGTTATTTAGTTGGAAGAAAAATAAAGTAGATGCTGTTAGTAGGATTGAAACAATAGATGCAATTACTAAAGACGGAAACACTTCAACAATGGAAGTACAGAATACTGAACCTGTAAACCCTCCAAATAAATCAGTAAGTACGACTGTAGATTATTATGATGTAGAAATAATAATTGAAAAAGATGGAAGTAAAAATATTCGATCTACAAGAAAAGATACAACTTATCCAATAAATCTTAATAAAGATAGTTTACAAGATTATTTTAATCAAAAGTATAATAAAGATTATGAAAAAAACGCAAAAAAAATTGGTTGGCAATAATATAGTAACTATTTATTCCTATGTTACATTATCATTATTACTATTATGCTGTCAAGATAGTTATATTAATAATAGAAAAATAACAGAAAATAACATTGATATAAAATTAGATTTAAAAAAAACAAACGATTCTGTTTTATATGGTATTATAAAGTATGATAATTCTTTAAAGGAAAAACTTGATACATTAGCTAGATATACAAGAATACATTATTCAGTTGTTGAACCAATACCATTTGATTTGATTACTTTGAAATCTTTAGATTACAAAACGATTATAGATCCAGACAAAAAAGAGGGTGTAAAATTTCCATTTGAATTAGATTTTAAAAAAAAGGATATTAGTATATACTTTATATTGGAGGACGAGTATTTTTTTTATGATGATATTAATGATGTTACTATTTTAAGAAAAATTCATAAAAAATTTGTGTGTAATTTTAAAAAGGAAAGAAACTTGATTAAAATAAATTTTTTGAATAATAATAATTAAGGTAATGTGGTCAAAAATAGTTGGAGATTTTTTCTGCTCTTCGAAGTCTTCTGACCCAGCTCTGCGAAGTCTCCTGACTTCGGAGTCCCATATCCCGCATAACACAAACGTAGCAAACAAACGAAGTAATCTTTCGTGTGGTTAGTATAACTAAAAATCAACAAACCAACCCTAACAAGTTGGTTTTGTTGTTTTACAAAGTAGCTTTGTTTTTAGGTACCTTAAGAGTTCCCATGCTCTCCGATTCGTATAGCAATAGGAACCTGATTTCGGAGTAAAATAAACCTGTTATTTTTTAGGCAATTTAAAAATTTAAACAACTCAGCTATACCGTTAAAAAGTAAATCAAAAAAGTTATTTTTGATTAGCAACTAAAAAAATAAAACAACTTCCTTTGGTAGTAAACGAAGTCTTTACTTCGATGTCTTCTTCTCCAATTCTTTTTGAAACTCTTCCATGACTGGTTTTACGGTGCTTTCTGGCAAATCAGAAATTTTAATATACATCAATCCATCTACTGCATTATTAAATAGAGGGTCTACATTAAATGCAACTACTCTTGCATTTTGCTTGATGTACTTTTTAATCAAAACCGGTAAACGCAAGGCACCCGGCTCTACTTCGTCAATAATTTTATCAAATTTATTTAAGTCGGACGAAGTTTCGTTTAACACAAAATCCTTGTCTTCGTCTTTTAATTTTACTTTGTATTCCTGTTTTGGCCTAACGTATTGGGCAATATAAGCATCAAAATAATGAGAACGCATAAACTCAATCATCAAACTTTTAGAAAACTCCGAAAACTGGTTGCTAATACTTACCCCACCTATCAAATATTTGTGCTCCGGGTATCTGAGCGTAGTATGTACAATACCTTTCCAAAGTAAAAATAATGGCATTGGTTTTTGTTGGTATTCTCCTATGATAAATGCACGACCCATTTCGATAGATTGTGACATAAAATCGTACAATTCAGGCTCAAAACGGAACAAATCATTCAAATAAAAACCATTAATTCCGTGTTCTTTATAAATTTCAGATCCCAATCCCATTCGATAAGCACCAGCAATCACTTGGGCATCATCATCCCATAAAAACATGTGATGATAGTATTGGTCAAAACTATCTAAATCTAAAGATTCGTTGGTTCCCTCTCCTACTGCTCTAAAAGTGATTTCTCGCAAACGACCTAATTCGTGTAAGATATTCGGAATTTTATCTGCCTTAGCCAAATAAACCTCGTAGTTTTTACTTTTCAATAATCTATAATCTCCTTGTTTTAAACTCTCTACCTCTGCAATAATCTTGTCTTGGTTGGCAGGCTTTGCAATTTCTTTAGGTGGTTTAGGTAATTTAAAATTTGGACCAATCAACAGACTATTTCCTTTTACAAAAGCATTGGAAAGCATGTAAGTTTTTTTACGTAAAAACTCGCAATACTGATCTATGTTTTCCAATTCATTTTGCTCTGCTACCGAAATAGGCTTTCCGATTCTAACTTTAATTACTCTTCTTTTTTGAGAAAATAATTCTGAAGGTAATTTTGCTGTTCGTAAAGTATCATTCAATTTAGATAACAAATAGAAAAAACGACTGTTTTTTGCGTGAAAATATATGGGTACTACCGGAACGTTAGCTTTTTTAATCAATTTAATGGCTCCTTCTTCCCAAGGTTTATCTACAATTATTTTCCCATCTTTATAGGTAGAAACTTCACCAGCCGGAAAAATCCCTAAAGGTTTTCCATCGGCTAAATGACGAAGTGTTTCTTTGATACCTACCACACTCGATTTGGCACTTTTATGATTTTCAAAAGGATTAACCGGCATGATGTATGGCTTCATCGGCTCAATACGATGCAACAAAAAATTGGCAATTATCTTGTAATCCGGTACCCTTTCTAACATCAATTTTAACAACAAAATCCCATCAATTCCTCCTAACGGATGGTTGGAAATGGTAATGTATGCTCCATCCTTTGGCAATCGTTTAAAATCTTCTTCCGGAATCTCGAATTTGATATTAAATTCATCTAAAATAGCATTTAAAAAATCCACATCTTTCAAATGCTTGTTTCGATTATAAAAATCGTTCAAAGCTGAAATGCGAAGTAACTTCATCAAAATCCAACCAATAAAAGTCCCGAAAACTCCGTATTTGTCCAGATTTACAGCCCTTGCAATCTCTTTAGCAGTTACTAATCCCATAGTTTTGGTTTGGTGAGTAAACAACAAAAATACAAAACAAAATAAAAATAAAACACTTTGTTAAACATTCCGAAACATTGTTTTGTGTTTCTTGTGGTATAAATCGCTTGAAATAGGCTGGTTAAAATAGTATCTTCGCAAAAAGTTTTTACGGATATTATGTCAAGAGATGAGCAATTAAAACAAAAATGGGATCAAGTAGTTCAATTTTTGTCGGATAAATTTGGAGAAGGAGAAGTTTTAGATTTAGATGCCATTTTATTTTTAATAGGAGTTCAGGAATTAGGAAAATGGCAACAAAATTTTGCCAAAGACGAAAAAATCAATTTGATGCATGTCGGAATATGTAGGGTTTTGGAACCTTATGGCTACTATGCTTTTGATTATGTAGATCAAGATGGATGGCCACATTACAAAACCTTGGAATTGTTACCTCCGTTAAAGGCCGGAGAACAATCGGTATTGATGAAAGAAGCAATTGTTCAATATTTTTCTGCGACAGGATTTTTTAAGTAACTTAGCGTTATGTGGAAAAGTTTTGTGCAATTATTTTTTCCGAAGACTTGTATTTCATGTGTGGATTTATTGCCTCCAAGTGAAGAATTTTTGTGTGTGGCATGCAGACACCAATTGCCATTAACCATACATTTTGAACAACCTAACAACGAAGTTTTTCGAATATTTGAAGGCCACTTGCCAATAACTCACGGAGCTGCCATGTTTTATTTTGATAAGCAAACCGGAGTGCAAAACTTAGTGCATTTACTCAAATACAAAAAGCAACAACGAATTGGAACTTTTTTAGGTGAATGGCTAGGTAAACTTTTGGTACAACACCACTGGAAACCTGATATGATTGTAGCAGTTCCGTTGCACCCAAAAAAACAAAGACAACGTGGGTATAATCAACTAACCAAATTCGGACAAGCAATAGCAACAGAATTACAAATTCCGTATTTCGAAGATATGCTTATCCGAACATCATACCAAATATCGCAATCGAAACTAAACAAATTGGAAAGAGCAGCTATCAGAGAAAATACTTTTGTTTTAAATCCGAAATACCAATTACATAACCAAACTATTTTGCTAATTGACGATATCATTACTACCGGAAGTACTTTAAAACAATGTGGAAAAGCATTAAATGATAACAACCAAATTAAAATTCAAATTGCTTCGATAGGATGGACTGTACTTTAAGATTTCCTTTTGCTTAAAATTGCTTACTTTGCAACGAAATTTATTTGCTTCATGAAAAGCTTTTTTCGAATTGTTTTTTTGGGAATTTTAATCCTAAGTTTTACCAAATGTGCCAAAAGAGGATTTATTGATGGTGGTGCCAAAGACACCATTGCTCCGGTGTTAAAAATTAGTACTCCTGCCAATTATAGCACCAACTTTAATGGCAAAGAAATCAAACTATATTTTGATGAATATGTCAAACTAAAAGACGTTAACAAGCAATTGATTATATCCCCTCCTATGGATCCCATGCCAGAGGTATTACCTACCATGGCAAGCAAATACATTACCATTAAAATTAAAGATACGCTTAAAGAAAATACTACTTACAGTTTTAATTTTGGACAAAGTATCCAAGACCATAACGAAGGCAATCCGATGAAGCAGTTTAGATATGTGATGTCTACCGGAAGTTATGTAGATTCACTAAAACTAGGAGGAAAAGTAAAAGATGCGTTTTTGCAAGAAACCGAAAAATTTGTTACAGTACTATTGTATGAACGCAACGAAACGTACCATGATTCTGCAGTTTACAAAAGAGTCCCAGACTACGTAACCAATACGCTGGACCTTGGCAATGACTTTGTATTTGAAAATGTAAAGCCCGGGAAATACCAATTAATTGCCTTAAAAGACAAAAACAATAATTTTAAATTCGACCCGAAAACGGATATGATAGGTTTTCATCCGGAAGTAATTCAAATTCCGAATGATACCTTGTACGAAGTAGAACTATTTAAAGAAGAACTTCCGTTTAAAGCCATCAATGCGAGCTTGCCAAACAACAACAAGGCATGGATTGGATATGAAGGAAAAGCCAAAAAACAAACTGTTGAAATTTTTGACCAAAACGAATGGAAAACAGCCATTACCAGCAAACATCCCAGCAAAGATTCCTTAGAGGTATGGTTTCCTAAATTGACTTCTGATAGTTTAAAACTTCGCATTGCCAACCAAAAAGAATTTGCTTTGGCAGTGAAAAAACTTAAAAAAGACACTTTGAATATTGCTGCAGAAAAAGAAGGAAACCTATTATTTGGAAAACCCATCTTTATCAAACATAGCACTCCTATTCAACATATCGATATCAGTAAATTCATATTAACTGATAAAGATTCAACCGTTGTACAGTTTAACCACCAAATGGATGCTTGGAACCAAAAAATTCAAATAGATTTTACCGCAGAAGAACGTCAAAAATACCAATTGCTTTTGTTGCCGGGTGCCATTACGGATATGTTTGAAACTAGTAACGACTCTCTGAAATTCCAATTTTCAACCAGAGCAAAAACGGATTATGGCAATTTAAAACTTATACTAAAAAACGTAAAAAGTTACCCTTTGATTGTGCAGTTGACCGATGATAAAGGAACCACCAAACACGAATTAATTGTCAATAGTCCAGAGGCAAATTTCCCATGGATAGACCCCTTTAAATATACCATTCGTTTTATTTACGATATCAACGAAAATGGCATTTGGGACACTGGGAATTTTTTACAAAAAAAGCAAACCGAAGAAGTCCTTTATTATCCTAAAACCATCGATGTCCGACAAAATTGGGATGTAGAACAAGCCATAGATTTAGGTGGCTAAACTAACTTTGAATAATAAATACGTCTCTATCTTGTAAAAAGGGAAGTTTTTTTCTTATCTCTTGTAATGATGAAAGAGATAATGTAGTTTGAAAAATACCCTCTTGTGCAATTGCTTCTGTTACCACATTTCCAAAAGCATCCATAATGGCACTTTGTCCCGGATAATTTAATTGGTTTGCATCTTGTCCAATTCGGTTAACTCCAATAACATAACACTGATTTTCTATTGCTCTTGCTCGCAGCAACACCTCCCAAGCCTGAATGCGTGGAGCAGGCCAGTTGGCAACATAAATCAATAAATCGTAATCTTGGGTGTTTCTACTAAAAACCGGAAATCGCAAATCGTAACAAACTTGTAAGCAAATTTTCCAATCATGGTAATGAACTACCATTGGAAGCCTTCCCGCAGTATATGATTGGTGCTCACCAGCCATTTTAAACAAATGACGTTTGTTGTAGTAATCAATCTTTCCGTTTGGATGCACAAAAACCATTCGATTATAAAAATGGGTATCCTCTAAAATTACCAAACTGCCTGTTATTGCAATTTCATAAGTACTCGCTAGTTCTTTCATCCACTGAATGGTTTCTCCCTGCATGGTTTCGGCTACTTTTTCCGGATGCATGGTAAAACCCGAGGTAAACATTTCGGGTAAAACCAATAAATCTCCCAAATCATTGGTAGATTGTATCCATTGTTGGATGACATTTCTGTTTTTAACTGGATTTTCCCAAACAAGAGGAATTTGAAGAAAAGAAACTTTCATTGGCAATTGATTTACAAGAATAAATACTTTCTTTGTAAAAGTACAACCGATTTCTTTTTAGAGGAAACACCACTCATGATAATTTTAATGGTCATTTAATGAAAGTTATTGTTGTTATGTTGTCCAATAAGTAGTGTGTCCGTTTAATGCTGAAATTAATATTTAAAAAATGAAAAAAAATCTTATTCTTTTATTGTTAGCCACTAACTTATCGGTTTTTGCTCAAGAAAAACCTAGTGGTGCCAAAGTGTTTTGGGATAATTTACAAGCACTTTGTGGAAAAAGTTTTGAAGGAACGATTACAGAGGCTCCGGCAAATGATAGTTTTAGAGGAAAAAAGTTGACCATGCATGTTAAAAGTTGTAGTAACAATAAAATCAGAATTCCTTTTGTTGTTGGAGAAGATTATTCTCGAACTTGGATTTTGACTTTTGAAAACGACTTGATTACTTTAAAACACGATCATAGGCATGAAGACGGATCGGAAGATAAAATTACCCAATACGGTGGTACAGCCAGCAATCCTGGCCTAGAAAACCTACAAATGTTTCCAGCAGATAATTTTACTTGTAATTTACTTGGTTATGCTTGCACCAATGTTTGGTACCTCAGCTTAACCAATGAAACTTTTGGATATCATTTGGTTAGAATTGGATCGGACAGAAAATTTTCTGTTCAATTTGATCTTCAAAATCCAGTAGAAAATCCAAAAGCTCCTTGGGGTTGGGAAGACTAAGCTACTGTAAAGCCATCTGGTAAAACTGTTCCTTTTTTTACTACGATAATGCCGTCTTTAATACTATACCATTCCGTATTGGTATCTGGTAAATGTTTGCCTCCTTTTAGAGTAACGTGATTGCCAATTCGGCAATTTTTATCTACAATCGTATTGTGTATGTGACAGTTTTCACCAATACCAATATTTAAAATTTGGTGTTGGTTGTTGTGGCTAATTTCCTCTAAATCTTGGTAGTAATCATTCCCCATCAAATATGACTGCGTAATGATGGTATTCACACCAATACGGTTACGAATTCCTATTACAGAATTAAAAATTTCAGCACCTTGAATAATACATCCTTCTGCAACAACGCTACGTTCCATTACGGTTTTTCCATAAACTTTGGTTGGGGGAAGTGTTCTTGGTCTTGTATAGATTTTACTTGTGTTGTCAAACAAATTAAATTGAGGAATGGCATTGGTTAGTTCCAAATTGGCTTCGAAAAACGAGTCAATATTCCCTATATCTGTCCAATAACCCTCATAAGGATAGCTCAATACTTTGTGTTTATGGATAGATTGTGGAATAATTTCTTTCCCAAAATCTTTGGTAGTTTTGTCTGACATCAATTCCACTAACAATGATTTGTTGAAGATGTAAATCCCCATAGAAGCCAAATAGTTTCTCCCTAATTGCTTCATATCATCGCTTACTTCCGATGTCCACTCAGGCAATAATTCTGCTTTTGGTTTTTCAATAAAAGAACTAATAAAACCATCTGCATTTGTTTTTAGTATCCCAAATTCAGGAGCTTCTTTTGCGGTAACTGGCAAAGAAGCAATAGAAATTTCTGCACCACTTTTGATATGGGCATCTATCATTTCATTAAAATTCATTTGGTATAGTTGATCTCCAGATAAAATCAAGGCATAATCAAAAGAGTGGTTTAAAAAATGCTGCATACATTGTCTTACAGCATCTGCTGTTCCTTGAAACCAAGTGGGATTATCAGGAGTTTGCTCCGCAGCCAATATATCTACAAAAGCATTGCTAAAGTAACTAAAATGGTAGGTGTTTTTGATATGCTGGTTTAGCGATGCTGAGTTAAACTGCGTTAAAACAAACATTCGCTTGATATCCGAATTGATGCAATTAGAAATTGGAATATCAACCAAGCGATATTTTCCGGCAATTGGCACGGCAGGTTTGGAACGAGTCTCGGTTAATGGAGCTAATCGGGTGCCTTGTCCACCCCCTAAAATAATTGCTAAAACACTCGGATTGTTCATGGTATTAATTTTTTAGTTCATGGTATAATTTTAGGTACTCTTGGGCAACTCTTTCCCATGAGTGGTCTATTTGCATGGCAGCTTTTCTGATGCTACTCCATTCTTTTGGTTGATGGAATAATTCTAATGCTCTTTGCATGGAATGTACGATATCAAATACCGCAACTTGGTCGTGGCAAATCCCATTTCCTCCATCACCCATGTCAATCACTGTATCTCTTAATCCACCTGTTCTTCTAACAATAGGAATGGTTCCGTATCGTAAGGCATACATTTGGTTTAAACCGCAAGGTTCTACTCTTGATGGCATCAATAAAAAGTCGGCTCCTGAATACAAAGCATGGGCCAAGTCTTCATTATAACCAATATACGCCTGAAAATGATTCGGGTAAAACTGTTGCATTTGTCGGAATTCTCCTTCTAAATTAGGATCTCCTGAACCAAGAACAATGACATTAAAATCACCTGAAAGATGTTGCATGGCCAAACTGATCGATTGAGGCAAAATATCTGCTCCCTTTTCCCAAACCAAACGACCAATAAAAGTAAATAATGGTTTGGAAGCATCTAACGAAAATTGTTCGCACAACCATTGTTTATTGGCTTCTTTTCCTTTAGAAAAATTGGAAACACTATAATTTTTAGGGATTCGTGTATCAGTTTTTGGGTTCCAAACTTCTTGGTCAATTCCGTTTAAAATTCCAATACTTTTGTATTGCTCAAATTTCAATAAATTTTCCAAGCCATTAGCTTTTTCCATCATTTCGTACAAATAACTCTGCGAAACGGTGGTGACTTTTTTCACACATTTGATAGCAGATGCCAATGGATTAATCATTCCACCCCATTCCAAATAGCCTGCTTTTGACCTATCAAAATCTGGTAAATAAGGCATCTTATCAAAATCAAACCAACCTTGGTATTGCCCATTGTGAATGGTTAAAACTGTTGGTACATGTTGGAGTGGATGAAATGCATAACAAAACTGCATCATAAATGGAACTAAGCCTGTGTGATGGTCGTGACAATGCACCACATCCGGCTGTTGGTTGGTATGCACCAACCATTGTAAAAATGCAATTTGAAATGATGTAAATCGTTCGGTATCGTCTTGGTAGGAATACACATTTGGTCGGTCAAATAAACCCGGAATAGCAATTAAAAAAAGTTCAAATCCCAATTGATCATTTACTTCTTTAAACACCTGGAATCTAAAATGCATCCACCCTAAAGTAAGTTCTCCTTGAAATACTTCGTCAAAAGCATTTTGTTGCACGAATTTGGTGTCGTAAGCGGGCATTACTACTTTGGCTTCTGCACCAGCTTTTTGAAGATATTTTGGGAGTGCTCCTACTACATCTGCTAATCCACCTACTTTAGCCACCGGATAGCATTCCGCACTTACATGATAAATTTGCATGAATTGAATTTTATAAAACCTAAAGGTAATCAATTAATGCAAACGTTGTAGTAGTGCAATCGTTATTTTTCTATGAAGAAAATGTTCTTATTTGATGATGACTTCATCAATAAAAATAAAAGCATCACCGTTAAACGGATATCCCTGATGCCATTCAGGTAATTTTCCAAAGTTTTTAGCAGTAACTTTTACAAACTTCCAACTTCCGGATACTTGCTCCGTTTGAATGGTTTGTATAATCGATTCGTAATTATCTGGTGCTATGGTATGTTTTAATGTTTCTACTAGTGTAAAGTCAACACCATTATTACTAACATAAAAAGAAACCTCAGTAGGCATTAAAATCCAAGATCGGGTATCTTGTAAAAAGTTCGCTCCAATGCTTTGGATATTTTTTTCTATTTTTAAATCAATAATTGCTTCAAAATCGGAATTTTGAAAGCCTTGCCAATCGCCTTTTCTCCAATTTTCATTTCCAAAAACACCATCTAGCAATCCGTTTGCTCCGTTGGCATGGTATTGTGGGTTGTAGGCATACGTTAACTTTACTTCGTAATTATTCGGTTTTTTGGTTACTATAGCTTCCACTGTTTTAGATCTTCTAGCACCATTGGTGCTATATGCCAATATTTGCATACTTTCTTCGCAAATGATTGGTTCGGTATATAACTGAAACTTTGGTTTAAAATTAAACTCATTTAATGGCTGTAAAGCATAATACACTTGATGGTTTTGATTTTCAAGAATGATTGGTACTACTACGGATTTTTCAAAAGAAATCAATGGTGCTTCTATTACTGGTACTGTGATAAAAGGCGATAAATTTGAGTTCTTTGAAACATTGATATGTTCCCAACCAAACTTTTGCAGTTCCTCCGAAGGAGTGTTTTTACGGATAATTTTTTGGGTACCATCTTCAAAATTTACTTTGATTTCTTCAAAAAATGGCTCAGTTGGTGTCCAGTGTGGTTGTCCTGGGCAAACATTATAAATCCCCATGCTACTCAACACATACCACGCACTCATTTGTCCGCAATCCTCATTTCCTATTAGGCCATCTGGTTGGTTGGTGTAAAAATTCTCCAAAATCCAATGGACTTTTTCTTTAGTCTTCTCAGGCTTTCCAGCAAAGTGATACAAATAGGCAAAGTGATGGCTTGGCTCATTTCCATGGGCATACTGTCCTATTAAACCAGTAATATCCACTTGGTGACGTCCAGAGGTGTTTTCGGTTTGAAACATTTCGTCTAACTTTTGTTCCATTGCTTCTGCACCTCCTACCTTTTGTATGTAACCATCAATGTCGTGAGGTACAAAAAAATTGTATTGCCAACCATTGGCTTCTGTGTAATGGTTACTGACTTCCTTTGGATCAAAAGGCTCAACCCATCTGCCATTTTTTTTGGGTTGAATCATTTTAGTTTGCTTATTCCACAAATTCTTCCAATGCTGTGAACGGTCTAAAAAGTATTTTTCATCTTCTGTTTTTCCTAATATTTTTGCCATTTGGGCTATACACCAATCATCATAAGCGTATTCTAAAGTCTTTGAAACACTTTCATGGTCATCTTCCACACCAATGTAACCTTTGTGTCGGAAAGCTTTTAAACCTAAATCGTTTTGCATGGCACTGTGCTTAGAAGCCTCGAATGCCAATTCGAAATCAAATCCGGTAAATCCTTTTGCCATGGCATCGGCAATTACCGATACGGAGTGGTATCCTATCATACAATTGGTTTCATTTGCTGCCAATTCCCAAACCGGAAGCTTTCCGCCTTGTTGGTACATTTTAATAAAAGTTTGGATAAAATCAACCGTTCTTTTCTTTTGAATCAAGGTATATAACGGATGTGCTCCTCTAAAGGTGTCCCAAAGAGAGAACACTGTATAGTAATCAAACCCTTCTGCTTTATGTAAACGTTGGTCCATGCCACGGTAAGTTCCATCTATATCCTGGGCAATATTCGGGTGCATCATGGTGTGATACAATGCAGTGTAAAAAACGGATAAATGATTTGGATTTGTGGTTTTGATTTCGATTTTGGATAATTCACTTTCCCAGGCGATTTCTGCATTTTTTCGAACTTTATTAAAATCCCAATGGGTAATTTCTTTACTGTTTAATTGGGCTCCTTCGGTACCGGTAAAAGACAATGCTACTTTACACTGCAATACTTCCCCACTTTTTACTTTTTTAGAAACCGCAATACCCAGATTTTTGCCTGTATAATGTCCTTTTTGTACCAGCTGGTCAAACTTTACTTTGGATAATTCCATGGGTTGGTTGAATTGAATGTAAGCAAAGACCCATTGGTTGGTAGCCCATGCTTTGCTTCTTCGCATGACCAAAATAGTTTTGGAATCGATAATTTTGATTTCACCATCCACCAATTCATCTCGATGATTTAGGTCTAATACGATATTTGCTTGCCCTGCTTTTTGAAACGTGTATTGATGAAATCCTACTCTGGCAGAAGTAGTCAATTGTACTTTTACTTGTGGTTTATCTAAAAAAACTTCGTAATATCCTGCTTTGGCAATCTCTTTTTGATGCGAAAAAGTTGAAATATAATCTTCTGGATTAATGCTAGCATCACCAAAAGTAGGCATGAGCAAAATATCTCCATAATCTGAAACTCCTGTGCCGCTTAAATGGGTATGCGAAAAACCATAAATTTTACTGTCGGAATAATGATAGCCCGAACACCCCTCCCAGCTTCCGTCTATTCGGGTATCCGGTGAAAGCTGTACCATTCCGAATGGCAAAGTTGCACCCGGAAAAGTGTGTCCGGTGCCATCGGTACCAATTATTGGATTAACATAAGTGTGTAACTTTTGAGCGTAAAGATTGGCTGTTAAAAGCCCAATTAAAATGTATTTAAATAATTTCATAAAAGTTGATTGACTTAAAGATTCCATTGTAAATTAATTAGTATTGGAAAATGATCCGATGGGTACTTTTGTTCAAATGTTTCTTGAATAACTCGATATTGCATTACTTTAAACGGATTGTTTTTCGACAAAAACACGTAGTCTATTCTTTTGGTAAAATCTTCTTTAATGTTAAAGCCATTAAAAGTCCCTACTGCTCCTATTGGTTTTTCTTCAGAGATAAAAAAACTGTCCTCCATGAATTGGTACATTGGCTTTAAGTGACTTTCTTCTGGCTCTAAATTAAAATCTCCTATCAAAAAAACTGGATAATTTTCTGTATTTAACGCTTTTATTTTATTTAAAATTAATTGAATGGAATTGGTTTTGGCTTTGGATCCTGCATGGTCCAAATGGGTATTAAATACCCAAAAAACAGTTTGATTTGTCTTATCTTTTAAAAGTGCATAAGTACAAATTCTATTCAGAGCAGCATCCCATCCTTTGGAAATGACCTCAGGAGTTTCGGAGAGCCAAAAAGTATTTTGCAATAAAAGTTCAAATCTTTCTTTACGGTAAAAAATTGGACAAGCTTCTCCTTTATTTATGCCATCTCTCCCCATCACTACAACTTCAAAAGAAGTAAACTTCGCTTGAATATCTTCTAATTGACTTGGCAATACTTCTTGCAAACCGAATACATCGGGTTGGTAAACTTGCATTTGTGCAAACCAACTTTCTTTTCGATTTTTCCATGCATTGATTCCATCCAAAGGATTATCGTAACGAATATTATATGTCATCATGGTGAATGACTGCGAGAAAGTTGAACCGAAAATCAAAAAAAACAAACACGAAAATATACTTTTTAGGATCATCAAAAATATAATCAAATAAATAGAATACCTCAAATATACCAAATTAGGATATGGTTTGATAATATTGAACAAGCAAAGCAGCGTTTTAAAAAGAGAACAATAAAAAAAACGCATTCGGTTAGGAATGCGTTTTTAAATATCTCAATTGTTTCTTATTGCAAACTTGCCGTTAAGAACTCTCTATTCATACGTGCAATGTTTTCTAGCGAAATGCCTTTCGGACATTCTACTTCGCATGCACCAGTATTGGTACAGTTTCCAAAACCTTCTTCGTCCATCTGACGAACCATGTTTAATACACGTTGGGCAGCTTCTGTTTTTCCTTGTGGCAACAAAGCATATTGCGAAACTTTAGCACCAACAAACAACATGGCAGATCCGTTTTTACAAGTAGCCACACAAGCTCCACATCCAATACATGCAGCTGCTTCAAACGCTTTGTCTGCATCTACTTTCGGAATTGGAATGGCATTGGCATCAATTGTATTTCCGGATGTATTTACAGAAACGAATCCTCCAGCTTGTTGGATGCGATCAAAAGAACTTCTGTCTACTACCAAATCTTTGATTACCGGAAATGCTTTGCTACGAAATGGTTCAATGTAAATGGTATCTCCATCATTAAAGGAACGCATGTGTAACTGGCAAGTGGTGGTTCCTGTTTCGGGGCCATGGGCACGTCCGTTGATAAACAACGAGCACATTCCACAAATTCCTTCTCTACAATCGTGGTCAAAGGCTACAGGTTCTTTTTTTTCAGATACCAATTGTTCGTTCAATTGGTCTAACATTTCCAAAAAGGAACTAGAAGTAGAAACGTTGTTTAATGAATACGTTTCGATTCTTCCGCTGTCTTGAGCATTTTTTTGTCTCCAGACTTTTAAAGTGATGTTGATATTCTTAGTACTCATATAGCAATTTTTTATTTATAGTTACGAGCTGCAATTTTGATGTACTCGTAGTTTAATTTTTCTTTATGCAATACTTCTTTGCTAATATCTGCACCTTGGTATTCCCATGCAGAAACAAAGTTAAAGTTTTCGTCATCTCTTAAGGTTTCCCCTTCTGCATCTTGGTATTCTTCACGGAAGTGTCCACCACAAGATTCGTTACGTTGTAAGGCATCCATTGCCATTAATTGCCCCAATTCTAAGAAATCTGCCACACGAAGTGCTTTTTCCAATTCCGGATTTAATTCGTCTGCTCCACCGGGTACATAAACTTCTTTGTAGAATTCAGCTCTTAAAGCATCAATTTCCGCAATGGCTTGTTTCAATCCTTCTTCATTTCTACTCATTCCAACTTTATTCCACATAATCAAACCTAATTTTTTGTGGAAATAATCTACTGTTTTTGAACCGTAGTTGTTTAGGAATTGATTGATTTGAGTTCTTACTCTATTTTCAGCTTCTTCAAATTCTGGAGTTTCTGTAGAAATTTTTCCGGTTCTAATTTCGTCTGCTAAATAGTTGGAAACAGTGTATGGAATTACAAAGTAACCATCTGCCAAACCTTGCATTAATGCAGAGGCTCCTAAACGGTTAGCTCCGTGGTCGGAGAAGTTAGCCTCTCCAGCAACAAAACATCCAGGGATAGTAGATTGTAAGTTGTAATCTACCCAAACACCTCCCATGGTATAGTGTACCGCTGGGTAAATTTTCATTGGAGTTTCGTACGGATTGTCTGCTGTAATTTTTTCGTACATCTGGAATAAGTTTCCGTACTTTTCAGCAATCCATTCTTTACCCAATTTTAAAATTTCTTCTTCAGATGGATTGTGGTTTCCTTTGGCATAAGCTGCTTGTTTTCCTTTTGCTTTGATTTCAGTAGAGAAATCTAAGAATACTCCTTCGTTCGTATCATTAGCTTCAATACCATAACCAGCATCACATCTTTCTTTGGCTGCTCTTGATGCCACGTCACGAGGTACTAAGTTACCAAAAGCTGGATATCTTCTTTCTAAGAAATAGTCTCTATCTTCTTCAGCAATCGCAGTAGGTTTTAATTTTCCTTCTCTAATTGCTTGAGCATCTTCTAATTTTTTTGGCACCCAAATTCTACCAGAGTTTCTTAACGACTCTGACATTAAGGTCAATTTAGATTGGTTGGTGCCATGTACCGGAATACAAGTTGGATGGATTTGCACAAAACATGGATTAGAGAACAATGCTCCTTGTTTGTGGATTTTCCAAGCAGCAGTTACGTTACTTCCCATGGCATTGGTAGATAGGAAATAAACGTTTCCGTAACCTCCTGAAGCAATAATCACTGCATGGGCACTATGACGTTCTAACTCACCAGTAACCAAGTTTCTGGCAATAATACCACGTGCTTTGCCATCCACTTTCACCAAATCTAACATTTCATGACGGTTGTACATTTGTACCCTACCCAATCCAATTTGACGAGACAAAGCGGAATAAGCACCTAATAACAACTGTTGACCAGTTTGTCCGGCTGCATAAAACGTTCTTTGTACTTGGGTTCCCCCAAACGAACGGTTGTCTAGCATTCCTCCATATTCACGTGCAAACGGAACTCCTTGAGCCACACATTGGTCAATGATGTTTCCGGACACTTCAGCCAAGCGATGTACGTTGGCTTCACGTGCACGATAGTCACCACCTTTGATGGTGTCGTAAAACAAACGATAGATACTATCACCATCGTTTTGGTAGTTTTTTGCAGCATTGATTCCTCCTTGAGCCGCAATAGAGTGTGCTCTACGTGGAGAGTCTTGGAAACAAAATGCTTTTACATTGTACCCCATTTCTCCCAAAGAAGCAGCAGCAGAAGCTCCTGCCAAACCTGTACCCACTACGATGATATCGATTTTCGGACGGTTATTTGGTGCAACTAATTTTAAATTGTTTTTATGGGTTGTCCATTTTTTGTCTATTGGACCTTCTGGTATTTTGGCATCTAACTTAATCATAAGATGGTATTTTTTATTTTACAAAATGAATGTAGATTGGAATAATAGCAAACAATAATGGTACTATTACAGAGAATGCAATTCCAATGATTTTTATTCTAGGGTTCCAAGCCGGATGTGTTAAACCGATAGATTGAAATGCACTTTGGAAACCATGCCACAAGTGAAAAGCCAAAACCAACATAGCCAAGGCATAACCTAAAGTAGCAATCAAACCATATTTTGGATCTTTAAAAAAAGCAAAAGTGATTTTATGCAAATCTTTATAGGCACTTGCCAATTTAAAGTTATCAGAAATGTTGTACAAATCTACTCCTCTGAATTCTAAATTGTTTTGCTTTAAAATCTCTGCATCTAATGGCACTTGATTTCCATTAGTCAAGAAAACAAATTCTTTTTGCTCACCATAAAAATCTTTGGTTACTGACATCAGTGGCATGTTTTTGTCAAAATGCATTTTTGCCCAAAAATTGCTCATGTGTGTTACAATGAAAACCAAAATCAAGGTTCCTAAAATAGCCATGTTTCTGGAAGCAAAACTGCTATTAGAAGCAGACTTTTGCATCACATACTTAACTGGTCGAGCTTTGCGATTTTGAATGGTTAACAAAAAACCATCTACTGCATGAAATAAAATAGAAAAGTAAGTAATGTAAGATAAGACTTTAACCGCAGGATTGGTAGTCATAAATCTGGCATACTCATTAAATTGTTGAGCAGTTCCGAAGATTAATTGTAAATTTCCTGCTAAGTGTCCTGCTAAGAACAGACACAAAAATAATCCTGTAAATGCCATCCAATATTTTTTGGCAATGGAGGATTTTAATAAAACAGACTTTGACATAAGTTGGTTTGCTTTTAAATAGTTTTTATTAAAACATCACAAATGTACATGGATTTAAAAAAAACCACAACCAAACTCTTAAATTTATAACGATTTTAAAGAAGAATTAACGTGTGTTGCAAGCCTTTAAAATCAAGGGATTAGAAAAAAAACTATAGAAATTTAACAAATTTAGTTTTTGTCTAGTAAGTTTTGGTCATGTCTTGATCAATTACCAGAATATAATCCGCTTTTTTTAAATGCTCTTTTTCCAACTGGTTTAATTGACTCTGCTCAACGGTGGCAATAGTGAGTATTTTGGTGCCTTTACGATATTGTTGCAAATACCAACTAATTCCCTCATAATTGTCAGAATGATAGGTGCCGTTAAAATGCAAAAACACCCCTTTAGCTTGCAAATTTTGCAAAATAAAATGAGCCATGGTAGCATCTTTAATGGCTTGTGCTTTGGGCATTTTCTCCCCAGCATGTCCTCCCATCATTTGCAACATGTTTTGATAGCCCGGCAACTGAATGTCAAAAGGAATAGGCAGTGGTGCTATCCAGCTTTTTTCTTCTATAGTCAACGCATCTAAAGATGCAAAATCGTTTTTAAAAACCATACTGGCATATCTTCTTGGAATATTGGTTGCCACAAATGGTAGTTGTTTTTCTTTGGCAAAATCAACCAATGGTTTGTAGTCGGTTTTGTAATTACTCCACAAACGAGCCAATGTATCCAATCCTTTTTGGGTGATGGTTCCATTCAAATAATCGTTTAACACTTTTTGATTATCGGCTTCCAACATTTCAGCACCTAAAACCAATGGAGCTTTAGCGAGAAGACTTTGTGTGAGCTTTAATTGCAGCCAATGACAAATAGGATTGTTATGGTATTCTCCAAACAAAACCACTTCGGTTTTTAAGGCCTCTTTAATTAATTTTTCTGTGGTGGTTTTCTTGCCATTGGCATCAAACCATTGGAAATTTTTCAATTCTTGTGAAAAAGTTTGCACTGTAAAAACAAGCATGCAAACCATTGAAAAAAGAAACCTCATATTATTTTAATTTGATGCAAGATAAAATTTTCTATGTGCATAGCAAAGCTTGTACTCATTCCGAAAGGAATTATTTATCTTTGTTAATCTTGAGTGTAGCCTATACAATCATTTTATTATTTTTCAATCTCATCAATATTAACCCATGAAATACACACCTATCTCTTCTGAATTATTCATAAAAAACAGAGTAAAATTTACAAAACAAATGTTGCCTAAAAGTGTGGCTGTATTTAACAGCAACGATATTTATCCGATAAGTGCTGACAGTACGTTGCCTTTTGCACAACATCGCGACATCTTTTACTTAAGTGGAGTAGATCAAGAAGAAAGTATTTTGTTGTTATGCCCGGATGCTCCTTTCGCTCATTTAAAAGAGATTTTATTTTTAAGAGAAACTAACGAGCATATTGCAGTTTGGGAAGGGGAAAAATTAACTAAAGAAAAAGCATTCGAAGTTTCCGGAATTAAAAGTGTGTATTGGTTGCAAGACTTTGAAAAAGTATTGAAAGAAGTGATGAGTTATTGTGACACCATATACATCAACACCAATGAGCATTACAGAGCAAAAATTGAAACCGAAACCCGTGAAGCTCGTTTTATCAAATGGTGGAAAGAAAATTACCCGGCACATCAAGTAAAAAAATCAAATCCAATTTTACAATACATTCGTTCTATCAAAGAGCAGGAAGAAATTGAATTGTTGCAAAAAGCATGTAACATCACCGAAAAAGGTTTTAGAAGAGTATTAGGTATGGTGCAACCAGGCGTGGCAGAGTATGAAATTGAAGCAGAATTTGCTCATGAATTTATCAGAAATCGCTCTAAAGGGTTTGCTTACACTCCAATTATTGCTTCCGGAAGCAATGCCAATGTATTGCATTACATTGAAAATAACCAAGTTTGTAAAGCTGGAGATTTGTTGCTTTTAGATGTTGGTGCGGAATATGCCAATTATTCGAGTGACATGACCAGAACCATACCGGTATCAGGGAAATTTGATGCATTCCAAAAAAAGGTATACCAAGCAGTGTTGCATGTTAAAAACGAAGCAACCAAAATGCTGGTTCCAGGCACCTTTTGGAAAGAATACCATGTAGAAGTTGGAAAAATCATGACCTCTGAATTATTAGGACTTGGGTTAATAGACAAAGCAGATGTACAAAATGAAAACCCCGATTGGCCAGCTTACAAAAAATACTTCATGCATGGCACCTCGCATCATTTAGGGTTAGATACCCATGATTATGGCTTGCTACATTTACCAATGGAGGCCAATATGGTGTTTACCGTAGAACCCGGTATATACATACCTGAAAAAGGATTTGGCATTCGTTTAGAAGACGATGTGGTTATTCAACCATCGGGAGCACCATTTAACTTGATGCAAAATATTCCGATTGAAGTGGAGGAAATTGAAAGTTTGATGGCAAAATAATGAGTCAAAAGTTAACTTTTCAAAACGGAGAAATTTATTACCAAATCCAAGGAAGTGGCCCTGTATTGGTTTTATTACACGGCTTTTTAGAAGCTTCCTTCATTTGGGATGGATATGTTGAATTACTCTCTAAAAGTCACCAAGTGGTTACCATTGATTTGTTGGGTCACGGAAAAACCACCGTATCTGCTCCCATATTTACCATGGAAGCTCAAGCTGAAATGGTACATGAGGTAATGAAAAAAGAAAACATTACCCAAGCTCATTTGGTAGGTTATTCGATGGGTGGCTATATTACTTTGGCATTATTAGAGAAATATCCAAAGTTGGCACAAAAAATCACGCTTTTAAACTCAACTTCTTTGGCTGATAATGAAGAAAGAAAAGCATTAAGAGACAGAGCCATCATGGCTGTACAACAAAACAAAGACTTGTATGTGGGTATGGCAGTAGCCAATTTATTTGCAGAAGATAGTCGCACTTTATTTGCCCACGAAATAGAATGGATCAAACAAGAAGCACAAAAAACCTCAGCCGAAGGCATCATCGCTTGTATTAAAGGGATGAAATTTAGAAAAGATCATACTTTTTTACTCCATCAAAACTTGGTTCCAATTCAAGTTATTTTGGGAGAAAAAGATCCTGTATTGCCTATGGAATCGCAAGAATTTTTGAAAGAAATTCCTTATATTAAAGTGTATTCTTTCCCAGACGGACATATGAGTTGGTTGGAAAACAAAACCGCATTATTCCATTTAATGGAAGAATTATTATAAGGTCTTGGTTTCTTGCAAAGGTTGCTCTTGCAACAATATTTCACCAATCAACATCTTTAATTGGGAAGTAATTTGTTCCCAATCTGCATGAATGCTCTGTGTTTGACGATATCCCGTGGACACTCTAACTTCTAAAAAACCTTGTTGCAATCCTCTAAAACTATAAATTCCTGCACTAATTTCCTCTCCCGGAAACTCTTTTTGTAGCATCCATACATAACAACACAATTGCAAAATTTTGTCGTGAGAAGCATCGGTAAATAAATCATCTACCGACTTGATAGTCACATTTCCGGGTTCTACTTTTCCTGTTTTGTAGTCAATTACTCTAATTTTCCCGTTACATCTGTCTACTCTATCCACATTTCCACTAATATACACCGGAAAATTAGCGGTTTCTATGGGTATTACTGATTGAAAAGTTTTTTCTAAATACAACAACTCTATTTGATTTTGTGTTGCTTGTTCTATTTCAAAATCTAAAAACCGTTCCACATATCTTTTGGCTACTTGCAAAGCCAAATAATTGATTCCGGTTTGCATGTTGCCCTCTTTGTACACTTCTTTAAAATGTTGATGCAAAACTGACTCTATTAGTTTTTTTTGGTCTTTTAACAAATCTGGTTGTAAAGTAGTGTTTAAAAAAGGATGATATAATTCTTCCAATGTTTGGTGAATCACGGTTCCAAAAGTATTTGCTGCTATCGATTCCTCTACTTCATCTACTTCTTTGTTAGATAAAATTCGATGGTAATAAAACTTTTTAGGGTCTCTTAAATACAAGGCTAATGAAGAAGGCGAAAATCCTTTCGCTGCAATTTCTTGCAAACGTTGCATGAGTAAATCGGATTTTGGCATTTGCCAAGGCTGTATATTTGACATCGGAATTGGTGCTTTTACCATGCGATGAGTTACATTTCCTTTCACCAGTAGTTGCTGGATAAATCTACTTGGCTCCGATCCTTCCTGAAAAGATTCCGCATCGGTATTGTACACCAAATAAACTTGTTTTGCTCTTTGCAATAAATGATAAAAATGATAGGCAAAAACCGCATCTTTTTCATAATAAGTTGGCAGTCCAAATTGCTTCTTAATGTCAAAAGGCACAAAAGTAGGAGCACTTTTTGAAGCCGGAAAAATTCCTTCGTTCACATTGGTTAAAATCACCGTGTCAAAATCCAATGTTCTACTTTCTAAAACTCCCATGATTTGCATTCCTTTTAAAGGTTGTCCTTCAAAAGATATGGCAACTTCGGAAAGCATTTCGAGGTATAATTTGCTTAAAAATTCAGGATGGGTGACTTGTTTCAACAATTCCACTTCATTTAATAGTTTGTCTAACACTTGCATTAACGAGTAAAGAGCTGCAAGTGACAAATCGTCCATCAAATTATTTTGAAGCAATTGGTGTAAAACTTCTTTTATTCTTTGTAAAAATTCCTCTGCATTTTGCCATGGTTGGGTAAGTTGTAAAAGCAATTTGTCGTCAGAAATTTGTGCAATCCAAGCAAAGGAAACATAACTTAAATTCCTGCTTAACAAAATTTGTTTGATCTTTTGCAATTCCGAATTGTTAGCCATCCATGGGTTTTCGAAAACCTCAATCAAATCTTTATGATAAAAGGAATGGTTTTTTCTTTGATTTTGCACTGCTTTAGCATGCAACTTAAACCAACTTTTAACCAACAAATGAAGGGTTGTTTGTGTTAAAGGATATCCCATGGAAATATTAACATCCGTAATATTTGGTGGTAAACTTTCCAAAATCGGATATAACATGCTTTCTGAACCCAATACCAAGGCTGTATCTTGTAAATCTTGTACCGTTAAGTTTGAAATAATTTCAGAAACTACTTTAGCTTGTCCTAATAATTTAGGAGCACCAATAATTTCAATTTTTGGAGTAGAATCTTCTTTTGAAAACACCCATTCAAAAGGGTGGGTTTTATAGTAAGGCCAATCTTGTTTGATTTTTCTGATAAAATAACCTGCTTCATGCATAGGGTGTTCGAAGATAGACTGTTCTATATCCCAATAAATAGAAGCACTTGAATTGTCTAAAAGCGATTGAACTATTTTCGATTCAGAAGTACTAAATGCATTAAACCCTGCAAATACGTAATAATTGGAATTACCTGTTATAAAAGATTTTAATTGATTGCAAGCCACGCGATAAGCCAATCCAGAATATGCAGTTTTGTTTTGGCTTAATTGTGTTGTTAAACTTTGGTACCAATCCGGTAATTTGCTCCAAAAATACAATTGATCATTTAATAAGTCCGTTTTATTTTGTGGTTCTAATTGCCATCTTTTTAAAACTTCAATATCCTGCAACAGATTAAATACTTGACTTGGCTCAATTAAATATCGATCAATGTCATGAAAATCCTTGATTAAAATTTTGGCCCAATTGGCAAAATGCTCAAAAGAATCCTTTTCTTTTTTATAGGAATTGGACAAGTAAATGGCATAAAACTCAAGTAATACATCATTTGCATCTAAAATTTCTAAACCGGAAATTTCCGACACCAATTCGTCCATAGTTTTGATTAATGGCATCAAAACCGGTTGATGAATTTGACTTTGCAGATGTTTTTTCAAGAACACCCCAGCCCTTTTACTGGGAAGCACTATTACCAAATTAGGATGTGCTAATAAATACTTATCAATTATTTGACGAGATAGATGTTGTAAAAATTTTGCCATAGGCTAAAAATAAAAAAACGTCCCGAATTGGGACGTTTCTTTTTAAAAATATATGGTGATAAATTATTTAATCACTTTAATTTCAGTTCTTCTGTTTTGAGCTCTACCTGCAGCAGTTTTGTTGTTAGCTACTGGTTGGTTAGGACCAAAACCTTCAGAAGTTAATCTGTTAGCAGCAACACCATTGGCAATTAAGTAATCTTTAACAGCAGCTGCTCTATCGTTAGATAACTTCATGTTAGTTTCTAATCTACCTGTACTATCAGTGTGACCTTCGATTGCAAACTTAGCGTTTGGATAATCGTTCATGATTTTTTTGATAGCATCTAAAGTTGGTTGAGACTCCCCTTTTAAAGTTGCTTTTCCTGTATCGAAGTAAATAGCTTTAGCAAATTGGTTTAATTGTTTTACTACTTCTTCTGTAACTTCAGGACAACCTTGGTTAGAAGCAGGACCTTTAACATCTGGACACTTGTCATCTTTGTCTAACACACCATCACCATCTCTATCTGGCCATGGACAACCATTGTTTTCTCTTGGTCCTTTTTCGTTTGGACATTTGTCATCTTTATCAGCAATTCCATCTCCGTCAGAATCTGGACAACCTTTTAATGCTTTTAAACCAGCAACATCTGGACAAGCATCGTCTTTATCTGCTACTCCATCACCATCTCTATCTGGACAACCTTTGAATTCTGGTAAACCAGCTTCGTTTGGACACTCATCTTCTGAATCTTGGATACCATCTCCATCAGAATCAGGACAACCATTAAATTGTTTTAAACCAGCAACATCTGGACAAGCATCGTCTTTATCGTAGATTCCATCTCCATCTGTATCTTTTCCTCCAAATTTGAAAATCAAACCTGCAAAGTGTTGCATGTGAGTTGGAACTTCAGTTAATCTGTTGTCTTCAAACGAATGTCTGTACATCGATTTTAAAGACAACCCAATATTTTCGTTGAACCAAAAGTTAGCACCTAAACCACCATTGATAGTACCAGCACTATAGTTATCAATCCACACGTAACCACCTCCTAAGTGAATAGATGGCTCTAAGAATTTCCAGAAAGTACCAATACTATACTTGATATCCCCTTCTAATCCGTAATACATTAAATCTCCAGGGTTCACTACAGAATAATCTCCAGTGGCTGGATTTAACGGTAAAGCGAATTTAGTTAATCTGTTGATTGAACCAGTTACACCAAATGAAAAGTTACCACCTACGTGTCTTGTTACATTAACATAAGATACAGATGGTAAAATGCTCCAAAATTGGTTTGCATTAAAATACTCTGAAAACTGATCTTGTAGTTTTGATGCTGCACTAACTCTGGCACCATCCACAGCATTTACCCCGAAGGAAATAGCCCATGGATTGTTGTTGTCTTGTGCTTGAAGGCTTAAACCTGCAAACAAGACAACGGTTGCAAATAATTTGTTTAGATGTTTCATACTAATTTTGATTTGTTAACAATACTTAGTTTTATGATTGCAAAATTATGTGTTTTATTGTAACAACAAAAATTATTGTTAAAAAAAGGGTATTTAACTTACAAAAACTTTAAATAATACCCATTTTCCTACCTACTTTGGAAAAAGCAGCAATTGCCTGATCTAAATGCTCTTTAGTGTGTGCAGCAGAAAGTTGTACTCTAATTCTTGCTTTATCCTTAGGAACTACCGGATAGAAAAAGCCTATTACATAAATACCCTCCTGTAAAAGTTCTTGTGCCATTTGTTGTGCTACTTTGGCATCGTAAAGCATTACAGGTACAATTGCAGAATCCCCGTCAATAATATCTAGACCAGCTTCTTTCATTCCTTTTTTGAAGTAATTGGTGTTCCATTCTAACTGATCCCTTAGTTTGGTATCTCCTTTTAAAAGCTCAAATACTTTAATTGAGGCTCCTACAATGGCTGGTGCTAATGAATTAGAAAATAAATAAGGTCTAGATCTTTGTCGAAGTATTTCGATAATTTCTTTTTTACCGGTGGTGTAACCACCCATTGCTCCTCCTAAAGCTTTTCCTAAAGTTCCAGTAATTATATCTACCCTACCCATTACTTTTTTTGCTTCTAACGTTCCTTTTCCGGTTGCACCAATAAAACCTGCTGCATGACATTCGTCTACCATCACCAAGGCATTGTATTGTTCTGCCAAATCACAAATTTTATCTAGCGGAGCTACCAACCCATCCATGGAAAAAACACCATCAGTAACAATCAATTTAAATCTGGCACCGTTTTGATTGGCTTGAATCAATTGTTTTTCCAAATCTTCCATGTTATTATTCTCATAGCGATATCTGGCTGCTTTACACAACCTAACTCCATCAATAATCGAAGCATGATTTAAACTATCTGAAATAATTGCATCTTGTTCTCCTAACAAGGGTTCAAAAACTCCTCCATTGGCATCAAATGCTGCTGCATACAATATGGTATCTTCTGTACTATAAAAATCCGCAATAGTAGCTTCTAACTTTTTATGAATATCTTGGGTACCGCAAATAAAACGCACAGACGACATCCCAAAACCATGCGAATCTAAGGCATCTTTGGCCGCTTGAACCACCTCTGAATGAGATGACAATCCTAAATAATTATTTGCACAAAAGTTTAAAACTTTTTGTCCGCTATCTAAAGTGATTTCTGCTCCTTGTGGAGAAACAATAATTCTTTCTTTTTTGAATAATCCTTGTTCCTCAATTTGTTGTAATTCGTTTTGCAAATATTCTTTAATTGCTCCGTACATGGTATATTAATTTTATTTTAAAAATTGAATGCTACAAAGTTATCACATTACATTGGTCTCCTAAATATACCAATATTTTTTTTACCACTTTTAACTGCATTTCATTCAAAATGCTTTCATACTCCTGCAGTTGTTGTTGGTGTTTTGCAAATGTTTTTCCGGTTTTATAATCGATCAGCACTACTTCCTGATTGCTTACAAAAACCACTTTATCAGGAATAAAGCTTTGATTTGGCGTTAAAATTGTTCGTTCATTCCAAGTTTTGGTATTAGTTTGGTAGTAATCTTTTAAATCAGGGTGATTTACTACCTCTTGAATTCTTTGTTCAAAAGTCTCTTTTTGAGATAGTACTATCCATCCTTTTTTGATTGCTTTTTGTAAAACTATTTTAATGGAATCTTCATTTTTAATTTCTGAGAGCAGTTGATGCATCACATTACCAAATCTACGCTCTTCTCCTTTTTCAGAAGCCCATAACCTACTTTCAAGGGTAGTTATATTGATTTTGTGAGTCCATGGAGTAGTTTGTGTCCATGCAAGATTTTCAATTCTTGAGGAAGTTTGTAAGTTTGGTTTACGATAAACCTTTTCACCAAAAACAAAATAGTTATCATTAGAGTTTTTAGTTAAGTAATGGTATAAATAACTTGAAATGTAGCCTTCTGATACACCATTATTAGTCTTTTTTACTTGTGTAATTATATGCATTTGCTCTCTTGCTCTAGTAAAAGCAACGTACATGGCATTAATGGCATCTAATAAGCGTTCTTCTTTGCTTAAAAACACCGGATTGTTTTCGTCTAAACCTCCTATAAGTTGTTCTGTATCATTGGATGCACTTACTAGCATTACAGGGACTTCTGGAATCACTTGCTCGGTATTAATCCACAATTTCTCGATGTGTTCGTAAATTTTATAATCTAAAAACGGAATGATCACCACAGGAAACTCTAGCCCTTTTGCCTTGTGAAAAGTCATGATTTTAACTGCGTTTTCATTTTCGTTGGATGGAATGCTTTTTTTATACCCTTCTGTTTCATATAACTCCTTTACTTCGTGATAAGGTTTTTGTTGTAATACATTCCATTCAAAAATCATTTGCAAAAAGTAATGCACAAATGCATTGGTCTCTTTTAATTTTAACCAATGATGTGCAAAATAACTTGCTTGTTCATAAATAGATTTTGTAGGTAAATCTTGCAGATTAATTGCAATTTGGTGTTGGTTCAAATAAACCTCTAATTCTTCAAGTTTAACTAAGTTTTTACCATAAAAAATAAAGTCGTGTTTTGGAAACGTAGGTACAAAAGATGAAAAATACTCTAACAATGCTGTTTTAGCTTCTTCGTTTTGTGGTTGTTGTATGTATTGCACAAAATTCCAAAGGATTTTAACTTCTTGAGAAGCACCTATCATTAACGAGTCAGAAGAAATGATGGGAATTTGCTGTTCTATCAAATAGGTTGCAACCAATTGTCCACTTGCATTTTTTCGTACTAAAACCGCAATATCTTGGTACTGATATCCTTGTTGCAATGCCTCTTCGATGTGCTGCCTTACTTTTTGTAAATAGGCTTCTTGGATGTTATCTTCATCTTCTAAAAAGGTGATTTCAACCAACCCTTTTTCCACTTTTTGTGGTATTTGAGAAGCACTTTTATAAATCTCTGAATATTTATCTAACTTAAATTTGTCAGACATCCACGAAAAAAAGTTGTTATTGAAAGCTACCACTTGTTGAAAGCTTCTGAAGTTGCTTGGTAAATTCACCACTTTTTTGGTGTGGTTTTTAAATGGATTATCCTCTTTAACCAAACCTATCATTTGCTCTACTTTACCACCTCTAAACCGGTAAATAGATTGTTTTGGATCACCCACTAACATGACACTTCCTCCAATTTGATTAGCATCTTCAGAATCTAAAGCATTTGAAATTAGTGGGACTAAATTTTTCCATTGCAATTCGGAAGTATCTTGAAATTCATCGATAAAAAAGTGTTGGTATCTATCTCCTAATTTCTCATAAATAAAAGGTGCTGGTTGGTTTTGAATTTGTTCGTTGATGATTTTATTAAACTCTTTAATTGGTAAAATATTTTGTTCTTTTTGCAACTCGTAAATCACCTTATCTAAAGTTGCTAAAACAGAAACCTGGGTCCAATCTTTTAAAATTTTAGCTGTAAAAGCGATACTTCTTTGCAATTGTTTGATTTTTTGATAATCTTGGGATAGTTGTGTTTTTAAGCCTTCCCAAATTACTTCGTGTTTAGATGATTTATTGATGGTAACGTCATCTAATGTTTCAAACCTGGTAATATCAGAAACATCTCCATGGATGAGTTTTTGTAGAAAATTGGGAAAGGTTTTTCTGGAAAAATCCTCCAATGGCATGTTTTGTTGTAGGGTTTCTAAAAAATTGGCAACCAAAACAGCCAATTGATTTTGTTGTTCAGGAATAGATTTTTTAAGTGCGACTTGCCATTTTTTAAAATCTTGTAAGGATATGCCATCTAATTTTTTGAGCTCTTCAATATGATTCTCTGACTGTAAAATTTTACCGGTTTGAAGAAAATCATTTTTGATGTTCCATGATTTATCCTCTTCTAATTTATTGAGTGTAAAATCTAAAAAAAGTTCAGTTAATTCTTTTTCTTCACCTGCTTCTGATAACAATAAATCTATTGCTTGCTCCAACAATGGGTCAAAGTTTAATTGCACCTGAAAATTATTATTTAACTGCAGTTCGTTGGCAAATGACCGGATGATGCGATGGGTAAATTTATCGATAGTCGCTACCTCAAAACTCCCGTAGTGATGTAAAATATGTTGAAAAACCGTTTTTGCTTTGGCTTTTAGTTGTTGTATCTCTTTACCAGTATCGTCAGCAATCATTTGCAACATCTCGTTAGCTGCTTTATTAGAATCTTCTTTGGAAAGTTCCAAAAGAGTATCTAAAATTCTCGATTTCATTTCCTCTACCGCTTTGTTGGTAAATGTAATGGCTAAAATTTTTCGGTAAGCATCTTCTGTAGGATGCGTCAAAATAATTTTCAAGTATTCCTTTACCAAAGTAAAAGTCTTTCCAGAACCAGCTGATGCGGTGTAAATGAGAAAATTATCTGACATGTTTCTGCTTAAATTAAGATGCTGTTAACAATAAAATTTTTACCAACCAAAGTTAATTTTATAATTTTGAAAAAAATTTGTTTAACAAAAAAACGTGTATTATGGCTTTTGAATTACCTTCTTTACCTTACGCATATGATGCTCTAGAACCTCATTTAGATGCTCGTACTATGGAAATACATCATTCCAAACATCATGCTGCTTACACCAACAACCTAAATGCAGCTATTGAAGGAACAGATATGCAAGGTAAAACTATCGAAAATATTTTAATAAACCTAGACATGAGCAATGCTGCGGTTAGAAACAATGGCGGTGGTTTTTACAACCATAATTTGTTTTGGGCAGTAATGAGTCCTAATGGCGGTGGCGAACCAACTGGAGAGTTAGCATCTGCTATTGATAGAGACTTTGGTTCGTTTGCTGATTTTAAAGCACAGTTTAGCAAAGCTGCTGCAACCAGATTTGGATCAGGTTGGGCTTGGTTGTGTGTACATGCCGGTGGAAAATTAGAAGTTTGTAGCACTGCAAACCAAGACAACCCCTTAATGCCTGAAATAGGGTGCTCTGGTACTCCAATTTTAGGTTTAGATGTTTGGGAACATGCTTATTATTTACATTTCCAAAACAGAAGGCCAGATTACATTGAAGCCTTTTTTAATGTAATTAACTGGAATGAAGTTGCAAGAAGATTTGCTACTGAGAAATAATTATATAATTTTTTAAAACAAAGGAGGCACTTGGATTCAAGTGCCTCTTTTGTTTGGGGTTAAAATAAAAAGGTGGTAAAGTTTACCACCCTTTTTGCCCCAAATCTACCATAATAAGCTTAACCTATTGTTATGGTATTGCAAATGTATAAGGTTGTTGTAGAATAAGTTTACAATTCTTAAAGTTTCATGTAAAAAACAGAGTATTAAATGTAATTGAATGTAATTTATGAGTAAATGAAATACTGTAAAATTAATTATTTACAAATTAGTACTACTTTTTATCGGTAATTTTTGCGTTTTCTCTATTAAAACCAACCACGTTTATTGACCTGATACGTTTGGTAAAACTCCTCATCGGTTTTGATTAAATACAAAATTCCTTCAATAAATGGAATGATTCCTGCAATTCCACAAGTTACTAAGCTTAATACAATTTGAATTACTCCTTCAGTGGTGTATCCTAAATAAAACTTATGAACTCCAATACCTCCAAGTAATAATGCAAAAATTCCGGCTACAATTTTTTTATTTTCTTGGGGAGTGGGTTGGTTCCACGCTTCCTTTGGTTGGTTAACTTCCATACTGTTTTTGTTTGATTGGTTGTACTTCAAAAATATAACTTTTTGATTTTGTGCACAATGGTTTCGGCTAATTTTACGTTACTCTCATGGGTCCAACCAGCAACATGAGGTGTTAAAATTACATTTGGATGATGTATCAATTGATGTAATATCTCATTTGGTTGTTCAAAAATAGTTTCAAAAGAGGTTTTTTCAAACTCTAATACATCTAAACCTGCACCTTTAATTTTTCCGCTTTTTAATGCTTCTAACACATCTTGGGTATGAATGCAAGATCCCCTTGCAGTGTTCAACAACCAAAATGATTTGTTACATTCCTCAATAAAAGTTTTGTTTACCAAATGCTTTGTTAGTTCAGTTAAAGGAACGTGTAAGGAAATGACATCGGCTTTTTGTTGTAATTCTTTCAAGGTTACTTGTTTGGCAAAGGCATCTTGTAAACCTGATTGGATATCGTGAAAAATAACTTCCGCATCAAAACCAGATAATTTTTTTGCAAACTTTTTACCGGTATGTCCGTACCCAATAATTCCGATGGTTTTTCCTTCTATTTCTTCTCCTCTATTTTCTTCTCTAAGCCAAATACCGTTTTTTATTTCTTGATGTCCTTTATGAATATGATTCATTAAGTTTAATAGCAAGCCCAATGCATGTTCTCCAACAGCATTGCAATTGCCTTCGGGTGCAGCTATTAAAGTAATATTGCTTTTTTTGGCAAATTCTTGATCAATGTTTTCCAAACCAGCACCTACTCTGGCAATAAATTCTAATCTTTTGGCTTCTTTTAAAATAGTGGCATCTAAAGTAAACCTACTTCTGATTACTATGCCATGATAAGAAGCTATTTTTTGGATAACCTTCTCTTTAGTTGATATAGCATCTAATTCATTTTCAAAACCGAGTTGTTGCAATCCATCCCACAGTAAGGGGTGGTTGGTATCTAAATGCAACACTTTTTTTTGCAACATAAAGTTATAATTATTTAAAATCCAAGGATAATTCTTGCTATAGTAAAGTAGATGAAAATGCCAAAAATATCGTTACTAGTGGTTATAAAAGGTCCGGTTGCCAATGCTGGATCTATCCCGTACTTGTTTAGTGTGATTGGAACAAAAGTTCCTATCAAAGATGCGATTACAATTACAGAAATTAATGAAATTGCCACTG
This sequence comes from Flavobacteriales bacterium, assembly GCA_018335925.1. Taxonomy (GTDB): domain Bacteria; phylum Bacteroidota; class Bacteroidia; order Flavobacteriales; family Flavobacteriaceae; genus Flavobacterium. Next base: position 33,431 of record JAGXRF010000097.1, read on the forward strand.
TAAACCCAATAATATATTCTACTCCAACCACAAAATGACTTCCTAATAAAAGTAATAATGCTAAAAATAAGCCATTTAATAAACTCAGTGAAACTTCTTTAATTAGTCGTTGCCATAAAGTACCTCCTAAGGTGTTGTTGGCCAAACCTTGCACAATAATAGCACTCGATTGAACTCCTACATTTCCTGCCATTGCAGCAATTAATGGGGTAAAAAAGTACAATACTTTGTATTGGTCCATAGCACTTTGAAAACTACTAGAAACCTCTACCGCAATCAACCCACCAAACAAGGCCAAAACCAACCAAGGCAAACGTGCTCTAGTTAATTGAAAAATACTATCGTCTGCTTCTACATCTTGTGAAATACCTGCAGCCAATTGATAATCTTTGTCAGCTTCTTCTTTAATCACGTCTACAATGTCGTCAATAGTAACTCTACCTACCAATCTACCCAACTCATCCACCACTGGTATGGCTTCTAAGTCGTACTTTTGCATGATACGTGCTACTTCTACATCTTTGGTATCTACGTTTACATAATCTACCCTTGGAATGTAAATATCTTTGATGGGAGTTTTGGTAGAAGTTGTCAATAAATCTTTTAGGGATAATCTTCCTTTAAGTCGATTTTCGTCATCTACTACATAAATTGAGTGTACTCGAACCACGTTTTCAGCTTGGGTTCGCATTTCTTTTACACAAGTAAGTACATTCCAATTTTCATTTACTTTTACCAACTCTTTTGCCATCAAACCACCCGCAGTATCCTCGTCATAACGCAATAACTCCACAATATCTTTGGCATGCTCCACATCTTCCATTTCGGAGATAACCTGGTTTTTTCTTTCAACAGGAAGTTCGGCAATAATATCTGCAGCATCATCGGTAGAAAGCTCTACTAACTCTTCTGCAATTTCTTTAGGAGTAAGTCTTTTTAAGATTTTGTTCCGCGTTTCTTCTTCTAACTCTAAAAGAATTTCGGCAGTTTTATCGGAATCTAACAAGTTAAAGATAAAGCTTGCTTCATGGATTTCCAATTCCTCCATGATTTCGGCTATATCCGCATAATGGAACTCTTCAAAGAGTGTAATTAACTCTTTTTCATGGTTCTCGGCAATGAGTTTTTGGATTTGAGCAATTAACTCATGATTGATTTTGAACTCCATTATTCGCAATTTTGTGGGTTAGTTCCAAAAATTGTTCCACGGAAAGTTGTTCCGGACGGAGGTCAAAGATACTATCTTCTTTTAAAATATCGTTTAATTGAAAGGATTTTAAGCTATTTCGAAGAGTTTTTCTGCGTTGGTTGAAACTAGTTTTCACCACTTGAAAAAATAGTTTTTCATCTACATCCAAAGTATATTTTTCTTTTCGGGTAAGTTTGATAACACCCGATTTAACTTTTGGAGGCGGATTAAAACACTGTTCCCCCACCGTAAATAAATATTCACAATGGTAAAATGCTTGGGTAAGCACCGATAAAATTCCGTAAGCTTTGCTGCCTTTTTTCTCACAAATTCGCTCTGCAACTTCTTTTTGAAACATTCCGGAAAACTCTGGCACCAAGTGTCTGTTTTCAATGGCTTTGAAAACAATTTGGGTAGAAATATTGTACGGAAAATTGCCAATTATTGCAAATGGTTCACCTGAAAATAAAGGGTGTAAATCTAGTTTTAAAAAGTCTTTGGGTATAATTTGATGGTGTAATGCAGGAAAATGCTGTTCTAGGTATACAACAGATTCTTTGTCTATTTCTACTACTTTTACCTGTTTGTTTTGCAATAATAAAAACTGGGTGAGCACCCCCATTCCCGGACCTATTTCCAAAACATTTTTGGGAGAATTTGGGGTGATGGTATCTGCAATATTTTTAGCGACATCTAAATCGGTTAAAAAATGCTGCCCTAAATGTTTTTTGGGTGCTACTTTATTCATGAAATTAGTTTTGTGGCAAAAAATCTTCTACCAATTGCAATTCGGTTCGGAATGCCACCATTTTATCTCCAAACTTTTTCATTCCTTCTTCTCTTAGCCTTGGAGCATCTATTAAATAATAACTTTCGAGTTTTTCTCTACTATCAGTTAAATACTGTACTGCATAGGTTACCCCTCCCATTTCTTCTTCAATCAAAACTTGAATAAGTCTGGCAGAAATAAACTTTCCGGTATTTAATACTTCTTGAATATGTTTGGTTTTCATCCAATGCAACCATTCATGGTGCATCGATTCTTCAATATTCACGGTTACGTTGTAAATAATCATGTTATAAATTTTTGTCTCCCCTAATGGCTCTAAATCTCTTTTGAGCATCTACCAAATAAATACTATCCGGGTGTTGCATAATCACCTGCTCATAATAGCTTTGGGCTTTTATAGGGTTTTGCAATTCTTTGTAATAAATTTCTCCTAAAAAATAATACGCTTCGTCTCTGTAAACACTTTCAGGGAATTGCTGCAAAATTACTTCAAAATGCGATACCGCTTCTTGAAATTTCTTCTTTTCCATAAAAACGGTTCCCAAACGATAATGTACATCATCTAAAACTTCATCTTCTGCAAAATCCTGTATAATTTTTTGAAAGGCTGCAATACTTTGGGTGTGCTTGTTTTGGTAGGCTAAAAAGTCGGCTTTGGCAAATTGCTTTAATGCCAGTTGCAAACTGTCAGAAGGATTGTTATCGCTTAACAGCAAGAACATTTCCAACGCATCGTTGGCAATAAGTTGCGAATGTGCTGATTTTAATACTTTAAACTGTTGTAAAGCCCACTCAAAGTCTTGTTGGTAAAAACTTGTTTTTGCCATTTTAAGATTGGCTTCTTGGCCTAAAACATCACCTTTCATGTCTTCCTCCACCTGAGCATACTGCAACAATGCCATGGAGAATTTTTCCTCTAACAACAACACATCTGCCAAATCCATCTTAACCTCTGCTCGTTGTTTGTTGTTTAATCGAAAAGTTAAACATTGCTCCAATATTTCTTTGGCTTTTTTGGTGTTTTGTAATGAAAAAGCCTCAAAATTTGCTTGTAACTGCATTAAAGCCAAGGTTCGTTCATTTTGTCCAAACTGTTGGAATAACTCTTGAAATTGCTTTTGTATTTTCGGATAATCCTGAGTTTGGTTTTGCTCCATTTTTAAGTTCAATAAAAAATGATGGCACTGCACAACTAACTCCGCATCTGTAGTGTTTTGTAAAATAAATTGGAAGATAGACTCCGCACTTGGATCCTCTTCTTTTGCTGCTATTTCAGCCAAGTCAACTATATTATAAAAACTTTCTGGATTTCGCTTGTAAATAGCTTTTTCTTGTACAAATGCTTTGTCGTACTGACGAGTTTGTACGTAATACCAACTCAAAAACTGGTTCCAAAAAATGTCTTGGCTTTTTTGTGTTTTTAAAATCAAATTTTTTCTGAGCAAAGCATTAAAATCACTTTCATTTTCATCATCCATAAATCGGGTCAATTGGTTTTGCACCATAGGTTGACTTTCCGGAAATTGATAGGCTTCTTCTAAAAACTTTTCAATCATTAATTCCATGTTACCCATTTGTCCGTGTAGCAAAGCCATTTGGTAATTGAACCTACCGGATGGTTCCATTTGGAGTGCTAATTGGTAGGATCTTAATGCATAATCTAATTCTACCTTTTTTTCAAACGATTGGGCAACTTGATACACATTGGTGTATTGTTTTTTTATTTGATCTAAAGCTTGATCGTAAAATTGCGATTTAAGGCTTTCGTTTTGTTGTAATTTATAATTATACCCAATCTCCACATACATGAGTGGTAATTTGAATTTTTTAAAATAATCTTGCAATACTTCATTGGATTTATCCAACTGATTGAGTTGCTGGTAACACTCTACCACTTTTAGCATAAAATTGTTGTTGGTAGGCTGCGATTTGTACAGCTCTTGATAAGCCAACAATGCTTTTTCAAATTCTCCTTTGTTTAAATACATCATGGCCAATTGCTCGTTTTGGGCAAATGAACCAAACGTAACTAAAAACAGAAAAACACTGAACCAACGAATCATTTAAAAAAAATTAATGCAACCAATACACTGCTGTTAGTGCATTGGTTGGTGTTGTAAAGAAACAAAAATAAATTTTTAGAAATCTAAAAAAGTATTTAAAATCAGTCCGTGGTTGTGTTGAAAGCTATTAAAACCATTAATTTCTCTTCCTAACTGTACAATTTGATTCAAGTACCCCATTTCAACTCGAACGTGGTTGTTGAACTTTCTTCCAATCATCAACCCTAATCGGTTTTGGTCAAAAATATTTTCTCCTATTTGATTTCCAAAGCCAATAAAAACTTCATCATAGGCAGCGAAATAGGTAAACTTTTCTTTTGATTTTTTAGAAAATGGCACCTGTACTCTTGCCATATAACGAATTCTGTTCAAGTATTGGTAATCATCTTCTTGTTCTAAATCTGGAGAAGAATATCTGCCTACCCAACGCTGTTCGAGCATGAATCGGTGCGACAAGGTTAAGTAGGAAAATTCATCTTGTATGGTCACTTGCTGAAAAGTTCGTAGATCTGTAAAGTCTTTCCCTAAGGCATTGATTGGAATATCGCTATACGGAAATGTTTCAATCCAAACTGCTCCTAATCGAAGTTGTACTCTTTTACTAAAGTTATGGTTGTAGCCAATCCTTAATAAACTTTGCTGCCAATTGGTAATCCATTCATCTCTTCGAAATTGGTATTCGGCATGTATGCTATTTTTCTCACTCACCTTTACTGTGGCAAATAAATTATACCATCCGATGGTTTGATAAGTGTTCACTCTGTTTGATTGGGCTATTGCTATTGAGATCATGCCAAGCCATAACAATCCTATTTTTTTCATAGCGTGATGTATTAAAAAACTCTCTTCGAAAATACGAAGAGAGTTTGTGTATCCATAAATGGTTTGATTATTTTGCTTTTGGAAGATTTTCTAAAGTTTCCTCAATAAATTCTACTTTTCCGTTGTGAATATCGTAAACAGCTCCAACAATCAAGATTTCACCAGCTTCGTATTTTTTACGTAAAATTGGATCTAAATCTCTTAAATTTTTCACTTGTTCAATCACGTTTTGTCTTACAGCATTGTTTACTACATTCCCCATAAAATGAGCAGATTTTCTTACTGCAGGTTTGATGTCATTGATCAATGTCACGATATGTCCAGGAACATCTTCTGGTCTGTCAACTGCAGCAGCCACAGCACCACACTCTGTGTGTCCTAAAACTACAATGAGTTTGGATTTCAATTTTAAAACTGCAAACTCCATACTGCCATAGCTCGCAGCTGCAGATACTTGTCCGGCAGTTCGGATAATAAATAAATCTCCCAAACCTTGGTCAAAAATTACTTCATTTGGAACACGTGAATCACTACATCCTACAATGATGGCAAATGGTTCTTGTCCAAATTCAGTTTTTTTAATGGCTTCATAATCTTGACGAGGCTTAATGCTTTTTCCTTCAACAAATCTTTTGTTGCCCCCTTGTAGTTTTTTTAAGGCCACTCTCGGATCTGCATAAGCAGAATCTCTGTCTACTACATAATGTTGTTTTTTCCATTCTGGAGAACCAACTTCTACTTTGTTTTTATTTCTGTTTTGTGCAAAAGCAAAAGTGGTAATAAGTAATAAAAAGGTTAAAATTCTCATGATATTTCAGTTCAGGTTTAACAATGATAAAATTTCAAAAAATCTGAACTAAACTCAGGGGGTACATTTGGCTCTTTTGAAAAACCTTGCGTTAGAATAGTCGTAAAATTTTTTTGGTATTTTACATTGAAGAAAAACGGAACCCAATTGCTCGTATTGGAAAATTCCACTGAAATTGATTTAAATTCATTATCATCATATTCGAAGTAATAGGATGTAAGATCTTTATATTCAATAGAATATTTACTAGTTTCGGAGAGGACTAAAATCGAGAAAAAACAAAAAAACAATACTCTTAGATACTTTTTCACAAATATTTTTTTGCAAAATTATAACGTAAGAGTACTGATAATACTTATTTAACCAAAATTTAGGTTTCGTTTTTTAATTGATTATGTCAAACCCGGTATATGGTCTTAACACCTCCGGAATTACAATTCCTTCCGGGGTTTGGTAATTTTCGATAATACCAGCCAACACACGTGGCAATGCTAAAGAACTTCCATTTAAAGTATGCACCAATTGGTTTTTACCATTTTGGTCTTTGTAACGTAATTTTAAACGATTGGCTTGATAGGTCTCAAAATTGGATACGGAACTAATTTCTAACCATCTGTTTTGAGCGGTTGAATATACCTCAAAATCGTAAGTTAATGCCGAAGTAAAGCCCATGTCTCCTCCACACAAACGCAAAACTCGATAAGGTAATTTTAATTCTCGCATAATTTCTTTAACATGTTCTACCATTGCATCTAATGCTGCATAGGAATTTTCAGGTTTTTCAAATCGCACAATTTCTACTTTGTCAAATTGATGTAAACGATTTAAACCTCTAACATGTGACCCATAAGATCCTGCTTCTCTTCTAAAACACGGAGTATATCCTGTACATAAAATTGGTAATTCTGATTCTTGCAACAACACATCTCTAAATAAATTTGTTACAGGAACTTCTGCAGTAGGAATCAAATACAAATCATCAACTCCTACATGGTACATTTGCCCTTCTTTGTCAGGTAACTGACCTGTTCCAAAACCAGAAGCTTCGTTTACCAAATGAGGTACTTGGTATTCTTGGTAACCAGCTTGGGTATTTTTATCTAAAAAGTAAGCAATTAAGGCACGTTGTAATCTGGCACCTTTTCCTTTGTACACCGGAAAACCAGCTCCGGTAATTTTTACTCCTAATTCAAAATCGATAATATCGTATTTTTTAACCAACTCCCAATGTGGTTGTGCTTCAGCTCCTAGTTGAGGTACTTCACCTTCTTCGTGCACTACTTCGTTATCTTCAGCATCTTTTCCGTTAGGCACTATGGTAGCAGGAGTATTTGGAATTTTGTATAACTCATCTGTTAATTGCTCTTGCAAAGCATTTACTTGGTCTTGCAATTCTTTAGAAGTCGACTTTATTTCAGTAGTACGATTTTTTAACGCTTCGGCTTCCTCTTTATTTCCGGATTTCATCAACTGCCCAATTTCTTTAGAAATTTTATTAGACTCTGCCAATAACTCCTCTAATTGGGTTTGTAATGCTCTTTTGTTTTCATCTATTGCAAGTACATTTTCTACCAAACTTTTGGCATCGATGTTTCTTTTAGATAAACGGGCAATGACTTCCTCTTTATTTTCGCGAATAACCGTTAATTGTAACATATGTTGTAAAAATTTTGGCAAAAATACAGAATATTTTGGGCATCCCTATGTATTTTTTTACATAATCCACCTATTTAAAGTTGAATGCAATTAGCTATATTTGAAATCATTTTGATGCAAATCCACAAGTAATGAAAAACTCCTACATTTTTTATTTTCTCTTTTTTATAACAATCCTTTCTTGCTTTTTTTGCCCTCTTAGTTTTTCACAAAACAAAGCAGATTTAGATGCTATTGTGGAAGCAGAAATGAAATCTGCCTCATCGGTAATGAATTTTCAGGAAAATTTAAATACTGCCAATTACGATATTCGTTACCAAAGGTTAGAATTAGATATTGACCCTGCTGTGTTGTTTGTTAGCGGAAGTGTTACCACGCATTTTGTAGCTTTACAAAATATGAATACGATTACATTTGATTTGAATCGAATTACCAATACTGCCAATGTAAATTACAACAATCGAATTCAAGTTGGCTCTGTGATGAAAGGAAACACTCCCTTGAACTTTACAATTAACGATAGCGACAAAGAATTAATTATTACTTTACCACAAACCATCACAGCCGGCACATTAGATTCATTAGCTGTAAGTTATGCTGGTGTTCCAGACCAAGTAGAGCAAGCATTTATAAGAAGCACACATAGCGGTACACCTATTATTTGGACCCTTTCTGAGCCTTATGGTGCAAGAGATTGGTGGCCTTGTAAACAAAGCTTAGACGATAAAATTGAACGATTGGAAGTCAAACTTCGAACACCAAATATTTACACTGCTGTAGCAAATGGTTTGCAAACTAGCGTGGTTTTTCATAGCAATAATACCAAAACAACTCGGTTTGTACATGATTATCCAATACCTGCCTATTTGGTTGCTATTGCTGTTACCAATTACCAAATATTTACCCAAAATTATGGCATTGCCCCTAACAATTTTCCGATTGTAAATTATTTGTACCCCGAAAACTATACTTCCGCATCCAATAGTTTGTCGGTAACTATTCCTATCATGGAATTGTTTGAAGATTTGTTTGAAGCTTATCCGTACAAAAACGAAAAATACGGACATGCCCAATTTGGCTGGGGAGGTGGTATGGAACATGCTACGGTTTCGTTTATGGGAAGCTTTGGCAGGAGTTTGATTGCACATGAATTGGCTCACCAATGGTTTGGCAACAAAATTACTTGTGGCACTTGGAAAGATATTTGGCTCAACGAAGGTTTTGCCACCTATTTAGATGGTTTGGTTGTAGAACATTTAGATGGGCAATCTGCATTTGTTAGCTGGAAAAACTCCAAAATCAACAATATAACCTCTTTACCTAGTGGCAATGTATATTTACAGGATAGCGACTTGAGTAGTGTATCCAGAATTTTTAGTAGTCGATTGTCTTACAACAAAGCAAGTATGGTGGTCCATATGTTGCGTTGGGTGATGGGAGATATCAATTTTTATCAAGCCTTGAGAAATTATTTGGCTGATCCGATGTTGGCTTATGGATATGCTGTTACCACACAATTAAAATCGCATTTAGAAGCTGTGCATGGAAGTAGTTTAACGGAGTTTTTTAACGATTGGGTATACCAACAAGGTTATCCAACGTATCAGGTAAATGCCACCCAAAATGGAGCAACCGTACAAATACAATTAAACCAAACCACTTCGCATGTGAGTGTTCCTTTTTTTGAAATGCCTGTACCGATTAGATTGGTAGGAAGTGGTGGACAAGTGCAAAATGAAGTATTAAACCATACATTTTCCGGACAAACGTTTTTGGTAAACGTGCCTTTTATTGTACAAGAAGTATTATTTGACCCCGAAAAACATTTGATTAGTAGAAATAACACAGTAACCTTGGGAGAAAATTCTTTCATTACCTCTCCATTAGGCTTATACCCAAATCCAACAAGCGATGTTTTGCATATTGAAATAGGAAATGAAAATATTATTTTAGGTGAAATTTGGAGTATGTTAGGGCAACAAATAGATATTTTTTACCAAAAATCACTTTCTATTGCTCATTTACCAACAGGTATTTATTGGATAAAAGTACAAACATCAGAAGGTTGGAAAACTGGGAAGTTGGTGAAGAAATAGATGTTATTTAAATTAGAAAATTATACAACAAAAAAAGCCCCATACTAGGCAGTACGGGGCTTTAGGTTTTTTAAACTAACACATTTCCTTGTTTGTCGTAGAAATGGTATTCTAAAAATTTGTAAGCATCTCTAGGTATTATTTTCACCCATTTCTTGTGTTCTAATAGCCATTTAGAACGCAAGGATGGAAAACCTTTGGTTAGGTAAGCTGCCACAAACGGATGTGCATTAAGCACTAATCGTTTGTGGTGTTTAAGCATTTCAACTTCCGAAGCTATTTTATCGATAATTTGTATCGGAGCTTCGATAATTTCATTGCCCATGTCCGGGTTAATTTCTTGAATATCAATATTTACTTCCGGACGTACCCTTTGTCTGGTAATTTGAATTAAACCAAACTTACTAGGTGGTAATATTTTGTGTTTTGCTTTGTCATCGCTCATTTCCTGTCGTAAATGATCGTATAAGGTTTTGCGATGTTCCGGGTCTTGCATGTCAATAAAATCTACCACAATGATTCCTCCCATATCACGTAATCGCAACTGACGAGCAACTTCGGTTGCTGCAATCATGTTTACTTCTAAAGCAGTGTCTTCCTGATTAAAAGCTTTGTTAGAGCGATTTCCGCTGTTCACATCAATTACGTGTAAAGCTTCGGTGTGCTCTATAATCAAATAGGCACCTTTGCTCATACTGACGGTTTTTCCGAACGAAGTTTTAATTTGTCGTTCGATGTGGTATTTTTCAAACAATGGCAAGTCCTTTTGGTGGTAAAGCTTTACAATATTTTCTTTTTCAGGAGCAATCTCTGCAATATACTCCTTGGTGTCTTGGTACAACTCTTCGTCATCTACCATAATAGAAGTAAAAGTATCGTTAAATAAATCTCTGATTAAAGAGGACGATTTTTTAATTTCTCCTAATACTTTGGAAGGATGATGAGCAGTTGGTAATTTCTTACACATTGCAATCCATCTGTCATACAGTTGTTGCAAATCTTTTTCTAGTTCGGCTACTTTTTTGCCTTCGGCTACTGTTCGCACAATAACCCCGAATCCTTTTGGCTTAACGGATTGTACCAATTTTTTTAATCGGTCTTTTTCTTCTTTCGATTTTACTTTTTGCGAAATCGAAATTCTGTCAGAAAAAGGTACTAAAACCACATATCTCCCGGCTAAGGAAATTTCAGAACTAATACGCGGACCTTTGGTTGAAATTGGTTCTTTAACAATTTGCACCAATACTGATTGATTGGCACTAATCACGTCAACAATGCTGCCGTCTTTGTCAATTTCCGGTTCAAAAGGAAAATTTTTGAGTGAAAAATCTTTGAGTTTACCTGAGCTTACTTGTTTGGTGAATTTTAAAGAAGTGGCTAAGTTTGGACCAAGGTCGTGGTAATGTAAAAAAGCGTCTTTTTCATACCCTAGGTTTACAAAACTTGCGTTGAGTCCGGCTACCGGTTTTCTGATTTTGGCGATAAAAATATCTCCTACTTGAAAACCTGACTTTGAAGCCTCTTCTTTGTGCAATTCGATTAGTTTTCCATCTTTTAATAAGGCAAAATCTACAGCATCAGAACTAGATCGGATGATTAATTCTTTATTCACGATGTAAATTTTATTCCAAACAGTTTTGTAAAACAAAACACGCGTGGATGGATTCAACAATATTTTTTGGATTAGAACATAATTCTTTTCCTGATTCAGGTAACTTTATTTACCTGTGGGAACTCATGGCTCGAGTTTCCGTTTTCAAAGAACGTAAAAAAGAAAAAAGTAGGAGACCTACTTTTTCTTCTTGTGTCTGTTAGCTCTCGCTCTTTTTTTACGTTTGTGCGTAGCTACTTTATGTCTTTTTCTTTTTTTTCCACTTGGCATAGGGTGAAATTTAAGGGATTAATAAATCAAATTTTGTTATACAGCAACCTCTGTTTTGGTTTTTACAGACTCTACAAAAACTTTAGCTGGTTTAAATGCTGGAATGTTGTGTGCAGGGATTTTAATAGTAGTATTTTTTGAAATGTTTCTACCGGTTTTCTCTGCTCTAGTTTTGATGATAAAACTACCAAAACCTCTCAAGTATACATTGTTTCCGGTTTCTAATGAGTTTTTTACCTCCTCCATAAATGCTTCTACAGTAGCTTGAACATCTCCTTTTTCAAGTCCTAATCTGTCAGAAATTTTAGTTACGATATCCGCTTTCGTCATGTTCTTTCTAAATTAAGTTATAGTTTATTTTTTGAGACCGCAAATATATGAAATAAAAAAACGATAAATCAACTATAAACCTCTAAATTTTAATTAAATAATGTGCTAGTTTTGTGCTTAAGCTATGGAATCAAAAGAATTTGCTAACAAATTAATTACGTGGTATTTACAAAACAAAAGGGATTTGCCTTGGCGAAACACCACCAACCCTTACCACATTTGGCTTTCGGAAATTATTTTACAGCAAACCAAAATTTCGCAAGGTTTGCCCTACTATTTACGATTTGTAGAGCATTTTCCAACCATACAAGATTTGGCAAATGCATCAGAAGAGCAAGTCTTAAAACTTTGGCAGGGCTTGGGCTATTATTCCAGAGCTCGAAATTTACATCATACTGCACAAATCATCCATCAAAAATATCAAGGAAATTTTCCAAATAATTATAAAGATTTAATACAACTAAAAGGAATTGGACCTTACACTGCAGCTGCCATAGCATCGTTTGCCTTTAAAGAAGCCGTTCCGGTAGTAGACGGAAATGTGTTTAGAGTATTGTCGAGATATTTGGGTATTGAAACAGATATTGCAAACAGCAAAGCATTAAAAGAATTTACCTCTGTTGCCAAAGAATTAATAGATCCTAAACAACCCGATTTGTTTAACCAAGCGATGATGGAGTTTGGTAGTGAACATTGTTCTGTGCACCAACCTAAATGCGAAAATTGCATTTTTAACACTTCTTGTTGGGCATTGGCAAACCAAAAAGTTAATGTACTACCCATAAAAATTAAAAAACTGAAAACTAAAAAAAGACACTTTTTGTATTTAGTTTTGCAAGATTTAAATGGAAATATTGCTCTTTTTAAACGAGATAAAAGCGATATATTGACTGGGATGTATGAATTTTTATTGGTAGAAAAAGATACTCCTTGGGAAATAGAACATCTTACATCACAAATCAACTCATTTGAATGGAGCAAAAAAGTACAGGATTTGCAATGGACAGAACCTATGGTAAAACACAAACTCACCCACCAAGATTTAGAGGTAAGATTTGTAAAAGTGCTCTTAAATTCTGAAATAGATGGAATGTTTCGCTTGGAAGAAGCCAATCAATTGCCAATGCCAAAAATCATTCATGATTTTATGCAAAAACTACTCTAAATTGATTTTGTTAAAAAAAAGCCAAAATGTCAACTTTTTTTCTTAATTTTGGTTGTAAACTTACCCACCATGCAAGGCACATTAAACAAAGTTATCTTAATTGGTCATCTGGGAGATGACGTAAAAATGCATTATTTTGAAGGAGGAAATTGTATCGGTCGATTTCCGTTAGCAACCAATGATGTTTACATCAATAAATCTACCAACGAAAAAATTACTTCTACTGAATGGCATAATTTAGTAGTGCGAAACAAAGCTGCAGAGTTGTGCGAAAAATACCTCTCAAAAGGAGACAAAATCTATGTAGAAGGTCGCATCAAATCAAGGCAATGGCAAGCAGAGGATGGTACACAAAAATACACCACCGAAATTCAGGTTACCGAATTTATGTTTTTAAACATTAAAAAAGATACTTCCGACATGAAAAGCGGAACAATTACTTCAGAAGGATAGAATTGTTTATTTTTGCCAAAAAGAAGTTTAACTAATTGATATATTTTGGACTCGGAACCCCCTAGTTTATTATTGCAAGCCGCTTTCGATTCTACATTTTGGATAGGATTTATCATCATCCTAATACTTTTATTGTGTTCTGCATTTATTTCTGGTACTGAGGTAGCGTTGTTTTCATTAAACAACTCTGATATAGGTAATGCCAAAGAGGAAAACTTAAGTAGAGGTAAAGTTTTAGAACAACTACTTAGAAACCCTAAAAAACTTTTAGCAAGTATTTTGATAGCCAATAACTTTGTAAATGTTGGTATTGTGTTGGTTTTTGCCTTGATTAAAGAGCCATTGTTTGCAAATATTTCTTTGACTTGGTTACAATGGACTTTAGAAGTAATTTTAGTGACCTTTTTAATTTTAATGTTTGGAGAAATCTTACCAAAGATTTATGCTAGCAGAAACAAATTGTATTTTGCTCAAAAAATGACTTATCCAACCCACTACTTAAACCAGTTTTTTAGTGTTTTGAGTGCTCCTATGATTAAGGTTTCTGAATGGATAGAAAATAAGTTGGGCAACCAAAAAACATCCATTTCCATTGACCAATTATCCCAGGCATTAGAATTAACTTCTACAGAAAATACTACCAAAGAAGAACAGAAAATATTGGAAGGAATTGTTTCTTTTGGAAACACCGAAGCAAGCCAAGTCATGAGTCCGAGAATTGATGTGTTTGGTGTAGAAATTAACCAATCGTTTAAAGAAGTGATGACTTCAATTGTTGCCAAAGGATATTCCAGAATTCCGGTGTATGAAGAGTCTTTAGACCATATTATTGGTGTTTTGTATATCAAAGATTTGATCCCTCATTTAAATCAAAATAATTTTGCTTGGAATACGTTAATAAGAGAACCATTTTTTATTCCTGAAAACAAAAAACTTGATGATTTGCTCAAAGAATTCAAATCGATGAAAAATCACTTGGCCATTGTGGTAGATGAATTTGGGGGAACTTCAGGGTTGGTAACTTTAGAAGATATTATTGAAGAAATTGTAGGAGATATAAGTGATGAATTTGACGATGAAAACTTGAATTATTCGCAAATTGATGAAAGAAACTTTTTGTTTGAAGGCAAAATAAATTTGAAAGATTTTTATCGCATTACAGGCTTGGAAGAAGATGATTTTGAAACACACAAAGGAGATGCAGAAACTTTGGCTGGATTTATTTTAGAAATTTTTGCATCCTTGCCAAAAAAGGGCCAAAAAATAACTTTTAAACAGCATGTATTTACCATAGAAGCAGTGGATAATAAACGTATCAAACAAATCAAAGTCACCTTAGCAGAAGCTGGCCAATAGTTTTAAAAATTAAAAGAGAAATAATTAATGAACAAGAAATTAATCGGTATTGCATTAGGATTGTTTTTGTTAGGGAGTTTGGTTTATCTTCTACTTCCTGGAGATACTTTACCCAAACCACCCGCTTTTTTAAAATTAGAATATCCAGTACAAGAATACGATCCATGGCAAGGAAAATGTTATGATTTAAATATCAATACCAACAGTATTGCCAAAATAACCGGAAATTGTGATGTACAATTACAATATCCAAAAATGAAAGCAACAATATATCTTACTTACCAGCCAATACAAAACAATTTGAAAGACTTATTAAGAGATGCCCAAAAGCTTACTTACAAACACGTTATTAAAGCTGATGAAATAAGCGAACAATTATATATTAATGAAAAAAGAAAAGTCTACGGTATGTTTTATGATGTTGGAGGAAATGCAGCAAGTAACACCCAATTTTATGTAACAGATAGTTTAAAGCATTTTGTTACCGGGACTATCTATTTTTATGCCAAACCAAATTTTGATTCGTTATTGCCTGCATCTGATTACATTAAAAAAGACATGCT
The DNA here is from genome assembly GCA_018335925.1 of Flavobacteriales bacterium. Taxonomy (GTDB): domain Bacteria; phylum Bacteroidota; class Bacteroidia; order Flavobacteriales; family Flavobacteriaceae; genus Flavobacterium. Next base: position 48,604 of record JAGXRF010000097.1, read on the forward strand.
AAAAATTATGGAAAGTTTGGAGTGGAAATACTAAATCTGTTGGACAAAAGATTTTAAATTTTCACAAAACGTGTTTTTAGTGTTTTTTTCTTAACAATTTGTTTCAATTTTTTTACTTTTGTTGTTTCAACAACACTACTAATCACATGAAAACTATTGCATCTGTTGTAGAACACTACATCAAAACAAAACCATTTTTGCTTACAGCCCTCTCGCAAGGCATTATTAATTTAACTTCATTAGCAAGAGTAATGATGCCAGAATTAGAACAAGACTTAGGTAAAGATGTTCGACAAGGAGCTGTTGTTATGGCTCTGAAAAGACTTTCAGAAGAGTTGGATTTTAGAGTTAACCACAAAATTATAAAAGTAGTTAAAAAACTTGGAGAAATTACAGTTCGCTCTAATTTATCCGATTATACTTTTATCATTTCTGATACCATTTTAGAAAAACAAGCGTCTTTATTGGCAGATATAAAAGATTTATCTGAATTTTTTTACACTTCCTCCAGAGGTGTAAACGAAACCAACATTGTACTGAGTTCAAGCTTAGAAAGCTATGTGGAAAAGCATTTTGTTGGAGAAAGATTGCTCCAGAAAATGGATAATTTGGCAAGCATCTCGGTAAAATTACCACATGAAAATTTTGGAACTTCTGGGGTATATTATTACATCTTTCAAAGATTGGCATGGGAAGGAGTTGTGATAAACGAGGTCATTTCTACTACCAATGAATTTACCATTATTGTTTCGGAAGAAGAAGTAGATGTTGCTTTTAAAGTGATAAAGGATTTAAGGCATACTTAAGATTAATTTACATCATACTTCATCTTTCTCAAAATTCGCATGGTTTCTTTAAAATGCACAAAAACAGTGGGATCTTGGTATTTTTTTAAGTAAGGTTTGGCCTCAATCAAAATTTGTTTGGCTTTTTCAAACCCATTCCAATAGCAAATCATGAGCATAGAAGGTAAATGCAAAATATCTTTTGCCTCTGCAACCGTCAATGTTTGTTGTTTTTCTAGCTTTTGTACGATAGAAAGCATGGCATTGTAAATATGATGCAACATTTTTTTGTTGTATTGCGGTGCATCAAACAAAAACTCCGTTTCGAGCTTGTAATAACCATTGTCAAAAAATAAAATTTTCTTTTGTTCCAAAGCATATAAACTTGTTTGGTCATGCAACCCTAAAGGAACATATTCCGTAATCACAAAACTATTTTGATCATAGTCAATGGTCACTACATCTAAAGCAGAATAAAACAGCTTGATTTGCTCGTTTACCAAAAAAATATCTACCCTACTCAAAAACTCTTGTCCTCTAATTTTTTTTGAAATTCCAGCCCAACAAACCACAAACAACTCCTTAAATACTTTGTATTTAGGCTGCATGTCTTTGTGCGAATGCATCATAAAATCTACCACCCCATCTAAGGTTAACCGAATGCTGTTTCGGGCTTGGTTTTCCATTTGCACTACAATTGGAATATTGGTTTTGTTATAGGGGATTTTTTCTTCCGTTGGTACTGAGTTACTTCCAACCCTTTTAAAAACGGTATGTGCCGGAATGGTATGAATTCCTTTTTTAAAATAAGATGTTTTGGGATTTGGCCTAACGGTTACCAAGCCAACCACTTTATCTTTGGGTAAATTAGGAAATGGAATATTTTCGTATAAAATTCTTGGTGCATTTTCTAGATAGGCATTCACTAAATTTTGAATGCGACTATCGTCAAAAAAATCATCTCCAACTACTTCGTTGGTTTCATCTTCCACCCCAACTACTATATAACTATTGTTTCCGGGGTTCGAGTTTGATAAAGCACAAATGTGTTTCAAAAACTTGGCTTTTCCTTCTTTGGTATGCAAATTCAACTGTCGCTTTTTGTCATAAAAACTACACTCATCATGATGAGCCAATAAATTTTTAATCAAAAGACGTTTGTTGATCATGTGTTTACTAGTGATTAGTGAATAGTAATTAGTGAATAGTCATCCCTAAAATTTAATACAAAATTTAATCTCGTTTTCATTCGCTAATTCGCTCATTTTCTATTTATCTAATTTCTAAATTTACGGCACTTTCTCCCCTCTACTTGCCACCCACAACGCAAACCATTCTTCTAATTCTAACGTAAGATTACTTGCTTTGCTTTGGTTCAAAATTCTTTCCCATTTAGTAGTTCCTAAAACAGGAATAATCCTACTCGGATGTTGGTGTAACCATGCCAATAGCAATACATCCTCGGTAACCTCATATTTATTGGTTAATTCATTTAATACCTTTTTTATCCGCTGATTTTGCTCGTTATCCTCTTTAAAATAAGTTCCTAACGGACTCCAAGCCATAGGTTGGATATCAAATGTTTGTAAATAATCTAAAGTTCCATCAGTTAAAGCATTGTCATGTGTAAGTGAAATCTCCAATTGGTTATAATGAATCGGAATATACTTTTGAATCAAAGCCATTTGGGTTAAAGTAAAATTAGAAACTCCGAATTGCAAAATCTTTCCTTGGGCCATCAACTGCTCCATAGCTTTAACAACTTCTTCTGCTTGCATTAACGGACTTGGTCTGTGCAACAAAAAAACATCTATATATTCTGTTTGTAAATTATTCAAAGCCCTGTCAACTACCTGAATCAAATATTCATACGAGTAGTCGTAATGCTTTATGGTATATGGAAATTTTTCTGTTGGATATTTAATTCCTGCTTTGGTGATTAACTGAACTTGATCTCTCGAAATACCTGATTTTGAAAATGCATTTCCAAAAGCTCCTTCTATAGTGTGTCCTCCATAAATATCAGCATGATCAAAACAAGTTAATTGGTGTTCAACCGCTTTTTGAATGAAGGAAATCATTTCTGAAGTACTAAAATTAGCACCCCATTGTCCCCATTGCATTACTCCTACAACAGATTTTGGTAATTTTAAAGATGGTTGCATGCTTTATTTTTTGAATTTTTGATTTAAAAATAGAGATAAAAGTCAAAAGTTTTCAATGTTTAACAAAGTGTTTACCTATTTGTTTACAAATGCTTAATTATATGCCAAACCCTTCCCAAAATTAAGAGTTTTAACGAGATGTTAACATGTCAAAAAGGTTAATATTTTCAATTTGCACTGCATTAAAAATTGGAAGCAATGGACCAAAATAACCCAACGTTTGATATTAGAGCGATTAATGAAAAAATAGAGCGTGAAAGTGCCTTTATCGATCTACTAAACTTAGAAATGAACAAAGTAATTGTAGGTCAGAAACACATGGTAGAACGATTGTTGATTGGCTTACTCGGGCAAGGACATATTTTGTTAGAGGGAGTTCCGGGTTTGGCAAAAACTTTAGCCATCAATACCCTATCTAAAGCCGTGGAAGGAAGCTTCAGCAGAATTCAGTTTACTCCAGATTTGTTGCCAGCTGATGTGGTTGGTACCATGATATACAACATCAAACAAAACGATTTTAGCATCAAAAAGGGACCTGTATTTGCCAATTTTGTTTTGGCAGACGAAATTAACCGTGCTCCAGCCAAAGTACAATCGGCTTTGTTAGAAGCCATGCAAGAAAAACAGGTAACAATTGGAGATACCACTTTTCCGTTAGACAAACCTTTTTTGGTTTTGGCAACCCAAAACCCAATTGAGCAAGAAGGAACCTATCCGTTACCTGAAGCCCAGGTAGACCGTTTTATGCTAAAAACGGTGATTGAATATCCTAAAATGGAAGAAGAAAGAATGGTAATGCGTCAGAATTTACTCAACACCAAAGAAGAAGTAAAACCTGTGGTGAGCATTGACCAAATATTGAGAGCACAACAAACCGTTAGAGAGGTTTACATGGATGAAAAAATTGAGAAATATATTTTAGATCTCATTTTTGCCACTCGTTTCCCTGAAAAATACGGTTTGGATAGCTTAAAACCTTTGATTAGTTACGGAGCCTCTCCTAGAGGAAGCATCAACTTGGCCACTGCTGCCAAATGCTATGCCTTCATCAAACGAAGAGGTTATGTAATTCCGGAAGATGTTCGTGCAGTAGTACACGATGTGTTGCGTCACAGAGTTGGAATTACTTACGAAGCAGAAGCTGAAAATGTGACTTCTGTAGAAATCATCAACAAAATTGTAAACGAAATTGAAGTTCCTTAATTTTTAGTTTCAAGTTTCAGGTTTTAAGGTTTAATACTTAATGTAATAATCCCGAAACTTGAAACTTTAAACTTGAAACAAAAAACCTATGGACACCAAAGAACTTCTTGCCAAAGTACGTAAAATTGAAATCAAAACTCGAAGACTAAGTAATCATTTGTTTTCGGGAGAATACCACACGTCTTTTAAAGGACGAGGGATGACATTTGCAGAGGTGAGACCGTATCAATTTGGAGATGATGTTCGTGCCATTGATTGGAATGTTACGGCTCGTTTCAACGAACCTTTTGTAAAGGTTTTTGAAGAAGAACGCGAACTTACTTTGATGATGATGGTAGATGTAAGTGCCAGTAAATTATTCGGAACAACCAACCAAACCAAGAGCGAAACAGTGGCAGAAATCGTAGCAACTTTGGCTTTTTCTGCTACGCAAAACAACGATAAAATCGGATTGATTTTATTCACCGATCAAATAGAACTATACATCCCTCCAAAAAAAGGGAAATCGCATGTATTGCGAATTATTCGCGAATTGTTGGAGTTTCAACCAAAAAGTAAAAAAACCAATATTCGGGTTCCACTTGAATTTTTAGCCGGAGTGCAAAAGAAAAAAGCTATCGTATTTTTGGTGTCGGATTTTATTGACCATCATTCTTACGATCATGCCTTAAAAATGACTGGAAAAAAACATGACGTTACCGGAATTAAAATTTACGACCCAAAAGAACAAAAGTTCCCAGATGTTGGTTTAGTTTTAATGCAAGATGCCGAAACAGGAGCTTCGCAATGGGTAAATACAGGCTCTAAAAAAGTTAGAATGGAATTTGAAAAGTTTTTTGCATCGCAACAGCAAAAATTTCAAGATAGTTTCAACAAAGCCGGATGTGGCAGCATCACCATTAACTTACAAGATAGTTACGTTAAAAAATTATTAGGTTACTTTAAAGCACGAAACTAATGAAAGGGAAAACAGTAATTTTATTTTGGATTTGTTTTCTTTGGTTTGGATGCCAAAGCGTGCTTTCGCAACAATATAAAATTCAAACTTCGGTAGATAGCACCAAAGTAAAACTAGGAAAACTTATCCACTTAAAACTCCAAACCCAAGTAGATACTTTTAGCAAAGTTCAATTTCCGGAAATACCAATGATTGGAACTTTAGAAGTTATTGAAAATTATCCGGTAGATACCTTTCGAAAAGGAGCTTTATACGAATTGGTTAAAAAATATGGCATCACCCAATACGATAGTGGTGTTTACACCATTCCTCGATTGGCAGTTTTTATCAACCAAAAACCTTATTTTACTGATAGTTTGCAAGTAGAAATTGACAATGTAGCAGTAGATACTTTAAAGCAACATTTGTATGACATCAAAGATATTTTAGAAGCCCCAAAAACCAGTAGTAATTGGTGGAAATGGCTGTTAGGTCTTTTGGCATTGGGACTTGTATTTTTTGCAGGAAAAAAAGGTTGGGAATATTATTTGTTCAAAAAGTCGGGACAAATCATTTATAAAACTCCGATTGAAAAAGCATTGGCATTACTCAAACAATTAGACCAAAAGAAATTATTAGAAAAAGGAGAAGTCAAAACTTTTTATTCGGAAATGACCGATATTACTAGAAATTACCTAGAAGAGTCGCTCGAAATTCCGGCAATGGAAAGTACCACCAACGAGTTAATGACTTTGTTGCAACAAGTGGTAAAACAAAAAAAATATCCATTTAGTAAGGAGCTTTTACAAAACTTAGAAAAGATATTAAAACAAGCCGATTTGGTAAAATTTGCCAAATCACAACCTTTTATATTGGAAATTAAAGAAGACAAACAAAAGATGGAGGAAATTGTAAAAAGTTTCCACCAAGCTTTGCCTAAAAAACCAGAAGAGGAAGAAGCTCTTTTAGAGGAAGAAGAAAAAGCAGCCAAGGCAAAAAAAGCAAAAACAAAATGTATTTTAATTGCCACAGCTGCAATTGTTTTAATCTTTTTTGGTTTTGCTTGGTTTACCAACGGATTTGGTCTATTGGGAACTAGCACCAAAAAAATGTTGGAAAAAGAATGGATCACCTCTGATTATGGTTTTCCTGCTGTTCGAATTTCAAGTCCGGAAGTACTGGAAAGAAATGAAATAAAAATTCCACCTACCTTAGAAAGTATCATTCAAGAACAAACGTCCTTTACCATGGGAAGTTTGCAAAGTTTATTTTTTACGCAAATCAAAACTACTTTCTTAAAAACCAAACCAGAGGAAAATTTAAACGATGCCATTTTAGAAAGTGAACTAAAAATATTAGAACAATTAGGAGCCTCTACCCTTTTGGTAAAAACAGACGATTTTAATTTAGGACAAGGAACTACCGGAAAAAGAAATCAAGGTACGTTTCGATTTGCAGTTCCTGGTACTGGAAAAGAGGTAACTTGTAGATACGAAATGTATTTATTCCAGCAAGAACAAAGCATACAACAGTTTACCGTAGTTTATCAAGAAGAGGATACCTACGGAAAAGCAATTGCAGAAAAAATGTTGAAATCCATCGAACTAAGAAAAAGCCCATGATAGAAAGAGTCACCTATTTACACCCTGAGTTTTTCTGGTTGTTCGGATTATTTCCATTATTGGTTGTATGGTACATTTGGAAATACCACAAACAGCAAGCCTCCTTGCAAATGAGTAGTTTAAGCGGATTTCCGAAAGTAGGAAGTTTTAGAGCAAAACTAAAACCAATCTTATTTGTACTTAGGTTATTGGCATTAGCTGCAATGATAGTTGCTTTAGCCAGACCACGAACGGTAGACATTACCCAAAGAAATAAAACTACTTTAGGAATTGATATGGTGTTGGCCATTGATGTTTCGGGTAGTATGTTGGCTAAAGATTTAAAACCAAACCGTTTGGAAGCCTTAAAAAAAGTAGCCTCTGAGTTTGTGTACAATCGAATGAGCGATAGGATTGGTTTGGTAGTATATGCTGCCGAAGCATACACCAAAACTCCAGTAACTAGTGATAAAGCTATTGTATTAGAGGCCATCAAAAACACCAAATACGATAACGTAATACAAGATGGCACCGGGATTGGTATGGGATTGGCAACTGCCATCAACCGTTTAAAAGATAGCGAAGCAAAAAGCAAAGTAGTAATTTTAATGACCGATGGCGTGAACAATGCCGGATTTATCGAGCCAGAAACTGCTGCAGATATTGCAAAAGAATATGGCATTAAAGTATACACCATAGGTATAGGAACCAATGGTTTGGCAGAATCTCCTTATGCATATGGTGCAAATGGCGAATTACTTTTTAGAAAAATGCCAGTAGAAATTGATGAAAAATTGATGCGTAGTATTGCAAAAAAAACAGACGGACAATACTTTAGAGCAACCAGTAACCAATCGTTAAAAAGCATTTATGACGATATTGATTTACTGGAAAAAACAGAAATAGACGAACAAAAGTTTTTTCATTATAACGAAAAATATCGACCTTGGCTTTGGTTGGCATTAGCATTTTTAGCTTTTGAAATGTTATTAAAAATCAGTGTTTTTAGAGGATTTATACACTAAAAGATGTTTGAATTAGACGAACCAAAATACCTGCTTACTTTAGCATTGATTCCAATTTTTGGAGCACTTTTTTTTCTACATATTTGGTGGAAAAAGAAAGAGCAACAAAAATTTGCAACTGCTTTTTTGTTTGAAAAATTGGTTCCAAACTATTCCAACGGCAAAATTTGGATCAAATTTACCCTTTGGATTTTAGCCATTGTATTTCTTGCTATTGCTTTGGTGAACCCGAAGATAGGAACCAAAATGGAAACGATAAAAAGAGAAGGAATTGATATTGTTTTTGCCATTGACGTTTCCAAGAGTATGCTGGCAGAGGATATTGCTCCTAATCGATTGGAAAAATCAAAGCAATTGGTTTCGCAAATTATGTCACAACTACAAACCGATCGAATCGGTATGGTTGCGTATGCCGGAAGTGCTTTCCCTGTTTTGCCTCTTACTTCTGATTACAATGCAGCTCGAATGTTTTTGCAAAGCATGAATCCAACCATGATTTCTACCCAAGGAACTTCAATAGACGAAGCCATTGAACAAAGTAGCAACTACTTTGACCAAGGCAATGCTACCAATAAATTAGTTGTTTTAATTTCAGATGGAGAAGACCATTCAGACAATGTAGAAACTGCTTTGGAAACTGCCTTAACAAAAAAAATTAAAATACTTACTATTGGAGTAGGTACCGATAATGGAGGGCCTATTCCGGTAAAAGAAAAAGGGCAAAACATTGGTTTTATTCGTGATAAAAATGACGAAGTAGTTATCACCAAATTAAACCAAAGCATTTTAGAAAACATAGGTAACAAAACCAAAGGAGGCTATATCCTCGGAAACAATACCAAGGAAGTAGTAGAATATGTTACAAAAAAAATTGCAACCATCGAAAAAACAGAAAGAGAAAGTACCCAAATGACCGATTTTCAGTCGCAATACCAATGGTTTTTAGCAATCGCGTTTTTTCTAATTTTAATAGATGTATTCTTATTGGAAAGAAAAACATCATTGCTTGCAAAATGGAATTTGTTCAACGATAAACCCGTAAAAAGATGACACCAAAAGTAACTTGGATATTTTTACTGTTTGGTTATTTTTTGCTAGGGCAAGAAACCAAAAAAGTAGTAGATAAAAATTTGCCAAAGGCAAATAAATCTTATCAACAAAAAAAATATGCAGAAGCAGAAAAGAATTATAGAATATCATCCCATGTGGATGTGAATGGTGCTATCCCGGAATACAATATGGGAAATGCAATTTATCGTCAAAAATATCCAGCAGAATCGTTACAGAATTTTACTAAATCTTTACAAAAAGCCAAAACAAAAGAAGAAAAGCATCAAATTTACCATAATATGGGCAATGCCATGATGCAAATAAAAGACTACCAAAATGCAGTAGAAGCATTTAAAAATGCTTTACGGAATAACCCGAATGACGAAGAAACAAGGTATAACTATGCTTTGGCAAAATTGTTCTTAAAAAACAATCCTCCACCACCGCAAGACAACCAAAACCAAGACCAACAGAACGAACAAAACCAGCAAAATCAACAGAATAAAGACAATAAATCCGACCAAAATAAAGAGCAAGACAAACAAGACAAAGGGGATAACGATCAAAATAAAAATGACTCCCCAAACCCAAAACAAGACCAACAAAAACAACAATTGGAAAACTTGTTAGAGGCAGTAAATAACGAAGAAAAGAAAACCCAGGAAAAAGTAAATGCCAAAAAAGCCCAAGGCAGGGTAATAAAGCAAGAAAAAGAATGGTAAAATTTAGCAAAGTCTTAGCAGGACACCACAAAAAATATGTGTAACATTGCAACCCAATTTTAAAATTAAATGACTGCATTTCATTACTTTACATACAAGATAAAATCAACACCTGTTTGGTGCATTATCTTGTTTTTGGCAGGAATGAATTTGCTATTTGCACAAGCACAATTGGAAGCAAAAGTCAGCAAAACTAGCTTGCCTTTTAATGACAAATTACGCATCGACTTTGAAATGAACTTTGATGGAGATCACTTTGAAGCTCCAAATTTTGAAGGGTTTAAAGTTTACAGTGGCCCAAGCCAAACGGTAAGCCAATCATGGATTAATGGCAAAGGTAGTTTCAAAAAAATCTACTCCTATATTTTAGCACCAACCCGCAAAGGAAAAATTACCATCAAATCGGCAAGTGTCGATTACAACGGTCAAACGTTTAAAAGTAACCCAATTACCATTGAAGTTACCAACGAAGTAGAAAGACCTAGAGATCCAAACGATTTTCAAATTGACTTAAATGACGAGTTGCAATTAGTTGCAGAAGTTTCTAACACTTCTCCATATTTAAACCAGCCTATCACAGTGGTTTACAAATTGTATTTTGGGTACAATATTCAAATTGAAAATTGGAGAGAATTAGACAAACCAAAATACCCAAACTTTTGGAGTCAGCATATCGATATCAAGCAACTGCAAGCTGAAGAAGGAACTTATCAAGGCAAAAGAACTCGATACGTAGTATTGCGTAAAACCATTTTATATCCTCAAAAAGATGGATCGCTAGAGATTGAACCATTAACCTTAGAATTTGATGTGTTGGTTCCGACCAATAAAAGGGATTTTTGGGGCAGAGTATTGCTAGAAAGAGATACCAAAAAAGTCACCACTGGCAAACGAAATATTTCCGTAAAATCACTTCCTAACAGTGCTCCTATTGAATTTGATGGTGCTGTAGGAAATTTACAGTTTTTAACTGAAATCACTAAAAAAGATGTCCAAACAGGAGAATCGTTGGAATTAATAGTAAAAGCAAAAGGCAATGGGAATTTAAAACTTTTCAAGTTACCAAAATTAAAAGTGCCAAATGCCATTGAAATGTATGATCCGGTGTTTCAAGAAAAAGTGGAAACTACCTTACAGGGAATGCAAGGAGAAATTTTAGACAGATACACTTTGGTGCCAACTTCTTCAGGAAATTTTGTGATTCAACCTTTGACATTTGTGTATTTTGATTTGGCAAGCAAATCCTACAAAACCATCACGAGTCAACCTATAGAAATAAAAGTCACCCAAGGAAGTGGAACTATAGCAGCTGTATCCAACAACCAAAGCAAGCAACCTGTAGTAACTTCTGAACAATTTAGATTTATCCATACCGCAACCAAACTAACCCCAACCAACCAACCTGAATTTATAGATTCTTGGAAGTTTTATAGTGCTTTGGTTGGCCCGTTTTTACTGATTCCTCTTTTCCTCTTCATCCGTAAAAGAAAAGAAAACTTGGCAGCAGATGTGGTGGGTAATCGTAGAAGAGAAAAAGAAAGATTGGCTAAAAAATATTTGTCGGAAGCACAAAAATCGATGCAAAACACTTCGATGTTTTATGAAGCATTGGAAAGAAGTTTACACAACTTTTTAAAAGCAAAACTAAAAGTAGAAACTACCGACTTAAGCAAGGCCAATTTGGAACTTTTGTTGCAAGAAAGACAAGTACTAGCAGAAACCCAACAAAGTTTCTTTCAATTGATGCAAAACTGTGAAATGGCACGTTATGCTTCTTTCAGCAACAACGATGTGGCAAATGATTACCAACAAGCGGTGCAATGTATTAGTAACATGGAAAAACAAATCAAATCATCATGAGAAAGTTTTGGTTACTATTTGGTTTTATTATACTTGCTGGAAATTTATTGCTAGCTAAAGATGTTTTTCAGAAAGGAAATGATGCCTACCAAAAAGGGCAATTTGAGCAAGCCATTTTGTATTACGAAGGCATTTTAAAAGATAAAAAACACTCTTGCGATTTGTACTTTAATTTGGCTAATAGCTATTATAAAATTGGTAAAATTGGTCCTGCTATTTTTTATTACGAAAAAGCTTTATTGTTGAGTCCAAATGACAAAGACATTCAAAACAACCTAAAAATTGCCAACCAAAAAACCATTGATGAACTTCCGGGATTTACTTCTGTAGGAATAGATAAAATAATTGCTGCATTTACTTCGCGATTTCACCACAACACTTGGGGTTATTTTGCAATTATCTGGAGTTTTTTGTTTGTCTTAGGCTTTTTCCTATATCAATGGAGTACAAACTCTTGGTTTAAAAGAATCTTTTTTGGCAGCATGTTTGTTTCCGGATTTGGAATATTAAGTTGTATTGGTATTGGCCAATGGGAAAAAAATCGGATTCAATCCGAAACATTTGCCATTGTTTTTAGTGCATCTTTAGACGTGAAAAACGAACCTAATGGCTCTGCCAACAAAGCATTTGAATTGCACGAAGGCAGTAAAATTAAATTACTGGAAAGCATGGATGGTTGGCACAAAATTGCAGCTTCTGAAGACATGATTGGCTGGGTTCCTGAAGGAAGTGTAAAAGCAATCAAATAATTTAGGGTTTGGCCAGTTTTAGGAAATTCTTATCGTTGTTTTCTTGCCTATCTAAAGTTTTTTAAATTCATTTGTTACACTAAACTTAGTGTTGTTTAACTACTTACTTTTCATGAAAATTATTTCCTATAACGTAAACGGCATTCGTGCTGCCATCACCAAAGGCTTTTTAGACTGGTTACAAGCAGCTAACCCGGATGTGATATGTTTACAAGAAATCAAAGCTACTGAGGATCAAATTCCAACCGAAGCTATTGCAGCAGCTGGTTACCCATATCAATACTATTTTTCAGCAGAGAAAAAAGGGTATAGTGGTGTAGCTATTTTAAGCAAAACAAAACCAAAAAATGTGGTGTACGGAACTGGAATTGCCTACATGGATGCCGAAGGTAGAAATGTGAGAGCTGATTTTGATGGGGTTTCTGTAATGAGTTTGTATTTACCATCCGGAACTAACATAGAGCGATTATCGCATAAATTTCAGTACATGGATGACTTTCAATCATATATAAACCAATTAAAAAAAGAAATTCCTAATTTGGTAATTGGTGGAGATTATAACATATGTCACCAAGCCATCGACATACACGACCCGATTAGAAACGCTACTGTATCGGGATTTTTACCAGAAGAAAGAGAATGGTTAGATGGATTTATAAAGTCTGGATTCATCGATAGTTTCCGATTTTTAAATAAAAAACCTCATCAGTATAGCTGGTGGAGTTATCGTGCCAATGCAAGAAACAACAACAAAGGTTGGAGAATTGATTATCATTTGGTAACCGAAAATTTAAAAGAAAAAATATCTCGAGCATATATCTTGCCAGAAGCAAAACATTCTGACCACTGCCCTATTGTAGTGGAATTAGCTATATAAAATGAAGAAAGAAAAGCAACTTAGATACGACTTGGCTTATTTAAAAATGGCTGCTGAATGGGGAAAACTCTCCTATTGTGAACGAAAAAAAGTAGGAGCCATCATAGTCAAAGACCGCATGATTATTTCTGATGGTTATAATGGTACTCCTACAGGTTTTGAAAATGCCTGTGAAGATGAAGAACATTACACCAAATGGTATGTGTTGCATGCCGAAGCCAATGCCATTTTAAAAGTTGCCGCCTCAACACAATCTTGTAAAGATGCCACATTGTATATTACTTTATCTCCATGTAAAGAGTGTAGCAAATTAATTCATCAAGCAGGAATTGTTCGGGTGGTGTATGCCGAAAAATACAAAGATACTAGTGGCATAGATTTTTTAGAAAAAGCAGGAGTGGAAGTAGAGTACTTAAGTATAGGTTAAGAACAACTGATTTTGATGAAATCTTTTTTTAAACTTTATTGGCCATTGGCAATTTTCGGAGCTCTTGCTTTAGGAATTTTACTTGGATTACAATTAAATATGAATTCCAACCCACTGGGTCAAAGTAAAACTACCCCTAAAAATAAGCTCAATAAATTGTTGGATTTTATTGAAAGAGAATATGTGGACTCTGTAAATACCGATTCTATTGTGGATGTTGCCGTAAGTGAAATATTAGAAAAGCTTGATCCACATTCTGTATACATTTCCAAAAGTGAAATTGCTCAAGTAAACGAATCTATGAAAGGCAATTTTGTGGGAATAGGAGTGCAGTTTTATCGTTTAAAAGATACGGTAACTGTTACTAAAATAATCCCTGGTGGACCAAGTGAAGCAAAAGGAATCATGGCAGGTGATAGAATTTTAAGTGCCAATGGCAAGAATTTGTTTGGAAACAAAATTACCAACCAAGATATTTACAACGAATTAAGAGGAAAAGAAGGTACTTCGGTAACTTTAAAACTATTTAGAAAAAAAGAAAACAAAACCTTTCAAGTAAAAATTAATAGAGGCATTGTACCGTTAAAAAGTGTAGAAGTAGCCTTAGAAATAACTCCAAAAATTGGCTATATCAAGGTCAGTAGATTTTCTGAAAGTACTTATGAAGAATTTCAAAAAGCATTGGTACAACTTACCAAAACACCAAAAGAAAGCATTGTAATTGATTTAAGAGACAATACCGGTGGATATATGGATAAAGCCATCAAAATGGTGGATGAGTTTTTACCTGAAGGTGACTTGATTGTATCCACTAAAACTAAAAATGGTATTGTTGAAAAAAGTATGGCAACCTCAAAGGGTTTATTTGAAAAAGGAAAAGTGGTTGTTTTAATAAACGAGAATTCTGCTTCTGCTAGTGAAATTTTTGCAGGTGCTATTCAGGACAACGATCGAGGGGTGATTATAGGGAGACGTTCGTTTGGAAAAGGTTTGGTACAACGTGATATGGAGATGGGAGATGGAAGCGTGGTTAGATTAACCATTGCAAAATATTACACCCCTTCAGGAAGATCCATTCAAAAGCCTTACAATTCCATAAACACCGAAGCTTATTTTAACGATTTTCAAGAACGATTTCAGAATGGTGAATTATACGAAAAAGATGCAATTGCAATAGCAGATAGTTTGAAATTTAAAACCAAAAAAGGGAAAATTGTATATGGAGGTGGAGGCATTGTGCCAGATATTTTTGTTGGATTAGACAAAAACATCAGTACTCATAGTTTTTGGATGCTAGAACACCAAAGCTTTTTTGAGCATTTGACATTTTACATTTATGAAAAACACACAATTACATTAGATGGTGTTACTTATCAAAATTTAACCTCATTATTAAAATCGAACAATTACTTTATAGGCGAGGTAAAAAACTATTTAAACGAACAAGGAATAGACCCTAAGGTAATATTAGAATCAGATTTATGGAAAATAAGCTTAAAAAAAGCAATGGTAAAGCAATTATTTGACGACAAAATATATTACCAACATGAATCTAAAACCGACTCTATGATTCAAGCTGCTATCTTTTGGATTAGTAACAGTAAGAAGTAAAAAAGGGATTTAATAAATCCCTTTTTCTTTGCCTATTTCACTTAAAAGCTTCAAATCTTCTTTATCAGAAACTTCTAACATTTCCATCATTTTTTGAATTCTTCTTTGAATAGCAGGAATGGATAATTTAATGTGGTATTGTAAATCTACCAAAGCAATTCCTTTTGATAAATAGTATAAAATCTGTCTGTCAAAACCATCTAAATCTAAGTTTGCCCACTCATTTTGTTGCAAAATCTTAATGGTAGTAGTACTATAATAAATGTCACCACGTAGCATTTTATCAAAGCCAAAAATAAACTCCTTGTAATCTAAATCTTGTTTTACCACCAAGCCGTTAGGTTGTATATCTTTAATTACTTCATTTAATGTAATTAATTTTTGATACATAGATAAAATCATGATTTTACAATTTGGCTGCGTTTTACGCATTAAATAAGCCAAGTCGATACCGTCTTTGATTCCTTTTTCAGGATATCCAGGCATATTGATATCACAAAAGAAAAAGTCAAATTCAGGAGAGTTGGAATCAACAATAATCTGATAACCTTCAATACAATTTCCCGCTTCAGTATATTCAAACTGATACTCATTAGGTTTGTATAAAGTTAAGGTTTTTTGATAAGATTGCCGTATGATATCATGATCATCCACAATCAAGATTTTAATCGTTTTCATAGTTGAGGTTTGTAGATTTTGGGGGGTATTTTCGGTAAAGATACCAATATTTTGGAACCATTATCTTTTTCAGAATTAATTTTAACATATCCTCCTATGCTTTGTA
Organism: Flavobacteriales bacterium; assembly: GCA_018335925.1. GTDB lineage: Bacteria > Bacteroidota > Bacteroidia > Flavobacteriales > Flavobacteriaceae > Flavobacterium. Next base: position 64,400 of record JAGXRF010000097.1, read on the forward strand.
CTCTAAAGTTAATATTTTTCATTCCAATCCCTTTACCCGCTTTTTTTAAATCAAATCCAACCCCATTATCTTCAACTTTTAAAATCAAATCTTTTTCAGTATCTTCCACCAAAACTAATACTTTAGAAGCTTGTGCATATTTGTTGATATTCTGCAAGCATTCTTGGGTAATTCGATATAAATTAATTTTTACATCTTCATTTATACTATTCCATTTGATTCTAGGCGACACTTGAAATACAATCTCATCTTGTATGCCTAAATTTCGTTGTTCTTCAATTAAATTGGTGAAGATTGTCATGAATTGGTCTACAATTCGAATTTCTTCGGTATTTAAATCGTGGGTAATACCTCTTAAGTCGTTTTCTAATTCTTTTAACGACTGAATGTAGTGCTCTCGTTGTTCAATAGAATCTTCGCTTATTTCATGATTTAACATGTCTAACTGATATCTAATTCCAAACATTCTTCCTAACACACCATCGTGAATTTCTCTTGCAATTCGTTGCTTTTCATTAGTAAGTCTTTCTTCCAATTCTTTATTACCTTCTAATAAAGCATGATACACTTGCTGGTTAGAATCAATCAATTGACGTTCAAAAGCTAGTCGTTCGGCTTTTGCTCTTACATAATATACCACATACATTAACATAAAAATCAACAACATCAATACTGCTGAAATGGTTAAATATTGATTTCTGATGGCTAATTTCTCAGCTTCTTTTTTAAATTCATCCGTTTCAAACTCAATCCGAGCAAATTTTTCAGTAGACAATCTTTCCAATTTAATCAAACTGTCTTTTAATATAGAAGCTTCTTTAAGTAATAACGACTGATTGGTTTTAAATAATTCCGCTTTTTTTTCTAAAATGGCAATTTGTGAATTTAAGATATTGTAACTTTTTGCTAATTGATGTACTTCCTCCATCAAGTAAAAAGAGGAATCGACATTACCCATATCGTTCTGAATTTCAGCAATTTTAATCTTTGAAGAAATTTGTCCCGGATAAAAATTATAGCTCTCTCTTAAGCGAAGTACTTGATTTAATTGTTGCAAAGCTTCTTGTGCAGAAATTTTTTGTGTGAGATATTCTGAATATGTTTTTAATTCAACGCTTAAAGCGTAAGTCATTGGAAGTAAATTGTTTAAATCTTTTATTTCTAAAACCTTAGAGGAGAATTCTATAGCCTTTTCATAATTCTTATTTCTATAATGAGCTTCTGCAATATTAGAAAGCAAACGTTGTTTTGCAAATGGGTAAAAAACAATCTCACTTTCTCTTTTTTCCACAATATCTAAAGCTTTGTCATAATACTCAAAAGCTTTTGTAAATTCATTAAGCTCTACATTGATAATGCCCAGCAAACGATTGGCTTCGTATAAAATATTTGGATTGTTGTTTTCTAAGTTTAATTTTAACGCCAAATACACCGAATTTTCAGCACCCAAAAAGTCCCTTTCGTTTTGTTGGGTTTGGGCTTTTAGTAAAATAACTCTTGAAGCAGTTAAGTTATTTTTACGGGCTAATGCTAATTTTTGTGAATTGTAATAGTAATAATAAGCACTATCATTTTTAAATGAATCATAGTAATAGTCTCCTAAATAGCCATAGGACCTAATTAAATTAGTTGTATCATTTATCTTTAATGCATTTGCTTTTGTTTCATTGAGTATGCGGTAATAAACCTGAAATTCTTTTAAATCATAAAAATTAAAAGAGGTGATGATTGCATATTGGTTTCGTATGGTATCGTTCTGAATTGTTTGAACATCTGCATAAGCTTTATTACAAAATTCAATTTTCTTTATCAATGAATAATTATTATCCAAAGAGCTATCTAACAAAGCATTTACTTTTTCAATGATAATATCATCTGTAGTCTTAACTTTATTGGTACAACTTGTTATAATAATGAAGAAATAAAAGACAAAAAATATACCTCTCATATCACAAATATAAGAGGTATATATAAAAAACTAATATTTATTCAAAAGACTACAATAAAACTCTTGATTTTGTTGCACCTTGTCCAGAATCTCCAGTTTCAGCAGTTACTACTGGTTTGTCATTGTTGTTTACAGTTACCGCAGCTGAAGCAGTTAACATTACCAAAGCAATTAGAGCAAATAATTTTTTCATGATATTTAAGATTTTAGGTTTATCAATTGAATTGTTGTTATGACTTGATAACGACCCAAAATTAGGCAGACATGTTTTGTAGAAGTTTTTCTACAGCTTGGAAATGATGGATGTACAAAAAATTAAGGTATTATTACCATAGGTTCTAAAATAATCAAACTTATTCTACATCTTTTTCTTACATTTTTGGTATTTTTGTAGGAAATTATGGTAAAATTTTAGTTTATAAAGATAGATTGTAAGAAAATAGTAGTTAATCTTCTGAAAGGGTTTCGTTTTCATCAGAATTGTTGGAGGTATCTACTTCCCCAACTATCAAAGTAATCAATTCTTCTACCTTTTCTTTGTAAGATTTAGAAAACGGTATTTGTAATTTACTTTCTTTCAGATAAATGGAAAAATTACCCAAATGAATTCTGCTTATCTGATGCATATTTACAATGTAGCTATTGTGTATACGGTGAAAATTTTCGGGCAATAACTCTACAAAGTATTTTAAAGTTTTAAATGCAGTAATGATTTCACCCGATTTTAAGGTGATATCAGTTGAATTATTATCTGCTTTAAGGTATAAAATCTGACTTAAATCAATAAACTTGTAATCTCCGTAGGATTTTACACAAATGATTTGTTCTGTAAATGCTTCTTTGCCTTTGCTATTTTGCAACATTGAAAGAAGGTTTTCCAAGGTAGATTGTTGCATTTCTTCGGTTTTTCGCATCCAGTCTTTCCATTGTTTTTCCATTCCGTTCCATTGGATCCCTTTGTTCATCCATTCGGCTAATTGTTCTTGAACTTGTTGTAGTTTTTGGTGTAACGTTTGGATCTCCTCCTGTAAATATCCGGCTTCTGCAGATTTTTTAAAAGGATAGGTTTCATTGTTAGAAACTTGTTGCACCGAAGAAAGCTGTATGATTTCTTTGTTACGGTGCCAACGCATCAAGGTTTTCTGTATTTGTAAAGGATTGATCAAATTTGATACAAAACCCGCAGTTCCATAATCTAAAGCTGTTTGCATTTCAGATTCTGGAGCAATAACAACTACCGAAGGGATGTCTTTAAAGTATCGATGTAAATCAGACAAAAATGTCCACGGAAAAACTTTACTAACTTCATAAAAAATTATTTGAGGAACGTGTTCAAACAACAATCCAAATGCTTCTTCTTCATTAGATGCATATCCATCAATTTTAAAATGACTCAGCTTTTCCAATGCCTTTGACAGGAATTGAAAGGTAGAATCATTTTCTGATAGCACAACACAAGAATTGATCATGAAAACAAACGGCTCAGAGGTTAAAATTTGGGTGCATGAACAACATTTGTAGGTAGTATGTATATATTTATAGGTAGTTTGGGATTACAATATTAGGTAAAGATTTTATAAAAACGATGAATATTAGTTGTTTTTTTACCATTTATCTTAACATTTATTTAATACTCCCCCATTGGTCGAAAAAATAAAGCACTTTACCGAAAACAAAAAAGCTTGCCCAAAAATGTGAGCAAGCTTTTTTTGTAAATATAAAAAAATCTATTTCATTCGCATCAACCAAGAACGAACAGAAACTTCGCTTGCAATAATTTCTTTTAACTGGGCTATTGGCAAACGGTCTTGTTGCATACTATCTCTGTGTCGAAGAGTTACCGTTTGATCTTCTAATGTTTGATGATCCACAGTAATACAAAATGGTGTTCCTAAAGCATCCTGTCTGCGATATCTTCTTCCAACCGCATCTTTTTCGTCATAAGCTACTTGAAAATCCCATTTTAAATCCTCTATAATCTGCTTGGCAACTTCTGGCAAACCATCCCTTTTAATCAATGGTAAAACAGCAGCTTTGGTAGGTGCTAACACCGATGGTAATTTTAAAACTGTTCTTGTAGAACCATCTTCTAAAACTTCTTCTTGTAAGGCTTTGGAAAAAACAGCCAAAAACATACGATCTAAACCAACCGAAGTTTCTACCACGTATGGAACATAGCTTTTGTTTTCTTCAGGGTCAAAATATTGTAATTTTTTACCTGAATACTTTTCGTGACTGCTTAAATCAAAATCGGTTCTGGAATGAATTCCTTCTAATTCTTTAAATCCGAACGGAAAATTAAATTCAATATCGGCAGCAGCATTGGCATAATGTGCTAATTTTTCATGGTCGTGAAAACGGTAATTTTCAGCTCCTAAACCTAAGGATAAATGCCATTTTAAACGAGTTTCTTTCCAGTATTCATACCATTGCATTTCCTCCCCTGGTTTTACAAAAAACTGCATCTCCATTTGTTCAAATTCACGCATTCGGAAAATGAACTGTCGGGCTACAATTTCGTTTCTAAATGCCTTTCCGGTTTGGGCAATTCCGAATGGAATTTTCATTCTACCGGTTTTTTGTACGTTTAAAAAGTTGACAAAAATTCCTTGTGCAGTTTCCGGACGCAAATATAAATCCATAGCATTTTCTGCACTTGCCCCAAGTTTGGTTCCAAACATTAAGTTGAATTGACGAACTTCTGTCCAGTTTCTAGATCCTGATTCCGGACAAGCAATTTCTAACTCTTCAATCAATGCTTTTACATCTGCCAAATCACCTGTATCCAAACCTTTGGCCATTCTCTCTAAAATAGCTTTCTTTTTGCTATAATATTCTACTACTCTTGGGTTGGTTGCTACAAATTGGGCTTCGTCAAAAGCATCTCCAAATCTAGCTTTTGCTTTTTCAATTTCTTTTAAGGCTTTTTGATGTAATTTTTCGCAATAGTCTTCAATCAATACATCTGCACGGTATCTTTTTTTAGAATCTTTGTTATCAATCAATGGGTCGTTAAAGGCATCTACGTGACCGGAAGCTTTCCATGTGGTTGGATGCATAAAAATTGCAGCATCTATGCCCACAATATTTTCGTGCATTTGCACCATCGATTTCCACCAATAGTCGCGAATATTCTTCTTTAATTCCACCCCGTTTTGTGCGTAATCATATACTGCACTCAACCCATCGTAAATTTCGCTTGATGGAAAAATAAACCCATACTCTTTGGCATGCGAAATCACGTTTTTAAATAAATCTTCTTGCTTTACTTTCATGTTGCAAAACTATAAAATTAAGAGGAAAGTTAAATCAATTACTTGAAATTTACCTAAACGAAAAAAGCACCACTTACGTGATGCTTTTTGCTCCCCCTTACCGATAGGTATCGGCAAAAGTAATGGGCTCGAACCAATCCCGATAGCTATCGGGACTCTGATTAACAGTCAGATGCATCAAAATATTTTCCCAAAAGCTTTTGAGATATTTCCGGATATTTAATTAAATTTTCAATATACTTCCTGCTTTTCATTGATTTAATGTGCTTTTCAATTAACATCGCTTGTTTTTTATTAACGCATAAAATTTTAAAAACTAAAACCCAGTCATCAGCATTAAAGGTGAATTTTCGTGTTTGATCCTCACTCAGATGAAACTCTAATCTTAATTCAAGGTTTGAAGTGAAACCAATATAATGCCTATTTAGTTTTTGTGAAAAAAGAATATAAACAACGTATTCCATTGAAAACTAATACAATCAAAAAAGCCCTCACATTTCTGTGAAGGCTTGTTTTTATTTGCTCCCCCTCTTGGGCTCGAACCAAGGACCCTCTGATTAACAGTCAGATGCTCTAACCAACTGAGCTAAGGAGGAAGGTGCTAGACCTTTTTGCGAGTGCAAATATAAGTGCAAAAAAATTATTTGCAAATTATTTACGTAAAAAATTAGAAAAATTTGTCCATTACCAATTGGTAGATGTCTTTTCCAAACACAAATGCCATGAGTGTCAGCAAGAAAACCATTCCAGCTGTTTGTACATACCCCATCCATTTGTCGTTTAAAGTTTTCCCGGTTATCATTTCGATAATGGTAAATAAAGCATGACCACCATCTAAACCTGGAATAGGCAATAAATTCATTACAGCCAATACCACCGATAAAATGGCTGTCATGTTCCAAACATATTTCCAATTCCACTGATCAGGTAATTGACGGGCAATTCCAATCGGGCTTTTAATTTGAGTATAGGCTCCTGTTTTTGGGGAAATTACCAATTTTAAAGACTTTACATTGTATACAAACTGTTCGTAAGATTCTTTAACTGCAGCAGTTACAGCACCTCCAAATCCATATTTTTCGTAAGTTAAATAAGGAGTTAGGTCCGGCATTTTATTAACAAACCCTAATTTTCCCTCTTCATTAGTCTTTGCAGAAATCAATACTTCTTGTTGGTTTCTTAGAACTTTTAACGTAAGACTGTCATTTTTAATTTTAGCAATTTCTGCTGAAAAGCTCAAAAAATTATCGGTAGTTATCTCATTAATTCCTACAATTTGATCTCCTTTTTGTAAACCTGCTTCTGATGCTTTAGAATTAGGCAAAATAGAATCAACAACCGTTGGAAACTTGGTAGAAATAAAGTTTTTCCCTTCGTTACTCAAAATCGCTTTTCTTTTTTCATCTGTCATCACCAAAGTGGTTTCCTCCCCATTTCGGTTTACTTTCACTTCTTTTGCCAACAAAATATCAATCACCAATCGATTAAAATTGGGTTGTAGTTTGCCATCTACCGAAACTATTTTATCTCCATCTTTAAAACCAACTTCGTGACCAACCGGAGTAAATACCAATCCGTTTTGCTGCATTTTTTCAGTTAAGGCGTATTCTTTCCCATCAGTAACAAAAAATATAGTGTAAATAAACCAAGCCAGAATTAGATTAACAATAATTCCACCCAACATAATAATTAATCGTTGCCATGCAGGTTTTGCTCTAAATTCCCACGACTGCACTGGTTGTGCCATTTGTTCTTTGTCCAAACTCTCATCAATCATTCCGGATAGTTTTACGTACCCTCCCAAAGGCAACCAACCTATTCCCCATTCGGTTTCTCCAATTTTCTTTTTGAATAACGAAAAGCCCGCATCCATAAATAAGTAAAACTTTTCTACCCTTACTTTGAACCACTTGGCTGTAATGTAATGTCCGAATTCATGTAAAACCACCAAAACGGATAAAATAAATAATATTTGAGCTGCTTGAATCATAACTTTTAAAATCAATTGGCCACAAAAATAGCTGATTTTGGATGTTGGTACGCTTTTATTAGCTTATTTTTTAGTTTTGCTTTGCAAAAGAAATTTATCTTTGAAAGATGAAGTTAGATCAACATTTAGAGAAGATTGCCTCGTTTGAGCACCTTGAATTATTAGCCAAGCAAATAGTAGAAGGCTTTATTTCGGGAATGCATAAGAGTCCGTTTCACGGATTTTCGGCTGAATTTGCAGAACACAAAATTTACAATAAAGGAGAATCCACCAAACATATTGATTGGAAATTGTTTGCAAAATCTGATCGATTGTACACCAAACGATATGAAGAAGAAACCAACTTGCGTTGCCATATGGTGTTGGACAATTCTTCTTCGATGCATTTTCCAATTTTAAAAGATGGAGAGCCTTTTTACCAAACAAAAATTGGTTTTTCGGTTTTGGCCATAGCCGTTTTGATGAATTTACTCAAAAAACAACGAGATGCGGTTGGCTTGAGTGTTTATTCTGACCAATATGAGTTTTATGCCCCAGAAAAAGGAAGTGACCGTCACCACCGATTGATCTTGAATCAATTGGAGCAAATGTTGCAACGAAACCAATTGCAAAAGGGCTCAAATACCATTGATGTATTGCATCAAATTGCAGAAAAAATCCATCGAAGATCCATGATCATGGTATTTACCGACCTGTTTCAGCAACAAGACAACAAAAAATTATTTCAAGCATTGCAACATTTAAAACACAACAAACATAAGGTAGTGTTATTTCATGTGATGGATTATGCCAAAGAAGTTGCTTTAGATTTTGACCAAAAACCACGAAAATTTGTGGATGTGGAAACCGGTCAAGAAATCAATTTATATGCCCAATGGAATAAAGAAAATTACCAGAAAATCATGGAGCAGCAAATCAAAGACATTCGATTAAGCTGTTTGCAATACCAGTTAGAGTATGTTCCGGTAAATGTTGGCTTGGATTTTAGCAAAATAATGCAAACGTATTTGGTTGAAAAACAACAGTTTTTATAAGCAACTTATTAAAAACATCATTTTTTTGAAAATTTTACTTGCAAAAACAAAAAAAGGTTATACATTTGCATTCGCATTTGTGCAACGGTTTGGTAGTTCAGTTGGTTAGAATACATGCCTGTCACGCATGGGGTCGCGGGTTCGAGTCCCGTCCAGACCGCAACAAAGAGTTAAAAAAGCAAAAAAGCGTTTCCGAGTGAAACGCTTTTTTGCCCAAATAACTTAAGATTTAGTTGTGTTGTTTTCTCCAGAAATGGAGAGTGGTTTAGTAGTTAGACCGATGAAAAGCTATCCCTTAATTGGGGCAGCTTTTTTTTTGTCAATATGGATAGTTTTTTGTGTACATACATTATTCAAAATCTTTCGATTTATTTTAAAAGGATACACTTCTAATTTGCTCCTCCAATTGAAAAACCATTTAAAAGGAAAAGCAATTACACCTCTCAATCTACAGATTGGAAATTGGTTTACAGCAAGGAGTTTTCTTCCAAAAAAAAAGGCAATCATGGAAGAAAAAAGATTGAAAAACTAGTTAATGATTATTATGATCTCTAAACAATTCATTTTCTGCAATAAGCGGGTTTGAGTCCTCTCGTTATTTCTTTGAACTGACGAGACAACAAAGAGTTAAAAAAGCAAAAAAGCGTTTTCAATTGAAACGCTTTTTTTTGCCCAAATGACTTAATAATGTTGTTTTTTCCAGAAATGGAGAGTGGTATAGTCTCGTTGCAAGCAACGAGATCCCTTAATTATGGGAGCTTTTTTTACCAAATTGTTAATGTAGACTTATAATAATGTATAAATCTATAATTTAGCCTTTAATATTATGGGTACTTAAATTTAAAGCTCCCATCAGTAACTTGAATAACATCCTCAGGATTGTTTTCATTATTACCACTAAATTGATAAACTCCTCTATAAATTCCATCTACCGATAGAAAATTTAAACTCCCTGTTCCTATATACTTTTCATAAGTATGCGTTGTCATATTATATTTCATAACAACAATTTTATTACTTATATCGCTATTAGAAAAATTATAATTCCCCACAGAAACTACCCCATGATTAAAGTGAATTTCTATCTTATATAAACCATTATCAAAGTCATGTTTTATCACCCTAGGAGTAGCTCCAGGAATTACTTGAGTGGTTCCATATGTTTTCTCCCACAATACATTATTAATTTTAGCTTTATGTGTTATACCGAAAACAAATGGAATTCTATCAACATATTTCCCCTTAACTTCACCATTAACGTACTTAGACTCGCTATTTAAGTTCAGTGGATTTGCATAAACATATCCTGAAAAACTAATTTTAAAAGTTTTTTTAACCTCATTTAAATTTGTTAATGAAAAATTAAAAAAATGTTGACTATTTGGTGAGTAATTTTGAAAATCTTTCGAGGTGCCATTGTTTGGATCGTTATATCTAATTTTGAATGAACTTAGTTTTCCATCAGCTGTAAAATTGATAATTCCTCCTCCTAAATGGTTAAATAGATTTTCTGTTCTTGTGAAATTTGCATCTATCAGTCCTTGATTTTGTCCATTTACAAACAAAGTAAATTCTTCTGTATCATCAGTTGGGGTTAAATTGTCGTCAATTTGTTCTTGAACTGAATCTTTTGTACAACTTATTAAAAGGAACAAACCAAAAAATATTATTCTTTTCATTTTTTTTATTTAGTATGGATTGAATGACCTGTATTTTCCGTCAGTAATTTGAATTACTTCATTTGGATTATTGGGGTTTGTAGCAGTAAGCTGAAAATTTCCAAAAAAAGAATTAGATATCCCTCCATGAAACTCCTTGTAATTTAAATCTAAAACCCCACTTACTTGAAACTCTTCAAAATTTAACGTATTTACATTAAATTTATAAAATTTAATACAGTTCACAGTAGCACTATTATTAAAGTCGTAGATACCAGTTGGTGTATTAGGGGTAAATTTTATTTCAATTTTATAAGGATCTTCAGAAGTAAAAACTCCGTTAGAATAATCGTGTCTAGCTGTCCAAAGACGATTATTTATTTTGGCATTACAGTAATTAAAACAATGTTGGCCAGTACAATTAACATGTCTAATGTTAGTTAAAAAATTTTGTGGTGGATTACTAACGGTAAATGTTTCATTAAAAAACATGTCAACTTCTATCCTTTCAAAAGAGTTTAAATTATCAGCTTGATCATACAAAAACCCACGAAGTCTTACTTTAATTTTATTACTATCTAAATCTAGATTAACAATGTCTACATTAAAAAAATTTGAAGGATAATTTCTATAACAATAATAATCCATAAATCCTTGATAAGAACTTATGGTATATTTAAAATTAAAGATTTGACCTTCATTTGTAAAAGCTATACTAATATAATTTATAGAATTTGGCACACCAAACTCACCATAAATGTAAAAAACATCCCCAGATTTTATAATATTAAATACATGATGATAATTCATATCATGATAAATATTGTTTACTTTAATGTACGTTTTTTGATCCGGATTTATTGGTAATTCCTCCTCATCCTGAATTGTAGAATTCGAACAAGAGTTCAAAAAAAACGTAACAAATAAAAAAACAAACAATTTAACATGCATAAAAACCTTTTTAAAATAGGAAAAATCCTTGATTAAGTAAATATAATTCCTTTTAAAAAACCATTCAATTAAAATCCATCAAATGTTAAATTTCGTAACTTATTTAAAATATTTCTAAATAAGTGTTGCAAGAAATAATTCTTGCTTATACATTTGCAATGTAGAATTAATCTAAATAAAGATAAATGAAAAATATTTATGCCCTTTTAGCTATTTGCCTTTTTGGTCAGGTTCAAGCCCAAAGTCAATACTACGTATTAAACGACAGCATTATTAAATTAGACTCGGTTGTGGTTTCAGCAATAAAAGTGAGTCCGGAAAGAATGCCAGAAACCAAAGCAAATGTGATTTACTCAGGCAAGAAAAATGAAATTTTAAAACTTGCTGCATTTAATGCCAATTTAACCACCAACAATGCCCGTGAAGTGTTTTCGAGAGTTCCGGGAGTAAATGTTTGGGAAAACGATGGTTCGGGAGTGCAAATTAATGTTGGTGTAAGAGGATTGAGCCCTAACAGAAGCTGGGAATTAAACACTCGTCAAAACGGGTTTGATATTTCTGCAGATGTTTTTGGGTATCCGGAAGCATATTACAACCCACCATTAGAAGCAGTAGAAAGTATCGAATTAATTAGAGGTGGAGCAGCATTGCAATATGGCCCTCAATTTGGTGGGATGTTAAATTATGTGTTGAAAAGAGAAAACCATAAAAAATTCTCTTTTGAAACCCAAAATACCGCTGGAAGTTACAACCTAATGAGCAGCTACAATGCCATTGGTGGAAAACTTGGTAAATTTTCCTACTATGCCTATAACCACTCCCGAAGTGGAGATGGTTGGAGAGAAAATAGTGGATATAAAGTGCGAAACACCCACTTATTTATGGAGTATGCCTTTACCGAAAACACCAAACTTTCGGCTGAATACACCAATATGGAATATGAACTACAACAAGCCGGAGGTTTAACCGATGCTCAGTTTCAGGAAAATCCACGTCAATCTTTAAGAAACAGAAATTGGTTTGGTGTGCCATGGAATGTATTTGCTTTAAATTTTGACACCAAAATTAGCGAGCGTTTTACGTCAAATACCAAATTATTTGGATTGGTAGGTGAAAGAAATAGCGTTGGTTTTACTGCTACTCCAAACGTAGCAGATGCCATCAACCCTGCTACTAATGACTATGCAAACAGAAGAGTAGATAGAGATTTGTATGAAAATTTTGGACTCGAAAACCGAAATTTATGGAAATACCAGTTAGGTAAAATGGAAAATAATTTGGCTTTTGGTGTGCGTTTATACCAAGCCCATACCATTAGAAAACAAGATGGAAGAGGCACTACAGCTGCTGACTTTGACTTGAGTACTGAAAGTAAATTTCCGAGAGAGTTGAGTTTTTACACCAACAACGTGGCTGTTTTTGCAGAAAATCAATTTAAAATTACCGATCAATTTAGTGTGACCCCAGGTGTGCGATACGAATTTATTGAAAACACCGGAAGCGGACGATTTGGCATCCAATCAGGGAATGATGTGCCGTTTGAAGACAAAAATATTTCTCGTAGCAAAGCTTTATTTGGTTTAGGTATGGAATATAGTTTTGGCACCACCAATGTGTATGCAAACATTACGCAAGCATTCCGTCCGGTATTGTTCTCTGATTTAACACCTCCAGCAGTAACCGATGTGATTGATCCTAACTTAAAAGATGCTTCTGGCTTTAATGCTGATTTAGGATACAGAGGTACCTTTAATAACTATATTAACTTTGATGTAAGCTTGTTTTATTTGAGTTACAACAACCGTATTGGTGGTATTCGACAGTTTGTAAACAACGACCCAACCCAAGGAACCTTTTTATATCGCACCAACTTAGGTGAAACCGTTAACAAAGGCTTGGAGAGCTTTGTAAACTTTAATTTGACTCGCTTTTTGAACGTGCACAACACCTACGGAAACATTGAGTTGTTTGCTACCATGAGTTTTATTGATTCTCGTTATACGGATTTTAGTGTGTTTACTGCAAGCGGAACCGCTCCTAACATTGTAATTACAGAAAGTAACTTAAAAGGAAATCGTGTAGAAAATGCTCCAAGATACATTCATAATTTTGGTTTGGTATGGAGTAAAAGTAACTTTTCAGGAACCGTTCAATACCGTAAATCGGGCAGAGTATTTACCGATGCCAACAATACAGCAACCCCTTCTGCCAATGGTGTAACCGGATTACTTGAAGGTTATGAGGTATTAGACCTTTCTGCAGAATATAAAATTTTGAAAAACTATAACTTAAGAGCAGGCATTAACAACGTTACCAACGAAATGTATGCCACCAGAAGAGCTGGAGGATACCCGGGCCCTGGTATTTTGCCTGGTGAAGGAAGAACCTTTTTTGTATCGGTTGGTGCTAAGTTTTAGAATTAATCTTGCACTAAGTCCCTCTCCATGGGAGAGGGATTTAGGGTGAGGTAATTTCTTTGATTCGACTCTTCTTTTGCAGTATCTCCATAAACACTTCTCTATCTATTTCAAAAGCACCTAAATGAGCCAAATGATCGTTATACACTTGGCAATCTAACAACTGATAATTTTCTTGTTTTAACTTTTCTACCAACCAAGCAAAAGCAACTTTACTGGCATTTGGAACTTTAGAAAACATACTTTCTCCAGTAAAAACATGTCCTAAATCTACTCCATACAAACCTCCTACCAATTGATTTTCTTGCCAAACTTCAACAGATTTGGCTACTCCTATTCGATGTAAGTCTAAATAACTTTCCATCATTTTGTCTGTTAACCAAGTCCCGTTTTGGTTTTTTCTTTTTACTTGCTGGCAACCTAAAATCACTTGTTCAAAATCGCGGTTAAAGGTTACCTGAAATACTTCTTTTTTAAGTAAAGATTTTACTGATTTATGGGCTTTATACCATGCCGGTACCACAACCATTCTTCGAGGTGGAGCCCACCACAAAATAGGATCGTCTTGGTCAAACCAAGGAAATATTCCTAGATGATACGCCATGAGTAACCTCTCTCGTGACAAATCACCACCAAATGCCAAAATTCCTTCCGGAGAAGCACTATCTACAGGTGGAAAAAACAAGGAGGTAGACAAATGATGCATAAAAAAAACAATACTCTTTTGGCAAAAGTATTGTTTTTAGTAAGGTTTACGAACGAATAATCGTTAAAATTAAAACGGTAAATCGTCGTGTTCTGCTTCGTTAAAATTGGTTGCTGGCTCAAAAGGAGCAGTAGGTGCTTGCATTGGTGGAGGTACTGCACCAACAGGAGCTGATTGATTGACTTTTTCAATTCTCCATCCTTGGATGTCGTTAAAATACTTTGCTTCACCTTGTGGATTGATCCACTCTCTTCCTCTTAAGTTAATAGATACTTTAACTTGATCTCCTACTTGGTAGCTATTTAACAAATCGCATTTGTCTTGCACAAAACTAATTAAAATATGTTGTGGATATTGCTCTTCGGTAGTCACTACCAATTCTCTTTTTCTAAATCCATTGCCACCAACTTCTTTGGTTGGTTCAATTACTCTAACTTTTCCTAAAACTTCCATAGTATGCTTAATTAATTGGTTACGAAACTCGTGGTGCTAAAAGTACTTTCCATGCACTTTCTGCATCTTGTTGTTGCAAATAGTTTTTGGCTACTTGCCATACTTTTTGCTCTTCTCCAGAACTTAAAGCAGCTTTTACTGCAATATTATCTTTTACAAATATAGCAATTTCTTCTGCTGATGGAAACTGTTCTACGTTGCCTAACAAACCCAAATCATTCCCATCAAAATAACCACTTTGCTTGATTTTTCCCGGAATTTGATCTACTCCCATCCCAAGTGTAGTTAATGGCTTGGGTATTTCGAACAATCCTTGGTTGGCTCTGGAATACCAATTGCCTCCCATCCTGGATACCAAATCAATTTTATGCTGGTCGATGGTTCCATTTTCAGCTAATACTTCCTCTGCTATATGCATTTTAACTACTTCACAAATCACCAAATTCCCTGCCCCTCCTTGTTCTCCTAATGCAATAATTTCATTTACCTTACATTCCATTTGTACTGGGCTCTCCTTCACTCTAAACGGACGAACCAAATCTGAGGGCAACATGGTTAAGCCTGCTTTTTCAAATTCGTTTACCCCATCCGGATATTCGGTACTTGACAAACTCATTTGTTGTACAATATCGTAATTCACCACATTAATCACCACTTCTTTGGTGTTTTGACAATTGATCAAGGTGTGCTTGATGGTATTGTCGCGAACCCTTCTTGCTGGCGAAAACACCACAATTGGTGGATTGGCACTAAACACGTTAAAAAAGCTGAAAGGAGACAAATTTGGAATGCCATTCTCGTCAACAGTACTTGCAAAAGCAATTGGTCGAGGGCCAATGGCAGACTGCAAATATCCTTGCATTTGAACAGTGGTAATATCTTGTGGAAGGAAACTTTTCATGTTATTTGTAAAAAACCAATTATGTACAAAGATACTTATCCGAAATAGTAAACGACAAAAAAAAGCCTAAAAATGCAATGCCAAAATAGATCCATTATTAGTTAAATTTTGCATCTTTACGAATCGAATTTTATTCTTTCATGAAGTTTACAACCAATCATACTGCTACCAGAGGTTTACTTTTAGGTTTGTCCTTATTGGTGGTATCATTGATTTTATGGAATACCTATCAATTTTTTCAAGTTTTTAAACAAGAAGAACGATTAAAAATGGAGCTTTGGGCCAAAGCACAAACTACCATTGAAAATGCAGATTTAGAAACAGAAGACATCGATTTACCTTTAGAAATTATCAAAAACAACACTTCCATTCCTTTGGTTTTGACCAACGAAAACAAAGAGATTTTAAATTACAGTAACGTAGCACCAGAAGTGGCACAAGACAGTTTGCAACTTCAAAAATTTTTAAAGAAAATTAGTGCCGAAAACCCTCCTATTCGGTTTGTAGTTTCCGAGCAAAATGTGCAGTATTTATACTACGGGAATTCTCCCTTGATCCAAAAATTAAAGTACTATCCGATTGCTTTATTGTCCATTATCCTATTGTTTATTTTACTGATTTACAATTATTACAATACCACTAAAATTGCAGGTCAAAACCGATTGTGGGCTGGGATGGCCAAAGAAACAGCACATCAAATAGGCACTCCATTATCTTCGTTAATTGGATGGTTAGAAATATTAAAACAGGAAAATATTGAGGCATCTACTGTTGAAGAGATCGAAAAAGACATTACTCGATTGCAAGTTATTGCCGATCGTTTTTCAAAAATTGGTTCAGAACCAACTTTAGAGAAAATAGACTTGGTAGCAAGCACCAAAGAAACCATTGATTATTTGCAACCACGACTTTCTAAACAAGTACAATTAATCACCAACTTCCCAAATGAAACTTTGTGGGTAGCTATTAATCCGGCTTTGCATAGCTGGACCATGGAAAATTTATACAAGAATGCCGTTGATGCCATGAGAGGCAAAGGCACCTTGCAGGTGGATGTACACTTACAGGAAAAAATGGTACAGATTTTTGTAAGCGACACCGGAAAAGGAATTCCGAAAAATCAATTTAAACAAATTTTTGACCCTGGTTTTACCACCAAAAAAAGAGGATGGGGACTAGGTTTATCGCTTACCAAAAGAATAGTAGAAACCTACCACAAAGGTAAAATACGGGTGTACCAATCGGAAGTAAACAAAGGGACTACTATGTTATTGGAATTGCCTTTGGCTTAGATATTCTTCAAATTAATAATCTCTTGCTTGGTTAACAACCTCCAGTTTCCTCTTGGTAAATTCTTTTTGGTAAGTCCGGCAAAAGAAACTCGATCTACTTTGATTACTTTATAGCCAAACTTTTCGAAAATACTTTTTACCACTCCTACATTTGCTGTACGTAATTTGATGCCTACTTCGGTATGAGGTTCGGATTCGATGTAGCTTACTTCATCTACACTTAAACGATGTTCGTCAAATTGAACTCCTTTTGAAATTTTCTCTAAATCCACTGGTTTTAAAGCTTTTTCTAAAGATACTTGGTATATTTTTGGCGAAGTTTGGTGTGATCTGGAGAACTTTTCAATCATTTCTTGGTCGTTGGTAAACAACAACAACCCAACGGTTTGGGCATCCATTCTACCAATTGGTTGCACAGCTGCCGTGGTAGCAGATTTGATCAAGTGAAACACATTTTTTTCGCTATGTGGGTTTTTGGTAGAAGTGCTAAAATTTTTTGGTTTATTAAGTAAGATGTATACTTTCTCTCCCGGCTGAATTACTCTTCCATCAAAGGTAACCACATCGGTTTTTTTTACTTTAAAGCCCATTTCGGTTACAGGTTGCCCGTTTACATGCACTACTCCGGATTGGATGTAAATATCTGCTTCTTTTCGAGTACACAAACCTGCATTAGACAAGTATTTGTTTAATCGAACTTCCTCTGGCTCTAAAGTAGTTACTACTGGTTTTGGAGCAAATTTTCGGATAGGGGCATTGCCTCTGGTAAAGCTGGTTTTACGAAATCCTCCTTGTCTGCCTGAACCTTTATTGTCTTTGGAATCTCCTTGATGTCTTGCCATAATGTTTGGTACTTTTTTAATGATTGTAATTTGGTAACCCTGTAACCGCAGCCCGGCCTGAGTGGAGCTCTTTTTTTATATTGCTTTGGATGTTGCCTTGGCAAAATAAAAAAAAGCGGGAACGGAGGACGGATTAGCTGCCCAAAAAATGATTTATATATTGGCCTTAAATTGTTCTAAAAACCTCACATCGTTTTCAAAAAACAAACGAATGTCTCCTATTTGATACAACAGCATGGCCATTCGTTCAATTCCCATTCCGAATGCAAATCCGGAAAACTCATCAGGTGAAATATCGCAATTTTTTAATACGTTTGGGTCTACCATGCCACACCCCATGATTTCTAGCCAACCGGTTCCTTTGGTAATTCGGTAATCGGTTTCGGTTTTCAACCCCCAATAAATATCTACTTCAGCACTTGGTTCGGTAAACGGAAAATAAGACGGACGTAATCTGATTTTTGATTTTCCGAACATTTCTTTGGTAAAGTATAAAAGAGTTTGCTTTAAATCGGCAAACGAAACTCCTTTGTCTATATACAAACCTTCTACTTGATGAAATATACAGTGCGAACGAGAGGAAATGGCCTCATTTCGAAAAACTCTACCCGGTGAAATGGTTCTGATTGGTGGTTTGTTGCCTTCCATGTATCGAACTTGTACCGATGAAGTATGGGTTCGCAACAACATATCAGGGTTGGTTTGCAAGTAAAAAGTATCTTGCATATCACGAGCCGGATGGTATTCCGGTAAATTTAATGCAGTAAAATTGTGCCAATCGTCTTCCATTTCCGGGCCTTCGGACACATTGAAACCGATAGAAGAAAAGATTTCTAATACTCGGTTTTTTACAATCGATATCGGGTGACGTGCCCCTAACGGAAATGAGGTTCCCGGACGAGTCAAATCACCAAACAACAGATGTTCGCTTTCTTTAGAATCTAAAATTTCTTGCTGTTCTTTAACCTTTTCTTCCGCTGCTTTTTTCAGTTGGTTGATTACTTGGCCAAAGGTTTTCTTTTCCTCATTCGGAACGGTTTTAAAATGATCAAAATAACCATTCAACAACCCTTTTTTACCAAGATACTGAATGCGAAACTCTTCTAATTGCTCTTTATTGTTTGCTTGAAATGCTTGTACTTGAGCTATTTGCTCTTGAATCTTTTCTATCATAAATAATTCCCATCAATATTTTGCAAATATAGTGAAAAGGTGGGAAGGAATTTTTATCCTTATTAAAATGTGTTTTTATATAGCAATAGGATCATACCCAAATTCATCGATAGAAATTCAATTGATGAAAAGTTTCCATTTTAGTAAATTTTTATCCGGGTTAACCTCAACAAAATCGAGGATTTTTAAAGACACTTTGGGCAAACTACAAAATTGTATAATTTAGGTTAAATGCTTTAAAAACTTTATCTTTGAATAAAGATTTCAAAAGATGAAGAAAGATAGAATATATATTGACACATCTATAGTTGGAGGCTTTTTTGATGATGAGTTTGAATCAGAAACAAAGTTGCTTTTCAAAAGACTTGAAAATAATGAAGTGATTTTTGTTGTTTCAGATTTATTAGAAGTTGAGTTGGAAAGGGCTCCAGAGAGAGTTAAAAATTTACTCAATCAATTTCCTGATGCTTTTTTTGAAAGAGTAACACTTACTTTAGAAGCTAAAGAATTAGGAGAATTGTATGTGAAAGAAAATGTGGTTGGAAAAACAAGTATGGAAGATTGTTATCATATTGCAATGGCAACAATAAACAATGTGGATGTACTAGCAAGTTGGAATTTTAAACATATCGTAAACTATACAAGAATTAAAGGGTATAATGCCGTTAATTTAAAAAGTGGTTACAATTTATTAGAAATACGAAATCCTAAAGATTTAATTGAATATGAAAACGAATAAACCTAAAAAGAAAGAATTTGATGCTGTTAAAATGATGCGTGAAATTAGAGAAAAAATTAATTCCGAGACTCAAGGAATGACTTTTGAGCAATTACGTAGCTATATAGACACAAAATTAGCCAATAAATCAAAGCTAATTGGACAGAAATGATTGCAAGATCAATTATGCAAGATCTTTGTTTTTTCTCCTAGTTAAATAAAAAAATTTAACTAAATGGATAAAAAGCATCTTCTAAATAATCTAATTGTGGTGTTTGCTGATCGATGTAAATGGCTGCAATGTCAAATCGCACCTGCACATCCAAATCGTTTTCCGTTACATAAGCATCGATGGCTGCTACCAATAATTTGATCTTTTTTTTGGTTACAAAATCTTGTGGTAATCCAAAATCTAATCGAGATCGTGTTTTCACTTCTACCACAGCCAAAGTATTGTTTTTTATTGCAATGATATCAATTTCTGCTTTTTGCCATCGCCAGTTTTTCTCTAAAATCTCATAACCTTGCTCTTCTAAATAGGCAATGGCATATGCTTCGCCAAATTTTCCGGTTTCGTTATGCTGGGCCATTGGTGGTAGGGTTATATTTTTTTGTTTAAAGTTTAAAGTTTATTAATGTTAGGAGAAGGGTATGCAAAACAATTGTTTATGGTGCTTCTTTCATTCAAAAACTAACTTTGTTTTATCTTTATTTACCTCTAAAACTACTTTACTTCCAAAAATCAAAGCTCGATTATCAGGTATATGTCCGGCAGGAAAATCAAAAACTAACGGAATTGCATAAGGTTTCATGGCATCTTCAATAATCTCCAACGCATCTTTACCCCAGGGAATATCATTATCTTTCATTTTGGTCATGCTTCCAACCACCAAACCTTTGAGTTGTTTGAGCAAGCCTTTGTATTCCAATTGCATCATCATTCTATCTACATGATATAAATATTCATCCAAATCTTCGATGTATAAAATCAAATCCTCCCCACGCAAATCCATTGGAGTTCCAGCCAAACTGTAGATTAAGGATAAATTTCCTCCTACCAAGGTTCCTTGTACTCTACCTACCTTATTTTTGGAATGACTCGGTATTTCATACGATAATTCTTCCCCAAACAAAGCTTTTCGAAGCGTTTCTTTGGCTTCAGGAGTAGCACGTGGAATATTCACCGTCATGATGCCGTGTATAGATTGGATGCCAAGCGATTGTATTTTTTGGTGTAGCACCGTAACATCGCTAAAACCTATCAACCATTTCGGATTTTGCTCAAATTTTTCCCAGTTTAAATGCTTTAACAATCGGATAGACCCGTATCCACCTCGGGCACACCAAATGGCTTTTACCGAATCATCGTTTAACATGTTTTGCAAATCTTGGGCTCTTTGCTCATCCGTTCCTGCCAATTGGTGGTTATCTAAACCAATAGAAGATCCTATTTTTAAGTGCAAACCCCATTGTTTAAGTAATTCGGTAGTAGCTTTAAAATCGTCTTGTAAATGCTTACGAGCAGTTGCAACTACTGCAACCGTATCTCCGGGTTTTAAAATTGAAGGTTTTTTCATGTTTTTTGGCAAATAGGTTTGAGCGAAAACAGTGGATAAAGTCAGACTTAACCAACATATAACCATACACCAATTTCGCAGTTTTGTCTCCATAAAAACAAAGATACATAATTACAAATGTCAATTGTTTCCTCATTCCTTGGAAAGCCTTATTTTTGCAAAAATTTTTTGGCATCATGCAAACACCTAAAAGATACACTGTAACTGCTGCACTCCCATATACCAATGGACCTATTCATATCGGGCACCTTGCTGGGGTTTATGTTCCTGGAGATATTTACGCACGTTACTTACGTTTGCAAGGAAGAGACGTGATTTACGTTTGCGGAAGTGACGAGCATGGGGTAGCCATTTCGATGAAGGCTCGTAAAGAAGGGATTACCCCTCAACAAGTGATTGATAAATACCACCATATAATTGAGCAATC
The DNA here is from genome assembly GCA_018335925.1 of Flavobacteriales bacterium. Taxonomy (GTDB): domain Bacteria; phylum Bacteroidota; class Bacteroidia; order Flavobacteriales; family Flavobacteriaceae; genus Flavobacterium. The sequence goes on from JAGXRF010000097.1 coordinate 85,762, forward strand.
GTTTCAGAATTTCGGAATTTCCTTTGATGTATATTCCAGAACTTCTGCTGCCATTCACCATGAAACCGCTTCGGCATTTTTTAGAAAATTATACGAAGAAGGAAAATTTATTGAGGAAACCAACGAACAATTGTATGATGCAGAAGCCAACCAGTTTTTAGCAGATCGATTTGTTACAGGTACTTGCCCGAAATGCGGACATACCGAAGCGTATGGAGACCAATGCGAAAAATGTGGCTCTTCTTTAAACGCAACCGACTTAATTCAACCAAAATCAACCATTACCGGAAGTACTCCAATTTTAAAGCAAACCAAACATTGGTTTTTGCCATTAGACCAATACGATGTTTTTTTAAGAGAATGGATTTTAAAAGGACACCAACACGACTGGAAACCAAATGTATACGGACAAGTAAAATCATGGTTGGAAGATGGCTTGAAACCAAGAGCGGTTACTCGTGATTTAGATTGGGGAATTGACGTTCCGGTAGAAGGTGCCGAAGGAAAAAAATTATACGTTTGGTTTGATGCACCTATTGGGTATATTTCTGCAACCAAAGAATGGGCACAAAAAACCGGAAATAACTGGGAGCCTTATTGGAAAGACCAAGATACTAAATTGGTACACTTTATTGGAAAAGACAATATTGTTTTTCATTGCATCATATTTCCTGCTATGCTGAAAGCAGAAGGAAGTTATATTTTACCGGATAATGTCCCTGCAAATGAATTTTTAAATTTAGAAGGCAACAAACTTTCTACCTCTAAAAATTGGGCTGTTTGGTTGCATGAATATTTACAAGATTTTCCCGGACAACAAGACGTGTTGCGTTACTGCTTAACTGCTACTGCACCGGAGACCAAAGACAACGATTTTACCTGGAAAGATTTCCAAGCTCGTAACAACAACGAATTGGTTGCTGTTTTCGGAAACTTTATCAATCGTGTGGCAGTACTTACACAAAAGTATTACCAAGGTGTTGTGCCAACTCCAACAGAATTTACCGAAGTTGACGAAGCAACTCTCACCGAATTAAGAGCATATCCGGCAGTAATTGCAGATTCTATTGAAAGATACCGCTTTAGAGAAGCCCAACAAGAAATGATGCAAGTTGCCCGACTAGGCAACAAATATTTGGCAGACGAAGAGCCTTGGAAATTAATTAAAGAAAATCCGGAAAGGGTACAAACCCAAATGTATGTAGCATTGCAAATTGCTGCTGCATTAAGTAGTTTGTGCGAACCTTTTTTACCACATACTGCTAAAAAATTGCAACTGTTATTAGGATTGACAAAACCTGTTGCATGGAGTGCCGTAGCTGCTGAAAATGCTTTGATTGCAGCCGGAAGCACCTTAGGAGAAGCTCAGTTATTATTTCAAAAAATAGAAGACGAAACCATTCAAAAACAATTAGACAAATTGGAACAAACCAAACAAGACAACCAAGCTCCGGTAGCAAGCATAGCTCCAGCAAAAGAATTGTGTACCTATGAAGATTTCAGTAAAATGGATTTGAGAGTAGGAACCATTATTGCTGCTGAAAAAATGCCAAAAGCGGATAAATTATTGGTTTTGCAAGTTCAAACTGGTTTAGATACCCGAACTATCGTTTCCGGAATTGCAGAACATTTTACCCCGGAAGAAGTAGTTGGAAAAAGAGTTACCGTATTGGTAAACTTAGCTCCAAGAAAACTGAGAGGTGTTGAAAGCCAAGGGATGATTTTAATGACTAACGATGCCAATGGCAAACTGGTTTTTATGCAACCTGCCGCAGAGGATGTAGAAGATGGAGCGGTGATTTCGTAAATTTAATCTTCCTCAATTTCTCTCCATGAAATTGTTTTGTTGGCAAATATTTTTAACTCAATCCGATAGCAAATATCCGTATCCGGTTGACAAATATTGACAGAGAACAGCCAATACAATTCTTCAGTTGCTTCTAAATGGCAAGTAGAAATTTCATAAAAGGGCATTTCCTCTTCAGGAATGATGTCTTCAAATAGCTGTTTTTCAATTTTCCATTGATGATAAATTTGTTGGTTTTTATCCAATAATTGAATAATTAACTCTTGGTCTAAATAGGTAATTTGATCACCTATGATAGGTTGTTTTAATTTAACTTCCGATTGTTTTTCTACCAATTGAAACTTTATAGCAAACTCTTTGGTCTTTTTAACGGATGAAATTTGTTCATTAGTCACTTTTTCATCAACTTTTTTGAATTCAATCTTTTTATCAGAAGATCCAATCTGACTACATGAAACTAACCAACCTATCATAACTATGGTAAACAAAACTCGTTTAACTGCTTTATAAACAATTATCCCAATATATGCCCCAATCAGAATGGTTAACAGCCAATTCAACCAGTTTGGCTCAGGATGTCCGTTGGATATTGCAGTGGTATGATAAAAATATGATTTCCATCCAGATAAAATATTTGTGTGGTAATAACAAGGATCTGGAATTAACCACGGTTCAATCACATAAACATTAAGCAGGATTGCTAATGAGACAGTTAAAAAAACCAAAGAAATTTTAAAAAAATACTTCATTTTATTTGAGACAAACATTTGCTATGTTTCCATTTCTTTTAATAGCTGTAACGCTTTAGCAATCGTTTTTACGTCTTCGAACGTAAGTAGTAATCGCAAACCGTTTTTGGTTTGTTTTTCTTTTAAAGTACATTGCTTGCCTTTGGCATGTGCAAATTGTAACACTTGGTTAAACTGCTTGCTTTGGTAAAAAGCCGATTGTTGGTCACCCACAAAATAACCAATCATTTTCCCTTGCTTTAGCAATAGTTTTTCCATACCAAATCGGGTGGCAATCCATTTAATTTGCACACTTAATAACAAGTCTTTGGCTTCTTTTGGTAATGGCCCAAAACGGTCTATCAAGGCTTTTTCAAAAGTCAACAGTTCCGTTTCATTAGTCACGTTACTTAATTCGTTATACAAACTCAATCTTTCCGTAACTTGATTGATGTAATCATCCGGAAACATCAAAGCAAAATCGGTATCAAGCATCCACTCTTTTACATAATTTCTATTGGTTTCTTGCTCTGTGTATAAGTCTTTAAATTCTTTTTCTTTTAATTCGTCAATGGCTTCCTCCATAATTTTTTGGTAGGTTTCAAAGCCAATCTCGTTGATAAAGCCACTCTGTTCACCACCCAATAAATCTCCCGCTCCACGAATTTCTAAATCTTTCATCGCAATATTAAAACCGCTGCCTAAATCGCGATATTGTTCAATGGCTTGCATGCGTTTTCGGGCTTCTTCGGTCATGGAATGATGCGGAGGTGCTATGAAATAACAAAACGCTTTTTTGTTGCTTCGTCCTACCCTACCTCGCATTTGGTGCAAATCAGACAAACCAAAATGGTTGGCATTGTTGATAAAAATGGTATTGGCATTGGGCACATCCAAGCCGCTTTCGATAATAGAGGTAGCCACCAACACATCATAGGCACCTTCCATAAATTGCAACATGACTTCTTCCAGTTTTTTGCCATCCATTTGTCCGTGACCAATAGCAATTCGAGCATCAGGAACCAATCGTTGGATCATTCCTGCAACTTCTGCAATGTTATCTACCCGATTGTGAATAAAAAACACTTGTCCTCCTCGTTGCAACTCGTAACTCACCGCATCGCGAATGGTTTCTTCATTCCATCTTATCACTTGACTTTCGATAGGGTAACGGTTAGGTGGTGCGGTTTTAATCACGCTTAAATCTCTGGCAGCCATTAACGAAAACTGCAAGGTTCTCGGGATAGGAGTTGCAGTTAAAGTCAAGGTATCTACATTCGGAGCTATGGTTTTTAATTTGTCTTTTACATTTACTCCAAATTTTTGTTCTTCGTCAATAATCAACAAACCCAAGTCTTTAAAAACCGTGCTTTTCCCTGCCAATTGATGTGTTCCTATTAAAATATCTATTTTACCGGAAGCCAAATCTTTTAAAATTTCAGTTTTTTGTTTTGCTGATTTGAATCGGTTGATGTACTCCACACGAACAGGTAAATCTTTCAATCGTTCGGAAAAAGTTCGGTAATGTTGGTAAGCCAAAATGGTAGTTGGCACCAACACTGCCACTTGTTTGCTGTTATCTACTGCCTTAAATGCAGCCCGAATGGCTACTTCGGTTTTTCCAAAACCAACATCTCCACAAACCAAACGATCCATAGGCCTGTCAGATTCCATATCCATTTTCACCTCTTGGGTGGCTTGCATTTGATCGGGAGTATCTTCGTATATAAACGAACTTTCTAATTCTTTTTGCAGGTACGAGTCAGGAGCAAAAGCATAACCCTTTTGCAATCTTCGTTGGGCATATAACTGAATTAAGTTAAAAGCTATGTGCTTGATGCGACTTTTGGTTTTTTCCTTTACCGCTTTCCAAGCTTTGGAACCTAATTTGTAAATTTTTGGGGTAGTACCATCTTTTCCATTGTACTTGGCAATTTTATGTAATGCGTGAATACTCACATAAACAATATCATTATCGGCATATACCAATTTGATAGCTTCTTGTTTTTTTCCTTCTACATCAATTTTTTGCAAACCTCCAAATTTACCTATCCCATGATCAATATGGGTTACATAATCCCCTACGGTGAGGGAATTAAGTTCCTTAAGCGAAATGGTTTGTTTTTTGGAAGTATTTGATTTTAGGTTAAACTTATGGTACCTTTCAAAAATTTGATGATCGGTATAACATGCCAATTGATGGGTAGCATCTACAAAACCTTCATGTAAAGAAAGCACCAATGGATGATAATCTTTAGAATGACTTTCGGAATTTTCAGCATCTATGCTTTCAAAAATATCTTGAAACCGTCGTACTTGAGCATCTGTGGAACATAGCAAATAATTTTCCAAACCTTGGTGTTGGTTTTCTCTCAAATTATCTAACAACAAATCGAATTGTTTGTGAAACGATGGCTGTGGTTGCATTTGCATATCCAACACCAAATGAGGAAAAAAATAAGTGGTATTGGTCGCTTCAATCACTGTAAAACCTTCCAATTGATGGATCCATTGTTTACCGGAACAAAATAAATTTTCAGGCTTTGCACGTTGAATTTCTTTTGACAATTTCTCCCATTGTTGTTGTGCCATTACCCATTGTTGCTCCAATTGTTGAAAAGCTTGGTCTACTTTTGGGCACCAAAAAATAGTATGAGAAGGAATAAACTCCAAAAAAGTTTGCCGACTTTCTGCAGAAGTTTTGTTTTCAACATTTGGTAAAATTTGGATATTGGTTTGGGTGGCAATAGAAAGTTGTGTTTCAACATCAAAAGTTCTAATGCTTTCTACTTCGTTGCCAAAAAACTCTATACGATAAGGGACTTCATTAGAAAAAGAAAACACATCTAAAATCCCACCTCGAACAGAAAACTCTCCGGGTTCGGTAACAAAATCTACCCGTTTAAAAGCAAATTCAAAAAGTGTTTCGTTTACAAAATCAATTCCTAACTGGTCTCCTACTTTAATATTAAATGTGTTTTTATCTAGCTCTACTTTTGTGACTACTTTTTCAAACAAAGCCTCCGGATACGTAACCACTATCCACGGTTGGTTAGAAGTAGAGATTTTGTTGAGAACTTCTGCTCTTAATAAGATATTGGCATTGTCGGTATCTTCAATTTCATACGGTCTGCGATAAGAACTCGGATAAAAAAGCACTTGGGTATTTTCGCAAAGCAACTCCAAGTCGTTTAAATGATAGGCAGCCGATTCTTTATCTGGCAACACCAATAACCAAAGTTGTTTGGATTGGTTTTGCAATGCTTGTACCACAAAAGATGCTCCTGAACCAACTACTCCTTGCAAATGAATTTTGGCATAAGGTGTTTTTAAACTTTCTTTGATAAGGTTTATCGAAGAGGAATTTTGATAAAGTTGGGTAAGTTTAGTTTTGCTCACTTGGGGTTAACTTAAAATCGGTATTTTTTGCAGCTCTGCTAGTATCTTTTAGGCGTTGTAACATTTCTAATTCGCCTTTTTCAAAAGGAATTTTACCTTTGGTATACATTTCGTTGATGCGATTCTCTACATCTAAAATAGCTTGATTTAGCTGTACCACGGTGTAATTAACTTCTTTCACCGGAACTTGTTGTAAAGCAAGATACATTTCTAAATTTTTACATTCGGTTTGAATGACATGTACTCTACCAAAAATTTCTTGTTTTTGTAAATCTTGCGGAATATCGTCTGTAAGTAACAAACTTTTTTCATGAAGCGTTTTTGCCTTTTCTTTAAAAGCTTGCAAAGAAGTTTTAGGTTTTTGAGCTAAAAAATTTCGAAATGCCACCCATGAATTCCATCCATTTGTCAAATTTTGTGTATCAGTATACAGCACAGAAGCAGAAAAAACCCATGCTTTTTCAATGGCTTGAAAAGCTTCTTGCTCTTTAGCCAACTGTTTTTTTTGATCTTCTTTTTGGGTATTGGGTTCTTGATTACAAGCAAAAAGCAACAAAATCAAGATAAAAAAACCTAAGTAACGCATGTTATTTCCTTTTTTTTTGAAAAAAATTCCACATTAAACTCGCACATTCCTCTTCTAAAATTCCCTTTGTAACTTGTGTTTTTGGATGCAACGGGACTCCTAAAGCTTCAAATCCTCTTTTAGGGTCAGAAGCTCCAAAAACCACTCGGTCTATTTGACTCCAATACAAGGCTCCAGCACACATAGCACAAGGTTCTAGGGTAACGTAAATGGTACACTTTTTTAAATATTTTCCACCTAAAAAATTGGCTGCAGCGGTAATGGCTTGCATTTCGGCATGTGCAGTAACATCGGTTAGTAATTCGGTCAGATTGTGGCTTTTGGCTATAATTCTGCCATCTACTACCACCACTGCTCCAACCGGAACTTCTTCTTTTTCCAATGCCAAATTAGCTTCTTGCAAAGCTTTCTGCATAAAAAAAACATCCATATTCATGGCTTCCATATTGCAAAAGTAAGAAAATGTAAAGTTTATCGTTGCTAAAATTAGCCTTCTAAATAATAAACCTTTGCAATGATAGGTTTTTGTACTTTTGTGTGCACCAAATTCTTCCAGTTGAAGTGAAGCATTCTTACAAAATTCTCGATACCATCCAATCTCCCAATGATTTGCGAAAATTAACGCAGAGCGAATTGGTGGTGCTAGCTGCTGAAATCAGACAGTTTATCATTGAAGTGGTTGCAACCAAAGAAGGTCATTTGGGTGCAAGTTTAGGAGTTGTAGAACTTACCTTAGCATTGCATTATGCAATGAATACTCCCGAAGATTTGTTGGTTTGGGATGTAGGACACCAAGCCTATGTGCATAAAATTATTACCGGAAGAAAAGACGTATTTTCAACCAACCGACAATGGAACGGAATTTCAGGCTTTCCGAAAAGAGAAGAAAGCAATTACGATACCTTTGGAGTGGGACACGCTTCTACTTCAATTTCTGCGGCTTTGGGCATGGCCATTGCCTCACAATTAAACGGAGAAAACAAACAACATATTGCAGTGATTGGAGATGCCTCCATAGCAGGCGGAATGGCATTTGAAGCCTTGAACCATGCTGGGGTAAGCAACACTAATTTGTTGGTTATTTTAAATGACAATGCCATAGGCATCGACCCAAGTGTGGGAGCATTAAAACACTATTTAACCAATTTAAAAGAAGGTAAAAACCCTAAACACCAAAACCTATTTGAAGCATTGAATTTTCAATACTTTGGACCAATAGATGGGCATGATATTTCTGCATTAATTGAAATTTTAGAAAAGTTAAAAACCGTTTCTGAACCCAAACTTTTACACGTAATTACAACCAAAGGCAAAGGCTTAAAGCAAGCAGAAGAAAACCAAGTTTTGTATCATGCTCCAGGAAAATTTGACTCAGCCACTGGAGATATTTCTCCAAAAAATAATGAAAACACCCCACCAAAATTTCAAGATGTTTTTGGGTTAACATTGGTGGACTTGGCTAAAAACAATCCTAAAATTATTGGAATTACCCCTGCCATGCCAACCGGAAGTTCGTTAAAATTTTTGATGGATGCTTTCCCGGAAAGAGCATTTGATGTGGGTATTGCAGAACAACATGCAGTAACCTTGGCAGCTGGAATGGCTACCCAAGGTTTTACGGTATTTTGTGCTATTTATTCTACCTTTTTACAAAGGGCTTATGACCAAGTAATTCACGATGTTTGTTTACAAAATTTACCGGTTATTTTTTGTTTAGACAGGGCCGGATTGGTTGGAGAAGATGGAGCTACCCATCATGGTGTATTTGACATTGCCTATTTGCAATGCATCCCAAACTTAACCATTTTAGCACCAAAAGACGAGTTAGAACTTCAAGATTTGCTTTATACTATTTCTGAAGAAAAACCCGGACCTGTAGCTATTCGCTACCCTAGAGGAAAAGGATTGCATATTCAATGGAAAAAAATTCCGGAAAAAATAAACTACCAAAAAGCAAAAACCATAAAAAAAGGAAGTAAAATTGCGGTACTTTCCACAGGTTTTACTGCACATTTGGTTAAAGAAGCCTTTGAAAAGTTTGAAAATACTGCTGTATTTTCTCATTATCATTTTGGATGTATCAAACCATTTGATGAAGAATGTTTATTAGAGATTTCAGCTACTCATAAAGCGATTTTAACTATAGAAGATGGGGTAATCAAAGGGGCTTTTGGAGAAGCTATTGCTAGTTTTCTGGCAAAAAATCAAAAAAACATTTCGATAATAAATCTAGGGATACCCGACTTATTTATTGAACACGGAACTATTTCGCAACTACAAGAATATTGTAAATTTGACCCCGAAAATATATTTCTAACCCTCCAAAAATTAGAAAAATCTCTATCCTGATTAATGAAATCTACAATAAAACTTTTACTATTTATGTTGGCTTTTAACTTTGCCAACTCTCAAATTAGAACTACCATCGATACCATTTTTTGGACCAAAAAAAATGAAGTCGGATTAGATTTAAGTCAAATCTCATTTGCCAATTGGAATGCAGGGGGAAATAATTCAATTTCCGGATTGTTGAAAGGCCAATTTCAAAGAAATTACAAAAGAGAAAGTATTTTGTGGAATAACGAATTAATTGTTCGTTATGGTATCAACAAACAAGAAGGTAGAGAAGTAAGAAAAACGGATGATGTTTTGCAGCTACAGTCAAATTTTGGTTACCGAAAAGAGCCACAATCTAACTGGTATTACATGGCCCGATTTAATTTTAGCACCCAATTTACAGATGGTTTTAATTATCCGAATACCGACAATCCAATATCCAGATTTATGGCTCCCGGGTTTTTGTTTTTAGGGGTTGGTAGCGAATATGTTCGAAAAGACTTGAACTTGTTTGTGTATGCTTCTCCAATGACACTTAAAACTACTTTTGTAATGGATCAAACATTGGCAAACAGAGGAGCTTTTGGGGTAAGGCCTGCTATTTTAGATGCCGATGGAAATGTAATTCAGCGTGGGGCTAGAAGCAGAAATGAATTTGGTATTTTGATTAACAACCAGTGGAAAAGAACCATATACAAGAATATGGAGTTGGAACATCGTATGAGCTTATACACTGATTATTTGAATAATTTTGGCAACATCGATATCGATTGGCAAGTGCAAATTAATATGGTGGTAAATGAATATGTAAGAGCCAATATAGGAATGCACTTGATTTATGATGACGATATCAAAGCCAGAAAAGAGATAGACGGGCAACAAGTAACCGTTGGGCCAAAAGTTCAATTCAAGCAGTTGCTAGGTGTTGGTGTAGTGTATAGCTTTTAAATAATCGTTAATACCTCTCTAACTTTTTCGTACATAAACTCCAATTCCGTAGGCAAAATAACATAAGGTGGTAACAAATAAATGGTATTGCCAATAGGTCTTAATATCAATCCGTTTTGTATAAAAAACTGATACATTTTATTGCGAAGATTTCCGTAATACTCTTTATCCTCTGAAATTACATCTAAAGCAAAGATTACTCCCATAACTCGAACATTTTCCACTTTAGGATGCCGTTGCATTTCGCTTTGAAATTGCAAGTGTTGCTGATGAATCCATTGTATTTGATTTTGGGTTTCTTGTTTTTCCATTAAACTAATAGCAGCAATGGCAGCAGCACAACCTAACGGATTGGCTGTAAAAGTGTGTCCGTGTAACAATGCTTTTCCCGATTCGTTATGCAAAAACCCATCGTATATGGTTTGTGTAAATGAAGTAATTGCCATTGGCAGCATCCCTCCTGTTAAAGCTTTGGACAAGCAAAAAATATCGGGATTTACCGATAAGTAATTGCTTGCAAAAGTTTTTCCTGTTTTACCAAATCCGGTCATTACCTCATCTGCAATAGCAAACGTTCGATTGTTTTGGGCTATTTGTATGATTTCACTCAAAAAATTGGCATCGTACATTCGCATGCCTGCCGCACCTTGCACCAAAGGTTCAAAAATAAATGCGGCAAATTCTTGGGTATCCAATAAATCTTTTGCCTTTTTTACCACCTCATCACAAGTTGGAAGCGGAATACGAACTACCTCCAATAATTGGTCTTTAAAATGCTCGGTAAATAGTCCCAATCCACTTGCAGCCATGGCTCCAAAAGTATCTCCGTGATATGCATCTTCTAAGGCTAAAATTTTGGTTCGTTTTACTCCCTTATTGATAAAAAATTGCAAAGATGCTTTTATAGCAACTTCCACCGCAGTTGAACCATTGTCAGAAAAAAACAATTTTGCTTGGTTATCCGGCAATAGTTGTAATAATTTTTCAGATAATTGAATGGCTGGAGTATGCGAAAAACCACCAAACAAAACATGATCTAATTCCTGCATTTGTTGGTGTAACGCTGTTATTAACTCCGGATGAGCGTGTCCAAAGCAACAAGTCCACCATGAGCTGATGCCATCTAAGTAAGATTTACCATCTTCATCATAAAAATATACTCCTTTAGCTTTTACAATAACAGGCAGGTCAGGCAAATGCTGGTGTTGTGTGTACGGATGCCACAGATTTTCTTGGTCTTTTTGTTTCCAAACACTCATGCCATCAATTGTTTAAATATTTCGGTATCCTGAACCATTTCTGCATATTCTGCTACCACATTTTGATCTATATATGGCTCTTGCTCTATGGCAAACCAAATCGGAACCCCACTCATTTGTTGGATGATGCGTTCGGTTTCTTGGTTTCTATCTCCACTAACTACCAAACCTATTACTTGTAATCCCTTTTCTTTGAGTACATTTAAGGTGAGTAAGGAGTGATTGATGCTTCCTAAATAATTTTTGGTTACCACTACCACTTGCATATCAGGGGAGATGATATCTAAAATAGTTGCCTCATCATTAATGGGAACCAAGACACCACCAGCTCCTTCTACAATTAAATGATTGGTTGTTTTTGGAAGTTTGATTTTTGATAATTCTATCTTCTCCTCTACCAATTTGGCAGCCAAATGAGGAGAAACCGGATCGGGAAAACTATACACATTTGGATGTATCACAGATTTGGAATTGCTAATGAGACTTTTTACAGTTTGATGATCTGCACCTTCCAAAGTTCCGCTTTGAATTGGTTTGAAATAATCTGCTTGAAATGCTTCGGTTAATATGGCAGAAACCAAAGTCTTCCCAACATTGGTATCAATTCCGGTGACAAAAAATACTTTACTATGTTTATTACTTTTACTCATATCGATTTTTTCAAAGAAAGCACTAAGTCTTTAATTTCATTTTTGGTATTGTAACTATGCAAGCAAATTCGAATGCGTTCGGTTCCTTTTGGCACGGTTGGATGCAATACTTCTTTTACGCCAAATCCTTCCTTTTTTAATTGATTGGCAACTTGTTTGGTTGCTTCATTTCCTCCAATCGGAATTACTTGAATAGGAGTATGGTTGGTAGAAACTTCTGGGAAATATTGCTTCATCAACTCCTGATACCATTGGATATTTTCTTTTAGTGCTGCAATGATTGCGTTAGATTTTTCTAAATAATGATAGGCTACCCAAATGTTGGTAACTTGGTGTGTACTCGGAGCGGTGGTATAAATAAAACTTCTGGCAAAATTTACCAAATATTGGATAAGTTTTTCATTACCAACCACAGCAGCTCCGTGGGTTCCTATAGATTTTCCGAAAGTAAAAACTCGTGCAAAAATTTGTTCTTGTAAACTCAAATGCTGTACCAATCCTTTTGGGTAAAGCCCAAGTGCATGTGCTTCATCCACTATGCCAAAAGCATGGTGTTTTTGCAATAACTTGGTCCAATTGTTTAAATCCGGACTATCTCCATCCATCGAAAAAACACTTTCGGTAACCACATATACATGTTGGAATTGGTGCTCAAATTTCTGCAACATTTCTTCCAAAACTACATCATCCAAATGTGGATATTTATAAGCAGTAGCATGGCTTAATCTGATGCCATCTAAAATAGAAGCATGTACCAATGCATCATACAAAACCAAATCTCCTTTTTGTGGCACACTACTTAACAACCCTAAATTAGCATCGTATCCGGAGTTGAATAATAAAGCAGCTTCTGTTTGGTGGTATTTGGCAAGGTATTGCTCCGTTTGTTGTATCCATTTTGAATTTCCGGAAATCAACCTGGAACCAGTAGACCCTAAAGTTGATATTTGCTTTTCAGTCAAAAGGATATCAATAGAAGCAGTAATTTCTTGATTTTTGGCAAATCCTAAATAATCATTAGAAAAAAAATCCACTTCAAAATCAGGAACTTGTAAAGTTCGCAAAGCATTTTGTTGGATGCGTTGGTTTAATTTTTCCGATAATCTATTAGGTACCATAAGATAAAACGAAGGCATGAGAAATCCCATGCCTTACTAATTATTTAAAAATGCGGATTAACAATATTCGTTAAAAGCATCCATTAAGTTTTCTGCAATTAACTCAGCCGGACGACCTTCAATGTGGTGTCTTTCTAGCATATGAACCAATTCTCCATCTTTAAACAAAGCCATGCTTGGTGAGGAAGGTGGAAAAGGAAACATTTGCTTACGAGCAGCATCTACCGCTTCTTTGTCCACTCCTGCAAAAGCAGTAAACAAAAAGTCAGGTTTTTTATCTCCTTGGATACTCATTTTAGCTGCTGGTCTGGCATTTCTGGCAGCACAACCACAAACAGAGTTAATCACAACTAAGGCAGTACCTTTTTGAGACAATGCTTGTTCCACTTCTGTTGCAGTATATAGTTCTTGAAAACCGGCTTGCACCAGTTCTTCTTTCATTGGTTTTACTAAATCTTCTGGATACATATTTTTGTAATTTTAAAACGCAAAAATACAAACTAATCTACACCTAAAGGGGCGATTTTAACATTTTTGTAGCAAGTCTTAATTAAAAATTCGGATGGTTGCTCCTGCAACTTCTACTCGATATCTTCGGAGCGGATAACGCAATTGTGGATCGCTTGGCAAACCGGTAAATAAATTATAGGTTGCTTCATCACACGGACATTTTACTTCAATTCCTTGTAAAGTCATGGTAGAACAACTCGATAAAGTTTGGTTCGGACAAGCCAAATCATAAGCAAAAATGCCGCTTCCAGAATTAAATACCACCAAACCAAGTATTCCTGCATTTACTTCATTTACAATTACAGCATTTCCGGGAAACTGTAGCGGACTGTACAACGGAAAGCTAGTATTAATCGTTACCTGAAAACTAAAGTTTGGCAAAAAAGGATTGTTGTTGTTAATGTTATCTCCTTCACAGGCAAACAAAAACAAAAGCAAAAATAGGTTGGTAAACTTTACGAACTTCATCTTAGATGGTTATTTGAAAAAAATGTTTATCTTTGTCAAAGATACTTTCTTTAAAGTTAATATTTACTACCCAATTCCCTGAAACATGAAATCCCTGTGCTGGGATTTTTTCTATTTTATACACGTAATTAAAAAAGGGCAAGTAGGATATTAATTTTTAAGAAAGTTTAGTTTTTTAAAGAAGAAAACGAACAACAGATTGAAATATTTTTGAAACAATACAAAATTTTGCCGTTATGAGTAATGTATCTTATTACACCCCGGAAGGATTGAAAAAATTAAAAGACGAATTAGACTTTTTAAAAAGTGTGGAACGTCCGAAAGCTTCACAAGCCATTGCAGAAGCAAGAGATAAAGGTGATTTATCAGAAAATGCCGAATACGATGCTGCCAAGGAGGCACAAGGATTGTTGGAAATGCGAATTTCTAAAATGGAAGAATTGGTTGCCAATGCTCGTTTGATTGACGAGTCGCAATTAGATACTTCCAAAGCATTGGTATTATCTACCGTAAAAATCAAAAATGTAGCCAATAACATGCAAATGAAATATACTTTGGTAGCTGAAAGTGAAGCAGATTTAAAAACCGGAAAAATATCGGTGACCTCTCCTATCGGAAAAGGGTTGCTCGGAAAATCGGTTGGTGAAATTGCAGAAGTAACCGTACCGAATGGCACCATGAAATTTGAAGTATTGGAAATTACCAGAGAATAACCATGGCAAGTATATTCACCAAAATAGTAGAAGGCATCATTCCGTGTTACAAAGTAGCCGAAACGGAGGAATTTTTGGCTTTTTTAGATGTCAACCCAAATGCTGCAGGGCATACCTTGTGTATTCCTAAAAAAGAAGTAGATAAAATTTTTGACTTAGATGCCAATACCTACCAAGGTTTGATGGAATTTGCCAGAAAAGTAGCCATTGGTTTAGAAAAAGCAGTGCCATGCAAACGTATCGGAATGGCTGTGATAGGGTTAGAAGTGCCTCATGTGCACGTGCATTTAGTTCCGTTACAAACTATGGAAGATATTCGTTTTCAGCAAAAAGTTTCTTTATCCGAAGAAGAAATGACGGAGTTGGCAAATAAAATTTCCTTGCAAGTAAACTTAAATATATAGAGTTAACTTAAAACAACATTATAAATATGTTTTATATTTGTAAAACACATTTATTTTTTTATGACTACTTTCACCAGTACCTTACCAGAAGAGTTGTTTGAGCAATTAAGCGAAATTGCAAAAAGACTTTCTGTACCTAAAAATAAAATCATCGAAAAATCACTTACCCTTTATTTACAGCAATTAAGCAAAGCTGAATACCGAAAAACATACCAAAAAATGAGTGGAGATACCGATGTATTTTCTCTTGCGGAAGAAGGAATGCAAGAATATTACCAACAATTGAATAAAGAAGATTAAAATGTTAATTGCCAAACAAGGGGAGTTGTGGTATGCTAATTTATCTCCGGCAAAAGGTAGTGAACAGGATGGATTTAGGCCAGTTTTAATAATTAGTGGCAACTTATTAAATGAACATGCTCCAATTGTGGTTTGTTGTCCGTTAACTTCTAAAATAAAAAATTACAAAGGAAATGTGGTATTAGAGCCTAATGAGGAAAATTGTTTGAATGTTTCTTCAGAAATAATGACGTATCACATCAGAAGTATTTCCAAAGAACGTTTGAAAGAAAAAATAGGAATTGTTCCCATGCAAGTGGTAGAACAAATTAAAAAATCTTTACAAGAAATACTTACCTACTAAGTTTTTAAATATTTATCAATAAATCAATGAAAATCTCTCCTATTGCCATACAAAACATTGCTAGTATTTCTGCTTTAGGGAGTAATGATGCGGAAATTATTCAAAATTATCGGAACCTAAAACCCTTGTTTGTAAAACAAACAAAAGGATTGGAAGAGATTTGGGTTAGTAAGCTTACTGAGGCTATTCAAAAGGAGATTTTTCAGTTAAGAAAAGAAAACAACAAGTATCGCGATTTAGATGCTTCTGTGCTATATGCCATGTTAGTAGGCAGAAATTGCTTGAACAAAACCAACTGGGATACTTCCATACCAATCGGATTAAATTTAGGAAGTTCCAGAGGGGCTACCCAACAATTGGAAGAACATTACCAACATTTTTTAACCCATCAGCAAGCAAAAACTTTGGCTTCTCCTAGTACTACTCTAGGAAATATTTCTTCATGGGTTGCACACGATTTACAATTGAATGGCCCTGAATTTTCACATTCCATCACCTGTTCTACCGGTTTGCATGCCTTGTTAAATGGAATTGCCTGGTTGCAAGCCGGAATTTGTGATCGCTTTATGGTAGGTGGAACCGAGGCTGCATTGACCGATTTTAGCATTGCCCAAATGCAAGCCATGAAAATTTATAGTTCGGAGTTAGATGCCTATCCATGTAAAGCATTACAAACTAATAAAACAAAAAATACCATGGTTTTAGGAGAAGGAGCCGTAATGGTTGCTCTGGACAAAAACTGTGACGATAAAAAAGTAAAAATTACCGGAATTGGATTTGCCACCGAAGCTTTAACACACAGCACTTCCATCTCTGCCAACGGGACTTGTTTTGTGAAGTCGATGCAAATGGCATTGGAAGACATTGGTCCAAATGACGTGGATATTGTTGTGATGCATGCTCCGGGTACCATAAAGGGAGATTTGGCTGAAATAAACGCAGTGCATACCGTTTTTGGAAACCAAACTCCAGCCTTGACTAATAACAAATGGTTGGTAGGGCATACGTTTGGTGCTTCTGGATTGTTAAGCTTGCAAATGGCTTGTTTGATGTTACAAGAACAAGAATTTTTTGAAGTCCCGTATTTGAATTCAAACCCAAAACCAAAGAAAATTCAAAAAGTATTGGTCAATGCGGTTGGCTTTGGTGGCAATGCTGTTAGTGTTTTGGTCGAGATTTAAAAATCAAACTTCAATTGTACGGCAACTAACTTTTTTTCTTGGTTGTTCAAGTTATTCATGGATATGCCAACCAACCGAACAGAATTTTCTAGTTTTTCTTGGTATAACAATTCTTTTGCAGTTTCTAACATCAACTGCGAATCATTTACAAAATAAGGCAACGTTTTGCTTCGGGTTTGTAACTTGAAATCAGAATATTTAATTTTTAATGTGATGGTTTTACCGGATAGTTTTTTTTTCTCCAATCTTTTAGATAATTCTTTGGCAATACTTTCCAGTTTTTGTTCTAAAAATACTTCCGAAGCTATATTGGTATCAAAAGTCCTTTCTGCCCCAACCGATTTGCTTTCTCTATTTGGTTTTACTTCGCTTAAATGAATCCCTCTTACCAATTGGTAATAATAAGTCCCCGATTTTCCAAAGTGTTCTTCCAAATATTCTTGTGTTTTTGCTTTCAAATCTTTCCCTGTAAAAATGCCTAGTTGGTACATTTTTTCGGTTGTGACTTTTCCGATGCCATAAAATTTTCTGATTTCTAAAGCCTCTAAAAAGTCATTTGCTTCCTCAGGAGTAATGGTTTTGAACCCATTAGGTTTGTTGACATCAGAACCAATTTTTGCCAAAAATTTATTGTACGAAATACCCGCAGAACAAGTCAATCCCGTTTCCTGAAAAACTCTATGTCTAATTTCCTGTGCAATCCATGTGGCACTTGGGTTTCCTTTTTTGTTTTGGGTAACATCTAAATATGCTTCATCTAACGACAAAGGTTCTACCAAATCGGTGTATTCAAAAAATATTTTTCTAATCTTTTTAGAGATTTCGGTATATCTTTCAAACCTTGGTTTTACAAAAATCAATTCTTTACACAACTTTTTTGCTTGCACCCCACTCATGGCACTTTTCACACCAAATTTTCTGGCTTCATAACTTGCTGCAGAAACCACTCCTCTCACTTCACTTCCACCTACAGCAATGGCTTTGCCTTTTAAATGCGGTTGGTCCAACTGTTCCACCGAAGCATAAAAAGCATCCATATCAATGTGAATAATCTTGCGATAACTATTCATGTTAAAAGTTAATTGGAAGTAACACAAAAGTAAATGCAAATTTTCAGATATTTGAAAAAAGCTTTTTCATGGAAATTGAAAGAAAATTTTTGGTGCAACCCATAGCTTTTGAAGCTCTGGCTAAAAAGAAAAACTACATCAAACAAGGATATTTAAACACACATCCGGAGCGAACTGTTCGAGTACGAGTTAAAAACGATACCGGATATTTAACCATTAAGGGCAAAGGAAACGAAAGTGGTACTACCCGAATGGAATGGGAAAAAGAAATTCCGCTCGAAGATGCCCTACAACTTTTAACCCTTTGCGAACCTGTAATTATTGAAAAAACACGATTTGATATTGAATTTAAAGGCTTTTTATGGGAAGTAGACGTGTTTCATGGTGTACATCAAGGTTTGATGATAGCCGAAATTGAATTAGAAACAGAAGGTCAGTTTTTTGAAAAACCAGATTGGATTTTACAAGAAGTTACCGGCATAGAAAAATACTACAATGCGTATTTGTCAAAGCATACGGTAAATCAGAAATGATAAACTTTTAATACCTAATTACATAATTAAATTTCATGTTGTGATAAATAACAAAAAAATAGTTGTTGTACTACCTGCCTTTAATGCATCAAAAACATTACGTAAAACTTATGATGAAATACCTTTTGAAATTGTAGATGAAGTAATTTTAGTTGATGACTTTAGTTCGGACGACACCATAGAATTAGCAAAAGAATTAAATATTTCTCATATCATTAAGCACAATTCTAATAAAGGTTACGGTGCAAATCAAAAAAGTTGCTACAAAAAAGCTTTAGAGATTCAATCAGACATAATCATCATGCTTCATCCTGATTATCAATATACCCCAAAATTAATCCCATCAATGGCTTATTTAATTGCCAATGAGATTTATCCGGTAGTTATAGGTTCTAGAATTTTAGGCAAAGGTGCTTTAAAAGGAGGTATGCCGTTGTATAAATATTTAGCCAATAGGATTTTAACATTTATTCAAAACCTTTTAATGAATCAAAAATTATCCGAGTATCATTCCGGTTTTAGAGCTTTTGATGCAGAGGTTATAAAGAAATTAAACCTAAGTAGTTGTTCTGATGATTTTGTTTTTGACAATGAAATGTTAGCACAAATTTTTATGAAAGGCTATGATATTGCAGAAATTACCTGTCCTACTAAATATTTTGAAGATGCGTCCTCTATCAACTTTAAACGAAGCGTAAAGTATGGTTTTGGAGTTATTGCTACTTCGTTGAAGTATTTTTTGCATAAAAATAAAATTCTATCCAACCGTTTATTTGACTAAGATGAAGGAATCTTTAAAATTAAAAATTAGTTTGTGGGTTGTTTTGTTTATCAACTTTTTGTTTTTGACCAAATATGCATATAGATTCACTGATTTATATTTGATTTTAGCCATTGGAATTACTTTAGTCCAATATGTTGCTATTAAAAAAAGTAGCTTCCTTTTTAGTGTTTTTCAAAAGATAAACATTAGTCCTTTTTTCTTCATTAGCTCTTTCTTATTGGTTTTGGTGTTAATTGCTTTTAAAATTCCATTGGATTCATTAAACATTGATCGTTGGAGCGTAACAGATTCCTTTTGGAAAAATTATTTTAACAATCTATATGCTTATGAAGCCAAGTCGTTTGCAGGTAATTATCCAGGTCCAATGCCATTTTATTTTTTATTGATGCTACCCTTTTATTGGATAAATGAATATAGTTATGTTACAGCAATAGGAGCAATTTTATTGTTTTATATATTTAAAATGCAAAAAAGTAATTCGTTAGACTTGTTCAAATATTCATTAGTAGTAGCGTCTTCATTTATTATTACTTATGAAATAATTGCAAGAAGTAATATTTTTTTTAATGGTGTATTAATTGTGTTATCGTTATTACTACTGTTTCAAAAAAAATGGCATTTAAAAAATTTAATTTTCAAAGGCACTTTGGTTGGATTGTCCTTATCCACAAGAAATGTATTTGTTATTCCTATTGCTTTAGGTTTTATGTATTTGTTTTTTGTTGAAAAACAAAAAATTTATAAGTTATTTATCATTGGAATTGTAGCTGTTTTGACCTTTATCACAACATTTATTCCTTTTATTTACAATCATTTCGATAAATTTTTGAACATAAACCCTTTTATAATACAATCTTCTTTTCTAATGCCAAAGGCATTAAGTTTCTTTTGTATTATTTTTTCAATGGGTTTTATTTTTTGTGTAAAAAATAAGTTTGATGTATATTTCTATTCCGGCATATCTTTATTTTTAACAATTATTTCCTATTACATTTTCGTATTTACCAAAAGGGATTTTGTATCTACTTTTTTTGAAAGCTATGCAGACATTACATATTTTATTTTATGTGTTCCGTTTTTTATTTATTATTTGATTTCAATTGGTGCTAACTCCAATAAACTTTCAAATTAAATTTTAAAAGAAGTTACCGGCATAGAAAAATACTACAATGCGTATTTGACAAAGCATACGGTAAAATAAAGGAAAATTTTTTAATGGTTTTGATGAATGCCTAAAGCTTATTGCATCATTCACTACAAATACAACTCCATCATGCCTGGTGGTGTTTTTAAATAAAGGGTTTGGTTGGGTTTGTCGAGTTGTTGGATAAATTCATCTAACAACGGAATCAAGATTTCTTTTTCCTGAAAATGAATTACCAACAAAGGTTGGATGCCGGAATCGTTCACCCCTAAAACGGTTCCAATATTGCCGTGTTTGGCATCTTGTACCTGAAAACCAACAATTTCGTGGTAATAAAACTGTCCTTCTTCCAATTCAGGTAAAAATTCTAAAGGCAAATAAACTTCTCTTCCTACAATTTCGTCTGCTTGTGCTTCGGTATCTACCTCATCAAACTTAACGCGTAAAAATTGTCCTTTATGCCACTGTTTTCTTTCAATTAAAAAAGGAACCAGTGTTCCGTGAAAATCCACTAACACTGATTCCAAATTTTCGTAATCAGAAAGGTCATCGGTATCTAAATACAACAAAACCTCTCCTTTGAAACTAAATTTTTTAGCAATCTTACCTACATAAAAGCATTGCTCTTTTTGCATGTAGTGTAAAAATTATGCTTGAGTTTCTTCGTTACTTTCTTCTGCAGCAGGAGCTTCTACAGCTGTTTCTTCTGTTGCAACTTCTGCAACTTCTTCTGCAACTTCCTCTACTGCTGGTGCAGCAGCTTCAACTTGTGCAGCAGCTCTTTTTTCGTTGTACTCTTGTTCTGCTTTTAGGGCTTTTGCTTTAGCATCAGCTTTTGCATTGCTTAAGCCATCTTTTTTAGATTGAACTTTCGCTTCTTTTTCCTTTAACCAAGCTTCTAATTTAGCATCTGCTTGTTCTTGTGTTAAAGCACCTTTGCGAACACCTCCATCTAAGTGGTGTTTTAACAAAGCTCCTTTGTACGACAAAATTGCACGAGCTGTGTCAGTTGGTTGTGCACCATTGTGTAACCATTGTACAGAAGAATCTAAATTCAAGTCAATAGTTGCAGGGTTGGTGTTCGGATTGTAGGTTCCTAATTTTTCTAAAAACTTACCGTCTCTTTTTGATCTAGAGTCAGCGGCAACAATCCAGAAAAAAGGTTTTCCTTTTTTTCCGTGTCTTTGTAATCTAATGCGTACTGGCATAATTTGGTAATTTAGTGAGGTACTCGACCTCGGTTAATACTCGTTTGGGTACTCGACCCTGATAAAATGGGTGCAAATATAGCGTGTTATTTCTACTCTGCCAAATTTAATTTCGTGCCAACGCAAAGAATCTCAAGGTTTTATTTTTTTGTGATAGCACTTTGGCATTTGTATAAAAAAACTACATTTGCAAAGAGCACCCAATCGAATGCTATATTTACATTTTTTATGAAAAAATTCTTTTTAATCTGCACCCTTGCTTTAGGGTTTTTATCCTGCGAAGAAAATATTGTTTTTAACGATCCTGCTTTTCAAGCCAATAACGATGGTGCGTTTTGGAGAGCCTTGGATGCTACTGCAACTTTAGATGCTGATGGAGGCATTACCATTACAGCGGTAACTTCATTTGAAGAAGTTGTATTGCGAATTCCGTCAACCAACGAAGGCACCTATAATTTAGGCAATAGCAATACTTCTTATGCTTCTTACAAATACGAAGCAGACGGATTGAATTTGTTTTACATTACCGGAAATAATGTTGGAGGAAATGGCCAAATTATTTTAGAAGAAAACAACATTGCAACGGATGGCACCATTACCGGAAAATTCCGCTTTAATGCCATTAGTGCAGACAATAACCCTGTAGGCGGAGAAGTAAAAAACTTTAACCAAGGGAAATTTTATCGCGTAAGAGTGGTTGGTTTAAACTAAACCAGCACCAACCCATATCGAACCCATTCCAACTTCGGAATGGGTTTTTTGTTAATAAAAAATTCATCCAAGCGGGAGGTTATTTTGTACTTTTGAAAAAAGCAATTCTTTACCCTCCACACTATGTTTTTTATATTTGATACGGAAACTACCGGGCTTCCTAAAAGCTATACTGCACCCATAACCGACACCGATAACTGGCCAAGATGTGTGCAAATTGCATGGCAATTACACGATGCTGTTGGGAATTTAATAGAGCACCAAGACTATTTGATTGCTCCAGATGGTTTTACCATTCCGTATGATGCAGAAAAAATTCATGGAATTTCTACCGACTTGGCCATCCGTGATGGAATTTCGATGCAAGAAGTTTTGCAGAAAATGCAAGTTGCTTTGCAAAAAGCCAAATTTATTGTTGGGCAAAATGTTGGATTTGACGTAAATGTCATGGGATGCGAATTCCACCGATACGGAATCAGCAGTCAACTATCCCAAATGCCGGTTTTAGATACATGTACCGAAGTTACTGCCAGTTTATTGCAACTTCCGGGAGGGAAAGGTGGTAGATTCAAATTGCCAACATTAACCGAATTGCACCAATATTTATTTGGTGAACCTTTTGCAGAAGCCCACAATGCCACTGCCGATGTTGAGGCAACTACCCGTTGCTTTTTAGAATTGGTAAAGCGAGAAATTTTTACCAAAGAAGAACTTCAAGTAAACAGCGAATTTTTCGATGCTTTTAAGCAAGTGCAAGCCAAACCAATATTGCCTATTGGTTTGCAACACATCAACCTGAAAGAGGCAAGTTTGCAACTGAAAAAATTGTTGCAAAAAGAAAAAATCTCTTTTTCTGACGATCAAAAGGCCGAAAATTTAGCCACTTTAGAAAACGTGACCTATGTGCATTTGCACAACCATTCGCAATTTTCGGTATTACAATCTACCATTTCTACTTCGCAACTCATCAAATGTGCCTTAGAAAACCAAATGCCGGCAGTTGCTTTAACCGACATTGGTAATTTGATGGGAGCATTTCATTTTGTAAGAGATGTTCTGGCCCATAATGCCGGAATCCAAAAACAAAACAGCATTCGAAAAGAACAAGGAGAAGAGCTTCTTCCGATCTTAAAGCCTATTGTTGGTATCGAATTAAATGTGTGCGAAGACCACACCAACAAAACCGTAAAAGACAATGGCTATGCCATGATTTTTTTGGCCAAAAACAAAAACGGCTATCATAACTTGGCCAAACTTTCTTCCTTAGCTTACACCAAAGGATTTTACTATGTGCCAAGAATTGACAAAGCTTTGGTAGAGCAATTCAAAGGAGATGTGATTGTTTTATCGGGCTCATTGGTTGGAGAAATTTCCGGGAAATTATTAAACGTAGGAGAACATCAGGCAGAGGAAGCTTTGCTTTGGTGGAAAGCTACTTTTGGAGAAGATTTTTACTTGGAAATCATGCGTCATGATCAAGCAGATGAAAACCACATCAACCCAATATTAATAGAATGGTCCAAAAAACACCAGGTAAAACTCGTAGCAACCAACAATGTGTTTTATGCCAAAAAAGAAGATGCTCCTGCTCACGATATTTTGCTTTGTGTGAAAGACGGTGAAAAACAAGCTACTCCTATCGGAAAAGGTCGTGGGTACCGTTATGGTTTGCCTAACCAGGAGTATTACTTCAAATCGTCTGACGATATGAAAGCTTTGTTTGCAGATATTCCGCAGGCCATTATTTCTACCAAAGAAATTACGGATAAAATTGAAATTTTCGACTTATCTAGAGACGTTTTATTGCCCAAATTCGACATCCCGAAAGAGTTTGAAATAGCCGAAGATTTAGAAGACAATGGCAAACGTGGAGAGAACAATTACTTGCGACACTTAACTTACGAAGGTGCCAAAAAACGCTACGGAACCATTACTCCCGAAATTGAAGAACGAATTGATTTTGAACTTAAAACCATTGAAAACACCGGATATCCGGGTTATTTTTTGATTGTACAAGACTTTATTGCAGCTGCACGTAGCATGGGGGTTTCGGTGGGGCCGGGTCGTGGTTCGGCAGCTGGTTCGGTGGTTGCGTATTGTTTGTGGATTACCAACATCGACCCAATGCAATACGATTTGCTTTTCGAAAGATTTTTGAATCCGGATAGGGTTTCCATGCCCGATATTGATATTGACTTTGATGACGAAGGAAGAGGAAGGGTCATGCAATATGTGATTGACAAATACGGTGCTGACCAAGTAGCCCAAATTATTACCTATGGTAAAATGGCCCCAAAATCAGCCATTAGAGATACCGCTAGGGTATTGGATTTGCCCTTGTTTGAAGCCGATAAAATTGCCAAACTGATTCCGAACATGATGCCGGGCAAGTGGAACTTGTCAAGATTTTTATCAGAAAACGAAGACGAGATTAAAAAAGTTGTTCGTTCAGACGACTTTGAAAAAATCAAAGAATTGATCCAACTGGCACAAGAAGCTTCTTTGGCTTCGGATACCATCCAACAAGCCAAGGTGTTGGAAGGCTCGCTTCGAAATACCGGAATTCATGCATGTGGAGTAATCATTACTCCCGATGCCTTAACCAACTTTGTTCCTATTGCCACTGCAAAAGATTCTGATTTGTACGTAACCCAATTTGACAACTCGGTAGTAGAAAGTGCAGGCTTACTAAAGATGGATTTCTTGGGTTTAAAAACCCTTACCCTGATCAAAGACACCGTAAAATTGGTAAAATATCTGCATGGCATCGACCTTAATCCGGATGAATTTCCGATTGATGATGTCAAAACCTATGAGTTATTTCAACGTGGAGAAACCGTTGGGATATTTCAGTACGAATCGGTTGGGATGCAAAAATATCTTAGAGATTTAAAACCTACGGTTTTTGCCGACTTAATTGCAATGAATGCCCTATATCGTCCGGGACCATTGGAATATATTCCGGCTTTTGTTCGTAGAAAAAACGGACAAGAACCCATTACTTTCGATTTGGCAGAATGTGAAGAATACTTGGCAGAAACCTATGGCATTACCGTGTACCAAGAACAGGTAATGTTGTTGTCGCAAAAATTAGCCGGGTTTACCAAAGGTGATGCAGACGTGTTACGTAAAGCCATGGGGAAAAAACAAGTGGATACCCTGGCAAAAATGAAATCGAAGTTTATTGACCAAGCTGCCGAAAAAGGATTGGATAAAGAAAAACTCGAAAAAATTTGGAAAGACTGGGAGGCATTTGCCCAATATGCTTTTAACAAATCGCACTCTACTTGCTATGCTTGGATTGGATACCAAACTGCTTATTTAAAAGCCCACTATCCGGCTGAATACATGGCTGCGGTACTTTCAAATAACATGAACGACATCAAGCAAGTTTCGTTTTTTATGGAAGAATGTAAACGCATGGGCTTGCATGTATTGGGACCCGACATCAACGAATCTTTTTACAAGTTTACCGTAAACCCACAAGGAGCCATCCGCTTCGGGATTGGTGCCATCAAAGGAGTGGGACAAGGTGCGGTAGAAACCATTGTAGAAGCTCGAAAAAAAGGAAAATTCCGCTCTATTTTTGATGTGGTAAAAAGAGTCGATTTGCGAGCAGCCAACAAAAAAGCCTTTGAAAATTTAGCTTTGGCTGGAGGTTTTGATTGTTTTTCGGACACCCACCGAGCTCAGTATTTTCACGTGGAGTCAGACGGAATTACCTTTTTAGAAAAAGTAATCAAGTTTGGAGCAAAATACCAAGAAAACGAAAACTCCTCGCAAGTAAGTTTGTTTGGAGAAGCCAGTGAAGTGCAAATTCCAGAACCAGCCGTTCCGCCTTGTGAAGAATGGAGCACCATGGAAAAATTGGCCAAAGAAAAAGAAGTGGTAGGTATTTACATTTCTGGCCACCCTTTGGATGACTTTAGATTTGAAATGCAATACTTTTGTAATACCAAGCTAGACAAATTCAAATTTTTACCCGAATTAATCAATAAAACCAGCACTTGTGCAGGAATTGTAACCAATGTGCAACATCGGGTGGCACAAAACGGAAAGGGTTGGGCAACTTTTGTATTAGAAGGATTTGACGAAAGTTTTGAATTCCGCATGTTTGGAGACGAATACTTAAAATTCCGTCATTATCTTATTCCAAACCAATTTATACATTTAAAAATTCTGGTAAAAGAAGGATACACCAATCGGGAAACCGGAAAAGTTAGTGATCCGAAGTTGGTTTTTCAAAACATCTTACTCCTGCAAGATGTGATGCAAGAATTTGCCAAGCGAATTTGCATTCAGTTAAATGTGTACCAAATTCAGGAAAACTTGATCCATCAATTGTTGCAAGCTTTTAAAGAACATCCAGGCATGGTTCCAATTGAATTTGAATTGGTAGAATTGGAAAAAGTGCAAAAACAAGTAGTTACCATGGCACCCAAGGTAATGGCATCGGATGGAGAATTGGAAGATTTTGAAGAAAATTTTACCGAAGATGCCGAAACAGAAATGGAAGCAGTGGAACAATGGATAGAAGAAGTACAAGTGGTAAATAATATTGGCATGTTTAGCAAAAAATGGAAAGTGAATTTAGAAAAATCATTTTTAGAAAAACTGGAAAAATTAAACATTGACTTTAAGGTAAGTTCTATTTAAAACTGTATTAAGATAAAATGCTTATGTTTGTCTTTGTAACCGTATAAAACCTATGGAAAAAAAACCAAAATTTGCGGTAATAGGAGGAGGTAGTTGGGCTACTGCAATTGTAAAAATGTTGTGTGTAAACCAGCCAAAAGTAGCTTGGTACATGCGTAACAACGATGCCATTGCTCATATTTTAAAAGAAAAACACAACCCCAACTATTTAAGTTCGGTAGAGTTTGATACCGATCAATTGTTGTTAACTTCTGATATCAACCAAGCCATTGCCTTTGCAGATATGGTGGTATTTGCCATACCGTCTGCTTTTTTACACAGCGAGTTGCAAAAAGTAACAGAAGATTTGAAGCAAAAAACCATTTTTTCTGCCATCAAAGGAATTGTTCCAGAGTCGTATTTGATTGTTGGAGAACATTTTCACCAACACTACCAAATTCCGTATAACCAAATAGGAGTCATCACTGGTCCTTGTCATGCAGAAGAAGTTGCATTAGAACGTTTATCTTACCTAACCATTGCTTGTTCGGATAAAGAAAAAGCCCAAGTGTTTGCTAAAAACTTAGAATCGCATTACATCAAAACCACCATTTCTGATGATATCATTGGTACGGAATATGCAGCCATGCTCAAAAACATTTATGCCATTGCAGCCGGAATTGCACATGGGTTGGGGTATGGAGATAATTTCCAAGCTTTGCTGATGAGCAATGCCATTAGAGAAATGAAAAAATTTATACGTAAAGTGCACAAAATGAAGCGAAACATCAACAATTCTGCTTATTTGGGAGATTTGTTGGTAACGGGTTACTCGGTATTTTCGCGAAATCGCATGTTTGGCAACATGATTGGCAAAGGCTATACCGTAAAAAGTGCCATGATGGAAATGAGTATGGTAGCAGAAGGTTACTATGCCGTAAAAAGTGCCTACAAACTCAACCTCGATTACCAAGCCAAAACCCCGATTATTGATGCGGTGTACTCCATTTTATACGAAAACAAAGAACCTCGAAAAGTATTTAAAAAACTAACGGAGAAGTTGGATTAGCTATTGATTTTTTGTAAAAAGATTTCTTAATTTATTTTAAACCTAAAACCCTCACCGGTATGCTGAAAACACCTTGGCAATTATTTTTTAGTAAGAATATATTTAACACACCCAATAAATTACTAGTACATATACAATATCTCAGATTTAAATAATGGAACTACATGTATTTTTTATAATATATTAACATTTTATACCGTTTTTTAAATTTATAAAGCAATATTTTTAAAAAGTTAATGCTTTGTTAAATTTTTGGTTTTCTGTTTTTTTTTTTTTTTAATTTTGGAATGGTTAACCAAAACTTAATTTAGTAACTTTAAATTTTTAAAACATGAAAAAATTATTATTTACTGCCATTGCAGTAGTTGGGTTTGGTTTGAACAGTTGGGGTCATACGATTGAAAAAGAGGAAATTGATTCATCAAATGGCACATCTAATTCTATAAAGTCAGAAATTGTTGAATTGGAGGAAGGTTTAAATTGTAGACTTGAAAGATTTAAAGCATATACAAATTTCAGAAGCCAAGGCTTAAGCCATGAAGAAGCTGATAGTAGAGCATATGCAGTATTCTTTGCATGTATGAGTGTAAATTCAGAATTTGAATTAACTCCTCCATGAATAGATTTTTTATAATAATTTTTATAATATTACCATATGTAAGCACAGCACAAATAAATACTTATGTGTTTACGTATGGTATGCAAATAATTTCTGATGAAAGACATGAGTCTATTGTAAATAAGTCGGAATATGGTGCTATTATTCATGATTTGTTTGTTAAAGCACAGAATAATCAAGATAAAATTAAATTTGAATTAATAGTTCAAGATAGTATCACTCATTTTTGCATAAATGATTTACGATTAAATAATTCATTTACGGGATACTTTGGAGAAATTTTAACCTTAAAGGATAGTATTTACAAAAACCCATATAAAGTTAAAAACATAACTATTGTAAATCCAAAAAATTTAACTTGGGAAATTACCTCCGATACCCTTAGAATTGGTGGGTATTTATGTATCAAAGCAAAAGGTACTGAATTGGTTACATATCAAAACAAAACCTTTTATAATCCAATTTATGCTTGGTTTTGCCCTGATATACCAATATCTGTTGGGCCAAATGGATTTTGTGGCTTACCTGGTGCGATACTTAAATTACAAAAAGGGAACTCGATTTTTGGACTTATAAACTTCCGTAAAGAAAGCAGACCAATGCTTGTGGCAAGTAATTTTTTTCAAAAAAAGAAAATTACACAAGAATTGTATCATCAAAAACTAGAAGAGCAAATTTCAAATTTTGAAAATGATTAATTGATTTCTTAATATTTAGACAATTTTTAAAACAAATTATAGATGTTAAATTGATAAAAGTCTCAAAATTTGTTAGCTAGAATTCTACTTTTATTTTTTCCAATTTTCATTAGCTCCCAAACCCTCACAGGTGTGGTGCAAGATACCTTGGGCAATTATTTTTTTAGTAAGAGTATATTTAACACACCCAATAAATTACTAATACATATACAATATTTCAACTTTAAATAATGGAACTACATATGTTTTTTATAATAAATTAGCATTAAATAACGTTTTTTGAATTTATAAAGCAATATTTTAAAAAGTTAATGCTTTGTTAAATTTTTGGTTTTCTGTTTTTTTTTTTTTCACTTTTGAAATGGTTAACCAAAACTTAATTTAGTAACTTTAAATTTTTAAAACATGAAAAAATTATTTTTTACTGCTATCGCAGTAGTTGGGTTTGGTATGAACAGTTGGGGTCATACGATTGAAAAAGAGGAAAATAATTTTTGTAATTATGATGATTCAATAATTTTACAAGATTGCGTAGACTGTTATGAGTTAGCTTGGAACGTGGAATTAATGGTATACGGTGTTAACAATACAAAATCAGGATACGAACTTTTTGAAAGAGTATATGATTTTTGTGCTAGCTCAGGTAATTGTTGTAATTGTATAGAAGGGAATTAAAATTAAATTAAACTGATTTCTCCTAATTTAAAATTAGGAGAAATTTAATTAAATATAGATATGAATAATACATTTATAAAATGAAAAAATTATTTTACTTTTTTTTAATTTTTACTAATAGTATATCCTCACAAAATAAAGATTTTATTAAAGTTACCTACGCATATCTTTATAATGAAGAAAAATTTGATGAAAGAGCAAGTAAATATGGAATCAAAGATTCTAATGAAATGACAAAAAATTTGGTAATGACTTCTTTAGAAGCCTTTAAATATTTTGAAACCAATTTAACATATGAATTATATTATAATGATTATAAAAGTGTGTCGTTTGTAACTAAATCATTAATACCTGACCATTTTAACGAAATACAAAAAACTATTATAAAAGAAGAGCAATTCCCTTTTTATTACACCAATTTTAAAGACAGCGTTTCCTATAAAAATCTCATTTTTCAAACAAAAAAATACAACATCATTATCAAGCAAAAAGAATGGAATATTACTTCTGAACAGCAAACAATTCATGACTATAAATGTTATAAAGCAACTCTTAAAGCCAATCCTAATATTACTGCTTGGTTTGCACCAGAATTAAATTACAATATTGGACCTTATGAATTTTTTGGGTTACCAGGTTTAGTAATGAGGCTAGACAATGATCTAATATCATTAGTATGTAAATCAATTAGCTTTAATGAAAAGTACGATTTAAACTTATTTACAAAACCAGATGGAATAGAAATTGAGGAAAGTAATTTTATTGAATTACTTAAAAAATCAAGAAGAATAAGATGATTTTCAAATTATAAATAATCATTTAAAAGTTAAATCGTTTTATATTTTTAAAACATGAAAAAATTATTTTTTACAGCTATCGCAGTGGTTGGATTTGGTATGAACAGTTGGGGTCATACGTTGGAGAATCAAGAGGTAATTGAAATTACAGATGTAGTAGTTGTAAACTGCTGGCAGGTGGCTAATGAAACAGAAGCAAGATGGAATCAATTAACAGGTAATACTGATCCTTATGTATCTTTTCCAATTTGGCAAGCAGCATATGAAACTTGTGAAAATAACAAAAAGAAGAATCCGGAGATAACTCCAAATTAATTAAATTGCTTCTTAAGGGAATTACTTCTCTTAAGAAGCATATTTTTGTAATAAAATCATGTCAATAAAATGTTTAAATATATTTTTCTTCTATTCACAGTTCTGTATTCATATTCCCAAAATCTGGAATTTCATTATGGTTTAATGTTTAATATCAATCCTACATTGAGTAAAGAGGTTAACGATGGCTTTGAAACTAAAGTTTTTTATCAAAAAATGGAAGATGCGGCAAAATTAGTAACTTTTCAACTTATTATTTCTGATACATTATCTACATTTAAAACTATTGAAACGTTAATTATCGAGGAAGATCCTATGATTAAAGCATTAATTAAGTCATTCAGTGGTTATGAATATTTTAAAAACAAAAAATCTAATACAAGTTTTAAATTGGCAAATTTTTACGATAAAAAATACTTGATTAGCTTTCAACCTTCAAACAATTGGAATGTTTTATCAGAAGAAAAACAAATTCAGGGTTATACTTGTTTCAAAGCAGTTACAAAGACCAAAGAAGAAGAAGAAATAGTTGCTTGGTTCTGTCCTGCATTTCAATTTAATGATGGTCCATTACAATATGGTGGATTACCAGGTCTAATCTTTGAGCTTCAAACCAGTAAATTAACCTATTTTTTAAAAAAGATCAATCCTAAGAGTGATGAAAAACAACCAAATTTCCCCAAAATATCATCAATAACGGAAGTAGAATTTGAAGAATTTGTTAAATCAACTATTAATAAACAAAAGAATTAATCTTGATTTATAAGTTTTTAGTATTATTTTTAGTTGTAAATCTTGTTATTTCCCAAACCCTCACAGGAGTAGTACAAGATACTATAGGCAATCCCTTGCCAAATGCCAATGTCATTGCCAAACCAACCACCGAAGGTGCAAGTCTAAAATTTGCCATAGCCGATTTTAAAGGAAGGTATAAATTAGAGCTCGAAAAAAATACCATCTATCAAATAAGGGTTTCTTACATAGGCCACCAAGAACATGTTTTAAATTACCAAGCCAATAGCAACCTAAGCAATTACAACTTTGTTTTAAAACAAACCGGTGAACAACTTAAAGAGGTAATCATAACCCACAAATACGAACCTGTAGTAGTTAAAAAAGATACCGTAACTTTTAAGGTAGATGCTTTTACCTCGGGTAACGAGCGTAAATTAAAAGAACAGCTTGAAAAACTACCAGGAGTAGAGGTTGGTAAAGATGGCTCCGTTACCTACCAAGGCAAACGGGTAAGCACTTTGATGGTAGAAAACAAACCTTTTTTTGGAGGTGGAACCAAATTAGGAGTAGAAAATATTCCGGCTGATGCCGTAAATAAAGTAGAGTTTTTAGACCATTTTAATGAAGTTGGGTTTTTAAAACAAGTTTCCGACTCTGATAAATTGGTCATGAACATACAGCTAAAAGAAGACAAAAAAAAGTTTGTGTTTGGTGACTTATCTGCTGCTTATGGCCCACAAGATTATTATTTAGGTCATGCGGCTTTGTTTTATTACAGCCCAAAATTAAATGTTGGGTACATAGCAGATGCTAACAATTATGGCGAACGTGTATTTAGCTTTGAAGATTTGATGCGTTTTCAAGGTGGGGTTAGTAGTTTTTTAAACCAACGAAAACAACTCACCAACCTATACAACTTTAGTATGGAAAATAACGATGTGAGGCAAACCAAATCGCATTTTCATGCATTAAACCTCAACTACTCCTTTAACCCTAAATTAGATTTACAGGGTTTTGTATTGTTTTCAGATGCCAAACAAGCCACCCAAAATAGTACCAACTTACAATACCTGCAAACCAATACCCAAGAAAACCGAAATTCGTTTGGCAATCAAAAAAACACGCTAGGAATGACTAATTGGAAACTAGACTATAGTCCGAATAAAAACACCAAATGGTTTTATAACATCCATGCCGAAGCAGCAGCCAACCAAAACGAAACCAATTTGTTTTCGCAAATTTTTGCACAAAATGCCACCCAATTTAATTTTTGGAACCAAACAGATCATGCCTCCATCAAACAATATATAGAACGACACCAATACCACAACAAAAAAAACACAACAACCTTAGTAATTAACCATACCTATACCAACGAAAAACCTGAAAAAACATGGCTTACCGACCAAACTTTTTTACCGGGTTTACTCCCACTACAAAACGATAGTTTTTACGAAGTGATGCAAATCAAACAAAACCAATCAAACGTAATAGATGCCTTGTTTAAACATTATTATTTATGGAATAATTACCACCATTTATACACCATTTTAGGAATAAATTTGGAACAAACCCACCTAAATACTTCTGAAAAACAATTATTAACCAACGGACAAAGTATCTCTTTTGAAAATGACGGATTTGGAAACGATTTATTTTATCGATTTAACAATTACTATTTGGGATTAGAATACAAGTTTAAAATTGGCAACTGGATTAACAAACCAATGATATACCAACATTTTTATGAATTAAAAACCCAAAATATTTCAAGTAATCAAAAGTTTACCCCTTATTTTTTAGAACCGCAATGGCTAAGTGAATTCGAGCCTAATAGTTCTGAAAAAATCACTTTTCACTACAAACTAACCAACCAATTTCCGAATGCCAATCAAATGGCAAACCAATTTAGCTTACAAAGTTTTAATGCAGTTTTTAGAGGAAATGCTTTGTTGCAAAACGAACGTTTTCATCACTTAAATTTTAGGTACAACAAAAACAACATGTACACCGGCTGGATGCTATTTGCCAATGCATCTTACACCCGAAAAAACAATACCATTCGAAATGTAATTGCCTTACAAGGCATTGATCAATTTACCACTCCTTTACAAACCAATAACCCAGAAACTAATTGGAATGTTAACGGACAAGTTTCTAAAAAAATATACCGTTTTAATCTTCGCTTTAATGCCAGTATTTCCGGTTTTGAATATTTGCAGGAGATTAACGGGGTAGAAGCTTTAAACCAACGTAACAACCAACGAATAGGGGTCACCTTAAGAACTGCCTACAAAAAATGGCCATCGGTTTCGGTAGCTTACAACCATGGCTTTAGTCAATTTAAAGGGGTACAAACCAACCGATTTGAAAACCAATCTTTTGATGCCAATTTTGATTATGAAGTGGTCAAACATTTGGTATTCAAAACCAATTACCAATGGAACAATGCATTGTTTGCCTCTGGAAATAATATTATTCAGGTTTGGAATGCTTCTTTATTTTACCAAAAAAAGAACCACCCATTTGGTTTTGAGTTAAAAGCAAACAATTTGCTAAATGTAGACCGTAGATTCCAAAATTCTTTTTCGGACTTTTTGATTTCTGAACAAGAAATATTTGTGTTGCCAAGAATTATTTTACTCGGGTTACATTATAAAATTTAAGAACTAACCCTCCAAAAACTTCTCCAACAAAAATGCAGTTGAACCATCGTGGGCTTGTACTTGTTTGGTTGTAATGTCGGTTAAAATAGAGTTTGCCAATTGTTTTCCTAACTCTACTCCCCATTGGTCGTAGCTAAAAATATTCCAGATAATACCTTGTACAAAAATTTTGTGTTCATACATGGCAACCAAGCTTCCTATAGTGGCCGGAGTTAGCTGATTAATTAAAATGGTATTGGTGGGTTTATTCCCTTCAAATACTTTAAATGGCAACAAATAGGCTGCTTGGCTATCAGAAATGCCTTGCTTGGCAAATTCTGCCTGTACTTGGCTTTCGGTTTTGCCCATCAACAAAGCTTCGGTTTGTGCAAAAAAGTTCGACATCAATTTTTGGTGGTGGTCTTGGTTGCCAAACAATGATTTTTTAAAACCTATAAAATCAGACGGAATCAATTTGGTTCCTTGATGAATTAGCTGAAAAAACGCATGTTGCGAGTTGGTGCCTGGCTCTCCCCAAACAATATTTCCGGTTTGGTAATTTACCGGATAACCGTTTCGGGCAATGCTCTTGCCATTGCTTTCCATGATGGCTTGTTGCAAGTAGGGAGCTAATTTTTGTAGGTATTGGCTATATGGGATGATGGCTTCGGTTTCTGCCCCGTAAAAATTGTTGTACCAAATACTCAACAAAGCCAAAATTACCGGAATGTTTTCAGAAAAATCGGTTTGCTCAAAATGGGTATCCATGGCATGAGCTCCTTGCAATAATTGTTCAAAATGCTCGTAACCTACTGCCAAAGCAATACTCAACCCCACCGCACTCCACAACGAAAATCTGCCTCCAACCCAATCCCACATCGGGAAAATATTGTCAGGATGGATACCAAACTCCGTTACTTTAGTCAAATTGGTAGAAACTGCTACAAAGTGTTTTGCCACATCTTCTGGCTTGGCACTTTGCAAAAACCAAGCACGAATGGTTTCGGCATTGGTAAGCGTTTCTTGGGTAGTAAAGGTTTTAGAAACCACCACAAACAAAGTAGTTTCCGGATTCAAATGTTGGATGCTTTGCATCACATGGTCTCCATCTACATTCGATACAAAGTGAATGTTTAAATGGTTTTTATAGAATTTTAAGGCATCTACTACCATAGCTGGCCCCAAGTCAGAACCTCCAATACCAATATTCACCACATCGGTAAAGGCTTTTCCGGTATAACCAGTCCATTTACCTGAAATGATTTTTTCGGTAAAAACAGCGATATTTTCCTTCACCGCTTGCACTTCAGGCATCACGTTTTTGCCATCAATTTCAGCAACTGCATTGGCAGGTTTACGCAACGCGGTATGCATTACGGCCCTATTTTCGGTTTGGTTAATGGCTTTTCCTCCAAAATAAGCTGCAATGGCTTCTTTTAAGCCACACTCGTTGGCCAATTGCACCAACAATTGCATGGTTTTCTCCTCTATTTTGTTTTTTGAATAATCTACCAAAAAGTCCTGCCATTGTACATGAAATTTTTGTGCTCGGTTGGCATCATTGGCAAATAATTCTTGCATATTCACATGCTGCATTTGGTAAAAATGCTCTCTTAACAATTGCCATGCATTGGTTTCGGTCGGATTGGTGGTAGCTAAACTCATTTTTTCTTGGTATTATCCGTTGGTTTTTTTGGTATTTTGATGGCAGCAATGCTGTCTAAAGTTCTTTTTAATGGTTGTATTTGTTGCAAATAAATGCGTTTGGTTGGCTCGTCTAATGGTTGGGTGTTCGGAAGTTTTTCTTTAAACGGATCTACTTCTTTGCCATTTTTCCAAAAGCGATAACAAACGTGTGGACCAGTAGCCAAGCCCGTGCTTCCTACTTTTCCTATCACTTGTCCTTGTTGCACCGATTGCCCATTACGTACCAAAATTTGCGACATGTGTAGGTATTGGGTTGCAAAGGTTTTGTCGTGTTTAATTTTTACAAAATTACCATTTCCGGTGGTATAACCTGCTTTTTCTACCACTCCAGAAGCGGTTGCCTTGATAGGAGTTCCGTGTGGTGCTGCATAATCCGTTCCGTTATGTGGTTTCCATGTAAGTTGTACCGGGTGAAAACGCTTCGGAGAAAATTTGGAGGAGATTCGGAAATAATCTAGAGGTGCTTTTAAAAACATGTTTTTGAGTCCTTTTCCTTCTTCGTCATAATAATCTACTTTGGTAGAAAGCGAATCTTTTTTAAACGGAAAGGCATAGTGGTACTTGTCTTTATATTCAAAAAAACAACCGTCTATACTTTCCACTCCATCGTACAAGGTATCGTTAATAAATCTTTCGGTAATGGTTAAGGCATAGGCATTGCCTTTTCTAATTTTAAAAAAGTCGATAGAATACTCGTAAATCTTTGCCAACCTTCGGAGTAATGCAGGAGAAATTTCTTTGCTTTTAAACGATTCTGAAAGCGATTTATCTATCACATCAGCTACGGTTCGTTGACGGAAAGACACCGGTTTTTGTTTGTTGGTAACTTGGATAGAATCTCCAATGGCAATAATGGAATAATGGATTCTGTCGTGCTCGTACACTAAGTATTTTAACCGAAAAGGCATTTGTTTTTCTTTGAGCAACAATACCGGTTTTCCAACCCTAATTTTGTAGTAATTAAAAGAGTCCCTTACTTTGTTTAACACCTCTTGCACCTGAAACTTTCCGAGGTTGTTTTTTTTCAGAATTTTATAAAAGTTATCTCCTCTCCTAAAGGTATCTCGATGTACCAAATAGTCGTTTAAGATAAAATCGTATTCTTGTTTTTTGGGCTCTTCGGTAAAAGGTTCTTCGATGATGTTATCGAAATCCGATTTTTTTTGGCAAGAATATAAGGTGATGAATAAAAATAATAAGATGTATAAACTTCTTAAACTCATGATTCCACTGCTTCGCTTTCTTTAATTCCCCATTGATTTCTCTCTTCTTCAGTCCATAATTGCGGAAAGAAAATACGCTTTTGGTATTTTGGCAACATGTATTTTTTCCAGTTGCTGCCACCGGTTGCTTGGCCATTGCCATAACTGCTTTCAATATATTTTTTAGCAGCTTGATAGTGACCCATTACCCAGGTAATATTTACCGTATAGTCAAAATGACGCATGGTTTTCACTAACTCTGTATTTTGTTGCTCTTCGGGAGTTAACTGTAAATACTTTTGCCAAAGGTTTTTGTGTTGGTAGTTTTTAATATAACTCACAAAATCTTGGTGGTATCTTTTTTCAAATTGTTCCAACAAATACGATTTTTGTCCGGTTTGGTAATCTTTGCCTGCTGCTTGCCAATACAAATGGTTGATGGTGTTTTCAACTGAAATATCTACATTAAAATCTTTTCTAAAACGGGCATCAATTAAATTAATTACATCAGTAGAAGCAAATTCTATAAAGCGATACTGGGCACTCTGAAAACCGCTTGCAGGGGTTAACGTATGACGGAATTTGTTGTATTGATCTACTTCCATCCCATCTTTCATGATGTCGAAAGAATTGGTTAGCATGTCAAAATACCTACTAATTCTTAGGATTCTTTCTTGATAAAAAGCTCCGGTTAGTTGTGGATGATTGGCAATTTGCTGGATTTCCCACAAAGTCATTTTAAAAATCAACTCGTTGATTTGGTGGTACATAATAAATACCATCTCGTCTGGAAGACTTGTTCTTTGGGTTTGCAAATTCAGCAACACATCTGTTTGCACATAATCCCAATAGGTAATTGGTTTGCTCCACAACATTCCTTCGAGATGTGTGGCAATATCTTGGTTGATATCTTCAAATTTGGTGGCTAGTTTTTGAAGAACATCATTTTGGTTAGGTTGGTTCATTTACTTTTTTGCTTTAATCATCAAAGGATTTTTTAATCCTCTGAATCTTTCCAAATCTGCGTTGAGAGATCCTACTGCTAAATCGGCTTTAAATTTAATTGGTAATTTATTTTTATCTGCTGATATCCAAACTGTTACGCTTTCTTTTTCTTTAAATACTCTTCCGGATTGTACGTAAGGCCTAAATTTTAACGAAGGAACGACCCCAAATTTAGTTTTTAAATCTTCTTTCCCCAAATATTTGAGTTTAAATTTAAAAATCTCCCCATCAAAAAACATGTCAATTTCCAGATAATCATTTGTGTTAAGTATCTCAATATCAGGGTGATTTCTTAAATAATAAAAAGCCGACAAAATATCTTGGGCATTTTCTGTAACAGAATAAGTGGTTTCTGTTTTATTTTTAAAGTCCTTAACCAGAACGGTTTGCTTGTTTTGATCAAAAATTCCTTCTTGGTCTTTGGTATAACCACCTTCATTTATTTTTCGGATGTATTTGTACGGTCTTCCGGTTTCTTTATCGATAAAGCTTTGGTAATCATCTTCTACTTTAAAGAAAAACTTGGTTAAACCTGTAGTATACCCATAACCTTTGGTATGATAAACTTTTTTGCCATTAAAGGTGGCTTCTTTTACAGAAAGTTCTGCTTTTCCTGCATCTATAAAGTTTTCATAGTGCATACGAAACTCAAACCACTCTCCTACATCGTAGGCTTTGTAGGAAGCATTGCCAGAATTTTCTATCTGATCAAAAGAAGAAACGAGCAACAACAATGTAATGTAAAAAGTACTTTTCATAGAAATGATTTTTGAATATAGTATCCGAATTACAATATTCATTCCAAAAGTAGCTAAACAAAAAATCCAATCAAACAAATGATTGGATTTTTACGTTTTAACTAACCAAAAAACTTTAAATTATGAAAAAATTACATTACAACACTACTGCTGAAACGCTCTGCAAAGATATGTCGAGATTTTGAAAAAAATTCAACACAAAGTCACTTTTAACTATAATTTATTGATTTGGTTGGTATTTTTTAACAGTCTATTGAAAATATGTTAAAAGATTACAAAGTTCCTCGTAAAGCTTGTTCTCTTTCGATACTTTCGAATAAGGCTTTAAAGTTTCCTGCACCAAAACCTCTGGCTCCCATTCGTTGAATGATTTCAAAAAACAAAGTCGGACGATCTTCTACTGGTTTGGTAAAAATTTGCAGTAAATATCCTTCTTCATCAGCATCAATCATAATACCTAATTTTTGCAATTCGTTGATGTCTTCTTTAAATTTACTCATGTGGTCTTTTAATCGCTCTGGAATGGCATCGTAGTATGCTTGTGGGGGAGTGGTTAAAAACTCTATTCCTCTGGCACGCATTTCTGCTACGGTAGCAATGATATCGTCTGTTGCTACTGCAATGTGTTGTACACCCGGGCCTTCATAAAAATCTAAATATTCTTCAATTTGCGATTTTTTCTTTCCTTCTGCCGGTTCGTTAATTGGGAACTTGATTCTTCCATTCCCGTTACTCATTACCTTACTCATTAAGGCAGAGTACTCTGTGGTAATTTGTTTGTCGTCAAACGATAAGAAGTTGACAAATCCCATTACATCTTCATACCATTTTACCCAAATATTCATTTCATTCCATCCTACATTACCAACCATGTGGTCTACATATTTCAATCCAACCGGAGTTGGATTATAATCCGATTTCCACTCTTTGTACCCTGGCAAAAAAGTGCCTTTGTAGTTTTTACGTTCTACAAACATGTGAACGGTTTCTCCGTAGGTATAAATCCCTGCTCTAACTACCTCACCAAATTCATCGGTTTCCACTGTAGGCTCCATGTATACTTTTGCACCACGCTTGGTAGTTTCTTCAAAAGACTTTCGGGCATCATCCACCCAAAGTGCAATGATTTTTACCCCATCACCATGCTTTTTCACATGCTCTCCAATGGGAGAATCGCTTTTTAAAGCAGTGGTTAACACCAATCGGATTTTATCTTGTTTTAACACATAAGAAGCACGATCTTTCACTCCGGTTTCCAATCCAGCATAAGCTAATGATTGAAATCCGAAAGCAGTTTTGTAAAAATGTGCTGCTTGTTTGGCATTTCCTACGTAAAACTCTACGTAATCGGTTCCTAATAAAGGAAGGAAGTCCTGAGCTCCTTCAAAAATTTTTTCTAGTCCGTATTCTACTGATTTTATTTCGTTGTTCATAATTAGATTATTTGATAATTAGCGAATAAGCGAATTGCTTTTGGTTGTGCTAATTATTTTGTTTAACATTTTTATAATTCCATTTAATTTTTCAATCAATCCAGTTGGATTTGGATAATTATCAATATTCTCGCATAAAAAAAGCCAATATTCTGTTTCGTCAGCTTCTTTTAATGCTAATTTTAGTTTGTGTATAAAATCTGCTTTGCTTTCCGCATTTTGTGCTTCTTTAATGTTTGCACCTATTGATGTTCCTGAGCGAATTAGTTGTTTAGCAACCATAAGTTTTCTATTCTCTTCAAGCAGCTCAGAATAGAAAATAATATTGATAGCAAATTCAAAAGACTCCTTTAAAATTGGATTTTCTTGATATTTAGGACTATTTGAAAACTTCATTAAATAAATTTGAAAAATTAATCCTATCCAAATTCGCTAATCTTCTAATCAAAATTTACAGCCAACTCTGGTAATACTTTTCATCCGCTACTTTTAAAGCCTCTTCGGTTACCATTAAAGGTTTAAAGGTATCTACCATTACAGCCAATTCTTTGGTTTCGGTTTTTCCGATACTTCTTTCATAAGCTCCCGGGTGTGGACCATGAGGAATTCCGGCAGGGTGCAACGAAATTTGCCCTGGTTTTACATCGTTTCGACTCATAAAATCACCATCTACGTAATACAATACCTCATCGCTATCAATATTGCTATGGTTATAAGGAGCAGGGATAGACAGCGGGTGGTAATCGTACAAACGAGGCACAAAAGAACACACTACAAAGGCATCGGTTTCAAAAGTTTGGTGTACTGGTGGTGGTTGGTGAATACGTCCGGTAATGGGTTCAAAATTGTGAATAGAGAAGGCATACGGATAGTTGTAACCATCATACCCCACCACATCAAATGGATGGGTAGCATAAACCATGTCGAAAATTTCGTCACGTTTTTTCACTTTAATTACAAACTCACCTGTTTGGTCGTGGGTTTCTAATTCGTTAGGTCTGCGAATATCTCTTTCGCAGAAAGGAGAATGCTCTAGCAATTGGCCAAACCAGTTTCTGTAACGCTTTGGGGTGTAGATTGGTCTGCGAGATTCTACAATAAACAAGCGATTATCTTCGGTATCAAAATCAATTTTATAGATTATTCCTCGAGGTACTAACAGATAATCTCCATAGGAAAAATCTAAATTACCTAACAAAGTTCTTAATTTTCCGGAGCCTTTGTGAATAAAAATCAATTCATCCGAATCGGTGTTTTTATAAAAATAATCTTGGGTTTTGTTTTGTGGTGCAGCCAAGGTAATATGGCAATCGGAGTTGGTAAGAACTATTTTTCTGCTTTCCAAATAATCTTTTTCTGGAGCCACATCAAAACCATACAAGCGGTACGATTGCATGTTGTTGGCTTTTACCACTTTTGGGGCAACAGAATATTGGTTTTTAATTTCTTTTACTTGGGTTGGTCGGTGTACATGGTACATATTGCTGTACATACCATCAAAACCTACGGTTCCGAACAATTGTTCGTAGTACAATTCTCCGTTAGGCTTTCGGAATTGTATATGACGTTTTTCGGGAATACTCCCTAATTGATGATAAAAAGGCATAAAATTGATGTTTTAAATTAAATCATTATAAATGGGTCATTACCAAATTGGCTTATTGGCAAATTTTCTCATTACCCAATCATTCCGGATTACGTTTCATTAAAAAGTGCAAATGAGCCAAAAGTCCAATCCAAGCCATTTTATTTGTTGTTTAGATTTTTTCCTACAATAATTCCGATACCAAATGCTAGTAAAAATCCTAATATCAGAAACATACGCTTTTGTTTAAAGATACAACAAATGTCGGAATTTTTTTTGGATTAGCGAAAACGTTGTTGTTAAGCTATTTTAAAACCAAAACCCTACCGCAAACCAAGTATAATGTCTGCTTGTTTCGGGTGACCAAGAATGTTTGATTTCAATAGGCCCTAAAATAGAATCAAAACCATAACCAATAGCATAGCCTGAATATTGTGGCAATGAAAACCACTCTTTATTTAAAAAGATATTGTTGCCAATGTTGCTATAATTGGCTGCAAAATTCACGTGGTGTTTATTTAAAAATTCATAATCTATATTAGCCAAACCTTTGATGTAACTATTGCCCGTAAGCCCAACAAAATCATACCCAAAAAACGGTCGGAAGTTGTTGAATTCTTTGTATCCATAACCTCCTAAAGCAAAGTTTAGAGCTGGGGTTTCGGTATCTCCAAAGGTAAATCCAAGCTCGTTCTGAATGGTAATAGAAAAGCGATTCCAAAAGGTTTTTACAAAAGAAAAACTTCCTTTAACATACGAATTTCGTTGAAAAATTTGCAATGGATTGGATTGGTTTAAAATGTTTTGAAAAGTTCCTTCGAACATCATTCCTTTGGTTGGAAAGTGTTTGCTATCAAACGAGTCAAACTTCATATACCCATAAAAACTAAGATAATCCGAATTGTCTAAAACCGGGTTAGATTCGATATTTTGG
The DNA here is from genome assembly GCA_018335925.1 of Flavobacteriales bacterium. GTDB lineage: Bacteria > Bacteroidota > Bacteroidia > Flavobacteriales > Flavobacteriaceae > Flavobacterium. The sequence goes on from JAGXRF010000097.1 coordinate 128,775, forward strand.
GTTGAAATTTTTAAGTGTTTTAGTTCTAACCCTGCTCCTGCAATAAATTTTTGTAAAAAGAAAGTTTGAAAATACACTTGGTTGGTAAAATCGTAAAAGTTCACATTAACATTTGACAAATTTCCATCAAACAAAACCAATCCATTGTTAAAATCGGTTGGAATGTTTTTATTCCATTGTATGTATCGTGACCGCACACCAAAACTCCAATAAAATCCGTTGTCAATGTAATAATCAAAAACATAACGAGGATTGTCGCCTAAAATTAAATCAAGCGAAATAACATCGTTTTTAAATGCTACTTTTTTTCGGGTAAAGTTGATTAGAATACCACTTTTTAAAAGGTTATCGTAATGCAATCCAAATTTCATAAACGATTTTTGGGCACTTTCTTTTACATCTAAATACAAATTATCGTATTCTGCCCCTTCTGGTTGTAATTGATACGAAACTGTTTTAAAATTTTGGGTTGCATTTAGGTTTTCGAGTCCGTTGTTAAGTTGTTGAAAAGTAATGGTTTCCTCGTTTCTAAATCTTAATTTTCCCAACATAAAAGCTCGAGTGTAATCTTTTAAAACAGGAGTGAAAATCTCTTTAATGGCAATGGTATCGGAAAGTTTTTTGGGATTTTGCAGTTGTACTTTTTTGTAGTTGGTAGAAAGTTTTACCAACTCTTCCCAAAACGATTGTCCGGCTTGTTCCCCACGTAAAATAATGTCTTTCCCTTGGTCAAAAGATATCACACTAAAACCTTTGATATCTGGTTTGATATACACATCGGTGATTTCACGATTTTGTTTCATTCGTTCCATCATTTGCAAATTGGATATTTGCACCAAAATTCTGGTTGCTTCTTGTAATTCGGAACGGTCTTTTAAATCGTCTTGCACATCTACTCCAATAATAATATCGGCTCCCATTTCTTTTACCTGCTTTACCGGATAATTATTAAGCACTCCACCATCTATCAAGTATTTTCCTTGGATGTCGACTGGAGCATATAAAGATGGAAAAGCACCACTTGCCAATATTGCTTGGGTTAGATAGCCTTTATTGAGTTCTACTTCTTCTCCTGTTTCGATATTGGTGGCAATACAAACAAAAGGAATGGGCAGTTTAGAAAAATCGTCAATATGCCTAACATGATAAGTAAGCCTGTTGATTAAATTGTAATTGTATAAACCTTTGGATAAAGCTGAAGGTACGGTGAGCTTGAAGTTTTTAAAAGGTAGTGTAAATGCGTAACGTTCGTCGTTGTCTTTTTGGTAAAAGTTTTTGGCTACTCTAGGCAAATAATCGCGAATGACTGCTTCGTAATCGGTGTTTTGAAAGATAGAGTCTAGTTGATTTGCAGTGTAACCAGATGCATATAAGCCTCCGATAATTGCTCCCATGCTAGTACCACCAATATAATCGATTTGTACTCCGGCTTCTTCAATTACCTTGAGCACTCCAATATGTGCCAAACCTTTGGCTCCACCACCGCTTAATACCAATCCGATTTTAGGTTTTTTATTGTAAATGGAATCGTTTTGTGCTTGTAAATGGATGTTGACAATAAAAAAAATTAAAAAAAGTTTCGGAACAAAAAGACGACCAAACCCTAGCCCCGATTGGAGCAAACTACCATGTAGTGCGGAAAGCGGGAACATGGTATGAAAATGTACCCAAGCGTTTTGCTTCAAAAAAAACTTATTTAATGGTTTTGGCTTTGGTAAAATTCGTAAATTTTTTTGGCTTTGGCACTATTTAAGTGGCTTTTGAATGATTTCTTTTTTAACTGTTTTTAATTTTTGATTTTCCAGTAGCGACCTCATTTGTATGATTGCCATTTTATTTAATATCAATAGTCTTTCGCTTTGATGTATTTCTTGATGAATTAGAAGTGCATTGGTGCTTTCAAGGTTGGAAAGCACAACTAATTGCTCAATGGTTGCAGAATCACGTATATTGCCTTTTTCGTCAGGATTTTGTTCTCTCCATTGTTTGGCTGTTTTGCCAAATAGTGCTACGTTTAAAACATCTGCTTCAGTTGCATAAATTAACGCAGACTGTTGTTTGTTAATTTCTTTAGGAATTAAATTTTGTTTGATGGCATCGGTATGAATGATATAATTTACTTTGGTTAAGTGTCTTTGAAAATTCCATTCAAGTTGTAAATGATTAAATTCTAAATCTTTTAAACGTTGGTATTCTTTAACTAATAAAAGTTGAAATTTAGCACTTATCCACATGCCAAAATGAAATGCTATATCCTTGTGTGCATAAGTACCTCCATATCTTCCGGCTTTTGCAGTAATGCCAATTGCATTAGTTGTTTCTATCCAATTTTTTACGGACAATACAAAATTATTACTTCCGGACTCATTTTTAATTGTACCGAATTCGGTATAATTAAAATTTGGGTTGTACAATGCTTCCCATTCGCCTAAATACTCGATAGTGCTTTTTAAACTAAGCCATTTGATGATAATTACTTCCTGCAATTGGCTTTTTGCCATGTCTGTAAGAGAGATGTAATCTGCGTTTTGGTTGGTGATTATAGAGATTTCTAATCCTTGGATGTTTATTTTTTTATTTTTGTCCATAATGAAAAGTTTACAAATCAAAAAGACGACCAAACCCTAGCCCCGATTGGAGCAAACTACCATGTAGTGCGGAAAGCGGGAACATGGTATGAAAATGTACCCAAGCGTTTTGCTTC
>JAGXRF010000098.1 GCA_018335925.1 Flavobacteriales bacterium
GGGTGCTTCTAACAGTACTACCTTCTCTGCGGTGTATACCATCACCCAAGCGGATATTGATGCTGGTCAGGTAGAAAACTTGGCAACTGCTACTGGTTTTGATCCACAAGGAAATCCGGTGACAGATACTTCGTCTGATCCAACGCCTTGTACTTCTTGTACTCCAAACCCAACTTGTCCGGATTGTACTTATACTCCAATGACATCAAATCCAAGGATTGCCGTAATTAAAAATGGTGTATTCAATGACTTAAATAATGATGGATTTGCTCAAGTTGGAGAAACAATTACATATACCTTCATTGTAACAAACAATGGAAATGTAACTTTAAATAATGTGAATGTAACAGACCCACTAGTAACAGTAAATGGAGGTCCAATAGCTTCTTTGGCTCCTGGGCAAACAGATAATACTACATTTACAGCTGTATACACATTAACACAAACTGATATTAACAATGGATTTGTAATCAATCAGGCAACGGCTTGTGGAATATATAAAGGCAATAACGTTTGTGATGATTCTGATTTCAACAATTTTACAGATGACAATCCAACTATAACAAGTTTCGATCCAATTGAAATCATTGCAGTAGATGACATCGTTTTGGTAAACTGTAACCAAAATGGGGTATTAGGTAATATTATTACAAACGATACTATTAATGGAAACCCAATAAATATTGGACAAGTTTTAATTACAACAACCAATACCAATCCAAATATTGCAATTGATATTAATGGAAATATTATTTTTATCAATCCTGTACCAGATGGAATTTACACATTTGATTACACCATTTGCTATATAAATTCTTTAACTATTTGTGATTCAGCATCTGTAACCATCAACGTAGATAGTAATGCGAATGTGGTTAATCTGAATGATGATGTATGTACATTAGATGACGCAATCGATTTGGCATTGAATTTACCAGCCAATACACCAACTAATGGTGTTTGGATTGATACTACTGGCTCTGGTGCATTAAGTGGATCTTCATTTAATCCAACTGGATTATCTGTAGGTAGTTACTTAATTAGATACGAAGTTTTAGAAGGTACATGTACCGTTGTTTACGAAATTGAAGTAGAAGTAAATAATGACTGCGAAGTATTACCTTGTAACGACTTGGTAATCTATAACTATGTTTCTGCGAACAATGATGGTGTAAACGACGTGTTTGTAATTGAAAACATAACCAACGATTGTTATGTTGAAAATACAGTTGAAATATACAACCGTTGGGGAGTTAAAGTTTATCATGGAGATAACTACAACAACACTACAGTTGCATTTAAAGGAATATCTGAAGGAAGAGCTACCTTTAATAAAGATAAAGAATTGCCAACTGGAACTTATTACTATATTTTAAAATATAAGAGTGATACTGGTAATGTTACCGAAAAATCTGGATATATTTACCTAACTAGATAAATTGAAAGCATGATGAAAAAAATCTTAACTTTAATTTTTGTATTGAGTGTTGGAATTGGCTTTGCTCAACAAGATGCACAATATACGCAATATATGTACAATACCATTACGATAAATCCAGCTTACGCAGGGTCAAGAGGAGTAGTGAGTATATTTGGTTTGCATCGAACACAATGGATAGGTTTAGATGGAGCTCCTAAAACAAATGCATTTTCAATCAATGCTCCAATAAACAATACCAACTTAGGCGTTGGAGTAAGTTTTATCAATGACAAAATTGGCCCAACAGTTGAAAACCAAATTTCTGCAGATGTTTCATACACCATTCCAATGTCTGACACTTATAAATTGTCATTTGGAATTAAAGGAACTGCAAACCTTTTTAATTTAGATATTTCTAAATTGAGTCCAGAAAATCAATCTGATCCAACTTTACAAGATTTAAACAACTATTTTTCTCCTAACTTAGGTGCAGGTGTATACCTTCATTCGGATAAATTATACTTTGGATTTTCCATTCCAAACTTCTTCGAAACAACAAGATATACCGACAATACACAATCTGTTTCTAAGGAACGTATGAATTATTATTTTATTGGTGGATATGTATTTGACTTGAGTCCAAGCTTAAAATTCAAACCTGCTTTTCTAGCAAAGGCTGTGGAAGGTGCACCATTTCAACTAGATCTTTCAGGAAACTTCTTAATTAATGAAAAATTTGTTTTAGGTGGAGCCTGGAGATGGGATGCTGCTTGGAGTGCTATGGCTGGTTTTCAGGTAAATGAACAATTATTTATTGGTTATGGGTACGATAGAGAGACTACCAATTTAGCTCGATTTAATTCAGGCTCACATGAAATCTTTATTAGATATGAATTATTCAAAAAAGTAGAACGAATCGTATCGCCTAGATTCTTTTAAACCTATCAACTATGAAAAAATACTGGATCTTCTTTTTAATTATTGGTTCTACCTTTTTAAGTTATTCTCAAAAAAGTGGCTTAAATAAAGGTAACAAACAATATGACAAATATGCATATATTGATGCTATTGCTACTTACGAAAGAATTGCAGAAAAGGGATATAAAGATGCCGAAATGTTTAAAAGGCTTGGAAATTCTTACTTCTTCAACGCTGATTATGCAATGGCAACAAGATGGTATGGAGAATTAATCAATATGGGTGGAAATATAGAACCCGAATATTATTTTAGATATGCTGTATCTCTGAAAACACTAGGAGACTACAACAAATCAGAACAAATGATGCAAAAGTTTTTTGAATTAAGCGAAAGCGATAGTAGGGCTCAAATTGCAAGTAAACATGTAGATTATTTGTATGATATTGAAGCAAACTCCAATCGCTATAAAATTGAAAATGCTGGCATCAATTCAGAGTATGTAGATTATGGCACTACTCTTTTTGGAAATAAAATCATTTTTGCCACAACCCGAGATACTATGGGTTTGTTCAAGAAAAAAAATGCTTGGAATAATCAATCCTTTTCAAATCTTTATAGTGCAACCATCACTGATAACGGAAACTTATCAAAGCCTGAAAGATTTGCAAAAGAAATCAATTCAACCTATGATGAATCTACCCCTATATTTACTAAGGATGGTAAATACATGTACTTTACACGTAGTAATTATTTAAAGAAAAAAGGAAAAGACCAACAAGGTACTACCAAACTAAAATTGTATAGAGCTGAACTAGTAAAAGACAAATGGACTAATATTGTTGAATTACCTTTTAATAATGATTCTTACAGTGTGGCTCATCCAGCTTTATCAAAAGACGAGAAATTATTGTTTTTTGCTTCTGATATGCCAGGTACCATAGGGTCATCTGATATCTTTAAAGTAGAAATTAACGATGGTCATTCAAGTTATGGTTCACCTGTAAACCTTGGAAAAACAATTAATACAGAAGGTAAAGATACTTTCCCTTTTGTAGATGAAGATGGGAATTTATACTTTTCAACTGATGGAAGACCTGGATTAGGTGGTTTAGATATATTCAAAAGTAATATAGAAAATGGTGAATTTACAGATCCAATAAACATAGGAAAACCAATCAATGGTAAGTATGACGATTTTGCATTTTTCATGGTTCCGGGTACCAAAACTGGATTCTTTAGTTCAAATAGAAAAGAGGACAATAAAGGTTTTGATGATATATACAAGTTTACTGAATACAAAGAATTAGTTAAAAAATGTGAACAAGAATTAATTGGAATTGTAACAGACGAGCAATCTAAAGAGCCTATTCCGTTCGCAAAAATTACCTTATTTGATAGCAAATTTGTAAAAATTAACGAAGTTGTTGCAGACGAAAATGGAAAATTTGATTTTGGAACTGTGATTTGTGGATTAAAATACTACATCCGTGCTGAAAAAGAAGATTACGAAACTCGCGAGGTGAATGTAACTATAAAGAATGAATCTGGCATAACAGAAGTGCCAATTGAATTAACTCCACGTGTGAAAAAATTTGCTTTGGGAGATGACATCAATAAGGCATTCAAAAAAGCAAAAGACGATGGAAAAGAATTTGCTTTAACTATCATTTATTTCGATTTAGACAAGTCAAATATTCGTCAAGATGCAGCGTTTGAATTAGAGAAAATTTTAGATGTATTAAAACAAAATCCTAGCATGCATATTGATGTCCGTTCTCACACCGACTGTCGTCAAACATATGAATATAACAGAAAATTATCTGACAGAAGAGCAAAAGCTACCGTTGCTTGGTTAATAAAAAATGGCATAGCTAAAAATCGTCTAACCGGAAAAGGTTATGGTGAATCTCAATTGGTAAACAATTGTGCTTGCGAACCTACTAACGAATCGCCTTGTAGTGAAGAAGAGCATCAATTAAACAGAAGATCTGAATTTATTATTACTAAACTGTAAATTAACTTTTTAAAAATAAAAATCCTCTTGAAAGCAATGAGCTTTTAAGAGGATTTTTTAATTTGAATTATTAATAATTTCTGAATTATTATGGATTTTAACATAATAACTTTAAATTAGTGCACCTAAATTTTGATAAAATGCAAACAATTACCAGATCATTTGATTTCCCATATTATCAATTATCCAAAAACAACCTTTCTAATTGTTTGGTGACCAAGTATAATGGAGAATGGATTAAAACATCAACACAAGAATATTTAAACAAAGCCAATGCAATTTCAAGAGCTTTACTCAAACTTGGAGTACAAGTAAACGATAAAATCGCTTTGATATCGTCTAACAACAGAACCGAATGGAATATAATGGACATTGGTGTACTTCAAGTTGGTGCACAAACTATCCCAATCTACCCTACTATCTCTTCTGAAGATTATCAATATATTTTAAACCACTCAGAATCGGTTTATTGTTTTGTTTCAGATAAAATTGTATTTGATAAAGTAAAAGCAATTCAACACAATGTTCCTAGCTTAAAAGAAGTTTATTCTTTTGATCAAATTGACGGATGCAAACATTGGTCTGAATTGTTAGAATTAGGAAGTAGTGAAGAAAACCAAGCTGATGTTGAAGCTAGAAAAGAAGCTGTTTTGCCATCACATTTAGCAACCATTATTTATACATCCGGAACCACAGGAACCCCAAAAGGTGTGATGCTTTCGCACCACAACATTGTTTCAAATGTATTGGATAGTTCCCCTAGAATTCCATTTTCCGAAGGTGGTACTAAAGCGTTGAGCTTTTTGCCAATCTGCCACATTTTTGAGCGTGTAATATTATACATCTATCAATATTATTCGGTTTCGGTATACTTTGCAGAAAGCATCGAAAAAATAACAGACAACTTAAAAGAAGTAAAACCAAACGTAATGACTGTTGTACCTCGTTTGTTAGAAAAAGTGTATGACAAAATTTACGCAAAAGGTACCGACCTTACCGGACTTAAAAAAGCATTATTCTTTTGGGCAATTGATTTAGGATTGCAATACGAACCTTATGGAAAAAATGGTTGGTGGTACGAATTCCGATTAAAAATTGCTAGAAAATTAATTTTTAGCAAATGGCAAGAAGCCTTAGGAGGCGAATTAAAAGTAATGGTTTCCGGTAGTGCAGCCTTGCAACCTCGTTTAGCAAGAGTATTTGCTGCTGCCAACATGCCTGTGATGGAAGGTTATGGTTTAACCGAAACCTCACCTGTAATTTCGGTAAATGACATGCGAAATGGTTTATTCCGAATAGGAACAGTAGGTAAAATCATCAACAACGTGGAAATTAAAATTGCAGAAGATGGAGAAATTCTTTGTAAAGGATCTAATGTGATGCAAGGCTATTACAAAGATGAAAAATTAACCAACGAAGTAATCAAAAACGGTTATTTCCATACCGGAGATATCGGTGAAATTGACAAAGACGGATTCTTGCGAATTACCGATCGCAAAAAAGAGATGTTCAAAACCTCAGGGGGTAAATATATTGCTCCTCAATTATTGGAAAATACGTTAAAACAATCTTTCTTTATTGAGCAAGTCATGGTAATTGGAGAAGGCGAAAAAATGCCAGCTGCCTTTATCCAACCTAACTTCGACTTTGTAAAAGAATGGGCACATCGACATAATATTGCTGTTTCAAACGACTTGAATGAGTTGTGCAACCATCCTAAAGTAATAGAGCGAATTGAAGAAGAAGTAAACAAAGCCAACGAAAAATTTGGTAATTGGGAAAAAATCAAAAAATTTGAATTAACTCCCGAAGTTTGGAGTATTGATGGTGGACATTTAACTCCAACCATGAAGTTAAAGCGAAAGATTGTAAAACAAAAGTACCAGCATTTGTATAATAAAATCTATCAAAATTAAATTTTTATACTGAAAATCAACATGGTATCAAAAGTTTTATTAATTTTAGGTTACCAACCAATAAATTAATAAACATGAATTTAAAAGCTTTTTTAATAGGCAGTATCTCATCAGGTATTGCCTATTTTTTGTTAGGATGGTTGTTTTATGGTTTCCTGTTTGCCTCATTTTTTCCTCCATCCGAAAATGAAAATTTAGGCATCATTTTCTTAGGATGCTTGACTTTTGCTGTGCTAGTTTCTTTTGTTTTAAACTATTTTAAAAAAGAAGAATTGCTCATCGAAGGATTTAAAATTGGAGTGGTCCTTGGTTTTTTAACCAGTCTTTCCTCTAATTTATTTATGTCCTCCTCTTCAAATTTTAACGTTAGCCATGCCATTATTGATATCGGAATCACCTCTGTTTGTGGTGCAATCATAGGCATGCTCATCACTTTTATCCATAGTAAAATCAAATAGTCTAGAGGATTAAATGTTAAATTTTTATTATGCGTGCATAATTTTTTGACAAAATACTATGCATGCATAGTATTTTTAATTATCTTTGAAAACGTTGTAGTTAATATTACAACGTTTTTTTTATGAAAGATAAAACCATCGATTATATCTTAAGAACCACTTGGCAAGCGGTATCAAGAATGTACAACGAGGAGGCAACCAAATACGGAGCTTCTATGGCAGTAGGTTTTGCTTTGTTAAGCATTGATAAAGAAGATGGCACTCCTTCTTCTTACATCAGCAATCGAATGGGTATGGAGCCAACTAGTTTAACCAGAACCCTAAAAACTCTGGAAGAAAAAGGTTTAATCACCAAACAAAAAAACCCTGAAGATGGCAGAGGTGTTTTGGTATTTCTAACAGAATTAGGAAAAGAAAAAAGAGAATTATCCAAATCAACGGTTTTGCAATTCAATGAAATCGTAAAGCAAAACATATCAGAAGAAAAGCTCAAAAACTTCATTGAAGTAGCCGAGTTGATTAACGACTTAATTGTAGAAAAAAAGATTTTTAAATAAAAAGCCATATGAAGCGAACGATTAATAAAGTAGCAGTGGTTGGTTCCGGAATCATGGGTTCGGGAATTGCTTGCCATTTTGCCAACATTGGGGTTGAAGTTTTGTTGTTAGACATTGCCCCTAAAGAGCTAACGGAAGCAGAACAAAAAAAGGGGTTGACTTTAGAGCATAAATTGGTAAGAAATCGAATTGTAAATGAGCAATTAGCCAATGCATTAAAATCAAAGCCCTCCCCTATATATCATCCTAAATTTGCTAACCGCATCAAAACTGGAAATTTAGAAGATGATTTGCCAAAAATCGCACAAGTAGATTGGATTATAGAAGTAGTGGTGGAACGATTAGACATCAAACAACAAGTATTTGAAAAAATTGAAAAATATCGAAAACCTGGTACTTTAATTACATCCAATACTTCTGGTATTCCAATTGGCTTTATGAACGAAGGAAGAAGTGAAGATTTCCAAAAACATTTCTGCGGAACCCACTTTTTTAATCCAGCTCGATATTTAAAATTATTTGAAATCATACCTGGACCAAATACCTCCAAAGAAGTCTTGGATTTCTTGAATAGTTACGGAGAAAAATATTTAGGAAAAACTTCAGTAATTGCCAAAGACACCCCTGCTTTCATCGGAAACAGAATCGGGATTTTTGGTATCATGAGTTTGTTCCACCAAGTAAAAGAGTTAGGCTTAACCGTTGAAGAAGTTGATAAATTAACCGGTCCGGTTATTGGTAGACCAAAATCTGCTACCTTCCGTACGGTAGATGTGGTTGGTTTAGATACATTGGTGCATGTAGCCAACGGATTGTACCAAAACTGTCCGAATGACGAAGCACATGATTTGTTTAAACTTCCTGCCTTTATTGCAACCATGATGGAAAACAAATGGTTGGGCAGCAAAACCAGTCAAGGTTTTTACAAAAAAGAAGGCAAAGATATCTTGGCCTTAGACTTAGACACTTTAGAATACAAACCAAGCAAAAAAGCGTCTTTTGCAACATTAGAATTAACCAAAACCATCGAAAAGCCAATCGATCGTTTTAAAGTACTGATTACAGGTACCGATAAAGCCGGAGAATTCTACAGAAAAAACTTAGGTGCCATGTTTGCCTATGTAGCCAATAGAATTCCTGAAATTTCTGACGAATTATACAAAATTGACGATGCCATGAAAGCAGGTTTTGGATGGGAAAATGGTCCATTCGAAATTTGGGATACTGTTGGGGTACAAAAAGGAATCGAGTTAATTGAAGCTACCGGACAAAAAGTTGCTCCATGGGTTGCAGAAATGGCAAACTTGAACCAAAATTTTTACAGTACCAAAGATGGTGCTACTTACTATTACGACATTACTCAAAAAGCCTCTGTAAAAAAACCAGGGCAAGATGCATTTATTATATTAGACAATATTCGTTCTACTAAAAAAGTTTGGGGCAACTCTGATGCTTCAATCTTCCATTTAGGTGATGGTATTTTAAATTTAGAATTCCACTCCAAAATGAATACCATTGGCAGTGGAGTACTACAAGGCATCAACAAAGCCATTGATATGGCAGAACAAGAATACGAAGGTTTGGTAATTGGAAACCAAGGAGCAAACTTTTCAGTTGGTGCCAACATCGGTATGATTTTTATGATGGCAGTTGAACAAGAATATGACGAATTAAACTTTGCCATCAAATATTTCCAAGACACCATCATGCGTTGCAGATACTCCTCTATTCCGGTGGTGGTTGCCCCACATGGCATGTCGTTGGGAGGTGCATGTGAAATGACCATGCATGCAGACAGGGTGGTTGCTGCCGCAGAAACATACATCGGATTGGTTGAATTTGGTGTTGGAGTAATTCCAGGTGGAGCAGGAAGTAAAGAAATGGCTGTGAGGGCTTCAGACCTTTTTCGTAAAAATGATGTAGAATTAAACGTATTACAAGAATACTTTTTAACCATTGGGATGGCGAAAGTAGCTACCTCTGCTTACGAAGCTTTTGATTTAGGAATCCTACAAAAAGGAAAAGATATAGTAGTAGTTAACCGTGATCGTCAAATAGCCACAGCCAAACAAGTTGCTTTACAAATGGCAGAACAAGGTTATACCAAACCTATCGAAAGAACCGACATCAAAGTTTTAGGAAAACAAGCACTCGGAATGTTTTTAGTAGGTACAGACAGCATGCAAGCTGGTAATTTCATTTCCGAACACGATAAAAAAATAGCCAACAAATTGGCATACGTAATGGCTGGTGGTGATTTATCCGAACCAACTTTGGTAAGCGAAAGATATTTACTCGATTTAGAAAGAGAAGCCTTTTTAAGCTTGTGTACCGAACGCAAAACTTTGGAGAGAATTCAATTCATGTTGACTAAAGGGAAACCGTTAAGAAATTAAAGATTAATCTATTTTAAATTATAAAGGATTTAATACTATAATTTAAAATTTAAAATTCAAACTAATGAACAAAACAGCATATATCGTAAAAGCATACCGTACAGCAGTTGGTAAAGCACCAAAAGGTTTGTTTCGTTTTAAAAGACCTGACGAATTAGCAGCGGAAACCATCCAATACATGATGGAGCAATTACCTAATTTCGACAAAACTCGCATTGACGATGTTATGGTTGGAAATGCCATGCCAGAAGCGGAACAAGGGTTAAATGTAGGTAGACTCATTTCGCTAATGGGACTAAAAATTGAAGATGTTCCCGGAGTAACAGTAAACCGTTACTGTGCATCAGGTTTAGAAACTATTGCTATGGCAACCTCTAAAATTCAATCCGGAATGGCAGATTGTATCATAGCAGGAGGTGCCGAAAGCATGAGTTTTATTCCGATGGGAGGCTACAAACCAACTCCCGATTACCAAATTGTAGCACAAGGAAATGAAGATTACTATTGGGGAATGGGCTTAACTGCAGAAGCAGTAGCCAAGCAATTCAACGTTTCCCGTGAAGATCAAGATGCTTTTGCATACCAATCTCATCAAAAAGCAATCAAAGCCATTGCAGAAGGAAAATTTCAAAACGATATAATTCCTATTACCGTGGAACACACTTTTGTGAATGAAAACGGTAAAAAAGAAACCAAAACCTACACTGTAACTCAAGACGAAGGACCAAGAGCAGATACCAGTAAAGAAGCTTTGGCTAGATTAAAACCAGTATTTGCTGCTGACGGAAGTGTTACAGCCGGTAACTCCTCACAAATGAGTGATGGAGCAGCTTTTGTACTCATCATGAGTGAGGAAATGGTGAAAGAATTCAACTTGGAACCAATAGCCAGAATGGTAAGTTATGCAGCAGCAGGTGTAGAACCACGAATTATGGGAATTGGTCCTGTAAAAGCTATTCCAAAAGCATTAAAGCAAGCCGGATTAACCCAAAATGACATTGAACAAATTGAATTAAATGAAGCCTTTGCTGCACAAAGCTTGGCAGTAATCCGCGAACTAGATTTAAATCCGGAAATCATCAATGTGAATGGAGGTGCTATTGCATTAGGACATCCACTAGGTTGTACCGGAGCCAAATTATCGGTGCAATTGTTTAATGAAATGAAACGCAGAAACCAAAAATACGGCATGGTTAGTATGTGTGTTGGAACCGGACAAGGTGCAGCTGGAGTTTTTGAAGTATTGTAAATTTTAAATGTTACTATTTTGAATTAAATCCATGAAAGAAAATCTTATAGCTGAAAAAACATTTGAATTTTCTTTGAAAGTAATAAAACTTTACATGGACTTAAAATCTGAAAACGAGTTCATTTTATCAAAACAATTATTGAAATCTGCAACAAGCATTGGTGCTAATGTAGAAGAATCAATAGTAGCACAATCAAAAAATGATTTCATTAACAAATTATCAATTGCAAATAAAGAAGCAAGAGAAACAAGATATTGGTTGAGATTATATGAAAAGTCGAATTTAACAAGTATCTCAATGACTGAATACTTAGATGATATCGAACACATAATCAATATTCTAACCAAAATTATTAAAACATCAAAAGAAAGTAATCAACATAAACGACATAATTTATAATTTAAAATTTCAAAATCATGAACATAATAAGAGGTGGTCAGTTCCTGGTAAAGGAAACCAAAGCAGCAGACATCTTCACTCCAGAAGATTTTAATGAAGAACAAATCATGATGCGTGAATCGGTGAAAGAATTCATCGATAAAGAAGTCATTCCGCAAAAAGAACGCTTCGAGAAAAAAGACTATGCTTTTACCGAAGAAATCATGCGTAAAGCCGGGGAACTAGGATTTTTAGGAGTTGCTGTTCCTGAAGCCTACGGTGGATTGGGAATGGATTTTATTTCTACCCTATTGGTTTGTGATTATTTTTCAGGAGCATCCGGGTCGTTATCCACCGCTTTTGGAGCTCATACCGGTATTGGAACCATGCCAATTACCTTATATGGAACAGAGGAACAAAAATTAAAGTATGTACCAAAATTGGCATCAGGTGAGTGGTTTGGAGCATATTGTTTAACCGAACCTGGAGCAGGATCTGATGCCAACTCTGGTAAAACCAAAGCTGTTCTTTCAGAAGATGGAACCCATTACAAAATTACCGGGCAAAAAATGTGGATTTCTAATGCTGGTTTTTGTAACGTATTTATTGTTTTTGCAAGAATTGAAGACGATAAAAACATCACAGGTTTTATTGTAGAAAACGATGCCACTAATGGGATTACTTTAGGAGAAGAAGAGCACAAATTAGGTATCCGATCCTCCTCTACTCGTCAGGTGTTTTTTAATGAAACCAAAGTACCTGTAGAAAATATGTTGGCAGCAAGAGGGGAAGGTTTTAAAATAGCCATGAATGCCTTAAATGTAGGAAGAATTAAACTTGGGGTAGCTTGCTTAGATGCCCAAAGAAGAACCATAAGCTTGGCAACTAATTATGCCAACGAACGTTACCAATTTGGTGTGCCAATTGCAAGTTTTGGTGCAATTAAAGCGAAGATTGCCAATATGGCAACCAGCTGTTATGCTGGAGAAAGTGCTACCTACCGTGCTGGTGGTGACATCGCTAAAAGAATCCAATTGCGTCATGAAAGTGGCAATAGTTTCCAAGAGGCAGAATTAAAAGGTGTGGAAGAATTTGCTATTGAATGTTCTATCATCAAAGTAGCAGTTTCGGAAGATGTGCAAAACTGTACCGATGAAGGAATTCAAGTGTATGGTGGAATGGGCTTTTCTGAAGATACTCCAATGGAAGCCGCTTGGAGAGATGCCCGTATTGCAAGAATTTACGAAGGTACCAACGAAATCAACCGAATGTTATCGGTTGGCATGTTGATCAAAAAAGCCATGAAAGGCCACGTAGATTTATTGGGGCCAGCCATGAAAGTCGCAGAAGAATTAATGGGAATCCCAGATTTTAGTGTCCCTGATTATTCTGAATTATTTGCGGAAGAAAAAGAAATGATCGTAAAGCTGAAAAAAGCCTTTTTAATGGTAGCTGGTGCTGGAGTGCAAAAATTTGGTCCGGATTTAGAAAAACACCAACAATTATTAATGGCTGCTGCAGACATGTTGATTGAAATTTATATGGCAGAAAGCACCATTTTAAGAACTGAAAAATTGGTGTTAAAAAATGGAGAAGCTGCCTGCACAGAACAAATAGCTATGGCAAAATTGTATTTGTACAATGCGGTAGACATCATCAATACCAAAGGAAAAGAAGGAATTGCCTCATTTACCGAAGGTGATGAACAACGCATGATGTTGATGGGATTGAAACGTTTTACAAAATACCAAAACTTGCCTAATGTAATTGCTTTACGCGATACTATTGCTGATAAAGTAATCAAAGAAAACCACTATTGTTTTTAATTTTTTTACCCATAATGTTTTAGTTTAATTGGTTATGCAAAGAGCTCCTTCGGGAGCTTTTTGTTTTAATTCCATTCAATTATGGAAACTTTTAGATGAGAGTTTTTTGTCAGTTTTAAGAATCCATAATAGATATAAAAGTATTTTTGCAACAAAAAAATGATTCGAAGTTTTCAAATAGTTTGTTTTCTGGAAGGCCTATCGTACATCCTTTTACTATTCATAGGTGTTCCTTTTAAATATTATGGCAACAACGAAATATTGGTCAAGCTTTTAGGAATGCCACATGGCATTTTATTTATTGCCTATGTTGTTTTGGCTTTTTTAGTCAGACCAATATTCAACTGGAAAGTCTTAGATTTCCTATTTATTTTATTAGCTTCCTTACTCCCATTTGCTACTTTTTATGTGGAGAAAAAGTATTTAAAAAAATAACTACTACATTCCAATTGAAAAATTCATAACAAACAATCCGTTTGTATATTCTATTTTTGCAAAAAAAATCCCATGTGTCAACATACCAAATTTATGCATGAAGCCATTGAACTTTCCAGAAATGGCATGATGAACAACGAAGGAGGCCCTTTTGGAGCTATAGTTGTAAAAGGAAGCGAAATAGTAGGAAGAGGAAACAACCGAGTTACCTCTAGTAACGATCCAACTGCACATGCAGAAGTAGTTGCCATTAGAGATGCTTGTAAAAAATTAAACACCTTTCAATTAGACGATTGTGTCATGTACACTTCCTGCGAACCTTGCCCCATGTGTTTGGGTGCAATTTATTGGGCCCGACCTAGCAAAGTATATTATGCCAACACCAAAAAAGATGCAGCATCCATTGGGTTTGATGATGATTTTATTTACCAAGAAATTCAAATTCCGTTAGGAGAACGTCAAATTCCGTTTGAACAAATTAGTCCGGAAGAAGCTTGGAAAGTATTTGAAGAATGGCAAAACAAAACAGACAAAACGGAGTATTAATACTCCGTTTTCCTTTTCTCAATATCTTTAAAAACGGCATCCAATCCTTCCAAAATATCTGAAGCTATAAAAGTTGCCAATGATTTATTAGATAATGTTGCAGATTTAGAATGTAAATACACCCCAAAACATGCGGCATCCATCGCTGGGTATCCTTGAGCCAACAATCCGGTAATGATTCCTGCCAAAACATCACCACTACCAGCTGTAGCTAATTTGGCATTCTGTTCAGAAAAATTAAGTACTTTTTGATGCCCTACAATTCTGGTCCTTGCATTTTTCATCACTACAATACATTGGTGTTTTTCAGCAAATTGTTTGGTCTTCTCTTCAATTTCCCAATCATGATTACAAACACCTATCATACGCTCTAGTTCTTTTGGATGAGGCGTGAGAATGGTGTTTTTTGGCATCAATGTCAACCAATCCGGATGCATAGATAAAATATGGATCGCATCTGCATCTAACACCAAAGGAACTTTAATTAGAGTTAACAGCTTTTTAAAAGAATGCCTTGTTTTGGGATGTGTACCCCAACCGGGACCAATTAATACCGATTTTGGTTGTATGGGTAACAAATCTCCTTTAAAATACTTCTTTTTTGCTCCGGCTATTACCATCATTTCCGGAAAGTTGGTTTGTAATATCTTCACTCCTTTTTTGGGCACCCATGCAGTTAGCATACCTGCACCAGCATGCATTGCTCCTTTTCCGGCTAAATACACCGCACCCATTTTGCCATAACTTCCTGCAATTACCAAAACATGACCTTTGGTTCCTTTGTGGGAAAAGTCATCAATTGGTCGATACATTTGGATGACTTCTTTCTCTTGCATCCAAAAACTGGAACTAGAGAACTTTTCTAAATAGGAAGCATCCAATCCAATAGAAACAGCCTTCCATTTTTTAGCAAATGGATAGTTGCAAGGCATAAAAAAAGAAGATTTTGGTTGCTCTATAGTTAAAATCAATTCACTTTGTAGGATGGCTTCAGAAGGTTGATGTAAAAACATACCACTAGGCACATCAATCGCAATTACCCTAAACTTTTGCTCATTTAATTTTTGAAAAAATGAACCTAGCCAAGGTGCTAAATTTCTTTGTAAACCATAGCCAAATATAGCATCTATCACCCAAGTTGTTTTTGGAAAAACATATCCTGAAAAATTGTTTTCTGTAAGTATATCAAATGGGATGTTTAGTGAGTTATTTTTCTTTAATTGTTCTTTTACTTCTTCAGAAAAATTATCGGAAAACACTACCAAAACTATTTGAACTTGATATCCTTCTTGATATAATAACCTGCCAATTACCAAACCATCTCCCCCATTATTTCCTACTCCACAAAAAATTAAAATGGTATCCTCTTTTGTTGGTTTGCAATTTTCTAAAAAAGCATTCTTTAATGCCAAAGAAGCTCTTTCCATCAAATCAACAGAAGATATTTGTTGATTTTGCATGGTAGCTTGGTCCCAAGCTTTCCAATCGTTGTAAGAAATTAATTTCATTGAATGATAATTATATTAGGTTTTAAGACTTCATCTTTCGTTAAAGTATTGTCAATAAAACCACATAAATTTAAGAATTAAAAACTTCGGTTTATCTTTGATTCATCAAAAATATATCGCTTGCAAACATTCAACACAAATAATCAGGAAATGGTGATTTTGGTAGATGAAAATGATCAACCAATTGGAACTATGGAAAAAATAGAAGCCCATGAAAAAGCAGTGTTGCATCGTGCATTTTCTGTTTTTATCATCAACCAAAAAGGGGAAATCATGTTACAACAACGTGCCTCGCACAAATACCATTCTCCCTTGTTGTGGACCAATACTTGTTGTAGTCATCAACGAGTTGGAGAAACAAATTTGGAAGCTGGCAAAAGACGTTTGCAAGAAGAAATGGGTTTTGAGGTACCATTAAAGGAATTATTTCATTTTATTTACAAAGCTCCGTTTGACAATGGCTTGACAGAACACGAACTTGACCATGTCATGATTGGCTATTACAACGAAGAACCAAACATAAATCCGGAAGAAGTTGAAAGCTGGAAATGGATGGGAATTGAGGACATCCGTAAGGATATGACCGAAAATCCAGAAATATATACCGTTTGGTTTAAAATAATTTTCGACGAGTTTTACCATTATATCGAATCTCACCAAATGCCTCGCTAATGCCTATAGTATCTGTTTCAAGAAAAGCACATTTTAATGCAGCCCATAGGTTGTATAGAAAAGATTGGAGTTTTGAAAAAAACCAAGCAGTTTTTGGTAAATGTAACAATCCAAACTTTCATGGCCATAACTATGAGTTGATTGTGACAGTTACAGGGCCAATTGATCCGGAAACAGGATATGTGTTAGATGTAAAAATTTTGGCAGATTTGATCAAAGAAAAAGTGGAGGATCGTTTTGACCACAAAAATTTAAATGTAGATACGGTTGAGTTCCAAGACCTAAACCCTACTGCAGAAAACATCGCAGTGGTTATTTGGAATTTGTTAAAACCAAATCTTCCTTCAAATTTGGAGGTAGAGGTAGTATTGTATGAAACCCCAAGAAATTTTGTAACCTATAAAGGACTCTAATGGCATTAAAAGTAGGAGATAAAGTACCTGAGTTTACCGCAAAAGACCAACATGGAAACCTATTTAATTCTGGGGATGTCATCGGAAAAAAAGGGGTGGTTTTATATTTTTACCCAAAGGACGATACTCCAGGATGCACTGCCCAAGCTTGTAGTTTTAGAGACCAATACGAAGATTTTCTTTCCCTAAATACAGAAGTTATTGGTGTTAGTGGCGATAACGAAAAATCACACCAAAAATTTGCCCAAAAATATCGTTTGCCTTTTACACTTTTAACTGACAGCAATAAAGAACTTAGAAAATTATTTGGAGTACCAACCAATTTGTTAGGCCTTTTGCCAGGAAGAGTGACTTATGTAATAGACCAAAATGGCATCATTAGAATGATTTTTGACCATATGATGGCACAAAAACACTTACCAAAGGCTCTGGAACAAATCAAATTATTGCAAAAATAATAAATTACTTCAGTTACTACATCCTTCAAACCAATTCGAACAATACAAAGTGCAAAGCCAAATTTTTACTACCTTTGCAAAAATTTCAATATTATGGCAAACATTAAAAACTTGAAAAAAGACATCCAATTTGTGTTGGGTGATATTTTAGAGGCAATTTACATTCACGAAATGACTACTACCGGAGCTCCTTCAGAAGCAACCAATGCATTAGTGAAAGAAGCATACGAAGTTTACGACGATTTATTGGCAAAAATCAATGATAGAAAAGTTGAAAACAGAGGAAAACACATCAAAAACGTTCAAAAAGAATTGGAAACCAAAGCAATAGCATTGGTAGAAAAAGTAAACGCTTTGTAGTACTTTTTTTTGGAGAAATTCAAAGCTGTTTTTATATTTGCATCACAAATTAAAAACACCTTTTGCCGGTGTAGCTCAGTTGGCTAGAGCAGCTGATTTGTAATCAGCAGGTCGTGGGTTCGAATCCCTCCATCGGCTCAAAAATTAAATCCACCTTCAGGTGGATTTTTTTTTACACAGAAATATTCTATAGAAAATTGTTTTTCTCTATAATTTTTTTCAAAAATTCTATTTGTTCATCTTTAGATTTTAGCAATTTTTCATAAACGTCTTTGTTTTCTTGATAGTAATTTTCAATCTGTTGATTTTTAAATAATTGACCACTTGAATTATCTCTAATAATTTGATTAAATTGATTATCAAAATTTAATTCTAGTAATTCAGATACAGTGACATCCAATATCTCTGATATCTTATAAAACCTTTCTAATGTTAATGAAACTTCTCCTCTTTCAATCTTGTTATAAGTTGATGTACTTATTTCAAGTTCATATGCCATATTTTCATTTGATAAACCTTTTAGTTTTCTACATTCTTTAATCTTCTTTAAAACTTTAAGAACATTATTTTTCATAATATGAAATTTTATTACCACAAATTTATAATTAAATTCAATATAAAGAAAAAAATAAAACATGAGAAAACATAATTTTGAACATATAAATCTTAAAAAAACAATTATGAAAAAATTTCTAAAATTTTGTATCATTATTTTTTTAGTTAGCTGTGAAACTGAAAAGTTAATACCAGAAGATTCAAAATCTGAACTTTTTAAAATCGAAAATGAAATTTTAAGTTTCAAAAACACAAATGACTTAAAGACTATTGTTGAAAAACTTAAAAACGAAAAAGAAAAAGATGAAGTAATAAAAAGTTTAAAGCAATCTTATGATAATGGTTTCTTACCATTAAATCCTCAAATTGAAACTGATGATTTACTAAGTAAAATTATAACCATAAAAAAAGAGAGAAATTTAAATTTAAAAAACAGTAAATTACATAAAACTATTATTGTTGACGATGAAATGTTTGAAGTAGAGGATGATTTAATTTTAGATGATGAATTTGCCTCATTTCTTTCAATAAATAGAGAGATTATAGTAAACGATACATTATATACTTATTCAGAAAAAGGAATTTTTAAAACACATAAAAACAATCTATCTAAAATGAGAGATTTTGTGCTAGAAAATGATATCCCTGAATATACAACATTACCAACACCTGGCTCTTATGACACTAGTGATAACGATATTACTTTAGTAATACCGTCTTACAATCCTTGTGGTGGATCACTTTCAGCAAGTTTAGCAAATAATAGCATAAGTCACTTTGATGAGCAAAATTTAATATGCTTCAATGCTAATTTGAATAATAATTTTTGGTCTAGTATTATTGCTGCTGGTACTAATTTATGCTCTACTGCAAATCTTGTAAATCATAGCGAAAGTTTATTAAACTATGTAAATACGCTTACACCTTGTAGTCCAAGCAATAATTTAGGAGGCATTTTTGGTCCTGATAAAAGATGTTGGAGTTATTTTGATAGTGGAAGAAGAACAAAAACAATTTTTTATAAGCACAATTATATAATTTACAGAGCGATAGGTGTTAAAGTGAAGCATCAAAAAAGACACTGGTTGGGTTGGTGGTATGCCTCTGATGATAATGATGAAGTAGCAATGATTATAGATAAAGCATATTTTAAGATTAAACCAACGGTAAATCCTATTAATGTTCACAATCAAAGCTTGAATAAATATATATTTTTCAACGGTTTAGTTTATAATAATAATGCTCAACTTATAGGTAGTGCAACAAGTCTTAACTTTCAATTACCTTCATTACCTCTAAATGCACAATTTATAATATCGGATTTCATTCATAATAATACTGGTATCACATTAAGTCCAAATCAAGTTAAGAATTTAATTTATCAGCAAACTTGGAATCAACTAAAATCTATTCTAAATAGCAATCTAGCTCCTTCTGGAATACCAAAATCAGTTAACTATTATGTTTACGATACATCACTGAATGAAATTCACTTTATGCACATTAATTTGGAAGATAGAAGAACATGTTCAAAAAAAATAGTTAGAACTTTTGATTACAACTTTAATGTAGCAATAAAATTCAATGTCTACAATTCTGGTTCAATATATGGCAATTCCAACATAAGTGCTTCATTTAGCTTCCCTCCTGGACTTTTTGAATACAAAGAGGCAGATATCGATTTTACAGGATTAAGCAGAAAGGGAAATTTATGGAGAGGTAGTAAATTAGTTTTTAAAGATTAGAAAATTAATTAAATTTGATGAAAAATAACATAATGAAAAATAATATGATGAAAAAAATTTTAGTTATAAGTTTAATTTCTTTGTCAATTTTTGCACAAAATCAAGACAAAAAAGATCCATTTAAAAACAAAGGCTTTTTTAACATCACAAAGTTTACCCATTATTTAGTAAATAGTGCAAACTTAGACTATTTTGAACCTAATGTTGGCATTGAAAGGATTAACGTTAAAACAAGTCAATCAAATGGTAATGGATTGCAAACTATTAACGGTTATTTTTTTAATCCGCATTTTTCTGTTGGTGTTGGCATTGGTTTAGAACGGTTTAACAGTCCAAATGCAAATACCTTTCCATTGTTTGTTGATGCAAGATATTATTTAGAAGACGATTATAACTCTTTTTATGGTTTTGCAAATGCTGGAGGTTTGTTAAAAATTGATAAAAGCTTTAACTCAGGTATGTTAATTAGTGCCGGTATTGGATACAAATTTTTTATCAACTCTAAAAAAACAATTGGTCTTACTACTGATGTAGGATATTACCACCGTTCAATTAAAGTTCCATTTATTAACAATCCTGTAGAATCTGATTTGATTATGAATGGATTTATGTTTTCGATAGGTGCTATATTTTAACCAATCTAATCAATAATTCTAAATCCACCTTCAGGTGGATTTTTTGTTTTACACAACAAAAAAGGCAGCCATAACAGCTGCCTTTGATGGATTTAAACTAAGAACTAATAATAATGAAACCTTCTTACCTTGGCAATGTACTTGGCCAAACGAATTA
Organism: Flavobacteriales bacterium; assembly: GCA_018335925.1. GTDB lineage: Bacteria > Bacteroidota > Bacteroidia > Flavobacteriales > Flavobacteriaceae > Flavobacterium. Next base: position 20,619 of record JAGXRF010000098.1, read on the forward strand.
CTTGATGGCTATAGCCAAACTCATTATCGTACCAAATGTATAACACCACATTTTTACCATCTGCAGAAACGATAGTAGCATTGCTATCATAAATAGCTGGAGCAGAAGTTCCAACAATATCTGAAGATACCAACTCATTGTTTAAAGAGTATTTGATTTGCTCCACCAAATCACCTTCTAAGGCAGCTTTTTTCATCACCTCATTAATTTCGTTAAGGCTGGTTTCTTTACAAACTTCTAAATTCAATACTACTAAAGAACCATTTGGCACCGGGACTCTGATGGCATTGGAAGTTAATTTCCCTGCCAAACTTGGCAATGCTTTGGCAACAGCACTACCTGCACCAGTTTCGGTAATTACCATGTTTAAGGCTGCTGCCCTACCTCTTCGGTATTTGCGATGCATATTATCTACCAAATTTTGGTCGTTGGTATAGGCATGAATGGTTTCTAAATGACCTTTTACTACTCCTAAATTTTCTTCAATAACCTTTAAAATTGGCGTAATGGCATTGGTAGTACAGGAAGCTGCGGAATAAATTTGTATTTCATCCGGAGCATATTCTTTGTGGTTAACCCCGTACACGATATTCGGGACACCTTTTCCAGGAGCAGTTAACAATACTTTTTCTACTCCATTTGATTCTAAATGTCGTTCTAATGCTTCTTTATTGGTGAATGCACCTGTATTGTCAATTACTAAACAATCATGGATGCCATGCTCGGTATAATCTATTTCTTCCGGAGCATTTGCTGAAATAATTTTTACCGAAATCCCATTAATTACCAATGCTTGGTTTTCATGGTCAGCCACTACGGAACCTTGAAAATCACCATGTACGGAATCGTATCGCAATAACGAAGCTCTTTTTTCTAAGGATGCCACATCATTTTTATCTCGGGTTACGATGGCTCGCAAACGCAATTGGTCTCCTTTACCGGTTTTGATCATGAGCTCTCTGGCAAGAATTCTACCTATTCTACCAAATCCATACAACACCACATCTTTAGGTTGAATTTGTGAATTTTTAGCTAGCTTTAATTTTGCAATTACAAATGCTTTTGGGTTTTGATATTCGCTGTCTTGCAAATGGTATTCATACGTTAGTTTACCTAAATCTAATTTAGAAGGTGGCAAATCTAAAGTCAACATTTCTCTGGCCAATTCCACTGTATCAAAAACCGAAATTGGTTTTCCTACAAATTCTCCTGCATACTCATGTAAATTAATGATTTCAGCTACATTTTTATCTAACAAAGGATTGCGAAACATGACCAATTCAATAGATTTATCGTACCATAAATCACTTACTATTTTGATTAATTCAACGCCTGCCTTTCGTCTGTCTGCTTGAAAAGCCAATTCTTTGGCATACAAATGGGATGGACTCATAATTAGTTGTGTATAGGTTGTAAATTTTTTTGCAAAAGTAATTATTTCAAACGTTTTCGTAAAATAATTAAGGAATGAATTTCCGTTTGTTTTTGCAATAAAAAACCCACCTTTTGGTGGGCTTGTTTACAAAATAAAAAATATTATTCCGGATACGACAAAGGGGCATCTAAACCAATTGGCAGTCCGGTTAACATCCAAATTACTAAAAGAAGTGTCCAGAAAATAAAAAAGGCTACCGTGTAAGGCAACATGGTGGAAACAATGGTTCCTATTCCTGCATTTTTATCATATCGTTGCATAAATGCCACAATCAAAGCAAAGTAAGACATCATGGGTGAAATAATATTGGTAACCGAATCTCCTATCCTGTAAACCAACTGTGTTAATTCTGGGCTATACCCCAACAGCATAAACATCGGAATAAATACCGGTGCCATGATGGTCCATTTGGCAGAGGCACTTCCCATGACCATATTAATGATTGCAGTTAAAATAATAAAACCAATCATTAACAATACGGGTGGTAAATCCATTGAACCTAATACATTGGCACCATTCACCGCAAAAATTAACCCAAGGTTGGTCCATTTAAAATAAGCCACAAATTGGGCTGCAAAAAACACCAAAACAATATAAGACCCTAAGGTTTCCATCGACTTGCTCATGCCTTTCATCACATCAGAATCGTTTTTGATAGTGCCTGCTCCTATCCCATAAGCAATTCCTAATAATGCTGCCAAAATAAAAATAAGGGATACAATTCCTTTCATAAAGGGAGAATGCAACAAATCACCATCTTCCGGATTACGTAAAAATCCATTTTCAGGAACAGTACCTAATAAAATTACCACCAAAGCAACTAAAAAAGTTACCATTGCATAAAGCAAACCTTTCTTCTCTTGTTTATTTAAAGCATGAATTTCATCTGCCTTTACCTCACCAGTATAAGTTCCTAAACGTGGCTCAACAATTTTTTCGGTAACATAAGCACCCACTATGGTGATGATAAAAGTAGATACAAACATAAAATAATAGTTTGCAGCCGGATTAACTTGGTAATTTGGGTCGATAATTTGGGCAGCTTCTTGCGATAAACCAGCCAATAATGGATCGATGGTTCCTAAAAATAAATTGGCACTATATCCTCCAGACACTCCTGCAAAAGCAGCAGCCAAACCAGCTAATGGATTTCTACCAACCGATAAAAAGATGATGGCACTTAATGGTACTAACAACACGTAGCCTACTTCACTAGCTGTGTTAGAAACCACCCCAGCAAACACAATCACGATGGTCAACAATCTTTTTGGTGCAGACAACACCAACAATCGCAATGCCGTACCAATCAATCCACTACCTTCGGCAATGCCTATCCCTAATAAAGCTACCAATACCACTCCTAGAGGAGCAAATCCGGTAAAGTTGGTCACCATTTCGGTTAAAATCATATGCAAACCCTCCACAGATAGCAAATTAAAAGGTTGGATGATTTCTCCGGTTGCGGGGTTGGTGGCAGTGATATCAAATTGTGCGGTTATCCATGAAATGACTACGATTAATGCCGCAAAAATGGCAAACAGAGTAGCAGGATGAGGCAAAGCATTGCCAATTTTCTCTACGTAGTATAAAAACTTTTTTACAAAGCCTTTGGGCTTTTGAACATCTTCTGACATATCAAATATTTTAGTTAGGTTCGTTGCAACGAAGATAAAGAATTCCGAAGAATTCCTTTATTTTGTTTATTAAAAGAAGAAACGATTGGAGCAAAGCAAAATTTTATTAGTCATCGGGTTGGTATATCCACAACCGCACACCACTGCAGCTGGTTGGAGAATGCAACAAATTTTACAGCTTTTTAAAGAAGAGCAATGGGAAATTCATTATTGGCATACCAATAGCCAGGATACTTCTAATGAATTGCCTGAAATTGATTCATCTAAATTAATTGAAGTAAACCTAAGCGATGTTGACAATTTTTTAAAAGAATTACAACCCAAAATAGTATTGTTTGATCGTTTTGTTGCAGAAGAGCAATTTGGCTGGAGAGTTCGCGAAAATTGTCCGAATGCAGTTACTATTTTAGATACAGAAGATTTACATTTTCTTAGGGAAGCAAGAGCAACTGCTTACCATAAACACCAATCCTTATCCAATGTAGATTACCACATTCCAGTAATGCATCGTGAAATGGCTTCTATTCATAGATGCGATGTTACACTGCTGATTTCATCGTTTGAAATGAATTTGCTTATGGATGAATTCTCTATCCCTGAAACCCAATTGTTGTTGTTGACTTTTTTGTGGGAAGCAAAAGAGTGTAAAAAAAGAACTGAATTTTCTGAAAGAAAAAACTTGGTAACCATTGGCAACTTAAAACATGAACCCAATCGGGCTTTGGTGAAATGGATGTACCAACATTGGGAATTGTTTATAAAAGCTAATCCTGGGGTGGAAATGCATGTATATGGTGCCTATGCAGATGCCGCTATGCTACAATTACATCAACCAAAAAAAGGCTTTTACTTAAAAGGAGTATGTGATGATATAGAAGAAACACTCTCCCAATATAAAATCATGCTGGCTACAGTGCCATTTGGAGCCGGATTGAAAGGAAAAATCATCGATGCTTTGCAATATCAAATTCCGGTAGTTACCAACTCAGTTGGTATAGAAGGAATGGGAGCACAAGAAGATTGGAATAATTTAATTGTAGAGAGTGTTGAAGAAGCTATAGAACTCACCAAACGATTGTACTTTTCTGAAGTTGAATGGAATGATAGTATGAAAAATTACCCAAAACTATTGTCCTACTTTGCAAAAGAACAATGGGTAAAACCATTTTGGCAAAAACTTCAACCAATCATCTATGATGTGTGTTCACATCGCAAAAAACATTACCGAATTGGCATGATGAACCAACAAAACATGCAAGCTAGTAGGTATTTAAGCAAGTGGATTGAGGAGAAGAATAATAAAGGTAATGTGTCTATTAGCTAATGTGCCAATTAGTCAATTCTTGATTTCTATTGGAAACGCTATGTTTTAATTTCTACTAATTCTCCTCTATGGGGTCTAAGTGCATCTCGCATGGCAATCATTTCAGCTTTTGGAACAATTAAATAGGCAATGGCATGCATTTCTGAAATAACAGCATGACCTACTTCGTAATTCTTCCCTTCTTTGGTTACAAATTCACCTAAATGAATGGCATGGTGTTCGGCTGTTTTTGCAGCAGCCGGACCACGAAAATCCCAAATTAGTTTGATGTTTTGCTCCATTTATTCTTCTTCGTCCAAACGCTCCATTTCACGATCGTAAAAAGCACCTGCCTCATCAATCAATTGGTCCATCATTTGGGCTACTTCTTCTTCGTCTTCTTGGTCAATCTCTTCTAAAAACTCTACCTCATCATCTTTCAAATTAATTAAAAAACGTGGGTAATCTAAGTGAATTACAAACAAATCATCCGGAAAATCGGAATTATCTGCTAAAACAAATTTTGGTCTTTCCATAAGGTTGAGATTAAAAAAAGTTGCTTGGAATTTCTCCCGAAGCAACTTTCATGATATTTAATTGTTATAGGATTATCCTAAAACTTCTTTTACTTTTTTTCCAATCATTGCCGGAGAATCCACTACGTGAATTCCACATTCTTTCATGATGCGTTTTTTAGCTTCTGCAGTATCGTCAGATCCACCAACAATAGCACCAGCATGTCCCATAGTTCTTCCTTTTGGAGCAGTCTCTCCTGCAATAAAACCAATTACAGGCTTACGGTTTCCATCAGCTTTGATCCATTTAGCAGCATCCGCTTCTAACTGACCTCCAATTTCACCAATCATAATAATGGCATGGGTTTCCGGATCGTTCATCAACAATTCTACAGCTTCTTTGGTAGTAGTTCCAATAATTGGGTCACCACCAATTCCGATAGCTGTAGTAATTCCTAAACCTTGTTTTACTACTTGATCAGCTGCTTCGTAAGTTAAAGTTCCTGATTTAGATACAATGCCTACATTTCCTTTTTTAAACACAAAACCAGGCATGATTCCTACTTTTGCTTCTCCAGGAGTGATCACACCAGGACAGTTTGGACCAATCAAACGACAATCTTTTCCTTTTATATAATCGTATGCTTTGATCATATCTGCAACCGGAATACCTTCGGTAATGGTAATAATTACTTTGATACCTGCATCAGCAGCTTCCATAATGGCATCAGCAGCAAAGGCTGGTGGTACAAAAATAATGGTGGTATCTGCTCCTGCTTTTTCTACTGCTTCTTTTACAGTATTGAATACTGGTTTGTCTAAATGGGTAGAACCTCCTTTACCTGGAGTAACTCCACCAACTACGTTGGTACCGTATTCAATCATTTGGGAAGCGTGAAAAGTACCTTCACTTCCGGTAAAACCTTGAACAATGATTTTCGAATCTTTATTAACTAAAACACTCATGATGCTGTTTTTAATGAATTTTCTTTAAAATAGTGATGCAAAAATAACCTTTTATCACGAATTTTTTAATAAAAGCTCTACAAACTTTTTATGTTTTGCAGATTATTTTTCTAGTGCCTGAATTCTTTGAACCAAGTCTGGAATTTGTTTGATCCAAGCCATTTGTTTTAGCTTGTCTCTTGACTCCTCGGCTGGGTATCCAAAGTAAACTTTGCCTCCTTCTAAAGATTTGCTTATACCACTTTGTGCCAAAACCACAGCTTTGTCACCAATATGAATGCCACTTGTTGAACCTACTTGTCCCCAAAGCGTAACCTCATCCCCTATTACCACACAACCTGCAATGCCGGTTTGGGCAGCAATCAAGCACTTTTTACCAATAACTGTATCGTGGCCAACATGCACTTGGTTGTCGATTTTTGATCCCCAGCCAATGGTAGTACTTCCGGTGACACCTCTGTCGATGGTGCAAGCAGCACCAAGGGTTACCATATCTTCTATGACCACATTTCCACCGGAAATTAACGGATCAAATCCTTCAGGCCTCTTTTTAAAGTAAAACGCATCTGCTCCTAATACCGTACCTGCATGAATGATGACCTCGTCTCCTATTTCTGTATAATCATAAATAGTGACATTGGGGTGAATGATGCAATTTTTTCCAATTTTTACATAATTCCCGATAAAAACATTGGGTTGTATGATGGTTCCTTCACCAATTTGGGCAGTTGGTGCTATAGCAGCATTGGCAGCTTGAAACGGACGAAACTTATTGGTTAATCGGTTAAAATCTCTAAAAGGATCGTCGGATATCAATAAAGCTTTTCCTTCCGGACAAGCAACTTCTTTATTAATCAAAACAATGGTTGCAGCCGATTGCAATGCTTTATCATAATACTTTGGATGGTCAACAAAAACAATGTCACCAGGTGTTACTACATGAATTTCGTTCATGCCATGTACCGGAAAATCTGGTGCACCAACAAAAGTACATTGTATAAATTGGGCAATTTCTTGTAAGGAATAGATTCGATCAAACTTCATTGGGTCTTATTTAATTCTTTCCATGTAAGCCCATGTAGCTGTATCAATCTTGATTTTGTCACCTTCGTTAATAAACAATGGTACATTTACTTCTGCTCCGGTTTCTACTCTTGCAGGTTTGGTTGCATTGGTAGCAGTATTCCCTTTTACTCCGGGCTCTGCATACACCACTTCTAAAATAACTGAAGCAGGCATATCTACAGCCAAAGGAGTATCTGTTTCGGTATTGATTTGTACCATCACATTTTCTCCTTCTTTTAATAATTCTGGAGAATCTAAAATATCTTTATTCAAAGTGATTTGTTCGTACGTTTCCGTATTCATGAAATGAAAATCGCTTCCTTCAGCATACAAAAACTGAAAAGTATGAGTTTCTACTCGTACGGTTTCAATTTTGTGCCCAGCTGAAAAAGTATTATCCAATACTTTACCGTTGGTTAACGATTTTAATTTCGTTCTTACAAAAGCAGGTCCTTTTCCTGGTTTCACGTGCAAGAATTCGATGATTTTGTAAATGTCGTGATTAAATTTAATGCAAAGTCCGTTTCTGATATCTGCAGTTGTTGCCATTATATTTGGTTTAATGTTTAATGTTCAAGGTTGATAATTAATAGTTGATGGTTGATAGTTGATAGTTGATAGTTGATAGTTGATGGTTGATAGTTGATGGTTGATGGTTGATAGTTGATATTCATAATTAACAAAGGAACTAATCATTTCTCACTATTCACTTTTCACTAATAAATCCCCGTGTACCCCTTCATGATACCTCTGGAAGAATTTCGGATAAACTGTATAATTTCATCTCTTTCCGGAGTTGCATCCATTTCTGCTTCAATAATACTTAAGGCTTGGGTAGTGTTGTAATTTTTCTGGTATAAAATTCGATAAATACTCTGAATTTCATTGATTTTTTCTGAACTAAAACCTCTTCTTCTCAAACCAATGGAGTTGATACCAACATAAGATAATGGTTCTTTGGCAGCTTTGGTAAAAGGAGGCACATCTTTACGTACCAACGATCCTCCAGAAATCATAGCATGATCACCAATATGAATAAATTGATGTACTGCTGCCAAACCTCCAATAATAGCATAACTTCCAACTTCTACGTGTCCGGCCAATGCTACTCCGTTTACCACGATGGCATTGTTTCCGATGTGACAATCGTGTGCAATGTGAGCAGTAGCCATGATGAGGCAGTTTTTCCCAATTTCAGTTTTTCCCGAAGCAGAAGTCCCACGATTGATGGTAACACACTCTCTAATAGTAGTGTTATCTCCAATGATGGCTAAAGAATCTTCCCCTCCATATTTTAAATCTTGAGGAATGGCTGAAATTACTGCACCAGGAAAGATGTTGCAATTTTTACCAATTCGGGCTCCTTCCATGATGGTGACGTTAGAGCCTATCCAAGTTCCTTCACCAATTACCACATTGTTATGAATGGTAGTAAAAGGTTCAATTACCACATTTTTGGCAATTTTGGCACCCGGATGTACATATGCTAATGGTTGATTCATGCTTAACTACGTTTTACGATTTGTGCCATCAATTCCGCCTCTGACACCAATCTTCCGTTGGCATAAGCGTAACCTTGCATGTGGCATATTCCCCTACGGATAGGCGAAAGCAAATCTAATTTAAAAATTAAGGTATCTCCAGGCAATACTTGTTGCTTGAATTTTACATTGTCTATTTTGATAAAATAAGTCAAATAATTTTCCGGATCCGGAACAGTGCTTAACACCAAAATTCCACCTGCTTGTGCCATTGCTTCAATCTGCAAAACCCCTGGCATCACAGGTGCACCCGGAAAGTGACCCACGAAAAACGGTTCGTTCATCGTGACGTTTTTAACTCCAACCACATGCTTGTCTGACAATTCTAAAATCTTGTCTACCAATAAAAATGGCGGACGGTGAGGTAGCATTGCCATGATTTTATTTACATCCATTAAAGGTGCTGCATGTAAATCGTATTCCGGAACTTGGTTTCGTTGCTCCAATTTGATGATTTTAGATAACTTTTTAGCAAATTGTGTATTCACAAAATGTCCGGGTTTGTTGGCAATAACCTTTCCTTGAATTCTTATACCTACCAAAGCCAAATCACCAATCACATCTAGTAATTTGTGACGAGCAGCTTCGTTTGGATAGTGTAAAGTTAAATTATCTAAAATACCATTAGGTTTTACAGAAATTTGATCTTTTCCAAAGGCTTTCTTTAAATTCTCCATGGTTTTAGGAGAAATCTCTTTATCCACATACACAATGGCATTGTTCAAATCTCCACCTTTGATCAAACCATTATCTAACAAAGCCTCTAACTCATGTAAAAAACTAAAAGTTCTTGCATCAGCTATCTCTTCCTTAAACTCAGACAAATCCTTTAAAGTAGCATTTTGCGTTCCTAAAACTTTGGTTCCAAAATCTACCATGGTAGTTACACAATAACCATCATGCGGAATTACGGTAATTTCACTACCGGTAGCCTCATCTACATAATTAATAACTTGTTTCACTACATACACATTTCTAGGAGCTTCTTGCTCTACAATGCCGGCTTGTTCTAATGCTTCTACAAAATATTTGGAAGAACCATCCATAATTGGAGGTTCAGAAGCATTTAATTCAATAATTACATTATCTAAATCGCAACCCATACAAGCAGCCAAAACGTGTTCAGATGTTTGAATTTTAACTGCGTTTTTTTCTAAATTAGTTCCTCTTTGGGTGTTTACCACATAATTCGCATCAGCTTCAATTACAGGAGAACCCTCTAAATCTACACGAACAAAACTAAAACCATGATTGATTGGTGCTGGTTTGAACGTTAAAGTAACTTCTTGTCCGGTGTGTAATCCAACTCCTTTAAGAGTTACCGGTTGTTGGATGGTTTTTTGTTTGATTACATTTTCATTCATGCCTTTTCCTTTTTGGTACGAATACCTATGATAACTTTTTTTTCAAATTTTCGATGTCTTGAACAATCTTTGGCAGGTTCTTAAAATACACATACGATTTATTGTAATCCGAATAAGGTAATGCTGGAGATCCTTGGATTACTTCGCCATCTTTTACATTTCTACCAATACCTGATTGTGCCTGAATTTTTACGTTATTGCCAATAGTTAAATGTCCCACAATTCCTACTTGACCACCAATCATACAGTTTTTTCCAATCTTGGTAGAACCTGCCACACCAGTTTGTGCTGCAATCACGGTATTTTCACCTATTTCCACATTATGAGCAATTTGAATTTGGTTGTCTAATTTCACCCCTTTACGAATGATGGTAGATCCCAAAGTAGCTCTATCAATAGTAGAACATGAACCAATTTCCACATGGTCTTCTATAACCACATTTCCAATTTGTGGTACTTTTTGAAAGGTTCCATCACTTTGTGGAGCAAATCCAAATCCATCTGCACCAATAATACTACCTGAGTGTATGGTACAATCTTTTCCTATAACAGTTTCAGAATATACTCTTACCCCTGCAAATAAAATGGTATTGTCACCAATCACTACATTGTCACCAACATAACAATTGGGATAAATCTTTACATTTTTACCTATCTTAACACCATTTCCAATGTATGAAAATGCACCCAAGTACAATCCTTCTTCAATGGAAACTCCTTCTCCCAAAAAATGAGGTTGTTCCATACCAGATTTCATCAACTTGATTTGATTATAGTATTCTAATAACTTAGAAAATGCTTGGTAAGCATCTGCTACTTTAATTAACGTAGCTTGGACCGGACTTTCTGGCACAAAACTATCGTTTACGATTACAATAGATGCTTGGGTTTGGTATATATAAGATTGGTATTTCGGATTTGCCAAAAATGTTAAACTCCCCTGCGTACCTTCTTCAATTTTTGATAATCTTGCTACCTCAACTTCCGGATTACCAACGATTTCTCCCTGAAGAATTTCTGCAATTTGTGAAGCTTTAAATTTCATTCAATCCTGATTTGAGATAGTAAATGGTTTATTTTTATATTAAATGTAAAATTTTCCTAAAGGGAGAATTCTATCAAATATTTGACAAATGTAAAAAAAATCGCTAAAAGTTAACGACCTCTCGAGCTTCTTTTGGAAACACAGCATAATGCTTGGTATCTGGCTTATGATGGGCACTATGATTCATGGATGGTGAAGCATCTTCCAACACCTCTACCGTTCCGTTTTTATAGATAATTTTAATTGGCTCTGAAGTTTTATTATAGGTTAGGGTTTTGATCTTTCCTTTAAAAACTAAGTGTTTGGCTAAAGCTTCGTCCCATCCTAACTTTTGTTGTAAATGGTTTCGAATTTGTTGCATCGATTCAAGAGAAACTGCCTGATTTAAAAACTTTATTTTTAATAAATTTCTGTCCAACAACCTTTTACTTAGCTCACTAAGTACTTTATCCGAATGATGTTGCCATTCTTTTAAAGCCACCATAATGTCGTGATCATCTAATTGAATGAAAATAAACAAATCCTCTTTAGAAAATTGCTCTTGCTCCAAGCGACTTAAAAAATATAACAAGTGTTTTGGTCCGGAAACTTCAACTCCTTTTGCAATTAATTTTCTTGCTCTTTGGATGGTTTTTAGCAACATCAACTCAGCCACCAAACTGGTTTTGTGCAAATAAGCTTGCCAATACATCAATCTGCGAGCCATTAAAAATTTCTCTACAGAATAAATACTTTTCTCCTCCAAAACCAATTCGTCTTGATATACTTGCAGCATTTTAATCAAACGATCGGAATTGATATTCCCTTCGGCAACCCCTGAATAAAAACTATCTCTTTTTAAATAATCCAATCGATCCATATCGAGCTGACTTGATACCAATTGATTCATGAATTTTCTGGAGTAAGTTCCTTTAAAAATGGCAATTGCCAAGGTTAATTTCCCTTCAAAAACTTCATTCAAATACTCCATTAAGCTTAAGGAGATAGACTCATGGTGCATTCCCAAAACAATTTCTTGCTCCAAAGCATGCGAGAAAGGACCGTGACCAATATCGTGCAACAAAATAGCCAAATACAATGCTTGCTCTTCTTCTTCCGAAATGTTAGTGCCTTTAAAACGCAATACTTCCACAGCTTGTTGCATCAAATGCATGGCACCTAACGCATGATGAAAGCGAGTATGGTGAGCACCCGGATACACCAAATAGGACATTCCCATTTGAGAAATTCTTCGTAAACGTTGAAATACCGGATGCTCAATCACATCAAAAACTAAGGTATTGGGTATGGTGATAAATCCGTAAATCGGATCGTTAAAAATCTTTAGTTTATTGGTTGCTTGCATGCTGCAAAGGTAGGACAAAGGATGGTAAATTAGCAAAAGGTGGTATTATTAGCACTTAAAACAAACTAAAATTTTGGTTTTCTTCTACTATTTTTTCTGCAATGAGGGGAACTTCGTATGGAAATTGAAAATTATGGATGGGAGCTCCCTGTAACCAATCGTTAAAATCTGTTGGTTTTAACACCACTGGCATTCGTTTTTTGGTATTGTGAATTTCACTCATCAAATCATTGGCTTGGGTAGTAACAATCGAAAAAGTAATTTGATCCTTCCAACAACTCCAAATACCTGCCATTACCATGGATTGTTGGGCAGTGGTGATGAAATATTTTTGTTTTTTGATTCCAGATACATTGTGCCATTGCCATTCGTAAAAGCCATCTGAAAGCACCAAACATCTTTGATGTATATAGGGTGCAAAACTTGGTTTTTCCGAAATAGTTTCTGCCCTAGCATTCAAAGTGTTTTTAGCAAAAGAGATATTTGTAGCAAAATCAGGTAATAATCCCCACTGTCCGGTTGTAATCAAAGACTCTTGGTTGGTGATGATCGGAACCTCCGGATGGGCAAATCCGTTGACATAAGTAATTGGTTGGATGTTCACTCCCTTTTTTAAAGGAAGCTGAAATTGTTTTTCTAATTGCAATCCGTTTTTGGTTTGTCGGTAATGAAAACACATAGACTTTTTGATTATATGATGCAGGATTCGAAGATTTCTTCACATAAAATTAGTAAATTCTGATTTTATCCCCGTGTATTTTTTCTTAATTTTGAAACTTTTCAAAAAACAACCAAATAAACTCCTATATGGACATCAAATTCAATCAAAACGAAGATCACAACAAATTATTGGTCTCTGATTATTTACGAAAATTTGCTACTGTAAAATTAGGTGGTGGACAAAAGCGAATCGAAAAGCTACATGCTGAAGGCAAGATGACTGCAAGAGAACGAATTGCATATTTGTTGGATAAGGATCGTGATAATATTGAAATTGGTGCTTTTGCTGGAGACGGTATGTATCCGGAACATGGTGGATGCCCTTCTGCCGGAGTGGTGGTAAAAATTGGTTATGTAGCCGGAAAACAATGTGTAGTAGTAGCCAATGATGCAACTGTAAAAGCTGGAGCTTGGTTTCCTATCACCGGGAAAAAGAATTTAAGAGCCCAAGAAATTGCTATGGAAAATCGCTTGCCAATTATTTATTTGGTAGACTCTGCCGGAGTGTATTTGCCAATGCAAGATGAAATTTTTCCGGATAAAGAACATTTCGGTCGTATTTTTCGAAACAACGCCATCATGAGTAGTATGGGAATTACACAAATTGCAGCAGTAATGGGAAGTTGTGTAGCTGGTGGTGCCTATTTGCCTATCATGAGTGATGAAGCTTTAATTGTAGACAAAACCGGAAGTATTTTTTTGGCAGGAAGTTATTTGGTTAAGGCTGCGATTGGAGAAGAAATTGACAACGAAACTTTAGGTGGAGCAACCACACATTGTGAAATTTCTGGGGTGACTGATTACAAAGCAAAAGACGATAAAGATTGCTTGGATAAAATCCGAAACATCCTGGATAAGATTGGAGGCTATACTCCTACTGGTTTTGACAGAAAACCTGCTGCAGCTCCAACATTAGATCCGATGGAAATGTATGGCATTTTGCCTAAGTCGAGAAGTGAACAATACGACATGATGGAAATTATCAAGCGATTGGTAGATAACTCAGAAGTGGAAGAATACAAGTCTGGCTATGGAAAATCTATCATCACTTGTTATGCTCGTATAGATGGTTGGGCAGTTGGAATTGTAGCCAACCAACGATTGGTAACCAAAACAAAAAAAGGAGAATTGCAGTTTGGTGGAGTAATTTATTCCGATAGTGCCGACAAAGCCACACGATTTATTGCCAATTGTAACCAAAAGAAAATTCCGTTGGTATTTTTACAAGATGTAACCGGATTTATGGTTGGTTCAAAATCAGAACATGGAGGAATCATTAAAGATGGAGCCAAAATGGTTAATGCGGTTTCCAATTCGGTGGTGCCAAAATTTACTGTAGTTATTGGCAATTCGTATGGAGCCGGAAATTATGCTATGTGTGGCAAAGCTTACGACCCTAGATTAATTTTTGCTTGGCCAAGTGCTGAGTTGGCTGTGATGGGTGGAGCACAAGCAGCCAAAGTGTTGATGCAAATTGAAGCAACTTCGTTAAAAGCCAAAGGAGAAAAAGTAGATGCAGAAGTTGAAAAGGCATTATTTGAAAAAATAAAAAGCAAATACGATGCACAAGTTTCACCGTATTATGCTGCAGCGAGATTGTGGACCGATGCCATTATCGACCCGATAGATACCCGTAAATGGATTTCGATGGGAATAGAGGCTGCCAATCATGCACCTATGGAAAAAGCGTTTAACTTAGGGGTGTTGCAAGTGTAATTATTAAAAAAAGATTTAGAAACAAAGTTTCAGGTTTCAAGTTATTTAAAACGTAGATAGCGTAAAATAACTACAAATAGCCAATGCAAGCCAGCTTAAAATAAAAAGAAAATTTGCTTTGTATCGAAAATAATAAATCACTCCTATCACTAAAAAGACGATTTGTGCCAATAAAAAAGGAATGGTAAGCAACTCTCTAAAAACTCCAACCAATACAAAATCTATTTTTGCTACATACAATGTGTAAATAGTTGCAAAGTAAACCACAATAGAGATATTGATAAGGGAAAGGGCTCTTAAATACTTAGTTTTCATAAGGCTATTTTTAATAATTTTTTGGAAATTAATTGACCTAATATTGAAAAAGCCAACCGTATGGTTGTCTTTTCTATAAAACATTTCACTTATTGATTTCCTAATATCAATGGCATGCCATCTTTACCGGAGCCTATAACAATGACCTTACTATTACTTGATTTACTTAATTCAATAGTAGCTTGAATGCCTTTTTCTTGTAAAATTTTATCGGTTAACGAAGCACTTAAAATTTGGTTGGCTTTGGCCTTCCCTTCTGCTTCAATACGTTGTCTTTCTGCTTCTTTTTTGGCTTTCTCCAATCTAAATTCGTATTCCAACGATTCTTGTTCCTGCTTTAACTTTTGCTCAATAGCCGATTTAATGGTTGGTGGCAAGGTAACATCACGCACTAAAACTTCATTTAATTGGATGTATTGGTTGGACAATATCTTTTTTGTTTCGGTGAAAATTTCATCTTGAATGGCATCACGTTTGGTAGAATACAATTGCTCTGGAGTGTAACGACCAACCACACTTCTGGTAGCGGAACGCAAAGCTGGTTTAATAACTCTTTCCACGTAGTTCTCCCCTTTTTCCTGGTGTAGCTTTCCGGTTTTCTCATACAATGGCTGGTACCAAGCCGTAGCATCTAATTTAATTTCCAATCCATTGGACGACAACACTTGCATGGTTTCAGAAATTTCTTGTTGTCGAACTTCGTATATGTATACATCATTCCAAGGAGCAACAATATGAAATCCTTCCCCTAAAGGAGGTTCATTGGTTACTACCCCACCCGCAAAGGTGCGATACAAAACTCCTGCTTGCCCTGAACCAATGGTTATGGCAGATTTAAACAAAAAAATGAGTAACAAAATCCCACCAATAATGGCTGGCAATAGCTTAATGTTGAATTCTTTGTTCATGAAAATATTTTTTAGATTTTATGGTTATACGCAATTTTACCGGAAAGGTTACAACATGCCGTTGTATTTTCTTACAAACCATTCGATAGATAAAAATAAAACAGCCAACAACAACCATCCATACCAATCTATCCAAGCTTTACGGGTGCTTTGCGTTTTTTCAATGATTGGAAAATCGTTGCTTTGCAGTAACTGTTGTTCTACATCCTTCCATTGATTAGCCAACCAAAAGCCCCCGTTTTGTTGTGTTGCCAATTGCTGCATTTTAATAACGTTTGGCTGTACAAATTGCTCTTCGGGTTGAAACTCTAAAATGGTAAATTTTCCTTTTTCCGTGATATTGGAAACAGCTTCTGTTACTTCCCATTGGTAATTCCCGGGTTTTAAATCAAAAAACTGGATCAAAAACTGAGAAGCTCCACGAAACATTTTTTGGGAAATTTTTGTTTTTTCTCCTTCTAATTGTAATTTAAATAGCAACTCCGCATTGGTATCTATCTCATAATTTTTATTGAAAAATTGGGCTTTTATTTCAATATCTTCTCCACTTCTGTAAAAGTTTTCAACAGAAACATCCAATCTTTTTCTTGGTTGGGTAGAAGATATAAATTGGATGGTTTTGTCTATCAATACATCAAACTTTTCAAAATTTTGCTCTTTACGATAGGTGGCAGCTCGCCATTTCCATAAATTTTCTCCCAATAAATAAGCAAAACGTTGGTTACCATTTTCCACAAAACCAAACAAGGGTTGGTTGATTGCGATATTTCGAATGCTTGGTTGTAAAAGCACTTGCATATTTCCTTTGGTAGATACATTTCCGAATGGATGCTCTAATGGAGGAAACTCTGAAAAACCAATGTTATCGGTTTGAAACAAATTAAAACCAGACTGGTAAATGGTTTGGTAATCTTCTTTTTGTGAAGACATTTCAAAATCTAAATCAGATTGAAACTGATTAACCAATCCAAAATCGGTATGTAAACCTGTAATTAACCAATAATTAATTCTGGCATTGGCAACTTGCTTTAATACATTGGAAAAACTCGCATTGGGTTGGTAAAGAATAACCGCAGAGAAAGCAGAAAAATCTTTATTTTCTGTTGGAGAAAATACTTCTAACTCTCGATAAGCATTGGATTGAATGGCTCTTTTTAAAGCAGCAATATCCGGATGCTGAATGGCAGAAACCAAGGCTATTTTTTTGCGTTGATCCAACACCTCCACAGCAAACGGGTACACGTTATTTTTGGTATTTCGTTCAGCTGTAGTGGAAACAATCTCCACTTGATAGGTTTGCAATCCAACCGTTGTGGCTGGCACCAACCATTCTACTCGAGCAGTTTTTTGAGTCTTATTTAGACTTACTTCTTTTCTTTGGATAATTTGTCCCCCTTTTTTTAAAACCACCTGTGCAGAGGAAATATTCTTTCCGGTATAATCTACAAAAACTTCTACTGGAAACTGGTTTTGGTATAAAGCAAATTTGTTATGGTTTACTTGGGCAACTTTCCAATCGGTAATAGTGGTTGTATCTCCCAAAACCATGGCATGAACGGTTTGGTTTTCAAAAAAACTATATACAAAATCTTTTCCTTTGGTTTGGTTGCCATCAGACAATAAAACCACCGGATAGTTTCTTTTAGGGGCTATGTTTCGCAAATGATTGCCAACTTTTCCTAAATCGGAATGTTTGCCTTGGAATTGTAAAGAATCTATTCCTCGAACTTCCTCATCTATTGCCAAAAATTGAACATCAAATTTATTCTTAAGTGAAGTGGATTTCTGAAAATCTAGTAAGATATTTTTTGCAGTTTCTTGTTCTTTTAAAAAAGCCACAGAAGCGGAGTTATCTACCACCATAAACAATGGTGCTTTTTGCTCAACGACTGTTTTTTGTACCCAACTTGGGTTGATTAACAATAACAGTATGCTAAAAACTCCTAAAGTTCGGAGAGAAAATAATGTATAAAACAAATTTCTTTGCCCTGACTGAAGAGATTGGTATTGCCAAAAACTCCATGCAAGAGCAAAGAAAAATGCAAGTATTACCCATAAAAGGGTGAGTAAATCCATGGGGATATCGTACAGATTAGGTCAACATTCCTCCATCCACATTCAATACTTGACCAGTGACGTAAGCACTCATGTCCGAAGCCAAGAACAAACAAGCATTGGCAACATCCTCCGTAGAGCCACCTCTTTTTAACGGAATGCTATCTCTCCATCCTTGCACTACTTCTTCATTTAGTTTGGCAGTCATTTCAGTTTCAATAAAACCCGGTGCTATGGCATTACAACGAATATTACGAGACCCCAATTCTAATGCAATAGATTTGGTAAATCCGATAATTCCGGCTTTAGAAGCCGCATAATTGCTTTGCCCGGCATTTCCTTTTACTCCTACCACACTACTCATATTGATGATAGATCCCGCTCTGTTTTTCAACATAGTGCGTTGCACGGCTTTGGTCATATTGAATACCGATTTTAAATTCACCTCAATTACTTGGTCAAAATCTTCTTCAGAGATACGCATCAACAAATTGTCTTTAGTAATTCCGGCATTGTTAATCAAAATATCAATAGAGCCAAAATCTGCTAAAACCTGATCCACCAAAGCCTGTGACTGTGCAAAATCAGCAGCATTAGATTGGTACCCTTTGGCTTTTACTCCTATAGCGATTAATTCTTTTTCCAAAGCTTCTGCAGAAGATGCAGAAGAGCTATAAGTAAAGGCAATATGAGCTCCGTGTTTGGCAAAAACTTCTGCAATTCCTTTTCCTATTCCTCTACTTGCTCCAGTAATTAATGCTACTTTGTTTTCTAATAACTTCATGACTATTTGTGTTTATGATATGATTGTTAGGCTTCACAATTCAAATTACATTTTAAAAATGCAATTATTGTGTAAAAAATTAGTACTAAAGGCAAAGATAACTTATTTGGCTTATAAACAAAAGGCAAGGATACCAACGAAATCATAAAAATTATACGGAAAATTAACACCCGTTCAAGTAATTGATTGTGATGAATTTATGTAATTTTATATCAGAAAAGAAATTACTTAGTGACTCATTAAAATGGATGAACCATGCTATTAAAAAGAATTAATTTAAAAGACGAATTACAAGCTAACCAAAGCTACCTTCCAACTTCTGAAGATATTTTAAATGAAGTGTACTCGGTTTTAGATGAAGTAGAAAATTCTCATCAAACTATTGCACAACGAATTAAAAAGAAAAACGTTAGTTTAGAAAACAATTTTAATTTGGATTTACTTGAAACAAATCGCATTTTTCATATTTCAAGTATCAAACAAACTTGTTGTACTTATCGATTGCGATTTTTAGACAGTTATTTATTTAAATCCGCATTGCCATCAGAAGCCATTGCTAAAATTCGTCATTTAGAAAAAACTCATGAAACCCAATTAAACGGTTTTAAAATCATGGCTCCTTCAAAATTATTTCAATTGGAACTTTCTGACGATCCTTTGTTGTTTGCACCCATCGGAAACGGTTATTATTACTTGATTCATCAATGGGGTAATGATTTACATCCTTTACGAAAATGGTTGGTATTACCCTTTAAAAACATGGTGAATTTTGTTTGGCTCTTGTTTTTTGCGAGTATTATTTTTACTGCTTTTGCTCCAGTTCAAGCTTTTGCCAAAAATTCACCACAATTAATGCAAATGATTTTATTTTTATTTACCTTCAAATCATTGGTTGGAATTGCAGTGTATTATGGATTTGCCTTTGGTAAAAACTTTAACAACGAAATTTGGGATTCCAAATACCTCAAATAGTCTTTTGTAGTTAAAAAAAATCTTCCCGAAGGAAGATTTTTTTTTAATCGCAAGTTGCAAAACAATCTTTATCTAAATGTCGTTTTTTTCCTGAGGCACAAACAGGAATTTCTGCGTAAGAAGTTGGTTTTACACAATTGCCTTCCCCATTTACAAAACGAATTTCTCTTCGTGTTAACACATTATCCCCATCGTCATCAACATCTAAAAAGTCAGGGATGCCATCGCCATCGGTATCATCGTCATACAAATCACCGTTGTTGTTTAAATCTTCATCTTTATTTAAAACACCATCTCTATCGGCATCTCTATGAAAAACCCTTTTTAATTTAACATGAAACACCAATGGTGAATAAGCAGGAATGTTAACTCTAGATTGGTTGAAATAACCTAATCCACTTGGAATAAAAACCATACCCGCTCCAAAATTTTCAAAAGAAATAGTACCATCACCATTAATATTTTGAGAAACCGCTGATTTTAATAAAGGCAAAAAATACCTAAACCCAGAAACTACTCCTTCGTTATTAAACCAAACCGGACTTGCTACCCCATCAAAACTCTCATTGTTTAATTTCCATCCTTTGTACGATACAAAAGTTGAATCTAAACGATGTGGGTTTACTCCACCACCTTCATTAAATTTGATGTAATAAACCTTATAATCTACCGGATCGTCCACTAACTCACCATTTGGTAAATTTTGAGGAGTAAACAAACGAGTATCATTTTTTACTACCATGTGCTGTAAAGGGTATTCCGTTTGGTCCCAAATAGAAGTTTGTGTGCCATTTTCTGGAATTTTATTTACTTCCACATCCCAAGTGTTAGGATTCACTACCATGTAATGCGTTTTTAAATACTCTTCAATTTTTGGTAATTCTTCATTGTAAACTTCTGCCCTATCTCTTGGAGGAATCGGAGTTAATCCTTCATCATCTTTTTTACAAGAAAACAACAAGGCACTTAATAATGTTACACTTAAAAGAAGTTTGAAAATTTTGTTTTTCATTGGTACGAAATCATATTTTGGTAAAACACTTATTTGTATTTAAATAAGCTTAAAATTGGTGTGCAAGATACCATTTTGTTTTATTTTTGTATGAAGTTTAACCTTTTTTTTGCTGCATGCGAGTAGATAAATATTTGTGGTGTGTTAGATACTTTAAAACAAGAAATCAAGTCACGGAATTGTGTAAAAAAAACCATGTAACCGTGAATGGTCAAGTAGCTAAACCTTCCAAAGAAGTTTTTCCGATGGATAAAGTAACTTTTCGAAGAGATCAAATTACTTACCACTTAAAAGTGTTAGACATTCCTGCCAACAGAGTTGGAGCTAAATTGGTAGATTTGTATCGTATAGATGAAACTCCGGAGGAAAACTTACAACATTTAGAATTATTACAATTAGCCAAACAACATTATCGCAAAACAGGAGTTGGCAGACCTACTAAAAAAGATCGCAGAGATTTAGACGAATTAACTTGGGAAAACGATACAAATGATCACATTGACTAAAGAATATTGGGAAGGCAGATATGCCGAAAACCAAACAGGTTGGGATGTAGGAAGCATTTCAAAGCCATTGAAAGATTACATTGACCAGTTAGATAACAAAGACCTTCGTGTTTTAATTCCCGGAGCTGGAAATGCATATGAAATGGAATATTTGTGGGAACAAGGTTTTACCAATGCATTTGTATTGGATATTGCAGCAACACCTCTTGAAAACCTTCAAAAAAGAAATCCAAAGATCCCAAAAAATCATTTGATAGAAACTGATTTTTTTCAGTGGAATGAAACTTACGATTTGATTTTGGAGCAGACTTTTTTTTGTGCATTAGACCCAAATTTACGTGCAGCTTATGCCCAAAAAATGGCTTCTTTGTTGCGACCAAACGGAAAATTAGTAGGATTGTTATTTGATACCGATTTCGGGAACGACTTTCCACCATTTGGAGGAAATAAAGAAGAATATTTGTTTTATTTTACACCTTATTTTGACATTCTTACCTTTGAAAAATGCCGAAATTCTATTGCGCCACGTGCAAACAAAGAATTGTTTTTTAACTTTCAAAAAAAATAAATAAGCTATACTCTTATGCAAAATATCATTTTAAATACCATCCAAATTGAAGCAATCATCCAACGAATTGCCTACCAGATTTACGAAACCTTTGTAAATGAAAACGAAGAGGTTGTGATTGCTGGAATTGCATCAGGAGGTTATTGGCTGGCAGAAAATATTGCAAAAGAAGTGCAAAAAATTTCTCCTTTAAAAGTGCAACTTTGTGAGGTTAAAATGAACAAAAAAGATGTCTTTGCTCCCATCGAAACCAATCTAGATACTGAAGGCTATGCCAACAAATGTTTAGTATTAGTGGATGATGTTTTGAATACCGGACAAACTTTAATTTATGCCATCCAACATTTTTTACAAGTGCCTACCAAAAAATTCAAAACTGCGGTATTGGTGGACAGAAACCATAAAAAATACCCGGTAAAAGCAGATTTTAAGGGTATTTCTTTATCCACTTCTTCACACGAAAAAGTATTATTTGCAATAACTCCAAATGGACCTATTGCTTATTTAGATTAATGCAACTATTTGTTGAACAATTTCCTCCACTGATTGGTTTTTAATTTGGATGGTATGATTGGCTTGTTCGTAAAATTGCCTGCGTTCAAACAAGTGTTTTGCAATAAATTCCTGTAAATTGTCCGCTGCTATGTTTTTAATCAAAGGTCGAAACTCTTTTTCAGGCATTAACCTTTGCACCAAGTCAACAATACTTACTTTTAAATAAAAGGTTTTTGCGTTGCTTTGATGTAAAAGGGAAATTACATTGCCATAACAAGGAGTACCTCCACCTAAAGCCAAAACCATAGGAGATGGACTTTGCAACAACTGCTCTAAAACCATTCTTTCATTTCTACGAAAATAGATTTCTCCTTTTTGTATAAATATTTCAGGAATACTTTTTCCCAAATCTTTTTCTATTTCTTGGTCTAAATCTTTAAAATCAAGTTGTAAATATTTGGCTAATGCCTTTCCAACGGTAGATTTTCCAGACCCCATGTATCCCATCAAAACCAAGTGTTGCATGCAAATAATAAATTAAAATTGATTATAAATATTTCAATATGAAGCAATTAAATTACCAAGATAAAAAAAATGGAAATATTGACAAATTTACTTTGAATAATTGACAAATACAACGTATATTTGCACCCGCATTCAAAAAAGGAATGACGACTCGATAGCTCAGTTGGTAGAGCACAACACTTTTAATGTTGGGGTCCTGGGTTCGAGCCCCAGTCGGGTCACAAAAAGTTGTTCGCTTAGGTGAATGACTTTTTTTGTTTAGGCCACGTGGAGAAATTGGTAGACTCGCCATCTTGAGGGGGTGGTGTCGCAAGACGTGTCAGTTCGAATCTGATCGTGGTCACAGGTAAATTTTCAAAAAATACTCTTTTGTAAAAAAGGGTATTTTTTTGTAAAAATTCCTTTCTTCATGCATTAGTCATATTTTGATTGCACCATCCTTTTACTTTATTGTATCTGAAAAATAAAATGTTATATTTGTTTATATAATCAAATATACGTTTATGAAAAACTGGATTTTAGCTTTTGCTTGTACTTTTTCTATTTTTAGCTTTTCACAAGAAAAATACAAAGTAGTATACGACTACCAAACCGGAAATCTAAGCTATTTTAAATTAGACAAAAACAACAAAATTGCAGATACACTTACCAAACCTAAATTTAAAAAGCATAGTTTGGTGCAAGTGCAAGTTAAAAATGTGAATCCATTTGCTATTGAAGTTAAGGCAGAAGTTAAAGAAGAATATATCCATCAATCCGGACAAGGTTTTAATATAGGTGGATTGTTAGGTGGTATAGGTTCTTTTGCTGGGCAAGAACTAAAAATTAATACCAAAGGAATTCAAGAAGATGCCAAAGTTTATGGGGAACTCTTTAAATCGAGAGGCTCCAATGTATCTAATAAATTTAAAGATTTGAATGAAGTAGCTACCAATGTTTCAGCCATGCAAACTACTTTGTTGTCAAATCTTTCTAATCCGAACTTAACCAAAGAAGAAATCAAAAAAAACCTCTTAGAATTGTCTAAATTACAAGAAGATGCAAGACTTTCTGACCCGGAGAAAAACTTTTATAAATTTTTGACAGATTTAGAATTGATTGTTCAATCAGACAAAGCTTCTATTGAAGATGATTTGGCAACATTAGCCAATGCCATTGAAAGCAAAGAAAATCAGCCTACTTTATCAAGAGGTGAATTTGCTCAAAATCAAACAGCCATGCGTAACTTACAACAAGTTTCAAGTAGTTTGCAAAGTACCACCAACCAAACTACTTCAAATATTAGTCAATTAAAAACTTTGTTTTCACAATTAGAAGCCTCTAGTTTTGAACAAACTTTTGATTACCAAATGGAAACCGACAAAGCACAATTGGAATTAAAATTTAGTCCAAGCACCTTAGCTTCACAAAACAATACCAATAAACCAACGGTAACACGACAAATTCCTATGGTTTCTGCAGGAGGATTTAAAATCAATACAAGTGTAGCACTTACTTTAAATAGTTTTGGAGATAAAAACCAAAGTTTTTTTATAGACGAAAATGGCATCATTGGTTCGGATATTGAAAACAATATGGTTCCGAATTTAGCAACGATGATTAATTTTTATCCTTTAATAGGAGAAAGTATCAACTTTGGAGGAACGTTTGGTGTATCTGTGCCTCTTTCAGACACTATGCGAGGTGTGAATTTTTTAGTAGGCCCTGCTTTAATTTTAGGAAGCAAAAGTAGAGTCTCCATTTCCGGTGGATTGGCCTATGGCCCGGTTAGTAGGTTAACCAATGGCTTGCAAGTGGGACAAGAAACTTCACTAACCTCCTTAAATAATTTTACCAAAAATGTGTACGAAGTTGGTTACTTTTTTGGAATATCATTTAGCTTATTCGATTTAAAATAAATCACTTTATTAGCATCCGCATGAAAAATCTCATTTACTTATTATTCGCCATTTCATCTCTATGCATCGCTCAAACCCAAAAAAGAGCTTTAATTATTGCTATTGGTGATTACCCTAGTAAAACTGGATGGAGTTCGATTAGCTCTGTAAATGATGTGCCACTAATTAAAGATGCATTGATGCAACAAAAATTTGCAGAGAAAGACATCGCGATACTTCAAAATGAACAAGCAACCAAAGAGGGGATTTTAAAGGCTCTTAAAAAATTATATGACGAAGCCAATTCGGGAGATGTTGTAGTAATTCATTACTCTGGTCACGGACAACAGATTTTTGACGATAATGGAGATGAAGCCGATGGCTTAGATGAAGCTTTGGTTCCGTTTGATGCTTTTGTAAAATACACCCACAATTACCAAGGCCAAAATCATATTCGAGATGATGAAATAGAACTTATCATTTTAAACTTCAGAAATAAGTTGGGTAAAAACGGACAACTATTAATGGTATTTGATAGCTGTCATTCCGGATCGGCAACCAGAGGTGGAAAAGCAAGAGGTGGTGTTGCAGCATTAGTGCCTAATGACTGGAAACCCAACCAAAATGTTTCTTCCAAAAGTTCTACTTCAGGCTTTTTTGAAAAAGCAACCTTAGCAGATAACCCTGCATCTTTTGTTTTGTTTTCAGGAGCATCTGCAGATGAGTTAAATTATGAATACCAAGGAGTTGGATCGCTTAGTTATGCTTTTTCTAAAGCATTAAGTAATATTGGAAAAGATTTTACCTATCGCAATTTATTTGCCAATGTAGCTGCAGAAATGAATATAATTGCACCAAGGCAAAATCCTGCAATTGAAGGCGATATCGACTATAAACTTTTTAAAGGAGAATATGTAGCCCAGCAACCTTATTTTAATGTAAAAAGAGTGGCAAGAGCAGATGTTATTCAAATTTCAGGAGGAAAATTACACCAAATTTTTGAAGGAACTACAGTTTTTGTTATGCCTTCTGGAAGTACCGAAGCTAAAGCAGACAAAGCCCTGGCAAAAGGGGAAGTTACTTTATCCAGATACAACGAAGCTGTAGTTAAATTAGATAGAGCACTTAAAGACACCAATGAAAGAAATTATTGGGTGTTTATAGACAAACCATCATTTGGAGATTTGGCTGTAAATGTATTTGTAGATAAGTCTGCCAACCAATCAGAGGTGATTCATAGTGTGCAAAAATTCTTAACCGACAATAAACTTGGAGAAATGGTATCAGAACAACATCTGTCAGATTTAACTATTCTCAAAGAAAAAAACAATCTAAAATTAAGTATCACTAATGATATATTTGAAATACAGGAAGCAATTGCTTCAAGGGGAACTTCACCACTTGAAGATTTAAACCAACAAATTTTTCAGTATGCACAGGGAAAATACCTGAAGAGTTTACAAATGAAAAATCCATCATATGAATTTAGTTTTAGATTATTACCTGTTGCATACGATGATTTAACAGAACAAATTGGAGAAGTTTTGGAACCTAAACTTGAAGCCAATCAAATTTTAAAGGTAAAAGCGGAAAGTGACCATGTGTTGCTAGAAGTTACCAATAAGAGTAACCAACCCATATATTTTAGTATTGTAGAAATTAATACCAAAGGACAAGTTTCGCCATTTATGCCAAACAATGATTGCACCTTAAACGACCAAGAAAGAATGATTCCAGCCGGAGCAACTGTTGTTTTTAAACGTTGTGTATTTAGTTTTGGGCCACCATACGAAAAATTAATGCTCAAAGGCTTTGCCTCCCCCACCCCATTAAACTTTCAGAGTACGGTACAAACAAGAGGTAATGCAACTCGAGGCAATGCTAATCCGTTGGAAAAGTTTTTTCAGCAAAGTTACCAACAAACTCGAGGTAGTGGAAGCAATAAAGTATCTGAAAAAATTGATGCTTATAGTTTTGAATTGGTTTATGAGATAGCAAAATAAATTTTATTATTGTAAAAAGCATAGAATTGGAAATTCTAAAATTTATATATTCCAATTTATGTGTTATTTGCATGTATTTACAAAAAGTTAAAAATAACATTAGTGATATCCTAACGCTTTACCGACAAAAAACACCGCTTAACTGATTTTGAATATCATGTTTTGGTGGTATTCCTCAATTGTAAAAAGCAAGCTTTAGCTATTGTTAATAAAACAGCTAAACAAGCCAAATTGATTTGTTCACATTGTGGGTTAAGCAAAATTTGTTCTACCAGAATGGCTTATAAGGAAGGTATTAAATTTGAACTTCAACAAGCTGCACATTTGTATTTTGAGGCAAAACTTTGGTTGGAAATGCCTTTCAAAAATGATATATTTTGGGCATATAATTGGGAGCATTTAGGTTGTTTAGAAGAATATATTTCTGCCAAACTTCGTGAACATAAAGACCGCAGCCACTTTACCTTACTCGAAAAATTACCTAAGTTTTATCACGAAGCTAAAAACAGAGAGGGATTGTTAAAGGTGATTGCAAAGCTGAAAGCAAAACAATAACCAATTACCAAACTTTTAATTTAGCATTTGGATTAATTTCCCTGATATCAGGAGTTTGTTTGTTATTGGTTATACTTCCAACTTGCTTAAAAACCTCATCAATAAATTCTTTTGTTAATTCCACTTTTCTATCCCAATTTAATTCACTCATCGAAAAACTAGAGGTTTGCAATGCCTCTTTTATTTGAGAAATAAAACTATAAGTAAAAGCACCGTTGCCAATTTCCGGGTGTTCAAGAGCAACATCTGAACCTACTGATGCTGAGATAATGGTTAAATTATTGTTTGAAGTATTGGAATTATACAAGGTTTTAACAATGTCACCTACTTTAAAAGTAGTTTGTTTATTTGATGTTTTTACTTTGGAACCTCTTTGGTTTTCTGCATTACTACCCGTTACTTCATCATAAACATTTCCGGAATGACAAGTATCCATCAATAATAATTTGTTTTTAGAAGCTATATTATTTAGCGAGTTAATAATAAACTCATAGCTAATTCCATTTTTGGTAACGTTCAAAAAATCCATGTCATGCGGAGCAAAATAATATTGTTGTTTGGTATCCAATACACCATGGCCAGCTAAAAAAACAATTACTTGATCCTCTGATTTGATGTTTTTAGTAAAATCTTTTAACACTTGTTCTACCCTTTTTTTGGTTGCTTTTTCGTTGATTATAAAGGTGGTAAAAACTTGATCAAAGGAAGCCGTTTTTTTCTCTGCTATTTTTTTTTCATTATCCACAAACAGAACATTTTCCTCCAACAAAGGTTCTTCAATGGTTATTGATTGCAAACCATTTTTATTATAATTTACCAATTGTAAACTGTATTTCTTTTCAGGAAATGTAAATTTTTGCTCTAATTTGCCTTTTAAATTAAAAACTAACACATTGGTTAAAGCATCAACAGTATTGGTTAACAAAAGATATTTTTCATCTGCAGAAAAAGAGAATTCTCCATTCTTGTCTGCTACCTCTAAGGTTATTGGATAGAATTGATTGCTATTTACATCCCACAAAAAAAAGAAGTCTTTGTAATTTAAACTAAACAAAACCAAACTGCCATCAGAACTTACTTGATGAATCGTAGTTAAACAACCAAAAGTGCATGGATGATTTTGGTCCTTATCCAAACTAATAGAAATTTTAGACACATCAACTGATAATCTTTTTTGTACTTTGTTTTGGTTATCCACAAAAATCAAGGCCCAATCTTTTCCGTTTAACGTTGATTTTACCCATAAATTTTCATTCACATTTTGTGCATAGTCTGTAAACAACTCTTTTGCAACAGTTAAGGATTTTGTTTCATTTTTTACTAAATCTATCATCTTAATTTGTTCATTTTGAACAAAATAAATTCCATTTTTATTTTTAGCAACTTTCCAATTTGAATCAATAATTGACGATCTTTCAAAAGGATGAGAAATGGTTTTGTACTTCTTTTGGGTAAAATCAAAAAGTCTTATTTTTTGATAGCTTACTTCCATCCAATCATACCCCTCAATAGCTATTGGAAAAAAATCACCAGGGCTTTCATATCTTTCATAATACACAGGAATTGATTGAGTGACTTTATCATTTTTTAGAAGTTGAACTTTCTTTCCAAAAAAGGTATCAAAGTAATAAGCTTGATCCTGAGGACTCAAAATTCCGAAAGTTTTTACCATGTCCATGGCATCTTTATCAGCAAAAGTGAGACTGAATTCATTTTGCAAATAATCAGAAACCCCAATAGCCAATACATGTAAATTTTGACCCTCAGTATCCGTTTTAGTTTCAATATTGGTATATACTTTTACTTCATTTACATTCGATTTTAGTGAAATTGCTTTTTGCAAGGCTTCTTGGTATGCTTGGTTTGGAGTTCCAAACATTTGCAAAACAGCCAAAGGATTTTGAAAAGAATTTGGAACAATTTTCCAATTGACCATGTTATTTTGAACAAATACATCAAAATAATTGGACATTTCACCATTGGTGAAAAAATTTTTTCCTTGCACAAATGCATGGGTATTTTGGTTTGGATGAAACATCACACCTATTTTTTGCAAAGTATTGCCATCCAAAATATCCACATAGTTATCTTCATAAGTCACCAATAGCCTATCTCCACTTTGGTTGCTTGATAAATACATAATTTTTTTATCCAAACTTTGAAAAGATTTTTGCTGATGGTTTACCAAAATAGAATGGTTAAATACCGCTGCAAAATGTTCGTTTGAACTTGCCACAGAAGTAGCATAAATACAAGGATTTTCTTGCTTAGTTAATTGACCATTATCAATCAGAAAAAAGTTAATTTTTTGTCGACATTGATTAACCGGTTCTTTTAAGTTTTGAGAATTTAACAAAAACGAAGATTGATCTACCGGAATTATTTGAAATTCTGCTTCTATTAAATTCTCTGAATGAAAAACTTTATAATCTTGAAATATATCTAAAATTTGCAATTGATTTTGCTCGTTAATTAAGGCTATATAACTTCCATTTAACGATAATCTTACTCCTTTAAAGGACCCTTGTATTGTTTTTGTGGCTTGGTTGGATACCACCATTAATTTATTTCCAGCTTGAACCAGAAATATTCGTTTGTTGGAAACATAATCTAAAATAGTTCCTTTAATACCGTTTAACTCCTCTACAGAAATTAGTTTATCTGCTATTAAATCATACTCAAAATAAAAATAATCGTTTTGATTGCCCTTTTTTCTTGCCTCCAAGATGACTTTTCCAGTGAGGTTTTCTTCAAATTTAATAGTTGGAAATTCAATCGAATGTTTTGACTCCAAATATTCTGAAAAGCTTTGCTGAAAAAAACGATTATAAAATGTCCCTTTTTCAAAGTATTTAAATACCGAAGGATTGAAAGCAAAGTTTTCTTTCACCAACCACGAATCGTCTTTTAAAAACTTTGCTTGATAAACTGGTTTTTGGTTACGATCCGTTTCTTCATTAAATTTTAACTCAAGACTTTCTACATCATATTTTCGAAACATTTGTTCCGAGTTTGGCAAAAGCTTTTGCTGAAATGCAATTACTTCTTTATTTGTTATCACAAGATGATCTGCAAAATCATCCAAAAAATGATTAGAAATCTGTAGATTGCATTTAAAGATTATAGGCTTTAAGAACTTATCGTACAATACAAATTGATAAAAATTTTCATTTTTAAAAAAGCTCAATTTTGGATTGAAATACGAATCAACTTTTAAAGAAATCGTTGCCTTTTTATTAGATGTATCATCTTGATCGTTGTAATAATGTATTTGATTATTTAATTGATAAAAAACCAAAAAATTCCACTTGGTTTGAAAAGAATTATAAAAAACAAACTCTATTTTTTCTCCTGCTTTAAAAGAAATATCTTTTAATTTTTCATTGGTTTTACAATCGTACACTACCAAATTTTGTCCGGAATAGGTGTTTCCGGTTACCAATGCTACTTGCTCTAAATTATCCGAAAAAGCAATGTTGGTGAAATTGGTAAAATAAGTAAATTCATAAACTAACTTTAATCGTTGGTTTAATACACTAATAATATAGTTGTTGTTTGCTTTGTCAAACTTTTTAAAAATATAATAACTTCCTGATGAAATAATTTCAGCATCAGAAGCTACTTTTATGACTTCTTTTTTGGTTGGCAATTCGTATCCATACAAAGTGTCTAGCCTCTTGTAAAATAAGATGGAATCATTTTTAGCCAAAAAGATATTTGGAATAAATCCTTTGGCTTTTTCAAATAAAATTGGCTGTTTTAAATCGGAGACGTTACGTTCTAAAATTTTACCTGAAACATCTACAGTGTAAAGTTTTTTAGATTGAACTCCATAAATACTTCCTATCAAATCTTGTAAATGAGATTCTTTTGCTGTAATTTTAAAATCGGCTGTTTCTTGAGCAAAGAAAAATTGCAAAAATCCTAACCAAACAAAAACAGCAATAATTCTCATTTTTTAATCCAACATCTTCTCTAAAGCCGATGTTCCCCCATCAATGATCGACTTTTTGTTTTCGTTTAACAAACTCGGAATTTTGTTTACGTATTTACTTTTGCTTCCTTCATATTCTTTTAATTCAACCGTTACTAGCAACACCCCGAATTTATTGGCTTTATCTTGGTCAGAAAATGCCGGAATATCGTAATACCAAGGCGATTCAATTGGTTTTTTTATTTGGTTTTCAGAACCATATTTTAATTTTTTAAAGTCGTAATTCTGCTCTATCAAAACTTTTTGTTGTGGTGCACCATCAGCACCTCTCCACTGCCCTTCTATTTTTATACTTACCAATGCATTCAAATCTACATCGGAATATACTTTGGTTTTAGAAAAAAAGACGTACAACTCAGAAAATTTCAATCTAGAAACTCCTGGATTTTCTTGGTCACTTTCAATTTCTATCACAGCATGAAAATTCAGAAGGTCTTTTTTATCCTCTCTAATTACATCTTTTAAAACAAAAGAAGTTCCTCTACTTGTATTATTAGGGGTAAGCTCTTGAATAAGAACTTCTTTAATTTTTTGTTCCTCTTCTTTCTTAACCGGCTTGGAGTATTTTTTTATATGAATTTGGCCATAAGTTTTTTCTACATAACCTAAATCGGTATTGTAATAATCGTTAATAGAAATACTCTGTCGGTAAGAACTACTTAACGAAGCGGTTGATTTATCTGCCAAATATTTTGCTCCAGCAAACAAACCTTGTAATGCAGCACTTGCCAAACCTCTTGTTTTAGGCTGCTTTAATTCTACTACAAATTCTTCTTCCGATTGGATGTTAGACCGTTGATGGGTGGAACAGGAAACACTTAATAAAATTAAAATAGCTAATAAACTATACCCGTTGTGCATTTAGAAAAAAATGAAAAAGTTGCTCAGTGAATCATAAATAATTCGTATATTTAATTGATTACCAAGTCATTAAATATATGAGCAACTTCATTCAAAACTATGAAATTATTTTGAAACATCTACAATCATTGAATGTTTCTATTGATGCGTTTCAACAAATCCGCAAACCAAAGCTAGGAAATCTAGAACTAATTGCGATGAATATTACAGCTGAATATATGGGAATATGCTCTGAA
>JAGXRF010000099.1 GCA_018335925.1 Flavobacteriales bacterium
TCGAGCATTACAGGGTTTTCCCTGAACCGGTCAAAGTTGCCGCCATTATTTAAGATTGCGAACCCGTGCGCGGTTACTGTGTTTTCATTATTTAAGACAAAAGCTGGCATTTGAAGTCATTTAGGAACCGCAAAGCTATCTCGCGCGACAGATCGTTCCAAATTACTGTACAACTGTTACATACATGTTTCAAACCTTTGGATGATAATTATTATTTACCCGCTGTAAAGTTGATTTTTGCCAAACAATTAAGCGTTTTTATGGCAAAACAGAAACAGGTGAAGGCAAGGAACCCCGAGGCATATGAGTATGCATATATGCTATTTATGCAGGGAGTCGCCCAAAATGAAATCTGCACTCGGGTAAAGATTTCGGCACCCACGCTACAGAGCTGGAAGGAGTCGGGCAACTGGGAGTCAAAAAGAGCATCGCGAACAATCAGTATTGATGACCTGGTTCAAAAATCGCTCAGGGTAATCAGCGATATGCTGGATAACCGCGCAAACTTTAGCGCCGATGCATTCGCTAAAGCTGTGGCCCAGCTCAAAACGCTAAAGACCCATAATACTGTTGATGACGACATCAATACCTTTATGGACTTTCAGGATTACCTGATGCGCGAGCGTACAAATAACCGGGAGATTACCGATGACTTTATAAAGCTCGCCACCAGGCTTCAGGATAATTACATTCAATACCGGCTCGGCAATGGCAAACTACAGAAATAACAAGGAGCTGTGGAACCGCTGGGTTGACCGGGTGCAATGGATCAGCTCCAAGGATTTTTCTTTCCCTGAAAGCGAGTCTGATAAAACCCGGCGCATTGAGCGTGCCAGGAAAGATTACCAGTTTTTTGTTGATACCTATTTCCCACACCTGGCAACAAAGAAGTGCGGTAAGTTTCAGATTGAGGCAGCTGAATACCTGCTGAAGCATAAAGATACAAGAGCGCTTTTCGAGTGGGCCAGAGGTCACGCAAAAAGCTCGCACATTAGCCTGCTCATTCCACTATGGCTGAAAATACAGCAGCCCCGGGAAATTAATGTTATGGTGCTCGTTAGTAAGTCGGCAGATATGGCCATCCGATTATTAAGCGATCTCCAGGCTGAGCTTCAGTACAACATGGCATTTATTAAAGACTTCGGGGTTCAGGTAAAATCAGGTAGCTGGACTGAGGGTGAGTTTCATACAACAGATGGGTGCTTCTTTATTGCGCTTGGCCGTGGTCAGAGCCCCAGGGGATTGAAGGATAGAGGCAAGCGCCCTGACTATATTGTGCCTGACGATATTGATGACGATGAGCTTGTCCGCAATCCTAAGCGCGTGGGTGATGCCCTCGAGTGGCTGTTAACCGCGTTAATCGGAACCATGGCCATGGGTCGCGGCAGATTGGCCATGGTTGGTAACCGAATCGGTAAGGACAGCATATTGAGCCGCTATGCCGAAAGACCTGGAATTTATCACACAATTGTAAATGCCCTGGATAAAAAAGGCCGGCCAAGCTGGGCTGAGAATTATACTCCGGATGAAATAAAAAAGATGCGCGAGTTTATTGGTGAGCGCAGGTTTCAGAAAGAGTACATGAACAATCCCATAAATGAAGGCACTGTTTTCAGAACAAAGGATATCCGGTACGGCAAAATGCTTGACCTGAAATTGTATCGCACCCTGGTTTGTTACACCGACCCGTCATTCAAGAACTCAACCACTGCCGACTACAAGGCCACCATGCTCATCGGTAAAACTCCGGAGGGTGTGTTTCACATAATAAAAGCATTTGCCGACCAGACAAGCGTAACGCAAATGGTTGCCTGGCATTACATGATCATGGATTATGTGGCCGGCAAGGTTCCCGTATTGTACTACATGGAGGCTAACTTTATGCAGGATCTACTCCTTGATGAGTTCAAAACAGTCGGCAACATCACCGGGCATCAGATTCCAATCCGGGGAGATCAGCGCTCAAAGCCTGATAAGTTTGCCAGGATAGAGGCCATGTCGCCACTCTTTGAACGCGGGCTGGTATTGTTCAATGAAAAGGAAAAAGATTCTCCTGGGATGATCACCCTGAAGGATCAACTTTTAATGTTTGAAAAAGGCGCAAAAAGTCACGACGATGCACCCGACGCAGTTGAAGGCGCAATATGGATGCTGAGCAAGCGCACCAGAGCATCAGACGCTCAATACAGATTAGGAATGCGGGAATCACGTAAATTTTAAACAATGAATAAACAGACTTTAAAAGCCGTTTTAAAACGATTGCAAAAATCAACTTTTGCCAGGTTGCTATTCTTTATTCTCCTGGTTGTCGTCAAAATACTCAGGGTGCCGGTTATTTTCTTTTACTCAAAGTACATTGAGTACCTACTTGAGCGCAAAGTTAGAAAAGCCATCAGGCTTTCAAAACTCGAAGATCGCCGATACATTGTTACAACCTTTTTTGGCCGCCCTCAGTACTACACAAAACAGTCGCTGAAGAATGCAATTAAACGCCGCAAATTCAAAAAAGGCGTTACCATTCAGGACATTGAGAAACACGCTTATTTCATCACCAAATAACAGCAGCCATGTTTATAACGCCTGACGAAATGAACACAGTGGTATATCAATACCAACTTGAAGAAATTACCGAATCAGACCCCGATATCGTTCAATTGGCTATAGACGCCGCCGTGGAAGAAATGAAGAGCTACCTAAACCCCACCGGGCAGACCCGCTGGCGTGATGGGCGACCACGGTACGATATCGGGGCTATATTCGGTGCAGCCGGAGCCGATCGCAATGCGATTGTGCTGGAGCTATGCAAAAGTATAGCGCTGTATTATGTTTGCCGCCTGGCAAATGTTGATATGATACAGGAGCGTATAAAGGACAGGTACGACCGTGCCATTGACTGGCTCGAGAAAGTGAGCGGCGTGGGTAAATATGCAGATGGCCCGGCCATCGCGCCTGACCTTCCAATAATGGTTGTAACTGATGATGAGGTTCCAGAGTCCTTCCGTTATGGAAGCCGTGAAAAATTTAACCATGATTTCTAATGAAAAGAAAGACGAATCTTAAGCAGGCTAAGCCTAGCAGCCAGCAGCCGGTAGTAAGCAAGCGCACTGAAGGCTATGTTACTCAAATAGCTCCGAAAACAATCAGCCGCACCCGGCAGGATATTGCAACCTGGAAGAGAGCCATGGCGCAAGCCGATAATGTTGACATGCCTAAACGGGTTTTGCTGCATAAGCTATACAAGGATATCATGCTTGATGCGCTGCTTACATCGCAGCTTGAGGGCAGAATCAATGAGACCGCATACGCATCTTACACAATCCGAAAAGGGGAAATCGTTGACGAGGCGAGCAAAGCATTATGCATGTCTCGGCCCTGGTTCAGCGATTTGATTAAAACAATAGTTGAAACCCGGTGGGTGGGCACCACTCTGGAAGAGATGCTGACAGACAAAAACGGGCTTTTAAAACCGGTAATAATTCCCAGGCAAAACGTAATTCCGGAAAAGGGAATTTTACTGCTTGACGAAACCGAAACCGCCGGTATTGATTTCCGTAATGTGAAGGAGTACGGAACCTGGCTGCTTGAGTTCGGCAAGCAGGATGATTATGGACTTTTAAACAAGCTTGTCCCGCTTGTATTGTTCAAGCGCTTTGCCATATCATGCTGGAGTGAGCTATGCGAAATTTATGGCATCCCTCCACGGGTGATGAAAACAAACACCCAAGACCCGCAGATGCTCGACCGGGCTGATCGCATGATGAGGGATATGGGTGCAGCTGCCTGGTTTATAATTGATGAAACCGAGGAGTTTGAGTTTGCAAAAGGCGCTGATACAAACGGCGATGTTTATAGTAACTTTATTCGGCTATGTAACAATGAAATTTCGATGCTCGTTTCAGGCGGCATCATTGGCCAGGATACCAAAAACGGAAACGAAAGCAAGGAGAAGGTTACCGTTGGCCAGCTGATGAAGCTGATTGAAAGCGACAAGAGGCTTGCTGAATCAGAGTTAAACTCGGTTGTGCTTCCGGCGCTGGCCCGGATTGGTTTTCTGCCTGAGGGCCTTACAATTACTTTCGACCCGCAGGAGGACACTGAGGAGCTTTACAAACGCACCATAGGGTTCCTTCAGTACATGGAAGTTGATCCGGAGTGGGTAAAGCAGAAATTCGGGGTTGAGGTTACCGGAGTAAAAGCGCCAGCGGCCCCAACCGGAAATTTTCAAAAGGCCCCGAAAGATTAAGCGCACAGCTGGCGGGGCTTTACAATCAGACGTGCGATTGCTGCGGAGGAATGGTAACGCTTGCCGCTCCCGGCAAAAAAAATACCTTCTTAAAGTCCATTTTCAACCAGGCCGTTAAGCACCTGCACAGTGTCGGATCGTATAACCCTGACATGCTTAGCGATGCCCCTTTTGTGGCTGTTATTAATGAGACCAACCGGGTTCTTTCTAACGCCCTGGATGAAGGTATCCTGGATAATAGCCCGCCCGCCGAAATGGTTCGCAAGCTGAAGGAGGATGTTTTCATTTTCTCAGCGCTGAAAACCCATGCTCAGCTAAAGGAGGCATCAGAACTACTGCTTAACCCGGATGGAACTATCAAGATGTTCAGCGCTTTCAAGCAGGACGTTTTAAGCGTGCATAAGGCGTACAATATTAACCACCTGGAGGCAGAATACATTTTCGCGGTTTCGAGCGCGGAAACAGCGGCGCAGTGGCAACAATGGCAGGAAGACGGCGACCGCTACAATCTTCAGCTGAGAACTGCCGGCGATAACAAGGTGCGCGATTCACATGCCGTGCTCAACCTTACAACGCTTCCGGATGATGACCCGTTCTGGGATTTATATATTACTCCCCTGGGCTGGCGATGCCGGTGCAGAACCATACAGGTGCGAAAGGGTAAGTACCCCGTTTCTGACTCACTCCAGGCAATGCAAAAAGGCGATCTGGCCACCACCAGGTTAGATAAAAACGGCAATAACCGGGATGAAATATTCAGGTTTAATCCTGGCAAGGATAAAATGATTTTTCCGCCCAGGCATCCGTATAGGGTAGTTCAGGAAAGGGTGATGAAAATAGTTAAATCCCTTTCCGCGCAAAATGAATGGGAAACAGTCGAAACCAGGAGAGGATCAGTTCAGGTAAGCCCGCTGCACGGCAAGCATGAGAAAACCGCTAATGTGGAAATTGCAGTATATTTGGCTAACAAGTATGGGTATGATATCAGGTTAATCGCGAAAGCACATAACACCGTCTCAGCTGATTCCTTCAATAGCACATTAAATATTCATCAGGAATACAAAACCAATAAAACTCCAACCAAAAATGCAGTTGATAAGCAATTAAAAGCAGCCAAAAGGCAAGCTGATCATATTGTACTGGATATTAAATCAAAAATTTCACCCGATGATTTGACGTACTCTTTAATTGATAGAGTTCAGCGGTCGAAAACAATACAATCCGTTTGGGTGAAAAAGGGGAATAAGGACTGGAAATATTCGAGGAAGGAAATATTGGGGGAAGGCTTTAAAATACAATGGGACTAAAGCTCATAAAAACTTTAGTCCCAAGGTGGGGCCGAGGGCGAACCCTCAACCTCTGCAAAGATACAACCAATTTAATCAGTTTCAACAAACAACCTTAAAGAAATGAAAACAACCATTACAATAAGCATTGAGCAGAATAACGAAACACTCAATGTCAGTGTAGCTGATTTCAAGAGTCAGCCGCTTACTGAAGAACCTACTGCAAGTTCTGATCTTGAAAAAAAGATTCAGGAAGTGTTAGCCCAAGTACTTGAGAAAGCTCAGAACTCAACAGTTTGACGTGCTTAATATAATTTTGCCCAAATGTATGAATAATGAGAGACTTCTATAAAAACATAGCATCCGGTGTGCGGGTTGAGCTGCTCGACGAGTTCGACCAGAACTTTACCACCCGGAAGGCATTTTTTGATAAAGCATGGCCCGAGGTAAGGATACCAAATAAAAGGGGGTCGCTTATGATCCGCTCAGGTGATTTAAGACGAAGTGTTAAAGCTAAAAACGAGCCACAGGGCATTGTCTTTTATAGTTCTATGCCTTATGCCGGATATCAGAATAAAGGTGCATCAATAAAAGTATCGGCTAAATCAAAACGCTTTTTTTGGGCTATGTATTACAAAACAGCCGGCAAAAAAAGTAAGGCCATATCGGTTGAGGCGAGTTACTGGAAAGCCCTGGCATTAAAAAAAGTTGGGAGTAAGCTTACCATAAAGCAACGGCAGTTCATTGGCCACCACCCGCAGGTTGATATTGCGGTAAGAAGGGTTGTTGACGACAATTTTCAGAAGTATAAAAAGGAACTTAAAAACACTTTTAAGCCATGATTAACGACATTTTAACGGCCATTGCCGCACGCCTGGGAGCTGAGGTTCCGGAGCTGAAGTATATTGATGAGGACTGGGGGCAGCTTGATGACTACAGCGATAACCCACCGGTTAAGTTTCCGGCGGCATTAATCGAAATGCAGCAAGCCACCTGGCGAAATCAAAGCACAAAGGTTCAGGACGGTACTCTCAACATCAGCATAAGGGTTGCCGATCAGCGGCTAAGTAATACCAACCTGAGGGCGCCGGCACAGCAGAAACTAAATGCCGCGGCAATATGGCTGATACAGGAGAAAATTTACAAGGCGCTGCACACCTGGAGGCCGGTTGCTTATCCCGACTTCAGCAGCCTTACCCGGGTGAGCTCGCGCAAGCTCAAGCGCGATGATGGTGTAAGGGAGTTTGAAATGATTTTTACCACGGTTTATGTTGACAAAGCCGCTGTGGTACTGCCCACAATGCTTGCCGATGTGCCACGGGTTATCGGCATAAACGAATAAAAAAAGCCACCCCGGGGTGGCTTTTTTGTTACAGTGCCTTAAGCACTTTTAAATTAGGGTTTCGCTTTTCGCGATCTTCAAGCTCCTTATGGTAGTTAAGCGCCTCGTTTGCCTCTATCACCGTCATTAATGCTGAGTTGTTTACAAGCATGGTTTTAATCATCATCTCATGCCCGGCAACTATGCGTTTTATGGCATCAATTTCAGCCTGGCGTTGCTTATCGGTCATTTTCTGCCTCCTCCCTGTTTTTGCATCCCTTACACCTTATTACCTTCGCCGTAAGTAGGAGCGTTTCCGCGTCAATTACGATTGCGCCGCTGCGCCTTGGGTTAATGGGGCAGTCGCAGTTAAGCCGAACCCGATAGGTGGTATAACCTTTTTCCTGGTATTGTTCCATAGCGGTGGTTACCTCGCTTTTTTTCCTGACAAAGGTGAGTGTCATAGGCGACCTCCCTTCCGCGGGTATTGATTCATTACAATTCGCAAATCCAATATAGCTTCAATCCTGTCGGGTAGTTTTGCAAAAAAAGGCTTGTTGTTGGTAAATACTTTAAGCTTTTTAACATCTCTTACCAATTCAACCACTGCCCGTTGCGCTGAAAACAGCATATCAACAATAGTATCGCATTCATGCTGCTGCCGCGAGCTTATTTCCTGCTCATCAACCCATGTATTTTCAATCATTTCGCCGTCATCGCCTTGCCTGTATGTTTTTATTGGCTTTCCTATTTGTGCGAAAATTTTTTGGAGCGATAATTCGCTGTCGAGCAGCAAAATTGCATATATCTCTGTTAGCGAAAATAGCCCGGTTGTAAGAAATATATCGTTAAAATCCCGCATTTCGTTTACTATGGTACTGTGGCTAAGCTCCTGGTTGGTAAGTTCGGTTCTTAGGCTTCCGCCATCGTTGTAATCTTCCTCATCACCGCCGTACTCATTTATAAGCTCAATATGCTTGCTAAGCGCGTAATATTTCCAGTTGCCGGCAAACTCATTGTTGTACTGCGTGGCCATTTGCTTCCATTCAGTAAGATAATGAATTACCTGGTGGTAATATATCTCGGTAAGGCATAGCTGGTAAAATTTTTGCGCCATAAATGATTCCCGCTCAAAGTCAGCACAACCTTTGCTGGCCACTATACTTGTGCAGGATGGTGCAATAAAATGCCTGGCAGTTTTAACCCTATCCATTGCAATGTTAAATAGCTGCGCCAGTTTTGTTTGGCTATCTTTTATTGGTTCAAAATTAAGATACTTATACATTACCACCTCCTTTCAGTTGCTTATAATCGGCAAAGGGAAGCTCAAGCTGAATGCCAAATTTAACAGCCTCATCTTTTAACTGTTGGCAATATTCCAAATCAATAAAATTACGGCCAAACAATTTTACAAAATGCTTTTCATTTAGCCTTTTTCGCTTTGCCACCGTGCCACTTGTTATGCTAAAACCTATGCTTTTAAGCACATCGCGGTAATAATACCACGAGCGGCCATTGTGTATAACTGGCTCAACTCCCATAAATGGCATTGCAATGGCGGCTTGGTTGGTAAGCAGCTTAAATACCAGTTCATTCACATCTATGGCAAAGTCAATGTTTAACCATCGGGCAAATTCAATAACAACATTGTGCTCATATGCCCATGTTCCCATGTTGCCAATATTCCCTCCTTTTCTAACTTGCACTAGATCAGCCAAAGGGATATTTCTCCTTTTGCTAAGTTTTTCTAAATACTTGGCCGACCAATCGTTTTTAAAAAAGTCTTTTGGATTTTTACCAAAAGGCTTAGCCATTTGAGTGAGGTTAGCCCTTACAGTTCCGTTTACCACTTCTACGGCAAACCTGTTTTGGTCAATTTCGACCAATTGCAGCATCCCGCTGCTTTCATTGTTGTTTTTCATGCGTTTGGTGTTTTTAGACGTGTGGGCATAAAAAAGCGGTAGCCCACTTCCCGCTGTCTAAGTCCACCAAGGGGCTTGCACCGGCCATTATAACCGTTGCACGGGGTTGGGCTACCGCTATAGTATGGGCATAAAAAATGCCCGCGCAGTGTTCGGGCAGCTTTCGCTCCCCCTGGTATTCGACTTAGACACTGCAATACTACAAAATTTATACACACGAAGTCAAGTATTTAATAAAAATTTATTCAAACAAATCAAGCTGTGGTTTTTCGTTTTCCATCTGCTTGAGCTCTTTTTCAACTGGCGTTGCCAGGTAGTTGTAAAGGGTTGAGATACTCATTGGATAATATGGTTCGATATAAGTGCGAAAAACGTAGGCGGTAGAGACTCCCGGCTGCTTATGCTTTTTATAAAGCTCAACAACCAGCCTCATCTGAAGTAATTTGTTTTTCTTGTTATAGGCCATGCGATTACACAGTTTGTTTGTCGATTTCGCTTATGATAAAAAATGCCAGGTTGTTTTCGTAGATAGCGAATTCCGCGAACTCAGTATTGTCGAGCACGTTATATAGCGCCCTGGCTTCGCTCATTTTTAATGTAAGGTTTAATTTCAGCTGGCCGCTGAGCATTTTTGTGCGGAGTTTCTCGC
The DNA here is from genome assembly GCA_018335925.1 of Flavobacteriales bacterium. GTDB lineage: Bacteria > Bacteroidota > Bacteroidia > Flavobacteriales > Flavobacteriaceae > Flavobacterium. The sequence continues at coordinate 9,422 of JAGXRF010000099.1, forward strand.
CGAGAAGGTATGAGTCGTACAAATCAGCAAGCTCAAACAAGCCTTTTGCCTTTTGCCTGCTTACATAACTCTGCACAATTACTGCCAGGCTCCGGAGCTGGCTGATGGTAAGCTTAATCTTAACCTTGCGTAGAGCGGCTGTAATGCCTGAGAGCGTTTCGGCGGGCATCATGTGTGCTGGCAGTATGTTGCCGGTTGGATGGGTTAAGTATTCGGTAGTTGGCTCGCTCATACTATTCAGCTTGTAAAAGTTCAGGGTTTTCATAAATGTTGCCAATTACATCTATAAAGCACACTTGCAATTCCCCAATAAGGCCGACTGATTTTCCTTTGTGAAATGCCATAAAGCAACCGTGTTCAAATCTTACTTCCAACACCTGCTTTTCTGAACCAAGTTTAAATAAGTCGCCTTCGTAGATTTCCTGCTTTTTTTTGTCATTAATACAGGAATACTGCATCAAGTGAGTACCCTCATGGTATTTTGTATTAAATGAGCTCATGCAGGCGGAATCATTCTCATCAATTCCACGCACATAAAATGCACCTAAAAATCCGGCCATTATGTTCATTTCCATTTGCTGACCATTCCACACCCTGAATTTTGTTGTTTCCATTTTTTAAGGTTTAGTGTTCATGTTAAAATAGATCAAGTATTGACGCCTCAGGATACCAGTTTGAAAGCCTTTCAATTGCGGTGTGCTTATTCAGCATAACCATATGCCCAAGCGCCAATAATAAGTTACCAAGGCACCAAAATATATATCCAACTAAGCCCAGCAAAATGGCGAGTAGAAATGATGGTGCAAGTAAAATCTTTTCTTTTAAATTCATGTTTAGCCCTCCACTTCAAGCGCCTCAAGGTCGCATATTGAATACTTCATTGTTAACATTTCATCCCGTGTCTCAAAATCTACCTTGCCGCCGACTTCAAGATCATCCACGTTCACAACAGTGCACTTGCACCATATTTCAGCCTGAAAAGGTTGGCAGTCTACAACCTTACCCGTAATTATGTCAACGTCCCAGGTCAAAAAGTCCTGGCCGTGATCTTCAAAATGAATTCTGAATATTTTCATTGTTTAATTATTAAAAGATGAATTCTTTATTTTTTTTGCTGGCCAGCCCAATTCTTTACTTATTTCAGGAGTGAAGCCTCCATAATGTTGAAAAAGACGAGTCTTAAACGCATCTCCAGTTGGTAGATCACTTCTAAAGTAAATTTCGCTACCCTGTGGGGCAAACCTCCAAAGGCGACACATTGTATAGTGATCCATTTTCTCAATTTCCTTTAGCGCGTCGGCTATTTTCTGATCTGTAAAATCCATTGTTCAGTTTTTTTGATTTTTTAAAGAAGAATTGTTCAATATTTCAGGTCTGTCCAGTGAATTATTTTACCCTTAAAACCGCCCTCAAACCACATCCAAAAATCAATTAAGCTATTAAAGCCGTCGTTCCATGCCAATTGCTGAACCTGATCCTCGTTAAGCCGCTTACCGTCGATAAATACCCACGTATGTTCAAGGTAATCATCTACTCTCACAATGTCAATCCTTTGGATGGAAACACACTGTTTAGTTTCAAATTGGTGCGGGTTCTTTGTTACATTTCGCGGGCTGTGCATCCAGAGCTGTATCATCATACCCACTTTCCAGCGGTTAGTTGCATCAAGCCTTATTGTGTGCTTTTTGGTACCGGATAATATCCGCTCCTTAAATTCAGGTTTTGAAAATGATAGTATCATGGCCTCTTAAATTTGATTAATCCAGGGGCCGCTATTCAGGTAAGTTTCAGCGTAAAGCTTGCTTACTCCTGGCTCCATTCGTGATTCATAAATTGGGATAAATTTATAGGCAAGGTTTCGCCGTGCCTGGCTCAGCCGTTTCCAGCAGTTTTCCGCGAGCTTCTTTTTGCTGTTAAGCGGGGCTCTGTAGCGTTTCCAAAACATATCAAAGGTGATATCTGCATTTACTTCGGTGAGCTTTGCGCTTACGCTTTTTGAACGCAGGTTTTCCAGCTCAGGCAAGTCCCCGGGGAGGTTTTGCAGTAAAAATCTTTGTTGCAGCTCGCTTAGCTGAGCGCCAGTGCTGTCGAATAATTCGAGCAGGTTTATGTCGTTAAACACAAATATAACCTCCCCGGTGAATCCCTGGCTTGTCAATGAGTATCGTTTCATTCGCCACCTCCATTGAATTTGCCCACGTAAATTGCCAGTTCGGGGATATCCATATTTTTTGCTATGATAAGCTCAAGCATGGAGCCTTTGCTTTGCTCCCAGCCCGGAAGCTTAATGTATGCTCCGCACTCGATCAGCTCCGGGATGCAAATACGCATTGCCTCATGCCAGGTGGCCGTTTCAGGCACAAGCTCCACCGGGTTAACCGGAATCATGCCGATTTCTTTAACCATTGAGGCGGCCTTTGCAAAAGCAGCAACGGCCTCCTTGCGATCAATGCCGGTAACCGGGCCTATTATATAGATTTGTTTGTTCATTGGTTAGTAGTTTATTAGTAAAACAATTGCTAATGACTCCAATACTACAATTGCAACAAAGAGGTAAAATGCGATTCTGGTATCTTTTTTAGGCTCCATTTTCTTCAACTTTGGCTATTACCTCATCCCTGAAAAATCTGACTGGTATAGATGCAAAAGTCAAAACGATTGCCTGATCCTTTTGCATTTTGTCCTTTCTGAAAAATGAAACAGAGTAGCTGATTTCTCGAATACGGAATGATTCTTCGAAAAGCTCCATAGCCTTAGCCCATCGGGGATCATCGTAGTTGTCTTTTACCTTCAGCAGTAATGCTATGCGGCTAGGTGTAAGATCTCCCTGTTTGTTACGCTCCATAAGAGCCATAAGAGTGCGGTAGTCTGCTAAGTCGCGTTTCTTTACCTTATCCTCAAGAAACTCCTTAAGCAGGCTTTCAGCTGAGGCGGCGCGCTCATCGTATTCGGGTACGCTGTTACGGTCGAGGCTTACCATTTCGCCGGTAAGATTGTGCCTGAGCGAGAACCCGCCTTTGGAGTTCTTTCTTATGTCACCGTAATCGTTCGCAGTAATGCGAAAGTCCTCAAGCTTATCAATTGCGTATTGCTTGAAATCACGCATCTGGTCGTTAAGAACCTTTGCCCTTGCAACCAGCTGTTCAATTAGCTCATCGCGCTGATTTTCGTATTCTTTGCGTGCTGCAATCTTTGCCACTTTTTCAGCCTTCTTTTTTTCCGCGAGCATTGCCTCCAATTGTGCTGTAGTTAGCTCATTCAAATCAATTTGTTTTGTGTCCATAGTTGTTATTTGTTTTTGTAAGGTTTAATAATTACGTCAATCACTTTTGTAATGTCCACGTAGCCGGTGCCATTGCAAACCGGGCACATTTCCACGGCAGTTACAAGATCACATATTCCACTTCCGCCGCAGTTTCGGCAGTAGTCAACGTATTTGTTCACGTATGAATTCGCGCTGACACGGGTTACCAGGTATCGTCTTACTATCGGCTCGCTCATATTGCAGTTTTTCCAATATAAGTAACCCCGTAGTTTATTGGCGCCTCGGTGTAGGATGGGCGGGCAATCCACTTTTTTAAATTGCCAATTCTTATGAGCAGATGACTGCGGTTAGCCATTCTTTCAATGATGTTGTCGCCATTCATATCCTCAAGCAATTTATCTGCCTCGGATTGTAGCCGATCTATTTCAGCCGGCATTTTGTACTTTTCCATTGTTGTGAGTTTAATTGATAAATAATAGAGCACTATATCCCGCATTGATTAGCTCGTTGATTACTTCGGCTTTTAAAAGCTCCCCTGGCGGAACATGAATCAGCCGTTTTCTTGCCTCAACCACATAAATATCTTTGAGCTTTCTATGCAGGTAATACCTCCTGTTGTTGCTAATCTTTTTAGCTCTCATCAGTTCAGGAGTTTTTTACGATTGATTTCGGCCTCGCTGGCAAGTTGCTTTGCAATTATAGCACGTAGTTTTTGTTGCAATACGTTCAGCTCATCAGAGCTCATTTGATACATTAGTTTACCTGAAATGCGCGGCTGCATCAGGTAAGCGTTTACCGCTTTCCAGTCGCCGTTATCCTTGTATATTCCCATCTTATTAAGAAGGTCAAGAATAATGCTCCTTTGGCGCCTCACGTGCTCCGACACGGGCGCCTGGTTGCTGTATTGGTCAATCAGCTCTTCTAGCTGCTGAATATCGAGTTCCGAGGTGCTTTCAACCCCGTATTGGCTCAGGATGCTCTCGCGGTACTGATCAATGCCTTGCTTTACCCAAATAGCACGCAGCCTGCGCACTTTTGCTTTTCTAATGCTTTCGCTCATGTTTGTAATTGTTATGTCCGCGCCTGAGTCGAGCAGGCGTTTCAATTGCTGCTCAGCTGGCTGGCCGATAAAGCCGCCGAATTGCTTGCCATTTTTCATAATGTTGAGTACAAGTGCATTTGGGTCGTACTCATAAACATAGGTGTCAATTGCCTTCATGTTATTGCACTTTAGTTTGTTGATCAATTTCGCCATGATATTGTCGCGCGCCTTCTGGCCATATGTCGTATTGCCCGCTGCCGCCCTGGCTGAAACGGCTGGTAATAAATGCCCTGTAACCCTCGGTGTAAATCTTCACGTGCGAATCAAATCTTATGTCTTCTGAAAGCCCGCCCTTCGGCTCTTTTCCATTTGCATGCGCAACCCATATTTTAATCTTTCCCGGGAAAAGCTTGCAGAAACGTTCGTAATCATCCCACCTGAATTTTGTGTATTTCACCGAGTCGATAAACATGACATTCGCCGACCTTTTACGCAGCATGCGAGCTTCAAAGTCCTTCATATTCTCGCCAATCATCAGCACGTTATCGCCCTGCCTCAGCCCCGCTCTCTTGTACGCATTCACAATACTTGATGATGGCCACTCCTCCAGCGAGTTGTAGATGACCCTTTCAAAATTGCTGATGTAACGTGCAAGCTGCATATTGAATGTTGTTTTTCCTGATCCAGATGGCCCCCAGATTATCCATGATCCTGCGCGCTCCGGGGTTCCAAATAATTCGCGCATTATGCCCTCGAAAGGCAAGCCGGAAAATTTGTGATTAAGCACATTGTCAACGGACAGGGCTCGGGGAAGTGTGAGCTCTTTCGCCTTTTCCATGCTTAAGCCCGGCTTCGGTTGTTCATTACCCTAATCATGTTATAAGCGTTTGTAAGCGAAAAGCCGCTTGCTTTTACCAGCTTTTGAACATCACTTCCGGCAGGAGCGTTGGCCTGTATTACCTGCGCAACCTGCTCCCGCTTGAAGTCGTCTAAGGCCTCACGTCCCTGAGGAGTGATCTGCCTGAACTTGCTGCCGTAGCGCCTGAATATTTCGGTGTAGCCGACTTTCTTATTTGCAATTGACCGGTTGATGGTTGCCTTCAATCCGTCAGCGCCAAGCATGAACCAGCCTATGTTACCTTCTGTGGCGTTCCAGAGCGCCTTAAGCTCCAGAAAGGCATCGTAACGCAGATCGCCCGCCTCATCAACTATGATGATAGCATTGTGAAGTGAATTGAGATAAAATACAAGGTCGTTATAAACCTCAGAATATTTTGAGGTGTGGTTGGAGCCGAACTGCTTTGCAAGTTCCCTAACAAATAGCTGCTTTGACTTTACCTGTGAACAGTCGATGTAAACGGCGTTCTTGGTCTCCCGGGCGTATAACTTTGCCGCGTAGGTTTTGCCTATGTCGGCAAGGTCTGCAAGCATTACGCTGATGCACTCATCCTTACATGTTTGAAGTAGTGAGCGGATATACTTATAGGTTGAGGTTTCAACTGTTTTCCACTCCTGCTGGTCACCAGTATGCAGGTTATTGAGCCTGGCCAATGTAATATATCTGCTATCGGCCAATACGCCATCAATATCACCGGCTTTTAGCCTCGACCATTGCGATGGGTTAATGCCAATTTTTACGGCATAACGCTTCGATGTTAGCCCGCTTATTGCTTCAGCTTCCACCAGCTTAGCGATAACTTGTTTTTTAAACTCCGTTGTAACCATTTTTAAAGAGTATTTAATTGTTAATTAAAGAAGTCGTCTAATGCTTTTTGAGCATAATCGGTTGCCGGTTCCTGGCACACTTCAGCGGCGGCAGGTTTTATAACCCTTGCCGGCATTACTTCACTAGTTTGCTTTTTTACAATCTCAAGCTTTGCAAACTCATCCACTCCTACAAATTTGTCGAACATGGCGACATACTTGTCTTGTTTAAGTTTTGCAGCTTCATCAAAATCGGTACGCTCACCCTTAGCCTCGTTGTATTCATCCAGTCGTTCGCAGGTGCAAATGAATTCCCCTTTTTGGTACAGGTAAACCTCGTTAATTGCGCCATCCTCATCAGGAACATAATAGGCTGTTACCTCACGGTTATTGGATGCAAGGCGCTCAAGCACGGCAGGATGCGGCAACATATACTTTCCATACTGAACCTTTACATACTGATTTCGCTGAATGCTTGTTTCAGTTTCGTAGCCGATATAGCGGTAAATAAACTGCTTATTCAGCTGTGG
>JAGXRF010000100.1 GCA_018335925.1 Flavobacteriales bacterium
AGATATATTGTTCATCATGAGGTAGCTAAGGGCAAGCCTTGTATTTTAGAAACTCCATGGCTAGATAAGAAAACAAACCTGTACAAGGAAGAAATCGCCGCCTTAAGGTAGTTAAATAAAAAATAATGAGGGAAGGATTATAGACAATTAAATAGTCAATAACCAGTCCCTTTTTTTAGGTCTATAAAATTTTGTCCTTCAATTTCATACTATAGTCAAGAAATGCCCATGTTACTTAATACTTGATTCAAATAGGTCCACCATAAGCATGGTATTCTTAATTACAATAGACCCTTTAACCTGAGTTAGTGGAAAGTTTTTGTTCTTAAGCTGCTGCTCTAAATCTTCAATGGATAGCTGATATTTATGTGCTACATCCTCACCCTTTTTTTCAATAATTCTAGGTCTAAGGGTGTCCCCCAGCTCCTTTGACTTTTTAGTTGAATCCATTGCCTTATCAAAATCATCAGCAGAGGAGTAGAGAATAGCTTCCCTTATATGAAATTGTACCTTATATACCTCTGCTGGAACCTTTGATTTAAAATAGCTTCTGAAGTCTGCCATAAACCTTGTAAGCTCATTTAAGCCCATGAGACCTTCTGCAACTTTCTTAGAGCCAATGACTTCAGTTACTTCGTCCAGCTTATTTTCGAATTCCTCAGTTAAGGTCTTCGTTACCTTGGCCTCCTGAAGCTGAGGCTCTAGTACATTCCAGCTTCTATGGATATCACCAACCGTTCCACTTATATCAAACCAATGCTTATCTGTATTATCTGGCGGCTCGGAAATATCTAATATGGTATTTTCAATCTCAACTTCTTTAAGTAAGGGAATAATAACTGAGTTTTCCTCAATAAGCATTTCAATATCAACATTCTTTTTAGCCTGCTGCTCCTTTTCTTCCTTCTTCTGCTTTACTTCAGTTTCCTGTTCCTCCTGTTGCTTTGCCTTATTTTTTTCTTCTATTGATTTTTCAATACCAGGAATACTGTCTACAGCATACATAGTCTCTAATATCATTGATTCCATTTCCTCTAAAACCTTAGGAACCTCAGGGGTTTTACTTCCGCCACCCTCCTCAGGTTTTGGTTTTTGAGTGCCTGGACTACAGCCTATCAATAACATTGCAATCGTTATTAAAGCTATAAATTTCTTTAAGTGGGATTTCGTCATTAGTATCACCTCCACAATATTTTTTCCATAATAGCTAAAATAATTACTGCAATTATAAAAATGTAATTATTCTTTCGATATATTTCATACTAAAGTACTGGAAGGAAATGAATATTTTTTATGGAAATATTTAAGTAGCTGTTAAAAAAAATTGAAATTGATACGATATATAATATAGGGATTATAGGCATTAAAGAAAGAGGGAAGAAAAGTGTTTAAGAAAAAGGTGCTGGATGAAATTTTGGATCAAAATATTATTAAGAAAAATCGTATACCAATACTTATAAGAGATTCCTATTGGAAAAAGGTGTTTTCTCAAAAGATAAATAGATCTATGGAGGCTTTAATTAAGCAGCTTCAGAAATTAATTGCAGAAGAAGCTGAGTACAAAAAGCAGCTAAAGCTTAAAAAGGATAGGAAACAGATATTAATGAACAAGATCTTAACTATATCTGATCTTGTCAATAGTAAGGGTGAGGAAAATGCCCTAGAGGAGCTTGGAAGGTGTAGGGATGAAATAAGTAGCCTTAACAATGAAATGGAGGAGCTATTTCAAATCATAGAGGGATATCCAAAGGAAATCGAAAAAATAAATTTAGAGCTATTAAAGGAATCCTTAAGGGTAGCCTACAGTGATTTGGTAGATAATAATGATAACCTACATAAGGTAAATGACGAAATAAATAAAATAAGAGATAGATTGAATGCACTGAGGGTTGAAAAGGAGGAACGGGAGAAAACGGGAGAATATCTATATTCCTTTATACACTCTATGATAGGGCATGAGGAAGTAGAAAAGCTTGATCTACATTATCTAAAGTATAAATAAATATTTTTTAGTCAAGGCTCAAAGATAGAGCCTTTTTCTTCTTCAAAAAGCTCTGAAAACATGATAGGATATCTATATAATGAGGTGGTAGGGTGATTAAGGGTACAGGTATAGATATTATTGAAATAAAAAGAATTGAAGCTGCAATAAGCAAAGGCAATGGCTTTATAGAGCGAATTTTTAATGAATCAGAAATAAACAGCTTAAAGGAAAAGGGTTTTAAAGCCTCCAGTATAGCTGGTTTTTTTGCTGCTAAGGAGGCCTGCCTCAAGGCCTTGGGTACAGGGCTTAGAAGCATGAAATGGAAGGATATTGAGATTTGCAATGACGGGCTTGGGAAGCCTTATATTATACTCCATAATAGTGCCAGAGAAATCGCATATAGTCAAAACATCAGTGAGATATTACTATCAATATCCCATAGCAGAGAATACGCCGTAGCTCAGGCAATAGCAATATAGGAATTTAATTGCTAGAATAAAAGTCCTCCTCAAAGAATATTTATCATTTATAAAGGTTTGATAAATAGGAGGCGGTCAGGGTGAAGCAAATTAAGCTTTTGTTACTAATTTGCTGTTTAGCCACTGTAATAGTAGGCTGTAAGCAACCAACTGATAAAGAGCTTTATTATAAGGTGCAAAAAAGGCTTGGAGAGCTGGAGAGCTATAGCTGTAATGCCATTATTTATGTTCACAGTGACAACGTTGAAAATAAATATGTCTTTAAGCAATTTTTCAAATTCCCTAATAGCTATCGCTTAGAGGTAACCTCACCAGAAAACCTAAAGGGAAATCTGACTATATCAAATGGTAAGAAGGCTTGGATACTGCATCCTTCAATTAATCAAGTGTGGAAGCTAGAAAGCTTTGAACAGTCGCAAGAACAGATGATGTTTATAGGGTATTTTATGCAGAATTTTTATAATACAGAGGAAGCTGTCATATCAAGTGATAAGCTGGACAATAGACATTATGTAATAATTGAGACTCCAATTCCAGGAGGCAATCAATATTTTGATAAGCAGAGGCTATGGGTGGATTCAAAGAGCTTAGAGCCTTACCAAATGCATATCATTGATGAGAAGGGCATTATTCGCTTTAGGGTTTATTACGAGGATTTTGAGCTTAATCCAAGACTAGAAAATGAATTGTTCTTTTTGTGGTCTAAGGAGTAATGACTTTATATATACAAAGGATAAGGGGAATGGTATATGATAGGAAAAAATGATTTAAGACCAGTATGGGCAGAGATTAATCTTGATCATTTAAAGCATAACATTAAGGAGGTTCGAAGGGTAGTTAAAAAGGATACCATGGTGGCGGCTGTTATAAAGGCAGATGGTTATGGACACGGAGCTTCTATTATTGCAAAAACTTTACTTGAGAATGGTGCCGACCGTATAGCCGTAGCTACATTGACGGAGGCTATAGAGCTAAGACGCTGTGGATATCATGAGGTTCCATTAATGGTCCTGGGGTATACTCCAGAGGAGCAGGCAGATACAGTATTGAGGAACAATATTATTCAAACAATTTACTCTATTGAACAAGCAAGGTCCTTTTCTGAGGCTGCTTTAAAGTGTCAGCAGGTGATGAAGGTGCATCTAAAGCTGGATACTGGTATGTCACGGATTGGTTTTGCAGTCAATGATAAAACCATAGATGAGATAAAAGCAATTGTTAAGCTTCCTGGTTTAATAGTAGAGGGGATATTTACACACTTTGCAGTAGCAGATGAGTTGGATAAGACCTTTACCTATCAACAGTTTGAAAGATTTATGTATATAGTAACAGAGGTAGAAAAGGATGGCTATAAAATACCTATCAAGCATGTATCCAACAGTGCTGCTATTATTGACCTTCCGGACATGAATTTAGATATGGTGAGGGCAGGAATTATGTTATATGGACTATATCCATCTCCTGATGTAAGTCATGAGGCTGTTAAGCTAAAGCAGGTTATGGAGCTAAAGGCTAGAGTATCCCACGTTAAACAGCTTCCAGCCGATTGTGGAGTTAGCTATGGACTATTATATAAAACACCAGAGGAAAAACAAATTATTACCCTACCAATTGGCTATGCCGACGGTTTTACAAGAATGCTAACTAATAAGGCAGAAGTAATAATTAAAGGTAAAAAGGTACCTATTGTAGGAAGAATATGTATGGATCAATGTATGGCAGATGCAACAGGAGTTGAGGTTCATCGTGGTGATGAGGCAACCCTATTTAGTAATAATCCTGAATCGGGAATAACCGTAGATGATATTGCAGGCAAACTAAATACAATCAATTATGAAATAGTTTGTATGGTAGGTAGAAGGGTTCCAAGAGTCTATATGGAAAATAATACGCTTTTACACATAAGAGATTATTTGTTAGAATAGTGTAGTGAGGATTATTTATACTGGCAATATGTATGCAGACTATTAAATAAAGAATTAGTTTTTATGGTATAATTTAGTGGTCATATTGACACACTTAAAATGAATAAATATAATTATGGATATTAAAAAGCAAGAAATAAATTTTCCTTGTAAATTTAGGAGGTGCGAAATGGCGGACTCTAAGAGAATAATGATAAGCCTTCCCGATAGTTTATTAAAAGAAATCGATAGTATTGTGATGACAGAAAATACTAATCGCAGTGAATTTATTCGCAATGCAATGAAATTATATATACGTGAAAAGAGTAAATTAGAGATCAGAGAAAGTATGAAAAAGGGCTATCAGGAAATGGCATCAATTAACTTGTCACTGGCAGAGTTAGGGTTAAGTCTTGATTTATCCTCCTTAGAAAACTATGAGGTAAAGATGGCGGAGTGTGAATAAAGTGAATGTTAAAAGAGGAGATATATACTACGCAGATTTAAGCCCTGTGATAGGTTCTGAGCAGGGAGGAGTACGTCCAGTTCTCGTAGTCCAAAATGACATAGGAAATCGGTATAGCCCTACTGTGATTATTGCTGCCATTACATCTCAAATTAACAAGGCTAAGCTGCCAACTCATATTGAAATAATAGCTTCGGAATATGGATTGCCAAAGGACTCAGTAATATTGCTGGAACAGATTCGAACCATTGATAAAAGACGCTTAGAGGAAAAAATAGGCCATTTAGATGACGATATGATGGGTAAGGTTAATGATGCCCTGTTAATCAGTCTTGGCTTAATTGATTTTTAGAAGACTTAAGAAATACATTTCTTAGGTCTTTTTGAGTTCTTTTATTTAATAATAATGTAATATATGGGAAGTAATATTTAGTTTAATTGACTATTTGTTTATAGTATAATAGTATAATAAAGGTTGAAATAGATAAGGGGG
>JAGXRF010000101.1 GCA_018335925.1 Flavobacteriales bacterium
ACACCAAAACGTAAAAATCAAATGAATTATGTGGAGCAGCCCTTTATATTCAAAAGAGGAAGAAAAAGAATTGAAACACTGTTCTCTCAAATGTGTGACCAATTCCGAATTAGAAACAATTACGCCAAAACATTCATAGGATTTAGCACTAGAATCCTATCTAAAATTACAGCAATAACCTTGATTCAACATCTAAATAAATTCGTATTTAATCGACCAATTAATCAATTAAAAGTAAATTTGGTGTAAATGCACAACGGGTTATGAATTATTATTATTATTTAATTGAATTAAATGCAGTCTACAAGATTGATTATTTTCATTTTTTCTGTCTTCTAAATTTATTTTTTCAATACTATATATAACATTATTACTGACACTTTGCGAAATACTAACAAAATCCTGAATTCTAATTTTACCGGCTTTAGGAGCTTCCCATATTTTTACAGCATCATAATTTAATAATAAATTTGATTCATATTCTGATTCATTTATTTCAACGATTGGATTTGTACCGTTAGCAGTTATTATTAAATTTTCAGTATTTACAGATGAAGTGCTATACGACACATTGCCATTTTCATTTAATTTACCAAAATAAACTAAACCATCTTTAATAATATCTGTTACACCATCATTATTTGAGTCTTGGTAATATACATTAGTGTTGCTAAATGTTTTAGTTGCTCTGGTTGAAAAATGATATTTTTTAAAGTTTAAATCGAAAGAGCTTAACAAAGGAGTGAAATACTTACCCTTTGACTTACTGATATCGCTTATTCCAGTTATATCTTTTTCATCGGAAACAAAAAAAGATAATGGTACACCAAATGAACTTGTAACACTTGAATCATCAAAAAGATTAGTATTTGGTAAAAATTTTAAACCGTTTGAGGTTCTAAAAACAATATCATCCAATCCATCGCCATTGGCATCAAATAAGGATATAATGCTTCTACTTTGATTAAAATTTATGTTATGGGGTAATCCTAGCGTTAAGGTTCTATCTTTTCTGTTTGAATGTTTGAGGAACTTTAATTCTATTCCAAAAGCAGGTCTAATATTAAATCCATAATCAAAAACTTGATTTGAATTTATTTTAGACCCATTTGTAATATCTACTAAGTCTACAATTGAATTTGTATTAATTGGTTTTATTAAAACTCTTTGTGTTTCAAAAAACAAGTTACCATTGTTTGCTGCTACATCATCATAATAATTAAATTCATTAACATTAATCATTAAAAAATTTGGAGTATTATTTGGAGAGTCATTATAAAATTCTACAACTTTTGTCAATAAATCCTTATTAAATCTACCACTTCCATAGTAAAACTGATGTTTATTTATTGGCTTGTTGTTGTGTTTTATGATAATTTCTTTCAAAAGTTGATGATCAATCTTTTTAATTCCGTACTTAAAAGAAATATTTGGCGTTTGTTTATTTGTTTCAAATCTTTTAAATTCAATTTCATATTTACCCAGTTCATTTAAGTGACCAGTATAAAATATCTTACTAAGATAATAAAATAACCCACCATTTAAATTTGATGCTGAAGTGTTTGTGTTTTTTTCATAGGTATAAGTTATATTATTTCCAAATATGTCTTGTACTTTTTTTAAACTCCAATGAAATATTTTATTATTTGCCTTTAAATAGCTATTTGTAGTAATATCTAAACCGTTTTCATCTCCCCCATACCAATAAATTGTTCCTTTGGTGTCTGTTACCTTCCAATAATATGATTCAACAGAACTTCCAATTCTTTCTATCTTATTAAAACTTCCCTGATTTCTTAAAGTAAAAATAGTTACACCAGTGTTATTTCTTTGTTGATAATTTGTAGTTAAATCATTACTTCCTAACTCACCTTCATGCCGATATGGAAAGTATTCGTATTCACTTCCACTACTTTTAGGATGAAGTAATTGTTCACCATTTAAGTTGTAAACTTCTGTTTCTAAATTTTCATCAAACAATGGAATTCCCCACTTAGTTTCAACAGTTATTGAAGGCATAGACAAATTCCAACCCTCTCCAAGCCAACTTGTTCCAGCATCACTATTATAATTAACCGTTAAACTAGGTTGTATGCCATTTCTCCCAGATGGTATTTTTATAGGATATGAAACATTGGCCTCTCCTGTTTGAGAGGCACTTGGAGGTGAAATAGTAGTTAATCCTTGAGTAGGTGTTGCTGCTTGTAATCCACTTATAATTGTTGGATTAAACTCGTTTTGATTTGGACTTTCTGGCACTTGTATGATACCATTAATGTAATCTGTGAAATGAGTAGTTAAAGAATACAATTTACTGTTTTGTATATCTAAAGTATCCTTAGGTACCGATATCCAACTTTTAGATTTAATATCAAAATAAAATGTTTTAATATCTTTTTCAGTATATCCATTTGGTATTAAACTTTTATCATATGTTAAACCAATTTTAGAGGGTTTCGCAAATTCTGTTCCATCTGGTAAAAACCTATATACTGACTTGTCTTTGGTTACGTTAACAATACTATTACCTAAAGGAGCTGTGTGATGTTGTTGTACTTTTTGAATTGAAATAACTTTATTTTCTAATAAGGAGCTGTCGTTTATAATTAAACTAGCGTCTTCGAAATCAAAAAAATCTTTATTAATTTTATTAAATTGTTTAGTTCCCTGAAGAATTTTAAGTCTTTCTGTGTACGTTTTATTCTCAATATTTTTTAAATGCATATTATAAAACCAAATTACTTTGCTCTTTTTATTCATAAGCTGTAATTCTAATTCAGTTTCTCCATTTAATTTATAGCTTAAATCAATATAATCACTAGTTATTTCAAATTCTTGTTGATTAATTTTTAATATACTTCCTATAAATTCATTTTTAACAAAACCTTTTAAATGGCATTGATTATTAATCACATGATTACTTCTAGAATCAATATAAACAAAATCGTTTAATTTCTCGAATTTTATATAAAGATTAGATATTTTATAAAAATGATCTTGATTTTCAGCTGAAAAAATAATATAATTTAAACCTTTTTTAAACAAATCTATATTCAGTACTTCCCTTTGTTTAGACCATTCATCCAATTTATGTATGCTTATATGGTTTTGGTTATAAGTACCGTTTAAATTAAAAGAAACTGAGTTTTTATCCTTAACACCATAAACATCAAAATAAATTACTGGGTATAAGTCTTTATCCTCTGGAAAATCTTGAATATTAAATCTAAAAACATTGTCTTTTGGGTTATCATGTAAATATTCAGAATTTTTACCAATAATCCCTGTCTCTAAATCTGAAGATATAGAATACTCAAAATCAACATTGACTTTATTTTTAAAATTATTGTTATTCTTTTTGGAATTTAAATTTGCTGTGTATGGATTTACGATATTTTTATTATCAAATAGATTATCTATTGTATTTCGGTTCACAAAATATTTGCTAGGAAATATCCTTTTTTGAAATTTTACTCCTTTTAACCCCATTGCAGGTGTTAAAAATGATGAAAATAACATTGCAAATAATACGATATTATTGATTGATAATAATAAACTTCTTTTTGTCTTATCTGATAAATTCATATGTCAAAAGCTGATAAATATTTATTTAATGATGATTTTTTTTGAATACAATTGATTGTTCTCGTCAACTATTTGAATAAAATAAAAACCAGAAGTTTTAAAAGAAAAATCCAATAATGTGTTAGAAAGAGTGTTTAAATTTTTACTTTCCAACATTTTTCCATGAGTATCATAAATATTTAAAACACCCTTATACTCTCCTAAATTAATTTTTAAAAAAATTGGTTGATTAACCACTGAGGGAACAGGATAAATTACAAAATCTTCATCATTAATAGACCAACTCTTTATTTCAACTTCAAATTGTTTTTCGCATAAAGTGTTTTTATTTTTTGCGATAATTTTAAGTATTCCATAATTATTAAAATCAAAATATAAACTTTTAGATATTAACTTGTCCTCCAAGTAAACTTCATATTCAAGCAAGTCATTATACAAAAAACCTAAATCAATTTTAGCTGGTTTTTCATTTAAATAAACTATATAATTGTTTTTAAATTCTGAAAATGAATTATGAAAATCTATTTCAAACTTGTTTTCTAATGCATTTGTTTTGTCCTTTATTATTATGTTTGTTTTTTCAGCAATTAAAATTTCTACACTACTTTCATTAGTTAGAAATGTTTCATTGTTAATATTTATAGTATAAGGCTTTAACCCATTTGTTAAATTCAACTCAATCAAACTGTTACACTCATTTTTAATGACTTCAACTTTAAGTTTTTTTATTGTTTTTAATCTAAAATAAAGCTTTTTAAAACAAACATTAATCATGAAATCTAGTTGCTTATTATAAAGTTTTGGCACTAAGATATTTGGATTATTGAAGTTAACGTCATCTGAAATTTCAATAATAATTTCTTCATCCTCTAATATTAATAATCTCTCATCTATCTTTAAATTTAGATTTAAATTTGTTTCAGAATTAAAATTGTTATCAATCTTCCAAACCTTATTAATATTATAACTGCTTTTTGAGTCAGATAAATTGAAGTTACTTTCAGAAATAAAGAAATATTCACCTTCTTTAATATTGTTATTATTTTCAATTCTAACAATCAGATTACTATCCTCGGAACTATGAATAATGTTATGTTTAAACTCGAATTCATTACTATTAATATAACCAAAATAATTTATAAATTTTTCACTTGTATTAATACTAAAAATTGTATCATTAGAAAAACTTGTGTAAGAAAATTCATTTTTAGGAACACCGTACTTTAAAATTAAATAAGAATTTATGGAGTTTAAATCATAATCATTTAAATAATCAAGAAATCCTAAAATTTCATATATTCTTTTTTTTGACTCTTTTATTAAATTTATGATTTTTGGAAAATTTTTTCTATTAAATCTTACTGCAATTACTTTACATTTATTCTCAGTAAAACTTAACTTTTTAAATCCATCAGAATAATAACTACTGTTTTTTATTTTTATTGAATTATTTAATAATATCTCTTCGTCATTGTTATTATATTCATAAACAACAAAAATAACACCCTCTTCACCGTTTAGCTTTAAAACATCTAAATTTAGATCCTCAAGCGTTCCGTAACCGTTAAAAGATTGTTTATCATCACTTTCTTTTATCTCATTATAATATTTAAAGACAGGTTTTACACTTAATTTATTATCCTGTGAAAAACCCATAAAAATTGATAAAATAAGAATTATGTTTTTCATATGTGTAATTTTTTGGAAATATATAAAACTTTATTAAATGAATCAATATCGCATATAAACTTTTTTTATATTTTTTTAACTAAATTTTTACAAAAAAACCGCTTCCATTAGGATAGCGGTTTTTATTATGATTTTAGAGGAAGGATTATTTTTTGACAATCATAAACTCACTTCTTCTGTTTTGTGCATGTTCATCTTCGGTGCAGTTTTCTTTGCAATCAACGATTGGTTCGGTTTCTCCAAAACCTTTACCGGAGATTCTTTCTTTTGCAATTCCTTTAGAGATAATGTAAGCCACGGTTGATTTGGCTCTTCTGTCGGATAGTCTTAGGTTGTAGGCATCGCTACCACGGTTATCGGTATGTGATTTGGCAAAGATGACCATGTTAGGATTGTCGTTCATTACTTTCACTAGTTTGTCTAACTCAGCAGCTCC
>JAGXRF010000102.1 GCA_018335925.1 Flavobacteriales bacterium
ATAGATTTTTTTCTATATCTTCTCCTTAAGAGAATTGGCATCATTGCTAAGGCTAAAATTGTTGATATTAAAAGAATTCTACGATTTTTGCTCATATAGGCCTCTCCTATGTTATTCTGAATTTTTTGTACTAAACATAGTATAGCTAGTTTTTTTATTAAAATACAAAAGACAGCGTAAGCTGTCTTAAATAAAATGTGACATATTTCTTATTATAAATACAAGTTTTTTAGAAAACCAAACTTTAATCCATTCATTATCTATTTATTCTTCCTAAGAACACCTGTAATTTCAGCAATAAAGGGTATGATAATCCTTGTCTGGGTAAAACTCTTCTTTAAAGGCTGGATCAATGAAGCCCTCTGACTTATATTCCTGTGAATAAAGCTTTCTGCAAATCAAAGCTAATCGAGCATTATTAAAAAAAGGTGTTTGATCTGAGTATTTAACCTCAAGACTTAATTCAGATATTTTGTCCTCCTCCCTTCCTGAAACCGTGCCTAAGTAAGCTAATTCCTTCTCAAAGCCTTCGTCGAAAAATGTCAATGAAAAAGTTTCACTGGCATCTACGAAGGACTTTGTATAACGTTGAGGTCTAATAACTAAAATTTAAATATACTATGCCTCATTATAATGTTACAAGTATATTATAATAACATTTCTACTCTAAATGCAATCTTTAAAACATTATCGTGCTAAAGCGCAAAATATAAGGAGCTACTACAGTAAAATAATCATTCGGTATTATAAAGACATATGCCTATAGAATGGTTCCGTATATTCTTGCAGAAAACCCAAATATTGATTATAAGAGGGCCATTGAACTAAGCAACCAAATGACCAAAGGGCAAAAATTTGATATTTTCGTACTAGATTTATCCTTTATAGGTTGGTATATATTAGGTGCTCTCCTTGTCGGGCTTGGTGTATATTTTGTATTTCCTTATGTAAATTCTACAAATGCTGAATTGTACCTGGTTTTAAAACAAAATGCAATTGATACAGGCATCTGCAGCCCTGAAGAATTAACCTTGTAATAATCAAAAGCCTCGGCCTATGCCGGGGCTTTTTTCTTATGACAACGTTGAAGGCACTACCTTCAAACCCTAATTTTTAAAGCTTAAGTAATCAGCGTAGATATAATCTATCTTCTCTAGCTTCATTTGTAATTCTCCCTTCGTTAATATTCATTATACTATATCTATAGTACCCAAAGATGAATTACAATATCATTAATATTTCAAAATTACTATAGTGCTGCCGGGGCATCATAATGCACCCCTAAAATAGTAAGATTTTTTTCATTGAGTAGGTCTAAGCCTATAAGCTCCTGTCTGTCTTTAAATTGTTTAATTACTCGTACCTGTGGTCTTAATGGATATTCGACATTAACCTTGTCTATAACTGCAATATCTCCACTGCTGAGCTTAACAAGTGTGCCTTCCGGATATGGAATAACTCTTCTTATAAAGGCCTTTACATATTGATATTCAAAGAACCTGTCAACTCCCCCCATTAAATACTCCAGGGCTTCATTAGGTGACATTGCTCTCCGATAAGGTCTATCAGAAGTTAATGCATCGTAGACATCGGCAATTGTAACTATTTTGGCCAGATTGTTTATTTCTTGCCCCTTAAGATTTAAAGGGTAGCCCTTTCCATCTATACGTTCATGATGCTGTAGTATTACCATTCTGGATACACCACTAATATCAATATTATTTTTTAGATACTCATAGCCCTTAGTTGTATGGTTTTTTATTATCTCAAACTCTTCAGCCTTTAGAGCCCCTGCCTTGAATAGAATCTCTACAGGGACAAAGGTTTTACCTAAGTCATGCAGCATTGCCCCAACTGCAAGCTCGAATAGCTGATCCTTATTTAAGTTAAGTTCTATACCAATAATCAGGGACAGGAGTGTTACATTAACACTATGCTCATAGGTATAATTATCCATGCTTTTAATGTCCACTAGATTAACAAATATATTTTGTCTAGAAAGTATGTCATCCAAAATGTCTTTTACAAGCTGATTTATGCTATTTGTGTACTCGTATTTAATTTTTACAGCCTGCATCTTATTATTTGAATTTTGATTAATACCCTTTGTAAAGCTTGCAAAGCTATCCTTTATAAGCTTGATGGCCTTCTGTCTTAATTCTGGTTTTATTATATCCTCAATTTCATTTTGACTATATTCATCATGTATATAAATAGAGAATATATTATTAGCCTTTACTCTCCTTAAAAGGCTCTCTGATAGCTTTACTCCTTCTGATAGCAGTATTCTTCCCTCTTTATCAAAAATAGTTTTAGCTAATTGGCTACCCTCTTTAACAGAGTTTATGGGAACAAACCTCATATCTTTACTCCTCCAGCTATAGGCGAATTGGTTAAATCAATAATCTAATTGATAATACTTAATACTTAATAATTACAAATCTTTTACTAATAATTCCACATAATTTGCCAAATACCTGCATCGTCAATAAATTAACAATATTGTCATACTTGAAATTTACCGTAAAAAAAAGGATTCTCTATTTTGAGAAATCCTTTTATAGTACTATTTACTCCTCTTTGAGCTACTTTTTTTCCCAACTACCAGCTTTCGATTATTTAGCATATCTTCATTGTCAATGGCTCCAATTTCTCCTGCCAGCTCATAGCTCATGGCATTAAAAAAGTTTATATCCATTTCCTTATCCTTGTTTTTTTCCTTTTTCATATTTTATCACCTCACTATATTTTTGACTTTAATAATGCATATATGTGAGGTAAAATTTTGAAGCTAATACTCTATTTTTAGAGTTTCCTTTGGTTTCATGGCCCTTGCCTTGGAAACAGTATATATTACTAAAGCCGTCCATATAAAGCCAAAGCTAATAGCATGAACCGAAGTAAAGGCTTCTCTAAAAACAAATATTCCCAAAAGCATGCTGATGGTGGGCGAAATATATTGTAAAAACCCGATGGTTGAAAATTCTACCAATTGAGTTCCCTTCGCAAACCATAATAATGGGGTTGCTGTTGCTATACCGGACATAAACAAAAATAACAGTGTTGAAATAGGTAGTAATCCAATGCTTCCTACCCCCTGACCCTCTCTAAAAATAATAAAGGCTAAAGCAATCGGAGCTATTGTCATTGTCTCTAAAGCCAGACCTATCACAGAATCTACCTTTAGCAGCTTTTTTACCATGCCATAAAGAGCAAAGGTTACTGCCAAAATCAATGCTACCCAAGGAATTCTTCCATATTGAATCGTAAGAAGCAATACCCCTATAAAGGCTAATAATAAGGCAATAATCTGCGCCCTATCAAATCTTTCTTTAAAAACCAGTATACCTAAAATAGAAACCACCAAGGGATTTATATAGTAGCCTAAGCTGGCCTGTAAAACATAGTCAGAATTTACAGCCCAAATATAGGTAAACCAATTCACACTTATTAGTATAGATGCAATTACAATAAGCAGCATATTTTTCCTATTGGTAATAGCAGTTCTAATCCTTCCAAGGTCTCCTTTAATTAATATCAAAGCTGATACAAAGATAAAGGACCAAAATATCCTATGGGCTAATATTTCTTGAGCTGGAACCTGCTTCAATAGCTTCCAGTACAAGGGGAGAAGTCCCCATGCTATAAAGGAAATTGCACCATAAAATATACCCTGTCTTGATCCAGCAGCTTCCTTTGTTGACTTAAATTCAATTCCCATTTCTACAACCCCCCTATTATAAAAGCATTTTAGATAATTATACTCTTATCTAATAAAAACACAATAGCAAATATACATAATATTCCTACCTCTATAATTTTCAGTAATTCTCCAGCAACTAAGCTTCCTCCTCTAATCTAATGCTCAACTTATATATTATACTGCAAAAGCTTACAAAGCAAAAGTATCTTAATTAGCTTATTATTTGAATTTAATTAGTACTATAACCCCTAAAAAAATTTCTTCAAATCATAAAAAAAGGTAGAACAGCATCTTGTTCTACCCTAATAATATAAGCTATATTCTTTTTAAGCGTATAAAGCTTCCTACATAGTCAATAATTCCAACCATCAGTAGGATTGCAATAATACAAGTAATTGATGTGCTATAATTTAATAGCCTCATGGCTGTTAAAAGATAGAAGCCTATACCACCAGCTCCTACAAAGCCCAGAACTGTTGCAGATCTTACATTTACCTCAAATC
>JAGXRF010000103.1 GCA_018335925.1 Flavobacteriales bacterium
TATATAAATGCTATTATTGCTGAGATAATGCCATTTCGAATACCTTCCTTATAGATGCAATATATAACAACTACCACAAAGATTCCCGAAGTGTTTGGTATTGGCTTAGAGATACTAAATAACAAGGTAAGAAGTAGAATCAACAGTAGCATTATTAGAATACCAAAGCTATTTGTGGGTTTAATTCTATGGGAGTTAACTACTTGAGTATTTGTGCTGCGAATGTAATGAATATTATTTGATTGTCTATCATTAAAATGCATTGTATATTCCTCATTTCACAATTATTTTCATACGCCAAATGATTTACATGACACCAATAACAAGAGTTACTTTGGGAATTCGCTATTAGTTCACCTGCTTCCTGCAAAATAACGGGAAAAGTTATCGACGTATTTCAATGTATTTCTAATATATATTCAATTGATTTTAGAAACATGTATAGTATAATAAATAATTGTCATTTTATGCTTAATCGGGTCCCTCATCGACAATTATCCACCATAAGCATCAAGTAAATACTTATTAATCACCTATGTTAAACCTAAAGTTAAATGGTGTATAATGTTAAAGTAAGGAAGAGATTATCACTTTAAGAATAACATTAACTCAACATTAAGATATTATAAATAATATTTTTTAATAAATAGTTTAAAAATAGAGGATATAAATGACCAAAATAGAATAAGTTATTTATAGGACAGAGACAGAAGCAGAAGGAGGTTGAAAAGATGTCAGAGGTTTTAAGAGGTGGAGTAGTGGTTAAATCTATACAACAGCAAATTAAGTTACAGGTTGCTGAGCTGAAGGCTAAAGGTATTATTCCAACAATGGGAATAGTAAGAGTTGGTAAAAGACCTGATGATATCGCCTATGAAAATAGTATCTTAAAAAATTCCCAAAGCGTAGGGGTTGAAACGGAAATCTATGAGATGAATGAAGACATTCCTATGGAGGAGTTTGTACCCTTCGTAAAGCAGCTGAATGCAAATAAAGCTCTGCATGGGATTCTGATCTTCAGACCATTACCTACACAGCTGGATATTGAAGTTATTAAGCATTTAATATCCCCATCAAAGGACATAGATTGCATGAATCCAATTAGTCTAGGAAGGGTTTTTGAGGGGATGCAGGATGGCTTTGCTCCATGCACCCCAAAGGCAGTTATGGAGATTTTAAAATATTATGAAATTCCACTTATGGGAGCAGATGTGGTAATTATTAATAGTAGTTCAGTTGTTGGCAGACCATTGGGTATGCTTATGCTAGATCAAAAAGCAACTGTTACATTATGTCATTCTAAGACCAGAAATTTAAAGGAGGTAGCTTCAAGGGCTGATATCGTTGTAGCTGCTGTTGGAAGGCCAGCGTTTTTTGACGAAACATATTTTAATGAGGCTTCAATAGTTATAGATGTGGGTATTAATGAATGCAAGGACGGAAAAATATGCGGTGATGTTGATTACGATAATGTAGCCGATAAGGTTAAGGGGATATCTCCAGTACCGGGAGGGGTAGGAGCTGTTACTACTGCTATTCTGGTTAAGCATGTAATAGAAGCTTGTAAACTTCAGCAATTAAAATAAAAGCGGGCTTTTAATTAAGCTGACTTTTTTTTGTTAGGAAGAAGGGGAAAGCCAGCTGATATTAATACATTTTCTTCTAAAATATAATAAAAGTAAACTATAGACAAACATCAATCATAAATAAAATACATATGTTGATATAAGGCTATAAAGCAGGGGTGTTTTAGAAGGGAGAATGGTAAAATGTGTGGGATTGTTGGCTGGGTTAACTTTGAAGCAAATTTACAGGATAAGACAAAGGTAATAAAGGTGATGACGGATACATTAGCCAGAAGAGGTCCTGATAATGATGGATTTTTCTTTAATTCAAATGCTTTGTTTGGACATCGCAGACTAATAGTTGTCGATCCAGAGGGTGGCAGGCAGCCTATGACTAAGCAGCTATTGGAGGCCTTAGAGGAAGCAGTAAAGGCTAATGATATTCCTGGTATGGCTGATGTAGATTCTTCCTTATATCTATTCTGTAGGTCTGTAAGAGAAAAATCTATAGTGGCATTATCAGGGGAGTGTGCTAGTTCAATGGAGTTAATTTTGGATTAAAACTATAGAACCGTACCATAAATGACCGCGGTTTTTTGAGTATAGAAACGCAATATAGTAGGACTAATGTAAGAGATTAATTATTGGATTTTTAATGAAATTATTATCTATATACCAAGAATACATTAGGAGTATTACCACCTGATATTATTGATTAGTTGAAGTTTATGTTTTTCTAAACATATTGTGAATGGAGTTTACCTAGATATAGACCAGTACAATTAAGGATAAAGCAATACAATTTTAAAATAGTATTGCTTTATCAGTACAAAAATGACATAATAGTAGCATAAATATAGATACAATTATAAATTGTATCTATATTTATATGTACGTGAAATCATACAAGGAGGTATTATAATGTATAACAGATATGAACTGAACAAAAACCTTGCTCAAATGTTAAAGGGTGGAGTGATTATGGATGTAACAACTCCAGAAGAGGCAAAAATTGCTGAAGAAGCTGGTGCTTGTGCCGTTATGGCCCTAGAAAGAGTTCCTGCAGATATCAGAAAAGATGGCGGAGTTGCGAGAGCATCAGATCCACAAATGATTAAAAAAATTCAGGATGCAGTTTCTATTCCTGTTATGGCTAAAGTAAGAATTGGACATTTCGTTGAAGCTCAAATTTTAGAAGCTATTAATGTTGACTATATTGATGAAAGTGAAGTTCTAACACCTGCTGATCCAGTTCTACATATTGACAAAAAGGCTTTCAGAGTTCCTTTTGTTTGTGGAGCTAAAAATCTTGGTGAAGCTTTAAGAAGAATTGGCGAAGGTGCGTCAATGATTAGAACAAAAGGGGAGCCAGGCACGGGCGATGTTATAGAAGCAGTTAAGCATATGAGAATGATGAATTCCGAAATAAGAAGAATACAAGGTCTTTCTAAAGAAGAATTAATGAACGCAGCTAAAGAGATACAAGCCCCCATTCATTTAGTCGAGTATGTTCATGAAAATGGAAAACTGCCTGTTGTAAATTTTGCAGCTGGTGGTGTTGCAACGCCTGCTGATGCAGCAATGATGATGCAGCTTGGGTGTGACGGAGTATTCGTTGGTTCTGGAATTTTTAAATCTGGAGACCCTAGAAAAAGAGCAGCTGCAATAGTTAAAGCTGTTACAAACTTTAATGATGCAAAGATACTAGCAGAAGTTTCAGAAAACCTTGGAGAAGCAATGGTTGGAATAAACGTATATACAATTTACAAGGAAGACAGAATGGCAGATAGAGGGTATTAATATGAAAAAAATTGGAGTTTTAGCGCTTCAAGGTGCATTTAAAGAGCATATAAAGATAATTAAAT
>JAGXRF010000104.1 GCA_018335925.1 Flavobacteriales bacterium
CTGATGTGATTGCTTTTTTAAGTCCAACGCTATCATCTCGCCATTTCATGTATAGCGCTTCATTGCCTTTAAGCAGAAGCTCTTTTACAATCGCTGTACATACGTGGCTTTTGCCAGATCCGACTTGACCACCGATAAAGTACCAATTTCCATAAGTATCACTCATGAATCTAATTGCAGAATCTTTGATTTTCTTCTGCCATAATTCTTCAGTGGTGAACTTTTCAAATGAGTAATCTTCCAATAAGTTTTCTAAGCCACTCTGCTTGATGTTTTTCAGACTGGATCTAATCTTCTTACAGCTGCAATCACGAAGTGTTTCAATGTTGTCATCATTTAGAAACATAATGTAACCTTTGTTTTTGCATTCACTGCATTTATACCCAGTCAACTCACCCTCGTTGTTGTTCCACTCATCCACATTCGCTTGTTTATAACTTGATGGATTCGTATTCATAGATAGGTTTACGTTTTTCATCAGGTTGCTTAACTGTTCCATTGTTATCACCTCGTTTCACTGGGAACACTCCCTGCCAGCTGTGAAATATGCTTTGATTTAAGCATTCAATAATGTTTTCGCCAGCAGCTGATAATTTGTCTAACTCAAGAAGAAGCATTTCCTTTGCACGATCAGTCATTGGTTTTTTAATAGACTTTCTCATTTTTTCGAAATCCTTCAATGATTGATAAAGTGATTGGTCACCATTTGAATAATTTTTGAAGATATCAGACACTATATTTATTTCTATATCTTTATCTATATCTATATCTTCTTTCTTATCTATTGCGTTACTATACGTTACATGTAGCGTTTCAGTAACGTTACTTTCATTAGTAAGCAATAATTTATCACGATGTTTTGCTACTCTTTTTCTTGTCTGTTCTCTGATTCTTTCCAACCCATTTGTGTTTTGATACTTTTCCCAGTTAGATACAAGCAAGATATCATTGACTATTTCAACCATATTGAATTTCACAAAAATATTAAGTGCCATTCTTATAGTGTTTAATGGTCTATCAAATTCTGTTGATAGCATTTCATCTGTGTATGGTATGTCTTTTGAAAAGTAAACTAAACCACTATCGTTGATCGTTGCTGCCAAGCATAGTAGTTGCAACCAAATCACTATGATTGCATCACCTTCTGGCATCTTTCTTATTTGCTTAACTTTTCTATTGTCAAACAAATTTGAAACTAACTTAATCCATTTCACCTCTGCCATATTTTCACCACCTTTCAGAATGGCAAGTCATCACTATCAATATTTAATAAAGGTTTATCTTCATCTGTTTGATTTGCTAGTGATTGTTCTAGTTGTGTTGCAGTTGGTTGACTGTACTCTGTTTCCATGATGTGAGTGATCACATAGTCAGTCATTGTTTTTCCATCTTTAGTTTTGTAATGGTTCGTGAACCCTTCAAATTCAATAAACTTTCTATCAGCTACACGTTGTAATGCATTTTTGATAAATCTCACTGGAATATAAAATGTGAGTTGGTTTCCATGCTGGTCTTTCTTGGTTTGGCTTACTGACCAACCATATTGACCTTTATAAAGTGTTCCTTTCCCTCTGATGTCTGCCATTCAATGTGTTCCTTTCAGTTCTAAGGCAGTTGCAACCGCCTTTAAATCGTTTTTTAATCATGATTGATATAAATACCTATCAAATCATTAATTGGCTTATTATAGAGTTTTGTAAGCACTCTAACTTGATCAGGAGTTGGCAGACATAAACCATTCTCAATTTTTGATAATAGACTTTTATCAAACCTACGATCTAGCTTCTTTAATTCTTTGATAACATCAGAACCCTTTAGATTTGCATCAAGTCTTGCCATCTTCAATGAATTGGTCATTGATGCTTGATTCTGATGTGTATGAAGAATTCTATTTACTTTTTTAAGTGGAATGAATGTATGTCTAGCTCTGCGTGATACTTCTTGTTTAAAGTTTGATATCACACTGCGATCATCACTTCTGTAATACCCTGCTTTATTGGCAGTGGATATGATAACAAAGTCATCACCATTATCTTCACTTCGCAGCTTCGCAATCGTGAATCTCACTTGGCGCTCATCCATATTCCACAGCACACACAACTGACTTCTTAACACTGCATTTTCTTTACCAATTGGAATGGATTCATAGTAGTTAATCATTTTTTCACCTCACTTTTTAAATGCTTTTAATGATTCTTAATGCTTGTTTTTTATATTCATCTGAACCATGTTCTGCAATTGATACCCAAGCCGACAATTGCTGTGCATCTTCAAATGCTCTCTTATTAATTGCTTTTGCTTCATCTGATAACTTATCAAAACTTTTTAAATACTCTTTTGCTTGCTCGAGTGTCACTTTTTCACCCCTTTGATTTTCATCTGTTCAAGCTTCTTGCGCTTTTCCTCGTTGGTTGATCTAGTGTAGATCCTGGTTGTTTCCAATGAACTGTGACCAAGTATGTCTGCTAGTTCCAATGGATTGTTGTATTCAGAGATAAACTCTTTAGCAAATAAATGTCTAAATGAATGTGCGTGTACCTTATCTTTATTGACACGTGCAGCACCTGCAATCTTTTTGAGCTTTCGCCATATCGCTAAATCACCTAAATTAAATATTCGACCGGAATTGATATTGTGGTCTTTACAGTACTTTCTCAATTCTCTAGCTAGTTCTTGAGTCAGGATGATATCTCTGTCCTTACCTTTGTTTCTTACGTGAATGTAGAATGATGACTTAATAGATTCAACTGTGAAGAATCTTAATTCACTTATTCTGATTCCAGTTGTAGCGATTATCTTCATAATCATGTAAATATCATCATGATTCAGCTTCTTTGCAAATCTTAGAAGTCGCTTATAATCGGATATGCTTATGATGTTGTCAATGCTATTCTTCATTTGCATTTTCAACTTCTTAACTTTCATATCTTCGTTGCCACACCACTTGAGAAATTTGTTTACTGCAACTATGTAAGAATTGATACTACGTGGCTTGTATTTTCCTTCACTTATCATCTTTTTGAAAAGCAACACATCATCTTTGGTAATCTCACTTTCGTGTTTAATTGAATCAAGAAACTTAAGAATATCTGCTTTATATTTGCTTAGCGTTCTTTCAGCTTTCTCTTGATACTTTAGTTCCAGGATGAATTCATCCAGAACTTGATACATCTCTTTTTTGTTCATTTACGATGCACCTCGATTTCATATATGCCTCAAGAATGACTTTTGCCAGCTGCTTATA
>JAGXRF010000105.1 GCA_018335925.1 Flavobacteriales bacterium
ATATAAGTTCAGCGGCTGAGGCCTTAGGAATTGGTAGGAACACACTATATAGAAAGATGAAAAAGTATAATATCAATTGTTCTGAAATGGCGCATTGTTCCGAAATGGAACATCAAAATAGTGAAAAGTTGTACCGTTTTGGCACATAGCTAGTATTAGCCACCATTCTTATATGGTGGCTTTATTATTTTATAGTGCTACAGCAGTTGAAAATGCTAACCTAAAACTATTTTAATAATAATTATTTAAATATTTAAACAATGGCATGGTTATTGCAACTATAATTGATAAAATAAAAAATAAGGGGGATTAATATGTACGGATATACTGGCAAGGTTTTAAGAGTTAATTTAACAGAAAAAACCTTTAAAACTGAAGAGCTAAATTTAGATTTAGCAAAGAAATTTATTGGTGGCAGAGGTCTGGGCGAAAAGTATCTAGCTGATGAAATCGATCCCAAAATAGATGCTCTTAGTCCAGAAAACAAACTAATATTTGTTACAGGTCCTTTAAGTGGAACACCTACTCCTACTGGCGGTAGATACATGGTAGTTACAAAATCTCCATTAACCGGCACTGTTGCCTGTTCAAACTCTGGTGGTCGTTGGGGTGCTGAATTAAAAATGGCAGGCTATGATATGATAATCCTTGAAGGTAAAGCTGCTGAACCAGTTTACCTATATATTAACGACGGTGAGGTTCAGATTAAGGATGCAGCTCATCTTTGGGGTAAGGTTACTTCAGAAACTACTCAGATTCTAACAGATGAGCTAGGTGACAAGGTAAAGGTAGCTAACATAGGACCAGCGGGTGAAAAGCTATCAAGAGTTGCTGCAGTTATGAATGATTTAGATCGTGCAGCGGGTAGATCCGGTGTTGGTGCCGTAATGGGTTCTAAGAATCTAAAGGCAATTGCTGTAAGAGGAACAGGTAAGCCTGCAATTGCAAATCCTGAAAAGTTAAAGGAAGTAGTGGCAAGCTGTAATAAAAAAATTAGAGAGAATGGCGTAACAGGCCAAGGTCTACCAACCTATGGAACCGCAGTTCTTGTAAATATTATTAATGAAAATGGTGTATTCCCTAAAAATAACTTCCAAGAATCAACCTTTAGCGAGGCTGAAGCAATAAGCGGTGAGACCTTGGCAGATAAGTATTTAATTAAGCGTGTAGGCTGCTATGGTTGCCCGATTGCCTGTGGACGTCACTGTAAGGTTGACGATTTAGAGAGTGGGGGACCAGAGTACGAAACAATTTGGGGCTTCGGAGCGGATTGTGGTGTTTCCGACCTAGGAGCAGTTATCAAGGCTAACTTCTGGTCAAATGAAATGGGTCTAGATACTATTTCAGCATCAACTACAATCGCAGCAGCTATGGAGCTATATCAAAAGGGCTACATCAAAGAGGAAGATACTGACGGAGTACCATTGGAGTTTGGAAATGCAGAGGCTGTTATTGAGTGGACTAAGAGAATGGGCTTAAGAGAAGGTATAGGCGATAAGCTGGCTGAAGGCTCCTACAGATTATGTGAGTCCTACGGTGTACCTGAGCTATCCATGTCTGTTAAGAAGCAAGAGCTTCCTGCATATGACCCAAGAGCAATCCAAGGTCAAGGCTTAGCATATGCTACATCAAATAGAGGTGGCTGCCACGTAAGAGCATACTTAATTTCACCTGAGATCCTTGGTTTGCCAGAAAAACTAGATAGATTCTCATTAGAAGGAAAACCAACCTGGGTTAAGATATTCCAAGACTTAACAGCTGCTATCGATGCAACTGGATTATGCTTATTTACTTCCTTTGCTCTGGGAGCAGATGACTACGCAGCGTTATATAGTGCAGTTACTGGCTTTGAGATAACAGGTAATGACGTTTTAATGGCTGGTGAAAGAGTATGGAACATAGAAAAGGTCTTTAACCTAGCAGCAGGCATTTCTCCTGCAGAGGATACATTACCTAAGAGATTATTAGAGGAAGGCATAACCGATGGACCATCTAAGGGTAACGTAGCAAGATTAAGTGAGCTGCTACCTGCATACTATGCTGAAAGAGGCTGGGATATACAAGGATTACCAACAGATGAGAGATTACAATTATTAGGTCTAAAATAATAAATTCACCACACCTGAAGAGCTTCCTTGGAAGCTCTTCTACTCTATATATGTTAAAGCTGCCAGATTATTAACAGTATGGTATGTTAGTATATTTTGATTAAGGAGCTACTAAGTATGAAGGATTTAGGCTATGAAATAGGTTACAAGAAAAGTAAAATAATAAAAAAGCTATACTTAGAATTAACAGATAGATGTAATCTTAATTGTGCCTTCTGCTATAGAAAAAGCTGGGATAAGTGTTTTCAGGATATGTCTCAGAAGGTTTACGAGAAACTAATGAAGGATATAAAGGAAATAGAGGGAATTGAACGAATAGTACTGGGAGGGATTGGTGAGCCCACCTGCTTTGTTGGCTTTGAAAGGGTTTTAGAGGATTTAAAGGATTATAAGCTACATATTACTACTAATGGAACCCTATTAACCGACGCCTTGATAGAAAAAATTGTTGATACCGTGAGCTATATTACCATATCTGTAGATGGGGTAGAGGATTATTTTGAAGCGATAAGAGGTATATCCCTTGATAGAGTAGTAGATGGTATAAATAGATTGCAGGCTGCTAAAAAACGAAGAAGGTCTTCAACTCCAGAGCTTCAGCTGCAGTTCGTTTCTTCAAAGACAAACATAGATAGTCTTTTTCAAGTTATAGATCTGGCAAAGGAGCTGGATTGTTATCAGCTAATTATATCAAGCCTCATACCTCAAATAGACGAGAATAAGGATAAAATTCTTTATACAAAGGAAGGAAGTAATAAGCTTATGAAGGATTTGTGGAACAGGGCTAGAAACTATGCCTTTAGAAAGGGTATAACTATCTATCTGCCAAATATACAGCTTAAAACTGAAAGAGGCTGTAGCTTTATAGATGACGTTACCACCTATATCTCAGCAGAGGGAGATGCTATACCCTGCTATCGCTTATCCCATGACTATGATGAATATGTTTTCGGCAGGAGGAAGAGAGTAACTAAGCATTCCTTCGGCAATATAATGGATAGCTCTATATTAGAAATTTGGAATAGCAAAGAATATCAGCAATACAGATA
>JAGXRF010000106.1 GCA_018335925.1 Flavobacteriales bacterium
TTAAAGTTTGTAAACTAGCCAGCATTATGCAAAATAGTGGTTAACACACGATTTTTTTATATGGTTCTAATGTAATCTTTTTTTCGAAGCGATGAGCTCTTCACTGTCTTTCGGAGTCCAAGTCTGTCAAATTTTTGCGTTTATTCATTCGGTCTGACTTTCTTCACAACGTTTGGCCCGTCATTGTCAATTGGAGTTGAAAACTGTCTGCTTTTGCATTAAGTCATTCACAAACATTTTTAACGCAAAAAAATGAAATCTTTAAAAGTACTGCTGATAAATTAATTGTGTGTTAACGGTTTCGGGCTTGGCGAAGTTGGCGATTTTTAGCACTAAATTTTATACGAAGCACCAATGTTCAAATTTACGGAAAACTGTCATACGAAGCACTGAACCGCCAATTTTGCCAAACCCGTGTTGGCAGTAGTGCTTTTCTGTCTGTCTTTGTCGTGTCAGCAGGATTTATTTACGCTTAAATGTTGTCTGTGAGTAAATAAAAAAGTCCTTGTTTGGTTCAGCAAGTTCAAAGATTTCAACAAATTCGTTGTCGTTGATTATTTTGTAGGTTTCTCTTGCCTTCCAACCTGTCGGAATGTTCTCAATTTGTTCTGTAATAAATACAATTGTCCTGTTGTCGGGTAAAATGCTATCTAAAATGTATGTGTTTACAAAACTTTCTATGTGGAACTGACGCAATACAAATTTCTTTCTTCCCTTGTCGTAACTTATGTAGCCAATATCTTCATGAACTTCACCTTTCGGTTTTTTGTCTGTCGGTGGATAGGTTGTTTTGTTCTTTGTTTCAATAAACTGATTTCCTAAAACGAAATTGTAAACTCTTTCGTATTCGCCTTTACCTGCTTCGCTTTCGCCTGTGCCAGTCCATTGTCCAATAAAGAATTTCATTGGTTTCCAAATGCTATCCTGTTTAGTTGTTTGTGCCTGTATAAAGGTTGGAAACAGAAGTAAAATAAATAGCTTTTTCATTTTCCCCATTTTGCGGTTATAGCTCCTGTCAGTAAACCAACAATAGTTCCCGGAACAAGAATTTCAACATAAGCCCCTGACGGGATTGCTGCAAGAATGGATAAAACTATTCCGACCAATCCGCCTAACAAAGTTACGTTCAGAATGGAAGTGATTTTTTTAACGAAAACCCCTATAATTATACCGCCAATCAATCCTTTAGCGGTGCTGCCAATAATAATTTGCGTCATCATATTGGTTGCTTCTGGAATAAAGAAAGCCGAAAGTCCGTCAAGCAAACCAAGTATTGTTCCTGTTATTGCTCCAAGTAAAACTTTTTTCATGGTTATTTGATTAAAGATTTGAAAAATGTTGTTTGTTGTATTCTGCTCCACGCTTCAAGTGGAATGTCAATGCCTGCTTGTTTGTTCAGATTCTTTAAACCTGCAACAATTTTTGCATTGTTGCCTTTAATGTCTTCCCGCTTTGCAGATTTTTTTATCCATACAAAATCTTCGCCCAACAATTTTAACAATGCCTCACGGTCTTCTGCCTTGGCAATAGGCGGATTGTTTTTTGTGTCGGAAAGGAACAAAAGGCAAATACGCATAAAGTCCGTGCAACTTTCGTGTTGCAAAATGTTTCCGCCTTTCCAATCTTTCAGTTTTTTGCTTCTTATCTCGTCCGTCCACTCAATAAATTTTGGAATCCAATAATCAAATGTCAAACTGATTTTTTTGTAAATGGGAGGTGTTGGCGAAGCATAAGTAAAAACGCCCTTAGCTTTGGCGGGTGTCATTTGTATTGCCTCAAATTCTTTAGGCAACTCGTCCGTTTCAAAATTCACTTTATGCGAAGCATTGAATAAACTGCACACTTCTGCTATTTGCAGGAATATGATTTTGGTTATATTCTTCAACTTGTCAGGTATTGCAGATACTGTCCGTGTTACAATATTACTCATACCTTTGTCCTTGTCTCTTTGTGCAAAATATACTTCCTTGAAAGCATTGAAATTGCTTTCGCTCCAAACTTTGTCGGCAGGATTGCTCATACTTTTATACAAAGCATCAAAACGATTGAAAGCAATCTGCCAATCGGGTGTTTCTTTTATGAGTTTCTTTATTTCATCTTGGTTGTCTTTAACCACTTTCGCTAGTTTTTCCATTATGAATGATTAAAATTTTCTGCAAAGCTACTCATTGTAAAATCTACGAAATTGTAAAAAAGAGACAATCAGATTTCAGAGAAATAGACGTTTTCTTTTTCAAAAAACTCCTTTGGCGTGAAGCCTGAAAACGCTTTAAACTCTTTAATGAAATGGGCTTGGTCATAAAAGCCACATTCATAAGTAATCTGTGTCAAAGTCTTGTTCTTTTGTTCGTCAAGGTTTTGGCAAATGTTTAAAAAGCGTGTAATTCGGGAAAATGCTTTTGGCATAATTCCTACCGTTGCTAAAAATTTTCGTTCAAGCTGCTTTTTTGAAAGTCCTGTTTCTGCACAGACTTTTTCAATCGTCAATGCTCCTTTGGTTTGGCGTATCAGCTTGATGGCGTTGTCTGCTTCTGCTTCTTCCTTTTTGTGTTGCTTGAGCTTTTCAAGCAAAAACTGTTCAACAGCTTTGAAGCGTTCTTCAAATGAATTAAGGGTTTTCATTTCCTTTATTATTTTTCCAGAGTCGTTGCCCCACAACTTTGTTGCGTTAATAGTTCGGTCTAAAAAATTTTGAACAGGCTCGTCAAAAAAATGATAAGCACCCCACGGAAAAAAGCGAACGGAAATAAAGCCTGCTTTTCCCGAAGAAGCAATTTCTGTGTATTGCTGCATCATAGAAACGGCAAAGTTTTCGGGTTGCAGAAATTTCTTACCGTCTTGCCACGTATAAAAAGGGGTTTCGTAATGAAAGATGATTTCTACAATTCCGTCAGGCATTATCAGCGAACGAGGATAGATGTCCTCATCATTTTTTGATTCCATTGCCCAAACGGTCTGGATATATTCGGTTAATGGTTCGTTTATTTGATGTTCGTGATATTGCATTTAGTCCTTTCGTTGTGTCTATAACGGGTCGCCCTTAGCATTACTGCCAACGGTTTGCAGCTTGGCGAAGTGGCGGAAATCGAAGCACGAATGTTCAGTTTTGCACAAAAGTTCAATCGAAGAACTGACGTTGAATTTTGCACTAAACCCGCCATTTTGCCAAACTGCTGTTGTGCCTTCGTTGTTCTTTTTCGTCCGTATGTTGTCGGTCAATACTGTCAGCGTTGGGAAAGCCATACTCTTTGCCAAGTTTTGGTTTGCGTATCGGCTCGTGCGACTTGGCAATGTGTATGGCTTGTGGGTTGGTTTTAATAATTAAATGTCAGTCCTACTCCAAAACCCATATCACTGTCGTAATGCGTTCTGAAACCTAAGTTTTTACTTGCGATATAATTCAGTCCAAGCATATATTCTCTGTCTGTATTTACCATAAATGCAGCTCTAAACCTTTTTGAAAGTGGAATGTCTTCACGTCTTAATTGTACTCTTACGTTTCCATCGTGATAGACTTCTGTTTGTAAAATTATAAGCATTGGCA
>JAGXRF010000107.1 GCA_018335925.1 Flavobacteriales bacterium
TTCATTTTATTTAATGTTTACTTTAAGACCAATCTTTACATTAGTCAATGTACTTAATGGAACATAATCACAATAAATAAGGTTAAGTTATATGTTATTACGCTTAAATCCATGAATATCTTTAAAGACATCCATGGATTTATTATTATCCTAATTCAATTTCATTTACTGCAAGCATTACTATGTCAGAATCTACTATATTGGCATTTTTGCTATTAGCAATAATAAGACTTGAATTGCATATCTTATTAATAAGTCTTGGTATACCATTTGATGCATTTATTATAGCTTCTAGTGCATTGGCGTTAAAGATTTCCATAGTAGATTTTGCACCCGAAAGTTTTCCTTTTATATAAGCAAGTGATTCTTCTCTGCTGAGACTATCGAGATTATAGTTCATAGTAACTCGTTGTCTTAATGGTTCATTAGCAACTAATCTTAAAGTATTATTAAGCTGAGGCAAGCCTACAAGAATAACTACGGCTCTATCTTTTGAATCCATATCAAAATTAAAAAGCATTTTAAGGTCATTAAGTACAGCATTGTTGATGTAGTTAGCTTCATCTATTATTATTACTGGGGTTATACGTTTTTCAATGGAATACCTGTTTATTTCTGCTTGTATATTTTTAAAGTTGTCTGTTTTTTTATGCATTGGCTCAAGGCCTAGCTCCGATGACAGATGTTTGTAGAACTCACTCACTGTAAGTGTTGACAGTGAAGTATATATAACCTTGTATAAAGAGTTATTAAGCCCATTAACCCAGCTCCTAATTGCTGTAGTCTTACCCCGTCCTGGACCACCTGTAATTACTCCGAAACCTTTATTGTTTAAAAGATAATCTAAGCCTGTAGATTATTTCATTGTATTCAGATGTCTCCACTACGATATCTTTTGTGTTCTTTATGAATGGGTTAAAGTCAAGCCCATATCTGCTAATGTAATCAATCATTTTAATATTTGCCTCCCGTAAATTTTACTTTTTCTCTTTTTATCAGTGAATTTTCCTGCTTATTTAACAGTTTTATAGCTGTAAGTTCACCTGTATGCTTGTCAACTACATAGATTTTACTAAGGTCAGGTGAATACCTTAAGGTAACTTTCTGTTTTGAATAACGATAAGGCACCTCATACTCAATTTCATCTATCATTACTACGTTATCAGCAGATACACGCCTCTCGTATTCAAGAAGAAATGTTGTTTCAATCAACTCTTCAGGTAATCTTTTTATAAGATATGATTCATTAAAGAACCTATCTTGGGGGCACAACCCGTTTAGAGAACTATGGATGGTCTGATTATAATGATTAACATAGTTTAATAAGGTTTCACGAAGTTCAGCAATAGATGAGTAATCACTCATGTTTAGCTGAGACAGCCATTGATCTTTCAAAGTTTTAAACCATCGCTCTACCTTCGCTTTACTAGTTGGAGTATAAGGAGCACAGTAACTTATAGTTGAACCGATTCTTGCAACTAGAAGTTCCATCTGCTTGTTTTTATAGGATGATCCATTATCAAAGTTTAAAATCTTTGGTCTTCCAAATCTTGTGACAGCTGTTTTCATGATAGACATAAGATTTATGAATGTATCATTAAAAAAGATATCAATTCCAACAATATATCTTGAAGCATCATCAAGTAGTGCAATGATATAGGTGCGTTTTTTTGTTCCATCTATTTTAATATAAGGACCAACACTACTGTCGCCACACCATACTTCATTTATGTGAGCTCTTTCATAGCGCCGCATATCTTTGTTACCTGTATATTTATTTTCAATTTTAATTTGATTTACAAATCTATTGATTGTGGAGAGGGATATATCACCTTTATTTATGGTGCCATTATCAATTAACTTCTGATGTATTAAAGTTGCAGGTATTCGTGGGTATTCTTTTTTTAGAAAGCAAACCTGCTCCATTATGTCTTCGTCAATTTTTCTGGGCTGTCCGGTGTCACGCCTTCGTTGTGGAATAAGGGCATCAAAGCCACTTTGCCTATAACTGTAGTACCACCGTTCAAGAGTTGAGGCAGAAATTTTTGTATCTTCACCTCTTGGATTGGTATAGGTTTTTTTAGCCGTATCAGAAAAAAACTCTTTAATACTTTTATCTTCATCGTAGGCTCCACTTACTATTGGAGCGATGATCCCGTATCTAAAAAGCGCAATATTTCTTCTTGCTTCATCATTCATCTTTAAAATCCTCCTTATATTTAAAGTATATTTAGAGTTTAGAATATAAAAAACAAATGGTAAAACAGGCTTATGTGGTTTTAGGTAAATATAATATTTGGTATGCATTTAATCTGCATAAACTGCCGTTTGAATGTAGAAAGACAGTGTCTTATGATGGATACGATATCATCGGTAATAGAAAATCCGAAAGCAGCAAGAGCTTCCTTCCAGTACCTTAAATACCTACTGATAACATATCTGATGTTACTTTCATCTATATATTCATTGGTAGTCATAATGGATTCAAATGAATCATTGGAAATATATGCTCTTATAATTGATATATGGTCATTAAGAAGTATTTGGGAGTAAGGAACGATAAACTTAGGGAATATGGCATGCGTCTTGCCACAGCGTTTACATTTCACGCGCAAAATGGACAGTGTAATGAAACCTTCGAGTGTCTTAATAGAACGGTTATAGTAACCATGTTTAATAAGGCAACCAGACAAGGCACAGGAGCAAGATAATTGGTAGAGGTTTATAGTATCAAGAAATTTATTATAAGAAATTTGATTAAATGTATTGATTTTATCTGTAATTAGAGTTATCATAATATTGTTTTATGGGGACAGAAGTTGAATTGTGGTAGAGGAGACTTCTGTCTTTCTTTCTAAATAAATATAGACTGTAATAATAACATAAAAAGGATAACCATTAAATAGGTTGACAAGAATTTAGTCAACTACTTGATGTTTATCCTTTATTTATTTCAAATAGATTTTGTCAATTGAGTTGCATATAAAATGCCGTTCTATAA
>JAGXRF010000108.1 GCA_018335925.1 Flavobacteriales bacterium
TTTGTGGTGTATTGACAGTTTTGTGCTCCGAAATCCGCCACTGCGCCAAGCGCCAAAACGTTGTAGGCAATTTTGGAAAACAGACCGTTCAAGTTCTGTACATCAAATTATTTATTTTTTTGTAGATCTTTCCTTAATTTTTTTATATATACTAACAAGTATAATAAAAAAAATGTAGTAACAAAAACAGATATAATTAAAACCAAATTACCATTTTCAAAATAATTTACTTTCAAATATGCTCCATAAACGGAAAATAAAAGGGACAATCCACTTAAAATATATAAACCATATTTATTTATCATAATAAACTAAAATTAGAAGCACCAAATATATACTATTTAAATATTAAATTCGGAACGAAAAAAATTTATCGTTCCGAACTTACTTCACAATATTAAAAAAAACGTTACTTACTCATACATAATTACAACAGAACCCATAAATTCCTTATTCTTATAAAAAGACAAAGAATCTTTATTTGTTCCTTTTTTTGAAACATAGACACTATCTATTGAGACCTTACCGTCTTTATTAATAGCTTCAGTCTTAACTGTATTGATTATAGTTTCTCTTCTATTTCCCTGATTTTGACATCCAAAAATTAATGTCAATACTAATAAAATACTTGATTTAAAAAGTACAGATTTCATAGTCAAATTATTTGTCTAATTCAATAGAAGTTATCTCAAAACTATGCAAATTAACTCCCGTAATTTGTTCAGCTATTGTCGTGTATTCCACAGCAGGGTTTCCTATTAAATTCTCTGCAACTTGCTCATCGTATTTAATACCAACTTCATCTACAGTATAGATCTCTCCATTTACCTCTACTTCGAAAGGAACAGGATCCTCTGTAATAGTTCTCGAATATCCAACAATATGTCCTTGATTATCATAATGAGTTGTTGTTGATACTGATTTCTTTGTTCTCAATGCTGCCCATATAGCAACACCAATCGAAACTACTGCAATAACTACTGTAACTGTCACAGGGTCAATTAATACTTGAGCTCTGTTATTAATAGGTCGTAAATCAGAACTATCAATATCAAAAACTTTTTCTCCGTTCAATCGTCCAAAAACAACAAATTCTTTAGGGAGATAATCTAAATTATATCCTAATAGGATTTTGTCTAATTTTTCATCATACCATTTAAAAGATTCAAACGATGTAATGACCTGACCTAATCCATTCTTTTCTAATGTTGAAGTTTTTAATACACCTTTATTTTCAGAAATTGTTCCCAATTCACCAAAATTGATGGTATATTTTCCTTTTCCATTAGTATCAATTAAAATACCGTCAAGTCCCGAATCCGAAATTTCAGATACACGAAGAACTTTGTCTTCAATACTTAATCTTGCTTTCCCAACAGGATAAATTTTAAATCCGTTGAATTCTAAATTGTTTGCCATAATTTTAAAATGTTTAATTAATAATTAATTTATGCCACAAATTTACAAGTCGTATCAAATAATCTCTGCACTTAAAAAACGGGGTAAAAACAGTTTTTTACCTGTAATTTAATATCCAATGAGTTTGTATCTTTACAGACTGTAAATAGATTAAAAAAATGAATATTGCTATTATAGAAGACCACAACATCGTAAGAAAGGGAATTATAGAGATTATTCAAAATTTAGGAAATTTTAATTTTGTAATAGAATCTGATAATGGAAAAGATTTTATCGATAAGTACAAACAAGCTCGTGCTTATCGTTAATAAAATCCACCAACATCGGGCGGAACAATTCTGGCAATTTTTCTGGATGTTTTGGCTACGCCGAACCACTTCGTTAGGTTTTTCAACATAATTGCAAGCTTTTAAAGCTTTAAAACACAAAAACTTGCAATAAAAAACAAATAATAAAGAAGTTAATGAATTAATTTCAATAATATTGTAATAATTAAGGAGCGACTAACTATACTATTAAAACACTCCTGTAACTATAACAGGAGTGTTTTACGATTAATAAATATCTCAACTCTAAAAATACTTTTAGAGGATTTAATTTGTCTTGTTATCCTTGTTTTGTTGAAGATATAGTATCCACAAAAATACAGAACAACCGCCCATAGCTGGAAAAGCAAGCTTTTCGTCAAAGTTAAAGAAATACCAAAAAGATAAAGCAACTAATTGCCCTACAAGAACGAGAAGTAGGAGTATTAAAATTTTTTTTACCATAGCCAATCTAAAACTTTTACAACCGCTACGGTAACTGAAGTTCCGACAGCTCCACCTATTATAGCAGAGCCATATGCCACTTGACCCGCTCCTGGAATAACATTAACAACCCAAGCACCAACAGCACCTCCTACACCACCAGCTATATCTCCTTTGACTATATCTTTTGCGTGACGTCCTGCCGATTTTTGCGATAGCAAAGCCCACTTTTCTTCGTTTCTTACCCAATACTCTAATGAGAATTTACCCAAATTAGTTGCAGAGAACAATGTGATAAGTTGTTTTTCATCAAATTCTGTATGTTTACTAATCTCGTCTTCCAGATTTTTAATTTCAGAAATTATTCTCTCTAAATTATCATTGTATTTATCAACTATCGAATAGAGTTTATCAAGGTACTCTTTCTCTTTCCTTGTTAAAATTTTGTCAGGAACTCCTTCATAAAGTGTTCTAAATTCTGCTTTGCCGAGAAGAACGTTCTGACTTGCATACATCGCTCCTAACAAATTTGATTCTTTTGTGTAATCAGGTAAGTTTAAAAGCGTGTTTATTAGAAAATCTGAAACAAAAATTTGTGATTCTTTTTCACTAATTTCACCATCATACAATGCGTAGTAGGTTTTATCAACAATTTCATTATGCTGAACTCCTACAAATTCTAAATCTTTTGCTGTAATTGCCATAATTTTAAAACATTTAATTAATAATTAATTTGCGATACAAAATTATAGACCTTATTTAATAATTTATACACTTAAAAATGGGATATAAAACAGTTTTTTACCTGTAATTCAGTATCTAATGAGTTTGTATCTTTGTAGATTGTAAAATGGATTTAAAAAAATGAATATTGCTATTATAGAAGACCACAATATCGTAAGAAAGGGAATTATAGAGATTATTCAAAATTTAGGAAATTTTAATTTTGTAATAGAATCTGATAATGGAAAAGATTTTATAGATAAGTACAAACAAGCTAAAATTCAACCTGAAATTTGCATTATAGATATACGAATGCCTGAAATGGACGGTTTTCAATTGGTACAATACATCAAAGGAAATTTTCCTAACCTAAAAACACTCGTTTTAACCACTTATGACGAAGAATACTATCTAATAAAAATGATTAAATTAGGTGTAAACGGATACTTATTAAAAAATTGTCACCCCGAAGAATTAAAAAAAGCATTAATAGCTATTTCTGAAAACTCATATTATTACAACAATATTTTTTCTAAAAGACTTAAAGAAATGGTAGTAACCAACTTTATAAAATTGCCAAATATTACTGATAATGAAAAAAGTTTTTTAAAAATATGTGGAGAAGATTTAACGTATTCTCAAATTGCAGAAAAACTAAACAAATCTCAAAGAAGTGTAGAGGGATACAGAGATAGTCTTTTTAGAAAGTTTGAAGTTAATAACAGAGCATCTTTAGTTCTGTTGGCAGTTAAAATGGGAATAATAAAATTATGATTTTTATGGATAGCTATGTTTTAATTATTTTATCAGTTTCAGCTATTAATATTATACTTGTCATATTTTCATTAAAAGAATATGCCACATATAAACGAGAAAAAAATGAATACCTTTTTAAGAGGAAGATTGAAGAAGTCAAAGATAAAGAGAGAAAACAATTGGTTAACTATATTACATCTGAACTCCACGATAATATTTCTCAAATGATAAGCCTTGCAATTATGAACTCTGGTACTCTCAAAGTTGAAAAGAATGAAAAAGCATTTATTAATATTCAAAATATCCTAAATAAGACATTAACAGATGTAAGATATTTAATAAAAACTATTAAACTGAGAGAGTCTTTTGATTTTGATTTGGATTACCAAATAGAAGACTTGATAAATATTCTTAATCAATCAACATCTATAAGTTTTTCTAAAGTTGGGAAAGCGCCTACTTTAGACAATGAAAGAAAATATTTACTTTTTAGAATACTACAAGAATTATTAAGCAATATTTTAAAACATAGTAAAGCGAATAGTGTAGAAGTATTATTTGAGAATACTGATACATTGTCAATACTAAGAATTGCTCACAACGGAGAAAAATTCCAACCAGTAAATGAAGATTTTCAAAAAGGTTATGGGCTGTCAAACATCATTGAAAACACCAAATTATTAAGTGGAAAATTACATTTTGAATCTGAAAATAGTAATGTTATATTAAAACTGCCTACAACACGGGTTTTGCGTCAGGCGGGGTGATGTGCAAACTTGGAGCT
This sequence comes from Flavobacteriales bacterium, assembly GCA_018335925.1. Lineage (GTDB taxonomy): Bacteria > Bacteroidota > Bacteroidia > Flavobacteriales > Flavobacteriaceae > Flavobacterium. Next base: position 4,432 of record JAGXRF010000108.1, read on the forward strand.
TTGTGCTTCTATTCAAGTTCAGTGCTGGTTGACAGTTTTGTGCTCCGAAACCCGCCCGAACGCAAAGCCCGAAAACGTTAGTGGCAAGGCTATGACGACACAACCCGACAGACAAAATCGGGTTCTTTTTGATATTTCGTATTTAAGTAGTTGCTTAAATAAACAAATTGACTACCTTTGTGCTATGGACAACATTTCTTGTATAAGACAACAGGCGGACATTAAGCAAATCAACCGTTGCAAAGACCGAGTTTCAGAACTGAACGGTTCGTTTGACTATTTATCGAACGGACTTGAATTGGCAGGTAACAACGTAAGACTAAAAATCCTGTTTCTACTTTACGAAGAGAAACAACTTTGCGTTTGCGACCTGAGCGACATTCTCGGAATGACCATCTCGGCAATTTCACAACATCTCAGAAAACTCAAAGACAGAAAACTCATTGAAACGGAAAGGCAAGCACAAACCATTTTCTACTCATTGACAAAAGAGTATGAAAAAATGCTCAAACCGTTTTTCAAAATACTTCACGAAAATAAAATTTTGGAAACAATATGAAAACAGACAAAAAATTAATCGGTGCAGGACTTTTAACAGCAATTGCTGCTTCACTTTGTTGCATCACACCAGTATTGGCTCTTGTTGCTGGGACAAGTGGACTTGCTTCTACTTTTTCGTGGCTCGAACCTGCAAGACCATATTTCATCGGTTTGACAATTTTGGTTCTTGGTTTTGCTTGGTATCAAAAGTTAAAGCCCAAAAAGCAAATTGACTGCAATTGCGAAACGGAAGAAAAACCAAAATTCATTCAATCGAAAATGTTTTTAGGAATTGTAACAGGATTTGTAATCGTAATGCTTGCCTTTCCTTATTATGCTCACATTTTTTATCCAAAGACAGAAAAACAAATCATTGTGGTTGACAAATCAAATGTTCAGACAGTTGAGTTTTCCATTAGCGGAATGACTTGTGCAAGTTGTGAAGAACACGTAAACCACGAAGTGAATAAACTTTCGGGGATAATCAAATCTACTGCTTCATACGAAAAGGGAAACGCAATTGTAGAATTTGACAACTCAAAAACGAACATTGCCGAAATTGAAAAAGCAATAAACGGAACAGGATATTCAGTAACAGACAAAAAAGAAAAATAAAATGGAAATCATATTACAATCGACAATCACTTGCCCAAACTGCGGACACAAAAAGGTTGAAACAATGCCGACAGACGCTTGCCAATATTTTTACGAATGTGAAAATTGCAAAACAGTTTTAAAACCACATCAAGGCGACTGTTGTGTGTATTGCAGTTATGGAAGTGTAAAATGTCCGCCAATTCAACAAGACAAGAAATGTTGTTAACGAAAGACAAAAAAGCCCAGCCACTAACACGGGTTTTGCGTCAGGCGGGGTGACGTGCAAACTTGGAGTTTTATGCTTCTATTCAAGTGTAGTGCAGGTTGACAGTTTTGTGCTCCGAAAACCCGCCCGAACGCAAAGCCCGAGAACGTTAGCGGTCAGCTTAAAACATAACAACAATGAAAAATTTTATATTATCAATTTTGACTTTTGGACTTTTTGCCTGTAACAATATTACAGACAAAAAATCTCTTGACAACGAAACTGCAAACGAAAGCTTAATTCAAATAGATTCTTCATATGTTGACACAATTGCAATAACAAAAGACAATTTAACTTGTGATTTTGACAGGTTTCTAAAAGACCCTAAGATTCCAAAACTTGCCAAAGATTTAATAAATAATAAAGCAAAAAATCCATCTGACAACGAGCCTTTAGACTACTTTGACAAACTAAAAAGCAAAGATATTGAGGAACGTGAATTTTACTTTAGAGCAATAACTAATTCATATAGAATTGCAGACGGTGCTTATTCTGAAGGTCTAGGATATACAGCAAAAGAATTCATACAGAACTATCCAAAAGATTTTACTTCATTTTTTGACAATAAGAGTTGTTTTACTGACAGCGATTTAGAAATTTGGGCTAACATTTTGGTTTTAGAATTTGCCATTGATAGCGATGGAGAATATGATAAACCAATCATTGACCAATTTATTAACAAACTCAAATCAAATTGTAAAGAGTGCTCTTCGACACAAAAAGAAACTATTAACAAATTTGGCTTGACATTAAATCAAAAATGGAAAGAATACGTAAAAAGTATGAACTAATAAAAGAAAGCCGAACCGCTAACAGCCGTTTTGCAAAAGCGGGGGTTTCGTGCTTCTATGAAAGTGCAGTGCTAAATTCAAGCTTTTTGCATCTAATGAAGTTTAGTGCTAAAAATCCCCGCCTTCGCAAAGCGGCAAAACGTTGTACAACATTATAAACCAACGTTTCGTCAAAAAAATGGGCTGACAATCCAAATGAAAACAATAATGTGTAAGAAATTACGTTTAAATTAAAATTTAACATTTTTCTATTAATCAATTAATTAACAATAATGAAGAGAATTCTTTTAAACTTTTCAATCCTATTAGGATTGGTAGTTGTTTCTTGTGATAACGCCGATTTATCGCAAGAACAAAATGCAAAAAATGATAATTCATTAATGCAAAGGCAAAGCACAATGTTTAGTTACATTGAGTCTACTCAAATCAACAATGGTGTTGATTGTGAAAACAACATTTTAATTTTTCCAACTTGGGAAAAATATTGGGAAACTATTGAGGTTCTTGACCAAATGATTGAAAATGATTGCGACTCGTTTGACGCAACTGTTCCAAACAACATTACTGACGACCAATATGATGCGTTGGCTGATGCAGCAGGATTTGACGAAGACAATGTTTTAAGAAAATTTGAAGAAGATTTAGCTTTCTGCTCATTAAGACGTAAAATTGAATCTTTAGAAAATGATTGGTTAGACCAACAAGGCGACGGACAATGGGACATTAATGCAGACCCAGACAATCATTTTATTGATGATGAAACAGAAAGAACTTTGTTAAGTCAAAATGCTGAAGTAATCATTGGAAGTAAAGAACGTGGTTATGTTTATTACAAATTTATTGACGATGAAGGAAATTGGATTGAAGTTCATAATAATGATTCTCAAGCTATTTTACAAGTTA
>JAGXRF010000109.1 GCA_018335925.1 Flavobacteriales bacterium
AGAGCCCAGAGCCCAGAGCCTGAAGCCCAGAACAGACAAAACAAAAAGCCTAGGGGCTCGCGCGTTTTGCAACATGCGAGCCCCTAGGCTTTTCGTTTTTTGGCCTAGTGGCCGGGTTATACGGTAAACCCTTGATTTTCTCTATCTACACGGTATGCGCGCCCAATGGGCTAGAGTTTTCATGCAACTTTCAAAATCTGCCACTGTTTCAGGCTTTTTACATTTCCGCATATAACCCCGACTGGCTGTTACATGCTCGCAATGCATCCCATAGGCTGCAATTTCGTGCGGCCTATCGTCGGGATTGTCTGTCCAAAAAATTATTGGTTTTCCATCTTCGAGCCTTATTTCTAGTTTCATCTCTGGCCCCTGAAAACTTTGTAATCTGTCACGGATTCAAAGCATATGAAGCCTCCGAAAACTCTAGAGCATACTGCGGCCCATGGCGCGCGTTTCCTGGCGGTATGGTACGAACCAACCTCGAAAAATTCCACACGCATGATTCAATCCTTGATGTTTAAATCCGCCATTGCCCAAAAAATTGCATGATCGGGGTTTGCAAATATTGGACATCCGGTAACGTCAAACCAATTATTGTATGCCTCAATGTAAACCTGGGCTTTCCACCCTGACAATGGAATTTTTACCGCAGAGATTCTAGGTTTATTTTGCATGATTCAATCCTCAAAGCCAAAATTCTGTTTTTCTTCCTGGGTTAGTTCGTCAAGGCAAATTAGCCATAAATCTCCATCTTGATGGAGCGTAAAAACCCGGCCATCTTCGATATATTGGGCAGTGTCTAGGATGTTTTGCCATGCGCCCCAATACCACTCATTATCAGGGTCTTGGCAATCATAAATATCCGATTGGCTCAAACCTTGAAATTTTGAAAGATCAAAATCCAATACAAAGTCACGCGGTATATATTGGCCGCGTGCCGAATCCAACAGCAGCGAAATTTTAGGTGTAGGTTTCATGTTTAGCCCCTAGAGTAAAAAACAATGTCGGCATCATTGGCAAGTTTGTGCCCGATGCCAAAACTTCCCATAAGTTCGCCCATCTTGAATAGCGAAACAATGTTATTCAACTCTGGCAAACTGTACAGATTGGAACAATCTACGCTTTGATCGTTTTTAACGTACCAGACACGCCCGACAATCTCGCCGTGATAGGTGGACAGCTCAATCTCTAGTTTTTTAACGATGTGCATGATTCAATCCTCAAAGCCCAATTCTTGCAATTTTTGGCGCAACTGTACGCCCGACGCGGATATGCAACCCTTGAACTCAAGTTGCCGCAATTTGCGCCAATCGGCCATTGGTGGGCGTTTCAGCATACGTGGGGAAATACCGGCTTGTGCCAAGGCTCGAAGCCTGGATTCTGCACGGATAAACACTCTGAAATGCACAAGATTTCCGCAACAATCCCGCTGTTCAAGGTCTGGCTGTTCAAAACAGAATAGAGGTTTACCAATGCCCCAATACGCTCCGCCGTCGTCATATCCTCCGGCATTAAGTTTGACGCGGTATAGCCTGACAGAATGAAACACTGGCACAATCTCGTGCCACTCCCAACGCCCCATTGGGGCGCCATACCTGGAAGATACATTGTCAAATTGTTTTGTCATGGTTTAAGCCCCTATAGTTTGAATATCCCGGCACGCCCAGTATTTACGCTGACGTGCCTCATGCAATGCTTTGCGCCAGTTTTTGCGCGATTGTGCATGAAGTTCTGCTGCGAGCTGCGCGGCACAATCGCGCAGAAAATCTTCGCAATCGCCCGAATAGCCGTTTTCAACTCCACTTAAAAACTCGGATTCTCCGACCTTTTCCCCATCGTTATCAATGCGGAAAACTTCAATGCGTGAATACCATCTGTCACCCTCTAACCAATCCTGACAATACTGCATATCGTCTCGCGCGGCAGTTGCCGCGCGTTCACCCTTAGACATACCCGGGTGACAGTTTTTAGAGCCCCAGTTTTCGCGTTTTGCTTTGGCTACTGCCCCAGCAAAATCATAAATCCAATGACAGCCACGATTGGAATAGATAATAACTTCACCTGGGTTTTTTTCAGGCCGGCCATAGTAGTTATATGACTCACGTATATCGCCATGTCCATCGTATTCAAGGAAAGGGGCTCGCATGTAATCGTCATTCTCGACAATGCAACGGAATTGCAGCCCCTTATATTCAAAATCGAATTTATCCATGATACGCCCCTTTAATAAACACAAACACCGTTCGTATAGTATGCATCCGCGCGTTTACCCTCTGGTACGTCACCTGGGCGCAAAATCCAAAGGGCGCAGCCCCTAGGGTCTGTCTGTAGGTATGCGGTAAGTGGTGCATGGTTTGCCATGATTTTTTTAAGCCTGCGCAAAGCCCCAGTTTCCCTATCGGCAATTATGGAGCGGTAACCTGAATGAGAAACCCAGTATGGTTTATTTGTTTTTTCGTCACGTTCAATAAACCCACTATCAATACCGCACTCCAGCTCGTACCAACGGTGCAACGTCATGGAAATTCGCCGGAGCTGGTAAAATTCTTCGAATGAGAAACCCAGTCCAAGAATTTTTTGCTCCATGTTGTGCCGCTGTTGACGTTCATATTTATTCATTTTCATTCTCCAATCAAAGTGTCGCGCGATTAGCAAGATCGGCAGATATGCGCCCGTCGCGTTCGCATGAATCTACCCAGTCCACAAAAGCGCAACGTAACGTTGCACGGTGGAAGTTTTGGGGTTTGGAGATAACCCCAGCCTCGCGCGCCTGATGCGCAAATACTGGATGTTCAATCCAAAATTGTTTTCTCAATTGACGTTGAGTTGTAATTTCAAATTTCACGGAAAGCCCCTTTGCTTACAGGTTGACGATTCGAACTACTGGCCTAGACAAAACATAGCCAGAGACAATGCAGGCAACGATTACAAGCGCCATGTTTAGCCCCTAGAGATGTCACCACAGAACATGGAGACTAGAGAAACAACCCAAAAGGCCAGAGCCCCGACCATTGATAGGGCTTGTCTGTCAATCACACCGACCATAGCTAAGGCCAGAGCCCCGACAAAGGACAAGCCCGATAGTGCGTAGAACGCTGTTTTCATCCTGCAGCCCCTTTGCTAAACACACGAAAACCGTGCATGTCTGTAATGTAGCACGGTTTCCGCGTGCGCGCACGGTTTCCGTGTTTTTTTTTCTCGCCAGCACCCAGCACCCAGCACCCAGCACCCAGCACCCAGCACCCAGGGCCACCACCCAGGGCCACCACCCAGGGCCACCACCCAGCACCCAGCACCCAG